>CAJTPB010000011.1 GCA_910578065.1 uncultured Christensenella sp. | reverse complement strand
GAATCATTTCAATAGTTGGCTCTGTTGTAAGCATATTAAAATCTCCGCTAAATTACTGTTTATCGTAATTTCATTATAGCATAAACGTAATAAAAAAGCAAGGACGATAACACCGCCCTCGCTTTAATCCCTATGTTATACACCGTTTTGCGGGTATTTTGTTTATTCTTTTTTTGTTTGCGTTTGCGAAGATTCCGTACGATTCACTTCCGCTTCGCCCTGCGCTTCGAGAGCGGCGTTTTCCGCTTCTTTTTCTTCTTCGTCCTGCTTATCTTTTACCTTATCGGCAAATTCCCGCGCTTCTTCCGCGACCCGTTTGCTCGCTTTGTGCAGCCCGATCATTACCTTTAAAATCAAAAATACCACAAACGCGATCAATATAAAATCGATGATCGTCTGTAAAAAGTTGCCCCAATTCCAAGTAAGCGCTTTGCGCACCACCTCGCCCGCCGCGTTTACCTCTTCCGCGCGCAGCACGACGCACAGTTCCGCAATGCTGTTTTTGCCCATAGCAAGGGTAATGAGCGGCATTAAAATATCGTTCGTAAGGCTGGTTACGATTTTCCCGAACGCCGAACCGATGATCACGCCCACCGCCATATCGAGAATGTTTCCCCTGCTTAAAAACTCTTTAAATTCGCGAAAAAACTTTCTTACGTGCCCTTCTTTCTTTTTCTTTTCTTGCTGTTCTTCTGCCATGTTTTTTACCTCCCGAATTTTGCGATCGCTTTTTTCAACCCTTTCAAAGCGCCCTTGGGTAGCTTTTTCAAGCGGAATTGCCAATTAGCCCCTTCGCTTCCCGGCATATTCATGCGCGCCTCGTTCCCCAGCCCCAAAATATCCTGTACGGGAAGCATTGCAAGCCGCGCTTTGCTGTTCAGCGCCATAGCGACAAACGCGCCTGCAAATCCTGTTTCCCCTTCGCCGAGCGGAAGCGCAAGCTCTTCGCGCGCGAGTTCCGCCGCAACCCGCGAACGGAACAAAATATACCCTTCTTCCGAAAGAGATCTCACGTATCCTACCACAGTATCGTTATCGTGCGTACCCGTATAGCAAACGGCGTTTTCGGTAATTTGCGCGGGAAGATATTCGTTATCGGGATTGCCGTCGAATGCGAACAGCAACACCTTCATGCCGGGAAAAGCGGTATCGGCAAGCAGTTTGCGCACGCCGTCGTCGATTGTTCCCAAGTCCTCTGCGATAATGCGCGCGCGCGCATCTTTATCGAGCGAGGCGAACAGTTCCGCCTTAGGACCTTCCCGCCATTGCCCGCCCACGGCGTTTTCCGCACCTGCGGGAATTTCGTAATAGCGGTCGAACCCGCGGAAATGGTCGATGCGCACGATATCGTATGTTTCGAGCGCAGAACGCAAGCGATTATTCCACCAGGCATACCCGTCTTTTTTCTGCATCGTCCAGTCGTATACGGGATTCCCCCATAGCTGCCCCGTCTCGCTGAAATAATCGGGCGGAACGCCCGCAACCTTTGTGGGCTTTAACTGCTTGTCTAATTTGAACAGCTCGGGATGCGCCCATACGTCCGCGCTGTCGCACGCGACGTACAGCGGAATATCGCCGACGATCTGAATGCCGCATCCGTTCGCATACGCCTTTAATTCTTTCCATTGCCTGCGGAACTGATACTGCAAAAACTGCCAAAACAGATATTCTTCGTGATAATCGGTACGTAGCGCTTCAATCGCCTGCGCGTCGCGGAATTTGACCCCCTCTTCCCATTCGCAAAAGGCAAGCCCGTCGAACACCGTTTTCGCCGTCATAAACAGCGCGTAATCTTCGGCAATACCGCTTTTAACAAACGCGCAAAATTCTTTTTGATCGAGATTAAAGCGGGAAAAAGCCTTTCTCAGCAAGGGATACCGGTTTTGAAACAGCGCGCCGTAATCGATTTTATCCCCTTCGACGCGGGCGCTTTTCAGTTCCGCGCCCGTTAAAAGTTTCTCTTTTTTCAAACGGGCAAGATCGATAAAATAGGGATTGCCCGAATCGCACGAAACCGAACTGTACGGCGAATCGCCGTAGCCCGTTTGCACAAGAGGCAGCACCTGCCACTTTTTTATGCCCGCGCGGTGCAGCCGCGCGACAAAGCGGTAAGCCTCTTTTCCCAAAGATCCGATGCCGTACTCGCTCGGAAGGGATGCGATATGGCACAAAACGCCCGCTTCTCTTTTTCCGTTCACTGTCATTTCTTCTCCAATAACGCTTTTATGCGGCGGCAAGCCTCGCGCGTGGATTCCGCGCTGCCGAATGCCGTTAAGCGGAAATACCCTTCTCCGTTTTTGCCGAAGCCGCTTCCCGGCGTACCGACGACGTTCGCGTTTTCGAGCAAGTAATCGAAAAACGCCCAGCTCTCCATGCCGTTCGGACATTTCAGCCATATATAAGGGGAATTTTTACCGCCAGTGTACCAAATGTCCAGCTCGTCAAGACACTGCGCGATCGTTTGCGCATTCTTGCGGTAATAGTTTAAATTTTCCGAAATCTGCCGTTCGCCCTCTTCGGTAAATACGGCAGCCGCGCCCATCTGCGTTACGTACGAAACGCCGTTAAACTTGGTAGACTGCCTGCGCGCCCAAAGCTTGTTCAGCGAAACGCCTTCCCGCACGAGCGCCTGCGGCACGACGGTATACCCGCAGCGCACCCCCGTAAAGCCCGCCGTTTTGGAATAAGAACAAATTTCGATAGCGCACTGCTGCGCGCCCTCTACCTCGTAAATGCTGCGCGCAAGCGACTTATCGGTAACGAAATATTCGTACGCCGCGTCGTATAAGATCACGGCGTTGCGCTTTAAAGCATAATCCACCCAAACTTTCAGCTGCTCGCGCGAGTACGCCGCGCCCGTGGGATTGTTGGGGGAACACAAATATATGATGTCGGCGTTTACCCCCTCGTCGGGCATGGGCAAAAAGCCGTTT
Source organism: uncultured Christensenella sp. (assembly GCA_910578065.1). Taxonomy (GTDB): domain Bacteria; phylum Bacillota; class Clostridia; order Christensenellales; family Borkfalkiaceae; genus Gallimonas. The sequence continues at coordinate 58,996 of CAJTPB010000011.1, read as the reverse complement.
TCGGCATTCGCATTCATATAAACGATGTTTCTGCCGTCCATCACGTTGGTATCGACGTAAACGGGATATACGGGATCGGGCACGAGCACCGTGTTCTCCCCCGAAAAGATATTTAAAATGTTTCCGCAGTCGGACTTGGCGCCGTCGGAAACGAATACTTCGGAAGGCTGCAACTGAACCCCTTTGCGAGCATAACTGCCCAAAATGGAGCGGATGAGCGATTCGTACCCGTAACAGTACTGATCGGGTCCGTACCCCTTAAACGTTTCGCGGCGGGACATATCGTCTACCGCCTTGTGCATCGCCTCTACAACGACGGGGGCAAGCGGCAGCGTTACGTCGCCGATGCTTAAACGGATCACGTCCTTTTCGGGGTGTTCCTTTTTATAAGCGGCGGTCTTTTTTCCCACCGTCGCGAACAAATAACTGTCTTTTAAGTTAAGAAAATTGGAATTGATCTTCAACATAAATTTCCCAAATATTTTAAGATTTGCTTTCCATGCGCTTTACCGCGTGACGGATAAATTCGCGGAAAAGCGGGTGTGCTCCGTTGGGGCGGGATTTGAATTCGGGGTGGAACTGCACGCCCACGAAGAAATCGTTTTTCGGGTATTCTACCGCTTCGCACAGCGTTCCGTCGGGCGAAGTGCCCGCAATCTTCATACCGTTTTTTTCGAATTCCTCACGATACTCGTTGTTGAACTCGAATCTGTGGCGGTGGCGTTCCTGCACCAGATCTTCGCCGTAAGCTTCTTTCATGCGTTCGCCCAAAACCGCGCAGGGATACGCGCCCAAACGCATGGTTCCGCCCATTTTAACGCCGTATTGATCGGGCATTAAATCGATGACCGAATGCTGCCCTTCGGGATAAAATTCGGAAGAGTTCGCATCCGCATAACCGAGCACCGAACGCGCAAATTCGATCACCGCGATCTGCATGCCCAAGCAAATGCCCAAATAAGGAATATTATGCTCGCGCGCATACTTACATGCCAAAATCTTTCCTTCTACGCCGCGATTGCCGAATCCGCCGGGAACAAGCACGCCGTCTACGTCTTTCAACAGCTTTTCCACGTTTTTTGCGGTGATCGTTTCGGTATCGACCCATTCGATATCTACCTTTGCATCCGTTTCGTATCCGCCGTGCGCTAGCGCTTCCGCAACCGAAAGATACGCGTCGTGCAGCTGCACGTATTTGCCGCACAGCGCGATTTTTACCGTTTTACTGCGCGCGTGAATGCGCGCGAGCATCTCTTCCCATTCGCTCATGTCGATCTGATTGGGTTCAAGGTGCAGAATTTTACATACTATGTCAGACAGATTACTCTTTTCAAGCATCATAGGCGCTTCGTAAAGCACGGGAACGGTCATATTTTCGATGCAGCATTCGGGCGCGACGTTGCAGAACATTGCAATTTTTTCGCGAATGCTTTCGGGCATCGGCTCGTCCACGCGCGGAACGATGATGTCGGGATTGATCCCCATGCCCTGCAATTCTTTAACCGAATGCTGGGTAGGCTTGCTTTTAAACTCGCACGAGCCTGAAATATACGGCACTAAGGTTACATGAATAAAACAGCAGTTATCCCGCCCTACCTCGCGCGAAACTTGACGGATTGCTTCGATAAACGGTTGGCTTTCGATATCGCCCGTAGTGCCGCCGATTTCGGTAATTACGATATCCGCGCCCGTCGATTTGCCTACTTGATAGATGAACGATTTGATTTCGTTTGTAACGTGCGGGATCACCTGCACCGTTTGACCGAGGTATTCCCCGTTGCGCTCTTTGTTTAATACGTTCCAATATACTTTTCCCGTGGTAAGGTTGGAAAAGCGGTTTAAATTTTCGTCGATAAACCGCTCGTAATGTCCCAAATCGAGATCGGTTTCCGCACCGTCTTCGGTAACGAACACTTCGCCGTGCTGATAAGGGCTCATCGTGCCGGGGTCGATATTGATATAGGGGTCTAACTTCTGCGAAGCGACCTTATAGCCGCGCATTTTTAAAAGCCGACCTAAGGAAGCCGCCGTGATCCCCTTTCCGAGCCCCGAAACAACGCCGCCCGTTACAAAAATATACTTCGTCATACGTATTCTCCCGTTCTTAGTTGTGTTTTATATTTCCGCTTCGCCTGTAAACGCGAACGCGGCTTCTCCCGTCATCGATACTCCGTCATCGGTATAACGGATGATCAGATCCCCGCCGCGCAAGTGCACGGTGATATCTTCCCCTTTGTCGCAATAACCGTTCAATACGGCGGCAACGGTCGCCGCGCACGCGCCCGTTCCGCAGGCGAACGTTTCGCCGCTGCCCCGCTCCCACACGCGCATGTTCAGTTCGTTTTTTCCCGCGACCGAAACAAATTCGGTATTTACGCTTTCGGGAAAACATTCATGCTTTTCGAACAGCGGTCCGATTTTTTCCAGCTGCGTTTTATCGGGGTCTTGAAACACCACGCAATGGGGATTGCCCATCGAAACGCAGGTTACCGAATACCTCTTTCCGCCCACCGATAAGGGCGCGGCGACCGCGCTTTCCCCTTCGAACTTTGCGGGGATCTTCTTCGGGTTCAATTCCGCTTTGCCCATTTGCACGGTAACCGATTTCACGGCGCCGTCTTTCACCCAAAGGCGCAGCGTCTTAATGCCGCTTAACGTTTCTACGGTAAGCGTATCTTTGCGGATCCCTACAACTTCGTATAAAAATTTGCCCACGCAGCGAATGCCGTTGCCGCACATTTTCCCCTCGCTTCCGTCCGCGTTGAACATGCGCATTTTTCCATCCGCCACCTTACTCGGGCAAACCAAAATCACCCCGTCGCCGCCGATAGAAAAATGCCGATCGGAAAGGCGCACGGAAAGTTCGGAAGGATTGGAAATTTCCCCTTGAAAACAGTTAAAATAAATATAGTCGTTTCCGATGCCGTGCATCTTGTAAAACTTTCTAAGCATAGATTACAGTTTGATCACGGCGTCGCGCTCTGCGCCGACCGCCACATATGTAATACGGCAATCGCAAGCCTTTTCGATATATTTCACGTAATCGAGCGCTTCTTTGGGCAGATCTTCCTTTTTTCTGCATTTGGAAATATCGCAATTCCAGCCCTTTACCTTCTCGAATACCGGTTTGCACTTATCGAGCGCGTCGGGATAAGGGAAATCGTGAATGATCTTTCCGTCTAACTCGTACGCCGTGCATACTTCCAACTCTTCATAGCAAGAAAGAATATCGAGTTTGGTTAAAACAACTTCGTCCGCCCCTTGGCAGCGAATGCCGTATGCGGAAGCAACCACGTCGAACGGTCCTACTCTTCTCGGTCTGCCCGTCGCCGCGCCGTATTCTCCGCCCGCCGCACGCAGTTTTTCCGCCTGTTCGCCGAAGTATTCCGCCGTAAAAGGACCTTCGCCCACACAGGTGGAATAAGCCTTCATAATGCCGATAGATTTATCCAGCTTTAAATTGGGCACCCCCGCCCCGATGGGCGCATACGCCGCAATGGTAGAAGAACTGGAAGTATACGGATAAATCCCGAAATCGATATCGCGAAGGGCTCCGAGCTGCGCTTCGAACATGATTTTTTTGCCCGCTTTGTTCGCCTCGTTCAAATACAATCCCGTATCGCAGATATACTCTTTCAGTGGTTCGCCGTATTTTTTAAAGTATGCGATTACTTCTTCCGCCGTAATGGGAGCATGACCGTATCCGCCCGTCACCGTCAAATTTTTCCATTCGAGAATATCGTTCACCCGCGCATATAACCGATCGGGATGCAGCAAATCCCCCATGCGGAAGGCTTTTTTCATATATTTATCCGCATAAACGGGCGCAATGCCGCGGCGGGTCGAACCGAATTTTTTGTCCGCAAGGCGATCTTCTTCCAAGCAGTCCATTAAAACATGGTAAGGCATGGTGATTACCGCTTTATCGCTTATCTTCAAATTTTCGGGCGTAATGCGGATTCCCTGTTCGCGCAGCCTGCCCGCTTCTTCGGTAAGGTGCTTGATATCGATCACCATACCGTTGCCGAGCACGTTTACAACGTTCTCGCGCAAAATTCCCGAAGGAAGCAAATTTAAAATAAACTTCCCCTGGTCGTTTATTACGGTATGCCCCGCATTGTTACCCCCTTGATAACGGCATACGATATCGTAAGATTCGGAAAGATAATCCACCATCTTTCCCTTTCCTTCGTCCCCCCAGTTGATTCCGCAAATAGACGTAAGCATTCCGTTTCCTCCTTGTTGATACGGCAAAATATTGCCGACAAAATACGTTTTATTATATAACGGAACGGCTTAAATTGTCAAGCGGTACGGGCGAAAATCTCCGCGCCGAACGGGAAAATTTGCTTTTTGCGAAATTTGCCGAAAATTGCAGAAGTGAAAATTGCGTGAAAGGAGAATATCGCGCGTTTTTCACATAAAACAGTTGACTTTTTACAGGAAAAAGTGGTAAAATAACAAGAAAAAACAGGAAGATTCAAACAATGTATTGCAGAGACTGCGGCGAAAAAACCGTGCTTCGCTTTGTAGAACAGGAAGGTTTGGTTCCCTTCTGCCCCAAATGCGGAACGTTTAAATTTCCGCTTTTCCCCGTTGCGGTATCGATGACGGTCGTCAACCGCGCGGAAGATAAAATTTTACTTGCAAAACACGTAAACGAAAACGACTATACGCTGATTGCGGGCTATATTAAAAAGGGCGAAAATGCAGAAAAGGCGATCCCGCGCGAAATTAAAGAAGAAACCAAACTGAACGCAATCAAATGGAGATACTTCGGTTCCCGCTATCACGATGCGAAAGACGTTTTAATGCTGAATTTTATCGTTACCGCAGACGAAGGCGCGATCGAACTGAACGAAAACGAGTTGACGGAAGCGCGCTGGTGCACCCCCGCCGAAGCAAAAGAGTTGATACGCAAAAATTCGACTGCCGAATACTTTTTAAACGGCGCGCTGAACGAACTTGGAAAACGCAAATAAAAAGTAAACGCCCCCGCTTATTGCGGGGGCGATTTTTAATCGTTATCGTGTTTGCGGAAAAAGCCGTAAAGCACGATGAAAAACCCGACTGAGCCGATCACGATGCCCGCAATCCCCACCCCTTGCCGATCGGGCGCGGAAGCGATTGCCATTACGATCCCTACCAGCATGATCGCGATCCCCAACAACATCCATTTTATACCCTTCATAAAATCTCCTATTTAACTTTAACAATATACGGTAAGCGGTTCACCATAATATTTCTCCAAAAAAGTAAGAAACGGCGCGCTAAAATTGATACTCGGAGGAACACTTTACCCTAAGTCAAATTGCTCATAGCGATAAACGATTTAAAACGCTTTTTTCTCTTTTTTTATATCACTAATATAATATTTGTCAATACGCATTTTCAATTTTATTAAAAAAAGCGATATCCGAAGTATTCGGATATCGCTTTTTTGCCGACATGCTTATCTTCTCTTCTGATAGCTGTCGCAACAGGTGCAATGTTCGGCGGTGCAATCGCAGGTATTGCCAACGTGGATTTTATCCAGCGTACAGCTCATACCGTCGTTGTTGAACTTGCACTCGGTCACGCCGCAGGAAACACCGCAGTTAATCGTCTTTTCCATTTGCATTCCCTCCTTCTACTTTATTATTCCCATTTTTTCGGAATTTAACAAAACGGTTGACAAATTGTTTGTCAGCGGGTAAAATAAATAAAAACAAAGGAGTTTACGGCGATGAAAGTAATTCTGAAAGCGGACGTAAAAGGCAGCGGAAAAAAAGGCGATATCCTCGAAGTTTCGGACGGATACGCAAAAAACTTTTTATTAAAAAAGGGATTGGCTGAAATTGCCACCTCTACGGGGATCAACGAGATTCAGCAAAAGCGCAAGGCGGACGCTTTTCATAAAGCGGAAAACTTAAAAGCATTAAAAGAACTTGCCGCGCAGATAAACGGTAAAGAAGTTTCCGTTGCGATCAAAGTAGGAGAAAACGGAAAAACGTTCGGCTCGGTTACCACGGCGCAAGTTGCCGCCGCCCTTTTTGAACTCGGCTACGAGATAGATAAAAAGAAAATCATTTTAAAAGACGCGATCAAAACGTTGGGCGCGTTTTCCGCAGAAATCAAACTTACGGAAGGCGTAAGCGCCAAAATTACCGTAAGCGTTGTACCCGCATAAGCCTATTATGTTACGCATAGTACTTTAAAAACAATAAAAAACAGCGAATTGCGCTTGCAATTCGCTGTTTTTACGCTAATTTTAAGGAAGTTGTATTTCGTACAAATCTTTTTCGGGCAGTTTTTTGGAAGAATCGCAGGTAAACTTTTCTACCGCAGCCGCCCCTTTTTCTACGGGAATATTCGTGCCCGCGCCCGCAACGCAGCCACCGGGGCACCCCATTCCTTCGATCAGGCAGCCGTTCTTCTTTCCCGCTTTGGCGAGAGTAAGCATTTTACGGCATTCCGTCAAACCTTCCGCATGCTCGATTTTCACCTCGACTTCGGGATAGTATTCGCGAATGCACTGTTCCACCGCGGAAGCGACCCCGCCCGCAACGGCGTATCCTCTGCCCGCGCCCGTCGCGTCGTGTATGGGTTCTTCTTTTTCATACGTTGCAAAGTCGATCCCGCGCGCTTCGAACATTGCCGCCAGTTCCTCGAACGTAATTACAAAATCCACGTCGCTGCGCACCGTCCTGCGCGAAGCCTCTAACTTCTTTGCCGCGCACGGACCGATAAACACCACACGCGCGTTTGGCATTTTCTGCTTGATGGAACGCGCCGTTGCAACCATGGGCGTAAGCGCGCTGGATACACGTTCTACCATTTCGGGGAACTGCTTTTTCGCAAGCATGCTCCACGCGGGGCAGCAGGAAGTCAACAGGAAAGGAATTTTTCCCGTTGCGACTTCCGTCGCGTAATGGTGCGCTTCGGTCGCCGCGCCGACGTCAGCCCCCTGCGCAACTTCGAACACTTCGCGAAAGCCCAAGTCTTTTAACGCCGCTTTGATCTTCCACAGGGAAACGTTTGCGCCGAACTGCCCGATGATCGCAGGCGCGACCTCGGCAACCACTTCATCCCCCTTTTTCATGGCGCGTATCAACTGAAAAATCTGCGATTTATCTGCAATCGCGCCGAACGGACAGCTTACCATACACTGCCCGCACCCCACGCACTTTTCGGGGTCGATGGAAGCCCGACCCAGCGCGTCGCTCGAAATCGCTTTTACACCGCAGGCGTTGGCGCACGGGCGGATCTTATGCGCAATCGCGTTATACGGGCAAGCGGATTTGCACTTTCCGCATTTGATGCACTTTTCGCGGTCGATCACCGAACGCCCATCTTTATCGACGGAGATTGCTCCTTTGGGGCATACGGTCGCGCAGGCGCGCTCCATACAACCGCGGCATTGATTTGTTACTTCGTAAACGTTGTCTTCGCACTTATCGCACGCGGAAGGGATCACCTGCATGAGCGGCGGTTCGTAATACTTATCGGAAATATTGCTTGCGTCCAGCCCGCTCGTAATATGCACGGGCTTATCCTGCGGACGAAGCGACATGCCCATCGCAAGGCGCACGCGTTCGGAAGCAATCGCCCGTTCCCGATAAATGCTTTCGCGGTACTGCGGAATTTCGTTGGGCGTGATCTTATACGGAATCGCTTCGATATCGTCGTTTACGTTTTCCGACTCGTACGCGACGCGCGCGACCTCTACAAATACTTTTCTTCTTAATTTAACAACGGGAGTTTCGATCCCTCTCATAAAATTCTCTCCTTCGAAAAAGCAAGAAGGCGTTTGCGCCTTCCTGCTCGTTTGTTTACTTTCTGCCGTAGTAAGCGTTCAAATACATTTGCTTGATTTCGCTCATTAACGGATAGCGGGGATTTGCGCCCGTGCACTGATCGTCAAACGCATCTTCCGTCATTGCGTCCAGCTTTTCGAGGAACTGCTCTTCGCTTACCTTTCCCTTTAAAGCGTCTGCGATCGTCTTGGGCTGCTCGACAGCCGCCTGCAATTCTTTCAGCTTTTTGATCAGCGATTCTACCAGCTCGTCGTCCGTTTTTCCCTTTAAGCCGATAAACTTGGCAACGTCTGCGTATCTCGCCTTGCACTGGGGATAAGCATACTGCGGGAAGGTGCCCATTTTGGTGGGCTGTTCGGAACTGTTAAAGCGGATCACCTCTTCCAACATAAGCGAATTTGCCATGCCGTGAGGAATATGCCAATAAGAACCGAGTTTATGCGCCATAGAGTGGCACACGCCGAGGAAGGCGTTTGCAAACGCCATACCCGCCATGGTAGAAGCGTTCGCCATGCGTTCGCGTGCTTCCGCGTCGTCCGCGCCCTTCGCATATGCGCGGGGCAGATATTCGAAAATCAGTTTGATCGCTTCTTTCGCGATGCCGTTGGTATAATCGGTCGCCATAACGGAAGCGATCGCTTCGAGCGCGTGGCTCATTGCGTCGATCCCCGAACAGGAGGTAAGCCCCTTGGGAATGTTCATCATCAAATCGGAATCGATGATCGCCATATCGGGCATCAATTCGTAATCGGCAAGCGGGTATTTCGTTCCCGTCTTTTCGTCGGTGATAACGGCAAACGGCGTAACTTCCGAACCGGTGCCCGCCGTGGTGGGGATCGCCACGAACAGCGCCTTATCCCCCATATGCGGGAAACTGTAAACGCGCTTGCGGATATCCATAAAGCGCATCGCCATATCTTGGAAGTCCACTTCGGGGTGTTCGTACATCACCCACATGATTTTCGCCGCGTCCATAGGCGAACCGCCGCCGATGGCGATGATCACGTCCGGCTGGAAGTCGCGCATCTGCTTTACGCCCTCGTTCGCGCATGCAAGCGTGGGATCGGGCGTTACGTTAAAGAACGTAGCATGCGCCACCCCTTCCGCATCGAGCAGTTCGGTGATCTTTTTGGTAAATCCGCTTTCGAACAGGAAGCGGTCGGTTACGATAAACGCTTTCTTTTTGCGATATACCTGCGAACCGAGTTCTTTTAACGCTACCCCAAGGCAGCCGCGTTTGAAGTATACTTTTTCGGGCGCTCTGAACCACAACATATTTTCTTTCCTCTCCGCAACGGTTTTAATATTGATCAAGTGTTTTACGCCTACGTTTTCCGAAACGGAGTTGCCTCCCCAAGAGCCGCAGCCGAGGGTGAGCGAAGGCGCGAATTTAAAGTTGTACAAATCGCCGATACCGCCCTGCGACGAAGGCGTGTTGATCACGATGCGGCAAGTCTTCATGATCGAACGGAAATATTCGATTTTTTCCTTGCCCGTTTCTACATTGATATACAGCGAAGACGTATGCCCCAAACCGCCGTCTTTGATCAAACGGTCTGCTTTAGCGACCGCGTCTTCGAAAGAATCCGCTTGATACATGGCAAGTACGGGCGAAAGTTTTTCGTGCGCGAACTCTTCGGAAAGTTCTACCGATTCCACTTCGCCGACGAGCACTTTGCTCCCCTCGGGTGCGGTAAAGCCGGAAAGTTCTGCAATTTTGCAAGCGGACTGTCCCACGATCTTCGCGTTGAGCGCGCCGTTGATGATAATGGTTTTTCTTACCTTTTCCGTTTCTTCGGGGGTAAGGAAGTATGCGCCGCGCAGCGCAAATTCCTTTTTAAACGCTTCGTATACGTCTTTCAACACGATAACGGACTGTTCGGATGCGCAGATCATGCCGTTATCGAACGTTTTACTGTGTAAAATGGAAGAAGCCGCAAGTTGAATATCCGCCGAGGAATCGATAAGCGCGGGCGTATTTCCCGCCCCTACGCCGAGTGCGGGTTTGCCCGAAGAGTACGCCGCGCGCACCATGCCCGGTCCGCCCGTCGCCAAAATCATATCCGCTTCGCGCATGATCATGCCCGAAAGGGGCACGGTGGGCTCGTCGATCCAGCCGATAATGTCGGCGGGCGCGCCCGCTTCCACAGCCGCGTTCAAAACGATTTTCGCCGCTTCGATGGTGCTCTTTTTCGCACGCGGGTGCGGGGAAATAATTAAGCCGTTGCGCGTTTTTAAGCAGATCAAGCATTTAAAAATTGCGGTAGACGTCGGGTTTGTGGTGGGAATTACCGCCGCAAGCACGCCGATCGGCTCTGCAATGCGCGTAATGCCGAATCCTTCGTCCCGTTCGATCACGCCGCAAGTTTTCGTATCTTTATACGCGTTATAAATATATTCGGACGCATAATGGTTTTTGATCACCTTATCTTCCACAATGCCCATGCCCGTTTCTTCCACCGCCATTTTTGCAAGCGGAATACGCATTTTGTTCGCCGCAAGCGAAGCCTTGTAGAAAATGTAGTCCACCTGCTCCTGCGTAAACGTAGCGAATTCGGCTTGCGCCGCCCGCACTCTGCCGAGCATCTTTTCAAGCGATTCTTCGTCGCTTACAAGAAAGTCTTTCATGTAATACCTCCGTTTATTTTCAAAAAATTTTTTTTATTATGTTGCGCCGCCGCAAAGCGCGGCAAGCGAAGCAGCCAGATCTTCGTACGCTACCTTTACCCCTTCGGGAACGGTTAAATACACGGGCGCGAAATTCAGCACGGCGGAAATCCCCGCGGAGACCATTTCGTCGCACGCAGCCTGCGCAGACTCTTTGGGAACGGTTAAAATCCCCGCCCGAACGCCGTTGCGGCGCACCAATTCGGGCAGCCGATCCATCGGATAAACGGGCTTTCCGCCCCATGCGCCGATTTTGGAAGGAGAAGCGTCGAACGCGGCGATTACTTCGAGCCCGTAATTTTCGAACCCTTCGTACGATAAGATCGCCCTGCCTAATCCCCCCGCGCCGACGACGACGGCGGCGGTCTTGCCGTGATAGCCTAAAAACCTTTCGATATCCGCGATCAAAAGCTTTACTTCGAACCCCATGCGCGGTTTACCGGGATAGGAAGATACAAGCGCCAAGTCTTTGCGCACCCCGACGGAGGAATACCCCATATCCGCCGCAATCGCCGCGGAGGATACGAAATTCACCCCTTTTCCCGCCTCGCCTTTTAAATAACGCAAATACGCGGGAAGGCGCGAAACGGTCGCTTTCGAAACGATTTCTTTCTTTTCCACCTCTGCCGCCCTCCCGCATTTTAATATCGATAAATTTTTATCGATTTATATTTTAACAGTTTTTCTTGACAAAGTCAACCGTTTGAACGCACATTTTTTGCGGAAAAATAATTTTGCCGAATAGAAAAAACCGCCCGCATTTTGCGGACGGCTTATACATTATAATTCTTTTAACTGCTTTTCGATTTTCGCTTTCATATCGAGGTATTTTTCCATTTTGGCGCGTTCGTCGTCCACCAGCTTTTTGGGCGCTTTAGCGACGAAGCTGTTGTTTGCAAGTTTGCTTCCCGCGCGGGCGACTTCGTTCATCACCCTTTCCAACTCTTTTTCCAACCGCTTTTTTTCTTCTTCCAAATTTACCAGCTCGCCCAGCGGAATAAATACGTGGCACAGTTCGCACACCTGCGAAACGGTCTTTTCGCCCGCTTCCGCGCCCTGTTCTATAAAGTCGATCTCGCTTGCCCCCGCAAGGCGCAAAATGGCGTTTTTATTTAAGTTGATCAACCGCTTTGCCTCCGTTACAAGGAACAAATGCACCTTTTTCGCGGGCGGGCAGTTTACGGCAACCTTCATGGCGCGCACCGTTTTGATCAAATCGATGATCCCCTCGAACGCCTTCGCTTCCTTTTTATAAGAAAGTTTCATGTTATAGCGGGGATAATCCGCCGTGATGATGCTTTCCTTTCCGTTCAAGTAGCCGTAAATCTCTTCGGTAACGAACGGAATAAACGGGTGCAGCAAGCGCAGCGCGTTATCGAGCACGAAGCACAGCACGCCGAGCGCGCCCCTTTTTCGTTCCGCGTCGTCGCCGTACAGCGCGGGTTTGGAAAGTTCGATATACCAATCGCAGAAATCGTTCCAAGTAAAATCGATCAGCTTGTCCGCCGCGATCCCCAAATCGTACTTTTGCATGGCGAGCGTTACCTCGCGGATACACGACTGCAAGCGGGAAATAATCCATCTGTCCGCAGGCTGTAACTTCACCTCTTCTACGGGGGGAACGTTTACCCCTTCCGTATTCATTACCACAAACCGCGCCGCATTCCATATTTTATTGATAAAGTTGCGCGCCGCCTCTACCTTACCGTCCGTATAACGGGTGTCGTTTCCGGGCGCAACGCCCGTCATCAGCGAAAGGCGCAGCGAATCCGCGCCGTACTTTTCGATCACTTCGAGCGGGTCGATGCCGTTTCCGAGCGATTTGCTCATCTTTCTGCCCTGTTCGTCGCGCACGAGCCCGTGAATGATTACGTCGCGGAACGGCACTTTGCCCGTATACTCGATCCCCGAAAACATCATGCGCATGACCCAGAAGGGAATAATATCGTACCCCGTAACGAGCGCGTCGGTGGGATAAAAATACTTAAAATCTTCCGTCTGTTCGGGCCAGCCGAGCGTGGAAAACGGCCAAAGCGCGGAAGAAAACCAAGTGTCGAGCACGTCTTCGTCCTGCTTGAAACGCGCCCCCCCGCACGAAGGGCAAACGGAAGGCGTTTGCTTTGCGCAAATTTCCTTTCCGCAATCCTCGCAATACCAAACGGGAATGCGATGCCCCCACCAAAGCTGACGGGAAATGCACCAATCGCGGATATTTTCCAGCCAATTATAATAGATTTTCGCAAAGCGATCGGGATAGAACTTCGTCTTATTCTTCATAACCGCTTCGATAGCGGGCTTTGCGAGCGGAGCCATTTTTACAAACCACTGGCGGGAAACCAACGGTTCGAGCGTCGCGCGGCAACGGGAGCAATGCCCCACGTTGTGCGTGTGCGGCTCTATTTTTACGAGCAATCCCCGCGCTTGCAGATCGGCAACGACGCGCTTTCTCGCTTCGTATCTGTCTAATCCCGCATATGCGCCCGCAAGATCGTTCATCGTTCCGTCGTCGTTCATCACGCGGATCGTTTCCAAGTTGTGCCGAAGCCCCACTTCGAAGTCGTTCGGATCGTGCGCGGGCGTAATTTTTACCGCGCCCGTGCCTAACTCGCTGTCTACATACTCGTCCGCAACGACGGGGATTAGCCTGTCCGTTAAAGGCAGCCGAAGCAGCTTGCCCACCAAGTGCGCATACCGCTTGTCGGCAGGATTCACCGCGACCGCCGTATCGCCCAGCATCGTTTCGGGGCGGGTCGTCGCGATCGTAATAAATTCGTCCGATCCTTCGATCGGGTATTTAAAATGCCAAAAAGAGCCTGCGTCTTCCGAATACTCCACTTCCACGTCCGAAAGCGCCGTTTTACACCCCGGGCACCAGTTGATAATGCGGTTTCCGCGGTAGATCAACCCTTTATCGTAAAGTTTGAAAAACGCTTCCCGCACCGCGTTCGAGCACTTTTCGTCCATCGTGAACGCAAGGCGCGACCAATCGCAGGAAGATCCGAGTTTTTTTAACTGTTGCACAATGCGCCCGCCGTACTTTTCCTTCCAAGCCCACGTGCGGCGCAAAAACTCTTCTCTGCCCACCTGCTCTTTGGAAAGCCCTTCCGCGCGCAGACTGTCGGCAACCTTTACTTCCGTTGCAAGCGCGGCATGATCGACCCCCGGCAGCCAAAGCACCGAATAGCCCTGCATGCGTTTAAACCGCACGAGGATATCTTGAATGGTTTCGTCCATCGCGTGCCCCATATGAAGCTGCCCCGTTACGTTGGGGGGCGGCATCATAACGGTAAAGGGAACCTTTTCGGGATCGATCACGGCGTGAAACGCGCCGCCTTTTTCCCATTCGCCGTAAATACGCTCCTCGAATTCCTTGGGATTGTACGTTGTCTGCATTTTTGTCATAATCTTTCACCTAATCGTAATACCCGATTATTATATTCCTTTTTTCCCGTATTGTCAATAAATACGTTATCGACATACAATATATTATCTTAAAATTTTATGGAGCAAACTATGAAAAAAACGATAGCAATTACGGGAGCGGCGCTCTTCGCGCTCCTTCCCCTCTCCGCCTGCGGAGAAGACGACGGACTGAAAACGCTGAAAATCAACGAAGTGACCCACTCCGTATTTTACGCGCCCTTATATCTTGCCGACGAACTCGGTTATTTTGCGGAAGAAGGCTTAAAAATCGAACTCACCAACGGCGGCGGCGCCGATAACGTTATGGCTTCCGTTCTTTCGGGCGACAGCGACATCGGATTCTGCGGACCGGAAGCGGCGCTTTACGTACAGTTGGGCGGATCGAGCGACGTGCCCGTCGTATTCGGTCAGCTTACGCAAAAAGACGGCTCCTTCCTCGTTTCGCGCAAGGAAGAACCCGATTTCAAATGGGAAGATCTAAGCGGCAAAGAAATTCTTGCCGGAAGAAAGGGAGGCGTTCCCGCCATGACCTTCGAATACGTACTTAACAACCACAACCTTACTAACGGCAGCAACGTTACCCTTAATTTCGACGTGGCGTTCAACCTGATGACGGGCGCGTTCGAAGCGGGCACCGCCGATTACTGCACCATGTTCGAACCCACCGCTTCCGAATATCAAGCAGCGGGCAAAGGCTATATCGTCGCTTCCGTAGGCGAAGCTTCGGGCGCGATCCCTTACACCTGCTTTATGGCGAAACAGTCGTGGATAGGCAAAAACGAAGAATCGGTAAAAGGATTTATGCGCGCCATGGTAAAAGCGATCAAATACGCGCAGACGGAAAAGGCGGAAGAGGTCGCAACGCACCTTTACAAGCAGTTCCCCTCTACCTCGTACAATTCTTTAATCGTAAGCGTAAACAGCTACCGCGGCATCGACGCATGGGCTTCGGATATGGTATTGACGGAAGACAGCTTCAACCGCCTGCAAGACGTTATCGCCAACGCGGGAGAACTGCCCTCGCGCGGGGATTATGCGAAACTCGTAAACAACGAATACGCAAAAGAGGCTTACGCGCAGCTGAAATAACAGACTTTACATTTACAACGGGGAAACGCATATGAAAAAGCAACTGTTACGCTTTCAAGGCGTAAAAATGATTTACCATACCAAAAACGGGGAAACGACGGCGGCGGAAGATTTAACTTTTTCCGTAGACGAAGGGGAATTTGTTGCGATTATCGGACCTTCCGGTTGCGGAAAAACCACCCTTTTATCGCTTGCCGCAGGGCTATTGACCCCTTCGGAAGGCGCGGTGGAAAACGAAGGGATCTCCTTCGGCTACATGCTGCAAAAAGACGAACTCTTTCCTTGGCGTACCATCGAAAAAAATCTTTTTCTTCCCCTCGAAATCAAAAAAATAAAAACACCCGAAAACAAAGAACGGGTGCACGCGCTTGCGGAAAAGTACGGATTAAAAGAATTTCTGCAAAGCTATCCTTCTCAGCTTTCGGGCGGAATGCGGCAGCGCGCCGCGCTGATCCGCACACTTGCGACCGATCCCGACGTGCTTCTGCTCGACGAGCCGTTCTCCGCGCTCGATTATCAAACGCGCCTTAACGTTACCGACGACGTTGCGGAAATCATCCGCTCGGAAGGAAAAACCGCGCTTTTGATTACGCACGATATATCGGAAGCGATTTCCCTTGCCGATCGGGTGCTGGTGCTTTCCAAACGCCCCGCGCGGGTGCTTTCTTCGCACGCAATGAACTTCGGCGAAGTGAAAAATCCCTTGAAACGGCGGGAAATGAAAGAGTTTTCCGCTTGGTTCGAATTACTTTGGAAGGAATTAAACGGATGAAAAACAAACAGGAATTTTCGCGCGAACACGCGCTTTTCTTAAAAAAATGCAAACGGCATACCCTTGTCGTATGGGCATTCCGCGTGGGAATCCTCGCGCTGCTTTTGGGGCTGTGGGAACTGATCGCGGCGCTCGAATGGGTAAACCCGTTTATTACAAGTTCCCCTTCGCGCATCGGAAAAACGATCGGTTCCCTCTACGCGGACGGTTCCCTATTTTACCATATCGGCATCACCCTTTCGGAAACGCTGATCGGATTCTTCATCGCGGTCTTTCTCGGAACGGCGATCGCCCTCGCTTTGTGGTGGAGCGATACCCTGCGAAAGATCTTAGAGCCTTACATCGTTGTTTTAAACGCTTTGCCCAAAATCGCGCTCGGCCCGCTGATCATTATTTGGTGCGGCACGGGCAGTAAAGCCATCGTGTTTATGACGGTGCTCGTCGGCATTATCGTTGCGATTTTGCACATGCTGAACGCGTTTATCGCCACCGACCGCAATAAGATATTACTTCTTCGATCGATGGGCGCAACGAAATTTCAGATATTGCGAAAACTTGTAATCCCTTCGTCGCTCGCTTCTTTTATTTCTATGCTGAAAGTGAACGTCGGAATGGCTTGGATCGGCTCGATCATGGGCGAATACATCGTTTCCAAAGCGGGACTGGGCTATTTGATCGTTTACGGCGGGCAGGTGTTTAAACTCGACCTTGTTATGAGCGCGACTTGCATCCTCTGCCTGCTTGCGGCGCTGATGTATTTTTTGGTTGCGCTTTTGGAAAAGGTACTCGTAAAAGCCCCCGAACAAAACTAAGGCGATGCCGAACATTCCCAATACGGGATACAACTTATCGACGATTCCGCCAAGTCCTATGCGGGAAAGCGCAAACGCCGCAAGGAGCACCGCTCCCTTCGCGGCGTTTTTCGCGCTCCGTTTTTTTATCTTTTCGCATACGGATAAAATGGGATATACCGAGGAAGCGAGCGAAGTTAAAATCGCAAGCGCGCAGGCGGCGTAAAAAATCTTTTTGCCCCGCATCACGTACAAAAACGGCATTTCCGCATGGATCGCCCCAGCCCCTTCCCGATACACTTTCCCCAAAATCAAAACCGCGCAGGCACATACAATCGCCGTCGCAAACAGCGAAGGCAATAAAATTTGTTTGCGCTCTTTTCCCGCCTCCATTAAAACGGGCGCGGCGAGAAAGGCGTTCAAGCCCGCATATATCACGCCGCCCAACACGCCGTTAAACGTACCCGAAGGGGGTACGGGGTAAGAAAGGCTTTTGCCTCCGCTTCCGCCGAAAAACACGAACAGCAAAATTACCGGCACAAGCATGGCGTTCAGCAAAGAAATCCCCTTCATGCCCCGCATTAAAAACAGACAAACGCCCGCAAGCCCTAAGATCGATAAAAGCGGTTTCAGCGAAGGCAACAGCGCGTCTAACCCCGCAAGCATGCCCGCCGCAGTTACAAAACACGAACACGTTACAAGAACAAACACAACGGGCGCGCCCTTTCCGAACAGCGCCAAAACGCAGCCGCGGTACCCGCCGTGCACTCTTCCCAAATACAAAAAGAACACCGTCATCGCGCACAGCAAAGCCGCCGAAAGAAGCGTTGGAATCAAAAACGCTTCGCACGGAAAAAAGCGGACGAGTTCCGCGCCCGAAATAAACCCCGCTCCGATTACCGTGCCTACTATAAATAACGTCGTGTTCAATATTTCCATTCCTTAACTATTTATGTGAAATCGCGCAAAATATGCCGAAAAAACAAGAAAATTTTCCAATTTATGTCACACATAGTACTTTGACTATTGACAAAACAAGTCGAACCGTGTATAATTAAGGGGATATATTAAAAAGGAGGAACTTATGGACGAGCAGAACACGCCCGAAGAAGAAATTTCGGCAAGCGAACAGAAAGAAGAAAAGTCGATCAGCGCCGATCTTATCCGCGGGCACATCAATACCATTATCCTCCGCGCACTCTACGAAGGCGATAAATACGGCTATGAGATTATTGCCGAAATCGAACGCAAGAGTCACGGACAATACTCGCTCAAACAGCCCTCTTTATACAGCGCGTTAAAGCGGCTGGAAAGTCAGGGATACGTTACTTCCTATTGGGGCGGCTCGGTAGGCGGCGGAAGAAGAAAGTACTTTTCGCTTACCGAAGAAGGAAAGCAGATTTCCGAACGCAATCAATCGGAATGGGAATATTCACGCACGGTAATCGACAGTTTGATTTCGGAAAAGCAGTTCGACTTTTCCAACCCCGCCCCCACTGCTGTGGATATGCGCGTTTTAAAGCGCTCGACCTCGCGCGTGCCTGCCCGCGGGGAAAACGGCGAAGAAGAATACGGTTACGCATACGAGGGCGGCGTTGACGACAGCCTTCGCGAAGAGAACGCCCTTTTGCAAGAAGAGTTGGAACGGGCGCGCCTCGCCTTCGAAGAAGAAAAAGCCCAGTCGGAAGCGCAGCTGAAAACGCAGCGCGAAGATATGGAAAAAGAACTTTCCGAACGGGAAGCGGTTTTGCGGGAAGAAAACGAGCGCGCGCGCGCCGAGTTGGAAGAACGCAGAAAGCTGTTGGAAGAGGACAGAAAACTTTTAGAAGAGTTAAAAGTAACGCAGATCGTAGAAACGGAACGGCTTGTCGTAGACGAAGAAGCAATGCAAAAAGAACGCGACCGCTACGAGCATATCATAGCCGAGCGCGAACGCCAGCTGTTCGAGGAGCGGGAAGCGCACGCAAGGGCGCTGGAAGAACAGGAAAAGCAAATCCGCGAAGAAGGCGCCAAACTGATGGAAGAGCGGGAAGCGCAGATCAGGCATGAAAATTATTTGCGCCTTGTCAATACCCCCCTTCAACAAACGGCGGATACGGAAAACCAAACGGAAGAAATTGATATTGCGGAAGAACAGGAAACTCCCCTTTCCGCAGACGAGCCGGAATATCGCACCGTCGTACGCGAACTGTATTCCAATACGGTACGCGCCGAAGAGGAAGAAGCGGTACTTCCCCGCCAAGCCGCGTCTACCGCGGACGGCATGGACTTTTACGATTTGGAAACGCTTGCCGCAAAAGACGGCATCAAAATCAATACGGCGGGCGGCGGAAAACAAAACGAACGCGCCTCCGAAAGCGTTGTAAATAAGGGAAAGGTATTTTTCTTTTGCGCGATTGTCGTATTTCTTTTTTGCCTTGCGGAAGGCAGTGTGATCCTCGCCCTGCTCGACCAATTCTCTTTGCCCGTGTTCTACCCCTATCTGATTTGGGCAATCGGTTTGGCGTTGCTGCTGGTTACGGGCGTTGCATATGCAAACCGTTACGGAGAACGGGCGCTAAGGCGGGCGGGAAGTTTTTTGATCAACGCGATCGTAATATACGCTTTGCTTGTGATATTTACGTTGATCCTTGCGCTCGGCTTAAAAATCGATTTTACCCAGGCAAGCGATTTGGGATCGTTCGTGATTATTCCGGTGATTTTCTTCTTTAACGTTGTGATTTTTGCAATCGCGTACGTTTTGCAAATGAGAGAAAAACGCTAACACAAAATTCCTATTTTACAAATAACTTTTTTGATTGAAATAAACATCACCGCGTAAAACGCGGGGATGTTTATTTTGGGCATAGCCCTAATCACTCGGCATTAGCCTCAATAGAGCCCCGCCGCTATGGCGGGGTTCTCGTTTACACAACAAGACGCTCGCAAGTATTTGCTTGCGAGCGTCTTTCTATAACCAATATTATTCGCTTGGATAACTTGATTATTTTCGGCGCGCCATGATTGGCAATATTTAAGGAATTGAAACCAAAAAATCGCCCCGAACTATCATTATACCGACTGCTTTCATCTTACTTATAAAATTGCAACTTAATGCAACGCATTCTATTTCGCTTTCTTATGAAATAACGATAAAGCTAACCGAGCAATAAAAATCTATCGCGTTTAATTTAAGCGACGGCGATTACAAATTATCAAGCGCGAACTGCGCCGCACCGTATAACCCCGCGTCGTTTCCTAGTTTCGCACAAACGATATCGAGCGCAGCGTACGTTTCCGAAACATAGATGCGCGGATAAACGTATTCACGCAAGGGCGCAAGCAGCGTTTCCCCTTCTGCGGAAATCCCCCCGCCGATAATCACCGCGCGCGGACGAAGCAAATTAACAAGATTTACAATGCCTTCGCCTACGTACCCGACGTAATCGGATACGACCCGCTTTGCAACCGCATCCCCTTGCCGCATGGCGTCGAACGCAGTGCGCCCGTCCACCTTATTTAAATCGGGTGCGATCTTCCACATGCCGCTTTCGGGATATGTTTGCATGACCTCGCGCGTGCGGCGAATCAAACCCGCCGTAGAAGCATACCGTTCGTAACAACCCTTTCTGCCGCAAGTGCACAAATCGCCGTCTTGCTGAACGGTCATATGCCCGATCTCCGCGCCTGCGCTGCGGAACCCTTCGAACAGCTTCCCGTTCAAAATGATGCCGCCCCCTACGCCCGTTCCCAACGTAACAAGCACCGAGTCGCGGTAAGGCATGCCTGCGCCGAATTTCGCTTCGCCGAGCGCTGCCGCGTTAGCGTCGTTTGTAATATAAACAGGCTTCCCCGAATGCTTGCGCACGAGTTCGGCAAGGCGCACGTCACGCCAATCGAAGTTAGACCAATAAACGACGGCGCCGTTTGCGCTGTCGATCACCCCCGGCGCGCCGATCCCGATCGCCTGCACCTGCTCGAACTTAACGCCCGCGCTTTCCGCCGCTTCCGCGGCAAGTTTTACAAGCGCGACCGCCGTTTGTTCGGGCGCGTCGTCTGCATTAGTTTCCACGCGGGATTTACCCGCAAGCACCCCGTCCGAAAGGACTGCCGCTTTTGCCGACATTCCGCCGAGGTCGATTCCGATCACCATATTTATTTTCCTTAGTGTTTGTATACTTTCAGCCAAGAGTCGAGGCGAGCAAGAAATTCTTCATTATTGTCCGTTTTCGTCATCATATCGAGCACGCCTTCGGTATTATCCGCAAGCCCGCGCGACTGCAAACGGCGCACGCCCGAAAGTTCTTCTTCGCTTAACAGCAATTCGTCCTTTCTTGTGCCCGAACGGCGCAAATCGAACGCAGGGAATACGCGGCGTTCGGATAAATCGCGCGAAAGCACGATATCCGCATTGCCCGTTCCCTTAAACTCCTCGTACACAACGTCGTCAAGACGGCTTCCCGTATCCACCAGCACGGTAGCGAGAATGGTAAGGCTTCCCTTTCCCTCTAAATTGCGCGCCGCGCCGAAAAAGCGCTTAGGTCCGCCCAACGCATTGGGATCGAGCCCGCCCGAAAGCGTTTTACCCGAACTTTCGGCAACGATATTGTGCGCGCGGGTCAGTTTTGTAAGCGAATCGAGCAGGATAACCACGTCTTTTCCCGCTTCGGCAAGCCGCTTTGCATGCGCAAGCACAAGATCCGCCGCGCGGATATGGTGCCAAGCCCCCTCGTCGAAGGTAGAAGAAATAATTTCCGCCCCTTCCACCGTCATGCGGAAGTCGGTCACTTCTTCGGGGCGCTCGTCGATGAGCAATACAATCAGCGCGACGTTTTCCGTTTTCGCAAGCGAGCGCGCGATATCTTTTAAAAGGGAAGTTTTACCCGCTTTGGGCGGCGCGATGATCAACCCGCGCTGTCCTTTTCCTACGGGCGAAAACAGATCCAACACGCGAAGAGAAATCTCTTCTCCGCGATCGGACAAACGGAATTTTTCTTTGGGAAAATATGCGGTAAGCGCATCGAAATAAGGTCTGTTTTCGTAACTGCCGATGGGCATACCGTTTACGCTTAATAATTCGGTAAATGCGGCGGAATCGTTTTTCACGCTTGCGCGCGCATGGCATGCAATGGTGTCGCCCACGCGCAATTTATATTCCTGTATCTTATCGGAAGGAATAAACACGTCGCCGTTGGGCGTAGGCTGGCAGTTTTTTACGCGTACGAACCCGTACCCGTTCGAAGTAATATCCAACACGCCCGTATAAATGCGGTCGTCGTAAGCATTATGGCACGGTTCGGAAGTAGCAACCGTAAATTTCGTCGCTTCGGCAACAGCCGCGTCTCTTGCGCGCGAAAGCATTTTTTCGATCATTTCCAACACGGCGGGATCGATAAAATCCTGCTTGGGATGAGCGCCCTTTTTCGATTTTCCCGTTTCTATGGTAACGGGCTTGGTTTTTTCCGTAAGCACGTCGATTAGAGCGTTCATCAAATCGTCTTTTTTACGCGCGGAAGGGTGATCCACCCCTTTCATTCTTCCGAGAATCCGCAACGATCCCAAAGGAAGGGAATCCAAATATTCCAAAAGTTGTTCTTCTAAGTTCTTCTGACTCATGCTTTACACCGCTCCATTAAAATAATTTTCGTGCTTTCTTCCGAAATATCGTCGCGAAGAAGTTCCAACTCGTCTTCTTCGAGCAGCTCTACGTCTTCGTCTTCGAACCGATTCAAAAAATCGTCCGGTTTATCGACGTCGAGCGTTAATCCCTTCGTTTTATAGTGCATGGGTATTACGATGGAAGGCATAATGCGATCGACGTATTCTTTCGCCTGTTCCGCGTCTATGGTGTATTTTCCGCCTACGGGAATGAGCAAAACATGAACGGGCAACAGCGTTTCGATCAGCGAAGAAGAACATTCTTCGCCTAAATCGCCGAGATGACAGATATCCAACCCGTCCATGCGAAATTTGAAAATCAAATTATCCCCGCGCTCGCCGCCCTTTTCGCCGTCGTGATAACTTTTTATCGCGTTTACTTCCACGCCGCCGATTTCGTACATTCCTTCCTTATTTAAAAGGACGGGATTGCCGAGAACGCCCGCAACGTTGTCGTGATCGTAATGGGAATGACTCACCGTAACGGCGTCCGCGCAAACGGACGGCAGTTTAAACCCCACGTTCCCGTAAGGATCGGTAACGATGGTCGTACCCGTACTCTCCGTCAAACTGAAACACGAGTGTCCCAAATAACGTATTTTCATTTTTCCTCCGATTTGATTGTTACGTAAAAATGTTGATTGCTTGCCGAAAATAGCAAATCGTAAGAAAGGCGCGCCGAAAAGCCCCTTTTCCCCCGTACGAACGAATACTCTGCGGTATATAAAGGAACTTCCCCCCCGCCGCCCTCTTCTTCTAAAATCAACGAGGTGGCCTCGCGGCGAACAAAACGCATACGTAGCGAAGCGGCGCCCTTCCGTTGCATGATCAAACAGCGCTCGTTTGCGGTAATCGAAACGGCGTCGCCTTCCTGCGTATAAGTTACGAGGTAATCGCCGCCCTCTTCCCGTACGCATGCGCGTTCCGTTCTAAATCGGGAAGTATTCCCTTCCGTACGCGTAATGATTTCCACAACGCCAGTATTCATCTATTCTATTATAAAGGATATTTGCGCGTTTGTAAATGAAAACGCGATAATATCTAAGAAATTTTATTTCTTTTTTCGATAAATCTCATGCGCCAGCCTGCCCTCTTTTAAAAGTTCGCGCATTTTATCGCCGTCGCCGTTTGCAAGCGCGTCGCGGTATTCGTTAAGGCGGGAGATCAGTCCTTCCGTCTCTTGCAAAAGCGGTTCGCGGTTATACAAATACAACTGCGACCACATTTCTTCGTCTACGCCCGCAATGCGCGTCATATCCTGAAAACTTCCGCCCGTAAACCCCGCGCAGTCTTTCGCCCGTTCGCTTTTTCCGTACGCGTTTGCCACAATGTGCGCAAGCTGAGAGGTGATAGCGATTTTCTCATCGTGCGTGCGGGCGGAACAGCGTTCGATACGCCCGAACCCCATTTCTTTGCCCAACCGTTCGATTTGCGCAAGCGCGGCGGGATCCGTTTGATCGCACACGGTTACGATCAAATTCGCGCCCGAAAAAAGGGTCGCGCTTGCCGAGCGGATACCGCTTGTTTCCTTTCCCGCCATGGGGTGCGTGCCCACGTAACGATAGTTGTGCGGTTTTGCGTAAACGACTTCTTCCAACACGCTTTTTACGCCGCAGATATCGGCGACGATCGCGCCCTTTTTAAAAACGCCCCCTTCCAGCTCTTGCACGGTAACGGCGGGCGGAAGGGCGAGGAACACGATATCCGCATCGTCGTACGTCTGCACGGCTTTATCTATCATGCCGTGAGAGAGCGCGTATTCGAGCGGCTCGCTGCTTCTGTTTTTTCCGTAAACTTTATACCCCGCTTTTTTTAAAGAGGCGCAAAGGGAAGCGCCTATGATCCCAAGCCCCGAAACGACGATTTTCATGCTTTTACCTCCCGTTACGGTAAACAGATTCGCAAAATCTTACCGTAGCCATCGCGTCCTTACCGTAGCAATCCGCGCCGATTTTTTTGGCGTATTCTTCCGTCAACACCGCGCCCCCTACGATGACCTTGCACCAAGGCGCCCTTTGGCGCAAAAGCGCGATCGTCTGTTCCATTGCGGGAACGGTGGTCGTCATCAATGCGGAAAGCCCCGCGACGGGCGCATGCAGGCGAACGACTTCATCCGCAACCGTTTCGGGCGGAACGTCTTTGCCCAAATCGCTCACCGCGAACGAATAATTTTCGAGCAGCGCTTTTACAATGTTTTTTCCGATATCGTGCACGTCTCCCTTTACCGTTGCAAGGACGATCGCGCACTTTTTTTCTTCTTTGCCGCCCGTGCGGGCAAGATATTCTTTGATTTGCGAAAACGCCCCTTTCGCCGCTTCCGCGCACATTAAAAGCTGAGGAAGATAGATACGCTTTTCTTCGAATCCCGCCCCCGCTTCGTCGAGCGCGGGCACGATCTCTTGATCGATAATTTCGAGGGGGGAAAGCGTTTTCAACAACTCTTTCGCCAACGCGCCCGCGCGTTCTTTTCTGCCCCGCAAAATTGCGCTTTTTAACGAATCCTCTTCGCCGCGCGGAGGGGCGATCTGTTCCTGCGCGCATGCAAACGCAACGTATCGGCTGCAATTTTCGTCCTTTCCGTTTAACAGCAAAAAGGCGCGGTAAGTCTTTTGGATTTCCATAGAAAGGGGATTGACGATCGCCCCTTTTAACCCGTTTTCCAACGCCAGCTGTAAAAAGGCTGCCGTCACGGTTTCGCGCGCGGGCAGCCCGAACGAAACGTTGGAAACGCCCAATACGGTATTAACGCCCAATTCGTCGCGCAAAAGTTTTAACGCGTTCAACGTAACGCGCGGCTCGCCGATCTCCGCGCTGACCGCCATGGCAAGCGGATCGAAAATCATATCCTTTTTTTCTATGCCGTATTTCTTCCCTTCCCGCAAAATGCGGCGGGCAATTTGCAGCCTTCCTTCCGCCGTTGCGGGGATTCCCTCTTCGTCTAAGGTCAGCGCGACCAAAAGCCCCCCGTATTTTTTTACCAACGGAAATACGGCGTCCATTACCGCTTGCTTTCCGTTTACCGAATTTACCATCGGCTTTCCGTTGTAGATACGCATCGCCTTTTCCAACGCGGCGGGCGAAGCGCTGTCTAACTGCAACGGAAGATCGGTCGCCGTTTGAACGGCGCTTACCGCCTGCGCAAGCAAAATCGGCTCGTCCAGCCCGGGAACGCCTACGTTTACGTCTAAAAGGTGCGCGCCTTGTTCTTCTTGCGCAACCGCTTCCCCCGCCAAATAGTCGAAATCCCGCTCGGCAAGCGCTTGTTTCAACCGCTTTTTTCCCGTGGGGTTGATTCTTTCCCCGATCAAAAGAACGTTCCCGCCGAACTCCGCCGCACGCGTATACGAACTGACGAGCGAACGGTTGCGTTCGCAAACGGGCAACGGGCGCGCCGATTTCAGCTTTTTCGCCGCCGTGCGCAAATATGCGGGCGTCGTTCCGCAGCAGCCGCCCAAAATGCGCGCGCCCTTTAACGCGCAAGCGACAAGATGATCGGAAAAAGTTTGCTCGTCTTCTCCGTAAACGGTTTTCCCGTCCTCTTCGCGCGGAAGCCCCGCGTTGGGGCGCACGATCACGGGCAGAGAGGTATATTCGTACAGTTTGGGCAACAGCGAAAGCATTTGCTCCGAGCCGAGCGAACAGTTCATGCCGAGCGCGTCTACCCGCAGCCCTTCTAACAATGCTACCATCGCGGGGATATCCGCGCCCGTCGTCAACTTGCCGTCTTTGCCGTATACGTTGGTCACGAATACGGGAAGATCGGAATTTTCCTTTGCGGCAAGGACCGCCGCCTTCGTTTCGTAACCGTCGCTCATGGTTTCGATCAAAATCGCGTCGGCTCTGTTTCCGACCAAGCGCACGGTTTGCGCAAACAGTTCGACTGCGTCTTCGAAATCGAGATCGCCGTACGGCTTTAACAATTTACCCGAAGGACCGATATCGAAAAGGATATACCCCTTTCCCGCCTCGTTCACGGCGCGGCGGGCGCAATTCAGCGCGCCGTCGATCACGTGCTCTAATTCCGCGCGATCGAACTTTAACGCGTTCGCCCCGAACGTGTTCGTCGTAACCGCCTGCGCGCCCGCGTTTAAATAAGCACGGTGAATTTCCGTTACCGTTTCCGCATGCGACAAATTCCACCGCTCCGGCTGTTCGCCTGCGGGAAGCCCGCGCGATTGCAACATCGTGCCCATTCCCCCGTCCAGTAAAAACAGTCCGCTTTTTATTTTCGATAAGATATGTTCTTTTTCCATTTTTTCACCGCAGCGCTTGCAATATCGCTTCCCATTTTCCCAGCTAACAAACAATCCTTTCTATTCTCGACAAGATATATTCTTGTTTCATTATTTCACCGCAACGCTTACAATATTGCCCCCATTTTTCAAACCAACAAAAAATTCTTTCTATTTTCAATAGATATTTTTTTTATCGTGAACGGAAATTGCAATCCGTTTTTTCACACGCGGCGCACCCTTTTATGCCGCTTTTGCAGGGAATACTTCCCATCCCCACGACTGCCGTAACCGACTTCGAGGGCGACATCAACAGCGAGTCGTTTAGCGTTACGCCTATTTTTTCGGGCGAAAGCGCTTGAAAAAATTCCCGCTGCGCGCTTAACGGAAAATCTCCGTACCCGCAGGAAAAGCGCGGGCGCAAATAGTACCCCTTATACTTTTTTTGCAGATCGCCGCAAAACCGATCGCAAAGTGATTCGGCATACGCCGCCCCGATTGCCTGCAACAGAGCGCATTTCAGCGAATGTGTTCTGCCGTATTTTACAAGCAGACGGTCAATCCCCAAGCCGACCGTCGCGCAAAAGAGCACGGCGCGCTCGCACCCGAATAAATTGCGTTTTAAATCTTCACTGTTCGTACGAATGCAAGAAAGACGCAATTCTTCCCCGCCGCGCACGATTTCCGCTTCCGTATAACGTACGGCGGGCGTTAGCGCTTGTTCCGCCTCTGCGCGCGCTTCTTCCAAAACGCGTAGCGTTTCCCCATCCGCTTCCGCGCCGCGCATACCGAGATAGCGCAGTGCTTCCGTAACGGAAAAATCGATTTTTTCGTAATATGCCGTATCGATCATTTTCCTACGATCTCGCTTAACAAGTTGCAAAGCGCGGCGGCGACCTGCGGTTTGTTCATGGAATACACGTGCACTGCGGGAATGCCGTTTGCATATAAATCGATGATCTGTTCCGCCGCGTATACGATACCCGCTTGCGTCATTGCCGCGGGATCGTCGCCGTAACGGTCTACGATCCGCTTAAACCGTTCGGGAAGATACGTTCCCGAAAGGGCGCAGATACGCGCAATCTGCGCGGCGTTGGTAACGGGCATAACGCCCGCAATTACGGGAACGGTAATTCCCGCTTCCCGAATGCGGTATAAAAAGTTGTACAGCACGTTGTTATCGAAAAACATTTGCGTGGTCAAAAAGTCTAAACCCGCGTCTACCTTCTTTTTTAAATAGCGCACGTCGTCGCCGCGCGTGTGCGATTCGATATGCCCCTCGGGATAGCACGCGCCCCCGATGCAAAATCCGCCCTCTGCCCGAATGCGTTCCACCAAATCGGAAGCGTGCAAAAAAGCGCGGGAAACGCTTTCCCCCTCGGCGGGAATATCCCCGCGAAGCGCCATAATATTTTCCACCCCCGCCCCTTTCATGCGCGAAAGCAGCGAAGCGATCTTCTCTTCGGTAGAATTTACGCACGTTAAATGTGCCAACGGCGTTACCCCCAACGAGGAAATGCGCGTTGCCACTTCTAACGTGTAATCGCTTGTCGTACCCGCCGCTCCGAACGTGACCGACATAAAATCGGGGCGAAGCGCGCAAATTTCTTCCACCGCTTTTCCTACGGAAGCAAATCCGCTTTGCGTTTTGGGCGGAAATACTTCGAAGGAAAGCATCGGCTTTCCCTTCTTTAATAATTGCGAAATTTTCATAACAGTTCCCTTACAGGTAATTCATATACCCGCCGTTCTCTTTCAGTTTTTTGCGCCGCAGTTTATAATCGGGCAGAACGCTTTCCACCCGTTTCCAAAACATTGCGCTGTGGTTAAAAATTTGCGTATGACACAGTTCGTGCACGCAAACGTATTCGGCAAGTTCGACAGAAAGAAACGCGTTGCGAAAGGAATAAGAAAGCGTTCCTTTGCGGCTGCACGAGCCCCACCTGCCGCGCGCAGAAGATACGCGCACGCGCTCGTACAAAAACCCGTACGCGTTTGCGATTTGTTCCGTCATATTTCCCATGACTTGAAAAGTCAGTTTTTTCAAAAGGCGGCAAAACGCCTCTTCTCTGTTTTCTGCGGGAAGATAAATGCGCCCGCCTTCTACGGCAGGCTTGCCTGTATCTACGACGTACTCTTTTCCGAACAGCGAAACGCGGCTTCCCTGCATGCAATCGAGCGGGGGCGCAGAGCGCTCTTGCAAACGCTTTTCGATCCAGTTTAAGTGCTTTGCTACAAACGCTTCGATCTTATCGGCGGGATAACCGACGGGCGCGCGCACGACCGCTTCCCCCGCGCGCGTTACGGTTAGGGAAAGGGATTTGCGTTTTCCCCGTACGATGCGATATTCCATACCGTGATCCCCCTGCGTTTCCGTTACGAATCATTATACCATAACGCGGCTGTTTTTACAAGAAAATCGCCCGCGCTTTCCTGCGCTTCGCCCGTTTTTCTTGACATTTTTTGCGTTTGCGCTATACTGTAAAATATGAACAGCTACACGCCGAAAATTTACCGCGCGCACGAAAAGGGCATTTGCGTAAACGCGCCCGCTTCCAAAAGCATTACCAACCGCGCGTTTTTGCTTGCCGCGCTCTCTTCGAAAACCGTCCGCTTAACGGGCGGCGCGCTCGGCGAGGATACCCGCGCGTTTGCGGAATGTCTGCAAGCGCTCGGCATTCGCATCGACGAGGAAGAAAACGCCTTTACCGTTTACGGTTGCGGCGGGGATATCCCCGTAAAAAACGCCGCGTTAAACGTGCGCAGCGCGGGAACCGCCGCCCGCTTTTTGACGGTCGCGCTCGCCTTTTGCGGCGGCGATTATACGCTCGACTCTTCCGAACAAATGAGAAAACGCCCCATGAAAGAACTGCTCGATCTGCTGCGGGGAGCGGGCGTTTCCGTAACCTGTTTGCGCGAGCAAGACCGCTTTCCCTTTCGCCTTCGCTCGCAAGGCTTTCAAGCGGATTGCGTTACGGTGAATACCGATAAAAGTTCGCAATTTGCAAGCGCGCTGCTTCTTTCGGCAGGCGTAAGAAAAAAGCCGCTTACCGTTGCTTTAACGGGCGCGCGCACGCAGGGCAGTTATTTGGGCATTACGCTGAATATGCTGAAAGCCTTTCATATCCCCTTTCAAAAAAAAGATAACGCGATCACCGTGTTCCCCGCGCAAGATCCGCCTGCGGAATACGCGATCGAGCCGGACGTTTCGGGCGCGTGTTATTTTTACGCTTTATCCCTTTTGTGCGGCGAAACGGTTACGGTTGCGGGCGTGCGGCAAAACAGCATGCAGGGAGATATGCAGTTCCTCGAACTGTTAAAAGAAAAAGGCGTGCGCTTTTTTCAAACACCCAAAGGACTTACGGCGGACGGAAGCGAAATTTCTTCTTATACGGGATTCGACGCCGTTTTTACCGATTTTTCCGACCAAACGATGACGGCGGCGGTGCTTGCGGCGTTTGCCGAAACCCCTTCCGTATTGCGCAAAGTCGGGCATATTCGCTTGCAGGAATGCGACAGGATTGCCGCCATCTGCGAAAATTTGAACGCACTCGGAGCGCACGCATATTCGGACGGGGAAAACATATTTATTACCCCTGCGCCCCTGCACAAAGGAAAGGTAGATCCGCACGGCGATCACCGCGTTGCCATGGCGTTTGCGCTTGCGGGACTGAAAACGGGCTTTGTAACCGTAGAAGATCCCCTTTGCTGCCGCAAGACGTTCGAAAACTATTTTGATATTTTAGAAGAAATTACAAGGTGAACGATGAAAGAGAAACTCGAAATTCCCCACCGTAACAGGAAGGTGCTCGGCACGCTGTACGCGCCCGAACAGGAAAAATTTCCGCTCGTTATATTTAGCCACGGCTATAACGGGCACGAGTCCGATTTTTCCCGTATGGCGGAAGCATTGACCGCACGCGGGATCGGCGCGTTTTGCTTTACCTTTTGCGGCGGAAGCACGCGGGATGCAAGCGGATTCCCCACAACGGAAATGACCCTTTTTACCGAAAAGGAAGATTTGCTTGCCGCAGTGAATGAACTGAAAAACAGACAAAACGTTGCCGAACTCTTTTTGTTCGGCGCAAGCATGGGCGGCGCAGTCAGCGCGCTTTTAGCGGAAGAAATCCCCCGATCGATAAACGGGCTGATCTTACTATTCCCCGCCCTGTGCATTGCGGACGATTGGAACAAACGCTTTCCGAATGCCGCGGACATTCCCGAACGCCTCGATCACTGGGGCATGGAATTGGGGCGTAATTTCTTTTTAACTGCCCGCGCAATCGACTTTGCCGCGCCGAAAACGTTTGAAAAACCCGTTATGATCTTACACGGAAAACAAGATGCGATCGTTCCCTTTCGCTACGCTGAACGTGCGTCTGAAAATTACCCGAATGCGGAATTGCATTATTTTACGAACGAAGGGCACGGGTTTTCCGAAGAGGGAAACGAAAAAGTTTTTCGGTTGCTTCTTTCCTTTCTTAAAAAGTGTACGAAATAAACCAAGCCCCGCTTAATTTAAAGCGGGGCTTGTTATGTACAATATGCTAAAATAAACGACCGTTTTATAAATATAATTATTTCGTGCCGAATAATCTGTCGCCGGCGTCGCCTAACCCGGGCAGAATGTATCCGTTTTCGTTTAAACATCTGTCTAACGTCGAAACGTAAACGGGCACGTCGGGATGCGCTTTTGCCACCTTTTCCACCCCTTCGGGCGCGCCGATAATGGACATCAGCTTAATTTTTTTGCAGCCGCGCGCCTTCAACGCGGTAATCGCGTCGCAAGCGGAACCGCCCGTTGCAAGCATAGGATCGACGACAAACACCGTTTTTTCTTCCGTTCCTTCGGGAAGTTTAAAATAGTATTCGTGCGGTTCTAACGTTTCTTCGTCGCGATACATGCCGATATGCCCCACTTTTGCCGTGGGAAACAGCGTGTGAACGCCGTTCACCATACCTAACCCCGCGCGCAGAATGGGCACGATGACTACGCTCTGTTCGGGCACCTTATACTGCGTAGTAACTTCTAACGGCGTTTTTACCTGAACGGGCACCGTTTCTACGTCGCGCATACTCTCGTACGTCATCAGGGTGGTGATTTCCTCGATCAGTTCGCGAAACTCTTTCATCCCCGTTTTTTCGTCGCGCAAAATCGCTACCTTATGGCGGATGAGCGGGTGATCGAAAATAAATACGTTATTCAGCTTTGTCATGTTCCTCTTCCTCCTCTTGCGTTTCTTTATTATCTTCTGCATTTTCTTCCGTGCTCGCCGCGACCGCTTCCGTCGATTGTACCGCCGCGGGCTTTTCCTTTTTCCAAGGCTTTAAAATCAAATTGGTGACGATGCCCAAAATCAGCGCCGTCGCAACGGACGTTACGTGCACTTTTCCGAAGTTCAAAACAAGTCCGCCCACGCCTGCGATCAAAATCGCGCTTACGACGAACAGATTGCGGTTTTCGTTTAAGTCTACGGGTTGCAGCATTTTTAAACCGCTTACCGCGATAAAGCCGTATAATGCAAGGCAAACGCCCCCCATTACGCAGGAAGGAATGGTGTTGATAAATGCCACAACGGGGCTTACGAAGGAAACGATGATCGCAAGGATCGCCGCCGCCATAATGGTGATGACCGAAGCATTGCGTGTGATCGCTACGCAGCCGACCGATTCGCCGTAAGTGGTATTCGGACAGCCGCCGAAAAATCCCCCCACCAAACTGCCCACGCCGTCGCCGAGCAAGGTGCGGTGAAGTCCGGGGTCGGTGATCAAATCTTTTTCGATGATCGAGCCGATATTTTTATGATCGGCAATATGTTCCGCCAAAACGACGAACGCGACGGGCGCGTAAGCGATGAATACGGTTAAAAATTCCTGCCCGCTTAGATCCCACCCGTGCAAAAAGGTGAATTTGGGATAATCCAAAAAGCTGGTAAACGAAAGGTCGGAAAAGTTGTTTACGAGCGCGGAATAGTCGACGATCTTCAAATAATCCGCCTTTGCCGCATGCCCGATTCCCGTAAACACGGAAGCGAGCGCGTACCCCGCTACAATACCGATGACGAAAGGCACAAGGCGCATCGTCTTTGTTCCCTTTACCGAACAGATCACGACGACGAAGAAGGTGACGATCCCGCACAAAATCGCAATCAAATTATCGGGATTGCCCGTAGCGGAAGCCTTCATTACGTCGCCGACAGCGTTCCCCGCAAGGGAAAGCCCGATCAACGCGACGGTCGGCCCGATAATTACGGGCGGAAGCAATTTGTTTACCCACGCGGAACCGACGAACATAATGACAAGGGCGATCGCAACGTATACAAGCCCCGCAATGACCGTACCCATAATAATGCCCCAATACCCGCAGGTGACCGCCGTGGTAAGCGAACTTAAAAAGGCGAACGAACTGCCGAGGAATACGGGACTTTTCCGCTTGGTAAACAGCAGATACACAAGGGTGCCCACGCCCGCGCCGAACAGGGCGGCTGCGGGGTCCAAACGAATATCGAGCCCCTGCGCCGCTGCCGCGCCGTTGACGATAACAGGCACGACGATGGTCGCCGTGATGATCGCCAAAAGCTGCTGAATCGCGAACAGCACAAGCTGCCCTGCTTTGGGTCTGTCGTTTACGCCGTAAATCATTTGCATAACAAACTCTCACTTTTGTATTTTATTTCAACGGAAAATTCCGCCGATTGCCTAAGTACCCGCCCCGATAAAAAGGACGCAATGCGCGCCCGACCGAAAACGGTCGGGCGCTGAACGATCATTGAATGGATTTTTTAAGAATATCGAACATATCGTCCGAAATAACGTGTTCGATACGGCAAGCGTTTGCTTCCGCCAAAGCGCGATCCGCACCCAAATTCATTAAAACTTCGGTGATCACGCGGTGACGGTCGTAAATATCGTCCGCCTTTTTCTGCCCGACAGCGGTAAGCGAAATATCGCCTGCTCCGTCGATTGCGATAAAACCTTTTTTTACAAGAAGATTCACCGCGCGAGAAACGCTCGATTTCGCATAGCCCAATTCTTCCACTACGTCGACAGAGCGCACGTTCGCCTTACGCTGTTTCAGCAATAAAATTGTTTCTAAATACATTTCTTCCGATTCGTGCGTTCTCATTTCGGCTTATCCTTAAAATTCGCGAAATTTATCTTGCTTATTATAATACATAATTCTCCGTTTGTAAAGCCTTTGGGGGAAATTTATTCCTCGCAATACAGATATAAAAATTCGCAAACGCGCGCGCTTGCCTCTCCTTCGTTCCCCTCGAACCGAACGGAAACGACCGTGCGCCGTTCGCCGTTGGCGGTTTTCTCCCTTGCCGCGCGGGAAATCAGCGCATCGGGCAATAAAAATTCTTTGCGGTATAAGCGTTCGTCGAAAGCTGCAAGCCTTCCGTCGAACAGCGTTTCGCCGCCCGCCGTAATTTTAAGCGGTTTTCCCCCGTCTTCGCCGCAAAGACAAACGGAAAGAACATTCTTTTTGTCCCTTTCCACCGCGATATCGTAACAAAAGTATCCTCCCGCCTTTGCACAGCGATACGTTCCGTCCGAAGTAACGCTTTCGCAGCCGACCGCCTGCATTTCGTGAAGGGGATCGTTTTCGTACTGACCGTACCCCGCTTGTACCGCGTCGCATACCGTGCGCGATTGCGCTTCTTCCGCCCGGCGTTCCCCCTCGCACAAATACCAATAGATCGCATACCGTTCGCGGTAACGGCGGTAATGCAGCCCGAAAATAAGAGGAATATCCCCCGCCGTAAAATGCAGCGTTTCCCCTTCGCGAACGAAGCCTTTTTCCGGCGCGCGCAAAAACGCCGATAAATCGGAAAAATATATGCGTTCCGTTTGAACCAGCTTGCGCGCGGGAATGGTAACGTCTACTCCCGTGACCGTAGTTTTCATATCCTCCCGCCCCAAATCGGCGCTTAAAACTTTGCCGCCGTACAAAAACGCGTAAGCGTCGGCATCCGGCAATTTTTCGGCAGTCACCGAACAGGGGAACGCAAGGCAGATTTCATCCCCCGCACGCGCGCGAAGGCATATAAATTCCCCGTCTTCCCGTACGGAAACCTGCGCCCCGTTTTGCAACACGGAAAAGCCTTTTTTCGCCCAATCGGGAATGCGGAAGCATAGTGTAACGGGATTTTTCGCCCGTTCGAGTTTGAACACCGCCTGTTCCGAAAAGGGAAAATCGCTTTGTTGGGTAAGAAGCAAATCGCGTTCCTTCCAATGCAGGCGCGAAGCGCAGTACCCCGCAACGTAAACGGTATCTTCCCCGTAATAATAAAGGCTGTCGCCCAATTTGGTAAAACTTTCCATGCCGCTGCCCGTACAGCACCAAAATTTATGATACCGTTCGCCGAACACCTTAAAATATCCGCTCGCCATCGGCTGAAAATAAGTCGTCATGCCCGTTTCGGGATTCTGCGAAGAGAGAATACTGTTAAAATACGCGTTTTCGTAATAGTCGATATACTGCTTTTTTCCCGTTACGCAATAAAGCCCGCGCGCAAGTTTCAGCATGTTGTATACGTTGCACGTTTCGCAGTTGCAATTTGTCCGTTCCCCGTCGAGCACGCGGTCGCGCCCGAAATGCTCCCATTCGGAATTGCCGCCCGTCGCGTACGTATGCCGCTCCGTTACCGTGCGGAAAAAGACTTCCGCAACCGCAAGATACCGTTCCGCGTTTATCCGCTCCCCCGCGACTGTTTTGCCGTGCAGGCATAAATAGCGGTTGAGCGCGCCCAATATTTTGGGAATGGTCGTATTGGCGTGCTTGCCGTCTAACGCGTTTTCCTTTTCGGAAAGAATTTCGTCGAACAGTTCTTCCTCGTCGAACAGATGCGCGGCAACGGCGTAATCTTCCTTTCCCGTAAACGCATACAGTTCGTAAAGACAGTCGTTCATGCCGCCGTATTCCACGCAAAGTACTTTACGCAGCAACGATTTATTCCACTTTGCGCTACGGCGAAACACCCAACCGCCCAAGCCTTCGGCAACGGCAAGCGCCTTTTCCGACCCCGTAAAACGGTAACAGTCGAGCAGCCCCGCGATCAGTTTATGTAAGGTATAATAGGGCACCCAGGCTTCTTTTACGATGTCCGTTTTTCCCTGTTCCACGTTGTCGAACTGCGCTTCCGCCCCCATGCCGCGTATGGGAAGCGCGCCCCAAACAAACCCTTGTTCCCCTTGAGAATGCGCTTGGCATTCCGCAAGCCCGTTTACAAGATTTTCCGACTTTTTTAAGAGCGCGGCGCGCGCTTCTTCCCCTACGTTCGCATTTACCGTCCCCTGCGCGAGCGCGGTAAGCACGTGCCCCAACGTATGCCCGCCGATCAGCGTACTTTCCCACCCGCCGTAGCGAACGAACGGCGTTTTTAGCCCCGCGTTCTCGTAAAAGCCCGCAAGCAAACGCCCTTCGTCGAGGGAAAGCAAATAATCGATTTCTTTGTTTACCGCGTTCTGCGAGTATTCGTCCGTTACGGCGATACTGCCAAGCGGAAACGGTTGAATTTTCGTTTTCGGTTTTTCCATATTTATACCTCTAAGAAGATACCGACGGCGCAAGATACGCCAGCAACGCTTCGCACCCCTCGCAAACGTCCATATACGTTTGATCGAAATTGCCCGTATACCAAGGATCGGCGATCGAACGGGGGCGGGAAGAAAAATCGAGCAGACGGCGCACTTTGTGCGCGCAATCGGCGGGAAGGATTCGGCGGATATCGCGCACGTTATATTCGTCCATTCCCAAAATGTAATCGTAACGCGCGCCGTCTTGTTCGGTTAACAATACCGCCCTGTGCGGAACGAGCGGAACCCCTTCCTCCTGCAATTTCCGCACGGTGCCCCTGTGGGGCGGATTGCCTATTTCGTCGGTATGCGCGGCGGCGGAAAAGACGGAAATTTTGCCTTGCAAGCCCTTTTGGGCTATCATGTGCGCGCACACGCTTTCCGCCATGGGCGAACGGCAAATATTGCCGTGACATACGAATAATACGCGAGTCATAAAAAATTCCTCCGTTATGTGAATTTCACTCGTTTTTTCAGCGAAATCCCACATGAAAATTAGGTGAAAATAATAAATTAAAAACTTTTTTGCCGAAAAATCCTTGCATTCAGCCCTTGCGTTATGTATAATAAAGGCATGAAAGTTTTTTCAGAACGGCTCATGGAACTGAGAAAAGAAAAAGGACTGTCACAAGCGACCGTAGCGAAAGATTTGGGCGTAAGCTTGGGAATTGTTTGCTATTGGGAAACGAACAAAAGCGACCCTACCGCGTCTAACATCGCAAAAGTAGCCCGTTATTTTAACGTGACTTCCGATTACTTGCTCGGACTTTCCGATTAACGCCTAAGTTACAATTTCATATTTTTTGCCAAGCGGCTTAAACGCCGCTATTTTACGGTTATCCGAAGTTTCGGAATTATTACGTAAGAATTAAGAAAAAGTTCTGCCGTCAGGCAGAGCTTTTTTCGTTTACTTCCCCTTCGATACGGGCAAGAAAATACTTTTCCAATTCTGCAACGCCTACGATCGGCTCGCCGGCGGCGCATTCTTTCGCTTCGGCAAAATAGTCGGAATGTTCCCCCGTCATGCGCGTATACGCCGCCATTGCGCGCAAGTATGCGCACGATACGGAAAACAACCCCGCGTCGGCAAGATATTCTTTTGCGCGGGATAAATCGGGGCGCAGCAGCGAATAAAAATATACCAAATCGCACGCAACGTCCGCGCGGTTGATTTCGGGCAAATATGCGTACAGCTCTTCCAAGCGCAAAAGCTGTTCGAACGCCTCTTGCTCTCTGCCCGCCGCAAACAGATACTGCCACCGCAAATGGGTAAGCGCAAGAAAAGCGGGGTCGTCTTCCCGCACAACGGGAAGTTGGAATAAAAACGATTCGTCGATATCCGCAAAAGTGCCCTTGCATAAAATGCCCTGCGCCGTAAGCACGTGCAGCGCCACCACGGACGAAGGGTCTTTTACCGTTAATCCGCGCACCGTTTCGCCGTCCGTTTTGCCCGTCGCCGTTTGTACGGGATACAGGCATGCAGCCGCTTCCAACAAATTTAACGGCGCGAACAGCTGAAAGAAATACAAAATCGGGTGCATGGGAAATATAAATACCGTTGCGATCAGCGCGCCCGCGTATGCAAGATTAAAGATCGCGCCGCCCAGCGAGTAAAATATCATTTTTCCGCGCACCCCTCTTTCGCTGCCGGGATACATTTCGCAAGAGCCCGCTACCTCTTTAAAGCGCAAAAAGCGCACGTATACTTTTTTTCCTACCTTTACAATGCGCAGGCGGGAAAAGCGCACGGAAGAAAAACGCATGCCGACCAGCGCGCCCGCCGTAAGATGCCCGATTTCGTGTGTGAGCGTGTTTAAAGGGATCAAAACGAGCGCCGCGACCGCCGCGCCGAACGCCCAAAGATAGCCGTGATCCGTTTCCGCATAATCGATCGCGTTGCAGGCGATCACCACCGTTCCGATCACCGTCGCCAGCCCGCAGAAAAGCAGGAAAAACCGATATAATATTACTCTTTTTCTCGCGCTCATATCAGCTTCCTCCGATACAAATATCCCTCTAAATTATCCCTGTCGGAAACGGCGATCTTTTCAAGACGCAACCGTTTCACCGTTTCGGAAAGCAGCAGCGCCCCGCCCGCGATAATGTCCGCACGGCAAGGATCCATTCCCGCCAGATTTTTTCTTTCTTCCTTTCCGCACTTCAACAGCCTGTCCGCACAGCGGGCAATCTCTTGCGAAGTCAGTTCAAACCCCTGTATCCGCTTAGGATCGTATTGCGTTAAACCAAGCGTCACGGCGGCGAGCGTTGTCGCCGTTCCCCCCACCGCATAGGCGGGAAGTTCCGCAGTCTGCCCCGCAAGCGGACGCAACTTTTCTTCGATCGAGCAGAGCAGACTGGCTTTGTCCTCCCCGCATGCGTCGAACAGGCGCACCGCGCCGATCGGAAAACTTTGCGAATACGCCGTTGCGCCGTTTTTGCGCACGCACACTTCCGTGCTTGCCCCTCCTACGTCGATCACGCAGCCGTCGCCCCCTAACAGCGCGCCCGCAACCGCAAGTTCCGCTTCCTCCTCGCCCGAAACAACGTCTACGTTCAGCCCGCACAGCCGCTTTACCCGCGCGCAAAATGCGCTTCCGTTTTTTGCAGAGCGCACCGCAGCCGTCGCAAAGGCATAAACCGATTGCGCGCCTTCTTCCTTCGCCTGCGCAAAATATTCGGCTACCGATTGCGCCGTGCGCATGATCGCCTCTTCCCGCAAACAAGAAGTCTGCGCAATCCCTTCGCCCAATCGGGCGGTATTTAATCGCTTATATAAAGTTTTTCCGTCCGCCCACATCATAAGGCGAACGGAATTGGATCCGATATCGATTACCGCAATTTTTGCCAAAGTTATTTATCCTCCGGAAACTTGCAGCCGTATTCCCGCGCAAGCTGTTCCAAATACAATTCCGAACTGTAATATGCAAAACTTTTTTCCTGCGTATCCACAAGTTTTTGCTGCGCTTCGATTTCCTCTAACAATTTACCTTTTTGCGAGGAAAGCACCCCGATACGGATAAACCCGTATATCATAACGATAATTAAAAATACTGCAACAAGCACGCCCGCTATCGTTGCTCCGACTGCGATTCTTTTCGCCTTCTCTTCCGAATTCGGCATAATTTTTCTTCCGCCTTTTGCTTCTGTTTTTTATCTTTTACCCTATTATATACCTTTTCCGCAAAAAAAGCAACTATTCGGTGAAAACTTTTCAAATAAAGCAGCAAGCCGATTAAGCACCCCAAAAACATATAAAAGCGCAAATCGGGCAGCCCGAACAACAGGGATACGAACAGATACATCCCCGCAAAAAAGGCAAAAAAGCAAACGTCCGCCGCGATCTCCGCCGCGCGCACGCGTACGAAAGTACGAAGCAGATAAAACATATCGTAAACGACGCCCCCCGCAATTCCACAGGAAACGCACACCAAAAATATATAAAACTGATTGCCGTCCGTCATTTGAACAGTTTGGAAAAAGAGCCCTTTGCTCCCCCGTATTTTACCGAGGTGACCTCTCCGCTTGCCGCAAAGTTACCGCTCCCCTGCGAAAAGGTAAGAATTTTTAAATGCGCGCCCGCAATGTGCACCTTGCGCCCGCACACAGTCAAAAAAATCGCCGCATCGGAAAAGGAATCTACGCTTTCTACGCCCGTCAAGGTAACGCGTTTGTTTTGCTCGATGGTAAGTACGCTTTGATTATTCGTTTCTTGCATGCTCTATTTTATGCCGCAATCTGCTTTTCCATGCCCGAAAACGCTTTTCCGTTGACTTTCGATTTTGCGTTTGCTATAATACCCGCATGCAGACGGAATTCAAAAACAGAATGAACGATTTAGCCGAACGCGCCTATCGCGAAAACAAATTCGTATTTTCCGATTTTTTAAGCGAAAGCGAAGTTTCCGACCTGTTGTCCTGCGAACGGGAATTCGCTCACGCGGGCATAAAGCTTTTCGGCGGGGCGGAACATTGCACGCGCAAAATTGCGCGCTTCGGCGATCTGCCCGCGGGCGGAGAATTTCCCGTACAGCTTTTGAAAATTGCGCCGAAGGCGGTAAAATTCGCAGGCGAACTTACCCATCGCGATTTTCTCGGCGCCATCCTTTCTTTGGGGCTTGAACGGGACGTACTGGGCGACCTGTTCGTAACAGATAAAATTTGTTACTGCTATTGTTTAACGCGCGTTGCGCCCTACCTTTGCGAGCATTTAAAATCGGTCGGAAAAACCGCCGTTTCCTGCGCCCCGTCGGAAGAAAGCGCGCCGACTGCCCCGCAGCGGAAAAGCGAAAGTTATACCCTTTCTTCTTTGCGCGCCGACTGCTTTTTAAGCGCCTTTTACCGCCTTTCCCGCGCGGAAGCGTTAGAATACTTTCGGGGGGAGCGGGTATTTTTAAACGGCAAATTGTGCACCGAAAATGCGAAAGAATTAAAAACCGGCGATTGCATTTCCGCCCGCGGAAAAGGGAAATTTTATGTGGGCGAAACAGGCGAAACCACCAAAAAAGGAAAGTTTCGCGTCACAATAGAGCGCCCTGTTTAATATTTATGTTACACATAGTACTATTTGAACAGCAAAAAACCGCCTTTATTGTACGATTTATAGAGAAAAAGCAAAGACAAAAAACCCGTCTTTGCTTTTTTAATATTGTCTTGCTATAATATTTACGATAAGCAGTAAAACAATGTAAACTTGCGCTTGTCAAAAATTGCTCAAATAGCGTTTTAACGTGATTGTTATTTCGTATCGGTTATGCTATAATCAAAATACAATCGTTAGAAATCCCCATGAAAACACCCTTTTAGGCGATTTTTAATTTTGCAATTTCGCTTTGGCGCGCGCCTTTGCGCGCAACTCGCTGTCGAGTATGCGCTTTCTTACGCGCACGTTCAGCGGGGTAATTTCCAAAAGTTCGTCTTCGTTGATAAATTCGAGCGATTCTTCCAAACTCATGCGCTTGGGCGTGATCAGACGCAATGCGTCGTCCGATGCGGAAGAACGGGTATTTGTAAGGTGTTTCGTCTTGCAAACGTTTACGTTAATATCTTCGTCTTTGGGCGAAAAACCGACTACCATACCTTCATACACAGGCGTTCCCGCGCCGATAAACAGCGTGCCCCTGCCCTGCGCGTTAAACAAACCGTAAGTGACCGCCTCACCCGTTTCGAACGCGACGAGCGAACCGGTGCTTCTGCGGTCGATTTCCCCTTTAAACGGCTGATATTCGAAGAAGACGGAACTCATTACCCCTTCCCCTTTGGTATCCGTTAAAAACTGACTTTTATACCCGAACAGTCCGCGGGCGGGCACCAAAAATTCCAAACGCATGCGCGAGCCGATCGCGTTCATGTGCAAAAGTTCGCCTTTACGTTCGCCCATGCTTTGAAATATCGACCCCGTGCCGTCTTCGGGAACGTCTACGATCAGCCGCTCGACGGGTTCGTAAAGCGCGCCGTCGATCGTTTTATACAACACTTTGGGCGAACTTACTTGAAATTCGTACCCTTCGCGGCGCATGGTTTCGATCAAGA
Source organism: uncultured Christensenella sp. (assembly GCA_910578065.1). Classification (GTDB taxonomy): domain Bacteria; phylum Bacillota; class Clostridia; order Christensenellales; family Borkfalkiaceae; genus Gallimonas. The sequence continues at coordinate 17,479 of CAJTPB010000011.1, read as the reverse complement.
TCGAAAGGTGCATTTCTCCCCTGCCGCTTACGCGGAAAGAATCTGCCGAATCGGTATCCTCCACCCGCAGCGAAACGTCGCGCAGCAATTCGCGGTACAGCCGTTCGCGCAGATGACGGGTGGTAACGAACTTCCCTTCTTTCCCCGCAAACGGAGAATCGTTGATGGAGAAGATCATTTCGACGGTCGGTTCGGAAATTTTTACGAAAGGCGCAGGCTCTACGCAGGCGGAAGCGCACACCGTATCGCCGATGTTGATATTTTCCAATCCCGAAAAGCAGACGATATCCCCCGCTTTCGCGTTTTCGCAGGGAACACGGTTCAACCCTTCGATTTCGTATAAGTTCACCAACTTTCCGCGCGTGCGCACGTCTTTATGGTTAAAGTTGCAAACGGTAACGTCCGCATTGACGTAAGCCGCTCCCCGTTCGATTTTGCCGATGCCGATCCTGCCCACGTATTCGTTGTAGTCGATGGACGATACAAGTATTTGCAGCGCGCCTTCCTCGTCCACTTCCATGGGCGGAAACTGATTTAAAATAGTTTGGAACAGCGGGATCAAGTCTTCCCCCTGCGTATCGGGATCGAGCGAGGAAGTGCCCGCTCTGCCCGAACAGAAGACGAACGGGCTTTCCAACTGATCGTCCGAAGCGTCTAAATCCATTAAAAGTTCCAGCACCTCGTCGATCACCTCTTTCACGCGCGCGTCGGGACGGTCTACCTTATTTACGACGATGATCAGTTTATGCCCCATTTCGAGCGCCTTTTGCGTGACGAATCGGGTTTGCGGCATAGGACCTTCCGCCGCGTCTACCAAAATCAATACGCCCGAAACCATTTTTAAAACGCGTTCGACCTCGCCCGAAAAATCGGCGTGCCCCGGCGTATCGACAATGTTGATTTTAACGCCGTTATAATGAATGGACGTGTTCTTTGCAAGAATGGTTATGCCGCGTTCCCGTTCGAGCGCGCCGCTATCCATTACCCGCTCTTCCACCACTTGATTTTCGCGGAAGGTGCCCCCCTGCTTTAACATTTGGTCGACGAGCGTCGTTTTGCCGTGGTCGACGTGCGCAATGATCGCAATGTTTCTTAAATCTTCTCTCAGCATAGTAACCTCTAAAAAATTCCGTACCCGATTATTGTAATACATTTTACAAAATTTTACAACAAAAACGGCGCCCTGCGCGCCGTTTTTTTATGACTTGTTTGCTTTTATAATGAATCGCGAAAATGAATTTAGGCGAAAAAGCCTGTTCATTCTCGCATTTTTTCACTTCGGAAAAATGCGCCGTGAATAACTGTATTTTCGTTATTTTTCTATACCCCGCTTTCGGGCGATCATTTCCGCAACTTATTTTTCAAGCGCGGAAAGACTATTGCCGGTTTCATTCTTTAAACCACACAACCAATAATAGAACAAACGAGATTCCTCGTTAAAATGCGTGCAGTAATATTGCCGTAATCAAACCGATAAATGACCTGCGCAAAAACTTTTTCCGCGCTTATTCCTCTATAAACCGCTCCGCATTCTTTCCCGAATCCCACAGCCGTTCGAGATAATAGAACAAGCGAGATTCCTCGTTAAAAACGTGTATAATGACGTCGCCGTAATCGAGAACGCCCCAACGCCCCTCGCGCATACCTTCCGTACGCAGCGGCGATAAATCAAACTGCTTTTTAAACTGCTCTTCCACGTAATCGCCTAACGCGCGAACCTGCGTGCTGCTTTTTCCGCTTGCAATAACAAAATAACTGCATACGACCGTCTGTTCGGAAACGTTTAAAATAAGGATATCCGTTCCCTTTTTATCGGAAAGCGCTTTCGCCGCGGCTTTTGCCATTTCGTAACTTGTCATATAAAATTCTCCTTATATTTTCACATTATGCGTGACATAATACCATTCAATTCACTTAAAAACCCCTTTTATTCGCGTAAAAGCCAACGATAGGCGCATTCCGTCAACGGATACACTTGCTTTCCCGTCGATTTTAAGTACGCTATTTGGTTTTGCAGCGCAAGTTTCATGCACAGGTCTAAGTCCTTCCAAAATACCGCGCGTAATACTTCGATCCCCGCAAAATCCCGCGCTTCTTCCAATAAATCGGCAAGATAAACCAGTTTTCCGAGCGCGCTCATATTCTCTTTTCCGCTTGCATGATAGCGGATCGCATCGAGGATCTCCCAATCACGGATCCCGAACGCGTGCTCTGCAAGATACGCCCCCGTATATTGGTGCATGACGGGCGCAGGCACCCCTTCGGACGGAAGAAACCCCGCAAGCATAGGCGAAGACAACGGCACGTATTTTGCGCAATCGTGAAGCGCCGCCGCAAGCAACGCTTTTTCTTCCGAAACGCCCGCGCTTCGCGCGCGCGTCGCAGCCATTACCGCAACGCGGTAACTGTGTTCCCTGCGCTCCTCTTTTTCCAGCGCAAGAGCAGGCGCGATACAGCGATAAGTATACAGCCCCCTTCGAGCGATCGCTTCCGCAACGCGTTGATTGAGCGCGGAAGAACTTTTGCCGAACGCTAAATCGACGCGCAAGCGGGTGGAAGAAATTTCCCTTCCCGTAAAACCGACGGTCACAAATTTCGTTTGAAACGCCTTGTAAAACTTTTCTGCAAGCGGAGCAGTTTGCTCTCCCCCCCTATCGCAAACGGCAAGCGTTACGTTTCGCAAAATTTCCTGCGGATTCTTCCAAAAAAAGAAATTTTCCAGCATGTCTGCGCCCATTAAAAGAAACCGTTCTTCGTCCGGATATTTCGCCGCGAAATGCGCGCAGGTAAGATAGGAATAACTTGTTCCGCCTTGCGCAATTTCGTAATCGCTTACCTCGACATACGGCAGATCGCGAAAGGCGATTTGCGTTAAATGCAGTCTATCTTCCGCACCAGCAAACGCCCCCCCGCGCTTATGCGGCGCAAGAAAAGAAGGAACGACGATCACTTTGCGCAAATTCAGTTGATCCGCGGCGGCACGCACGAAGTTCACATGCTCTTTATGAACGGGATCGAACGAGCCGCCGAAAATTCCGATTGCCATATCGTTATTATACCACGAACGCGCAAGAAAAGCAAGCCTTGCCGCGCGGCGGTTTTTTCATATTTTTACGTCCGACCGTTTAATCGGCGCGCGAACGGTCAACAATCTATTTATGAAAAAGTTGGATTTTCCTTTGATTGCCGATTGTTTGTTTTACTCTGTATGCGCGGGCGCGCTTTCGCTGTGCATTTTGCGCTATTACCGCGTTTCCCTCGGCTGGTCGGCGGCGCTTGCGCTGCTGTTTGCACTTGCGACGGGCGGTATTTTGTTTTTGCTTCTTCATACCAAACACAGAAAGTTAAGACTTTCTAAAAAGGAAGCGGAAGAAAAAAACGCTTTGCTCTTTCATCTTGCGCTTGAACGCCCCGAACGGGTACGCGCGCTTTTGCTTGCCGCCTTTCGGGAAGACGAAAAAGACGCGCACTGCGAGGGCGACGAACTGCGCGTAGACGGCGTTACGACCGTTCCAATGTTCTCAATGCAGCCCGTTTCCGCAGACGATATCGCTAAGCTGATCCGTTTTTACGGCGAAGAACCCTTTTCGATCGCCTGTAACGCCCTTTCGGCGGAATCGGAATCGCTTTTATCCTCTTTCGGGATCAAGGCGATCCGCGGCGAAGAAATATACGCGCTGTGCAAGCGGACGAACTGTATTCCCGAACGGCTGATTTGCGGCGATATCCCCCGCCGTACCGCAAAGGCGAAATTACAGCGCACCTTTTCCAAAAAGAACGCCCGCCCATTTTTCGTGAGCGGGTTGGTACTGCTGTGCATGAGTTTGTTTACGCTGTTCCCCGTCTATTATCTGATTACGGGAAGCGTATTGCTCGTTTCCGCAGTAACGGTTCGAGCGTTCGGCTACGCTTGATTTAATTAAGCCGCAAATATATTTTCGGTGTAGTTGATTAAGTATACCGCCTTGTCCACTATCTAATCAAAAAAGCGTATTATTCGTTTCCGCAGCGACGATTTAGGCGTTCGCTTGATTTAATTAAGGTGCAAATATTTTTTATAGCAAAAGGGATTAAGTAATTTAAAAGTGTCCCCCACCTTGTCTACTATTTAATCATAAAAGCGCATTACCCATTTTCTGCGGTAACAGTCCGGGCGTTCGGCTATGCTTGATTATTTTAAGCCGCAAATATGTTTTACGGCGCGGGGAATATAGGTGATCAAATCGGAAGCGTCGCAGCAGTATTCCCCTACCTCACTCGCGGCGATTTCGCCCGCTCTGCCGCAGACGTACGCCGCAACGCAGCAGGCGTCGAACGGAGAAATGCCGCGCGCGCAAGTGCCCGCAAGAAAACCGGAAAGCACGTCGCCGCTGCCCCCTTTTGCCTGTGCGGGCGAACCCGTAGCGTTTAACGTAACGCGCACGCCGTCGGTAATGACCGAACTGTTGCTTTTTAACAGTAACGTTAAATCGAATTTTTTGGCGAATTTCTTCGCAATTCCCACCATATCCCTTCGTATATCGAAGATCTGTATGCCGCTCAAACGGGAAAATTCTTTTAAATGGGGCGTTAAAACCAGCTTACATGTGCGCGGCACGGAAAGCAGGTTAAGCCCGAATTTTGCTATGGCGTTTAACGCGTCCGCATCTAAAATCAACGTGCCCGTATATTCCGAAAACAGCTTTTTTAAAAAAGCGAACAGCTTTTGCGTAACCCCTGCGCCCATGCCGAGCGCGATAGATTCGCAAGACAAGATCTCTTCGTTATTCGCATCGAACTTGCGCAGAATGCAAGCGGGAAGTTTTCCGATTGCGTAAGGGAACATATCTTCCGCAACTTCCAAACGCGTATACCCCGCGCCCGATTTCAAACACGCGCCCGCAGACAAAAAAGCCGCGCCGCTGTATGCGCTGCTTCCCGCAAGGATGCACGCCGTGCCGAAATCCCCTTTGTTGACGTTGTTTTTCCTGCGCGGAAAAAACGCGCGGATCTCTTTATCTTCCAATACGTCCGCGCCGTGCCCGACGGCTGCGATCCCCACGTCTACAACGGTGATTTTGCCCGCGCGGTCGGCCCCCTCTTCCAAGAGGAGCGCCGTTTTCATTTGCCCCATACATATGGTTTCGTCCGCCGTTACGCAGGGGGTGAATGCAACGCCGTTTTCCCCCAAGCCGCTGGGAACGTCCGCAGCAATCACGTATGCGCCGCAGCTGCCGATAAACTCGATCAATGCGGCGTAAACCCCTTCGGGCGCGCGGGAAATTCCCGTGCCGAACACGCAGTCTACCACAATGCGGTATTTTCTGCGCGGAATCCTGCCTAAAATATCCCCTTCGTACCGTCTTTTTGCGGTCAGACATTCGCGGGTAAACCGCTCGGTCAAGCAAAGCACGCTTACCGTTTTTCCCATATCGAAGAGCATTTGCGCCGCCACAAAACCGTCGCCGCCGTTATTCCCGCCGCCGCAGACGAACAGCACTTCGTTTTCTTTAATGCGCTCCATTGCGCCGAGAACCGCGTCTTTTAACGCCTTTCCCGCGCGCATCATTAACTGCAACGGCGTGACGCCCGCCGCTTCTATGGTGTTACGATCCGCTTCCCGCATTTCTTCATACGAATAAGCCTGTTTCATGTTTATATCTTTCTCCCGACTATAACTTTAAACTGATCTCCGCAGAGGATAACGCGCGTTCCGTATCCCCCTCTTTTACCACAAGCCGCCCGTCTTGCGCTATTCGCAACGCTACCGCGCGAAAAGACCGTTCCCCTTCGACCACGGTGACCGTATTCCCCAAAAAACGGACGTACGAACAATATTCTTCAAACGAATGCGTTTGCAAAAGTTCCGATATCAACCGATCGCGCACCGATTGCACGGAAAGCGGTTTTCCCGCAAGTTCCGAAAGAGAAACGGCGATCCCCCCCAACGCGGATACGTCGTTATTGACGTTGATGCCGATGCCTACGATGCTCGAAAGCAGTTTGCCTTCCGCAACCGCATTTTCGATCAGCGTGCCGCTCAGCTTGCGCTCTTTCACATATACGTCGTTCGGCCACTTGATATGCGCGTCCGCGCCGAATGCGCGCGCCGTTTTGCACACGGAAACCGCCGCGCCGATCATAACGCGAAAGGCGTCGGAAGCGGAAAAATCGCGGTAAAAGGTCAATTTAGAAAGGTAAACGCCCCCCGCAGAGGAATCGAACGAACGCCCTTTTGTTCCCTTTCCGCCCGTTTGCCGCGCGGCGCATACGATCACGTCTTCCCCGCAGCCGAGGTATCTTTTTATATAAGTATTGGTAGAATCCGTTTCTTGCAGAAACTCAATCTTCATCTTCGGTATCCCCGAATGCGGAAAGCGCTTCTTTTGCGGTGTCGTAATCGTATCCTTTTCCGATTAAGTATGCATAACCTTTTGAAAGGGTTTTTCGGTCGATCTGTTTGCCGCGCATGTATTTGTTTAACGCGTTGATTGCGCTTTCTTTTTCCCCGCTTAAATCGGACAGCGCTTTTTCGATGCTTTCTTCATCGACGCCCTTTTTTCGCAGTTCGAGGGCGATCAGCCGCCTGCCCTTTTTTTTTCCCGCGCTTTCCGCATAGGCGCGCGCGTATTCGCCGTCGTTTAAAAACGAATATTCCCGCATTTTTTCAACTACGTAATCGCACACGTCGTTTAAGTACCCTTTTTTACGCAGAAACGCGCGAATCTGCATTTCCGTTTTCATCGATGCGGAAATATGCGTAAGCGCTTTGTCGAGCGCGGTCGTCTTTTCGCTTTCCAACTGTAAGCGCGAAAGCGATTCGCCGTCTACGCAAGCGCCCACCTTTAATCGGTTTTTCATCACCGTTTCCAGCTTCATACCGCAGTAAAATCTTCCGTCCACTTCGATATTGCACCGTGTTTTGTCTTTTACCTGCGGCGTGATGCCCGTAATTTCCGCCATGTTTCTATTATAGCGATTTCTCGTTTAATTGTCAACGCGCTAACGCAAAAAACGCTGCGGATTTCCGCAACGTTTTTTCCTTTTTTATATGACGTTAAGCCTTTAAAATTAAGCCGTCGTCCTCTTCGTCTAACACGATTTTACTGCCCGCGGACGGATTGTGCGAAACAATGTACCGCGCGATGAGCGTTTCCGCGCGCGACTGTAAAAACCGCTTTAACGGACGCGCGCCGTACACGCTGTCGTACCCGTTGCAGGCGATATAATCTTTCGCCCGATCGGTCACTTCCAAAATCAAATTTTCTTTGGCAAGACGGGATTTTAATCTACCGATCAAAATTTCTACAATACCTTCGATATGCTCGCGCGAAAGCGGCTTGAACATAACGATCTCGTCTAACCGATTTAAAAATTCGGGGCGGAAGGAGCGCTTTAACAATACGGAAACGCTCTCTTTGGCACGCTGCGTAAGTTCGCCGTCTTCGATGCCGTCGATGATATATTCCGAACCGAGGTTAGAAGTTAAAATGATAATGGTGTTTTTAAAATCGACCGTGCGCCCCTGCGAGTCGGTAACCCTTCCGTCGTCGAGGATTTGCAACAGAATATTGAACACGTCTGGATGCGCCTTTTCGATTTCGTCGAACAAAACGATGGAATAAGGACGGCGGCGGATCGCTTCCGTCAACGTTCCCCCCTCTTCGTAACCGACGTATCCGGGAGGCGCCCCCACCAAACGGGATACGGAAAATTTTTCCATATATTCGGACATATCGATACGGACGATATTCTTTTCGTCGTCGAACAAATTTTCCGCAAGCGATTTGGCAAGCTCCGTTTTTCCTACCCCCGTAGGTCCCAAAAACAGAAAGGAACCGATGGGGCGGTTGGGGTCGGAAATGCCCGCGCGGGCGCGCAAGATCGCTTCGGATACCTTGTTTACCGCTTCTTCCTGCCCGATCACCCGCTTGTGCAAATCTTGCTCTAAGCGCAGAATTTTTTCCCGCTCCCCCTCTTTTAACCGCGCAACGGGGATCCCCGTCCACCGCGCGACGATTTGATTGATCTGTTCTTCCGTCACTTCGTCTTGCAGCAGCGCGTTTTGTCTGCCGCTGTTCTGCGCCTTTGCAGACTGCAAATTGCGCTCTAACTGCGGAAGTTCGCCGTAGCGCAGGCGGGAAGCCTTATCGAAATCGCCCGCGTTCGTCGCCGATTCGATTTCCCCTTGCACAAAGTCGATTTTCTCTTTCCAATCTTTTTCTGCCTTGATCGCGTTTTTCTCGCTTTCCCACTTCGCTTTCATGGCGTTGAAGTGATTTTTCATATCGGCAAGATCGCGCTGCAAGCCGTTCAGCCGCGCGATCGAAAGATTGTCGCGCTCTTTGGAAAGCGCCTTTTCTTCCACTTCCATCTGCACGATCTTGCGGTTGAGCGCGTCCATTTCCGCCGGCATGGAATCGATTTCCGTACGGATCATCGCCGCCGCCTCGTCTACAAGGTCGATCGCCTTATCGGGCAGAAAACGGTCGGTAATATAGCGGTTGGAAAGAGTCGCCGCGGCAACGAGCGCATCGTCGTGAATGCGCACGCCGTGGAAAATTTCAAACCGCTCTTTCAAACCGCGCAAAATGGAAATCGTATCTTCCACCGTCGGTTCGCCCACGAACACAGGCTGAAACCGCCGTTCCAAGGCCGCGTCTTTTTCGATATACTTGCGGTATTCGTCTAACGTCGTTGCGCCGATGCAGTGCAGTTCTCCGCGCGCAAGCAGCGGCTTTAACAAATTGCCCGCGTCCATCGCGCCGTCCGTTTTGCCCGCGCCGACGACGGTATGCAATTCGTCGATAAACAGCAGAATGCGCCCTTCCGACTTTGCCACCTCGCTTAACACCGCTTTTAACCGCTCTTCAAACTCGCCGCGGTATTTCGCCCCCGCGATCAGCGCGCCCATATCGAGCGAAAAAAGCGTTCTGTTCTTTAATCCTTCGGGCACGTCTCCTTTTACGATACGCTGTGCAAGCCCTTCGGCGATCGCCGTTTTGCCCACCCCCGGTTCGCCGATCAAAACGGGATTGTTCTTCGTTTTGCGGGATAAAATTCTGATCACGTTGCGGATTTCCTCATCCCGCCCGATCACCGGTTCGAGTTTGTGTTCCCGCGCGCGCGCCGTAAGGTCGGAGCCGTATTTTTCAAGCGCTTCGTACGTATCTTCGGGGTTGTCGCTCTTCACCGATTGATTGCCGCGCACCTCTTTCAAGCCCGCTAAAAACACTTCGCGCGTAATGCCGAAGCGGCGGAACACGTCGGCAAGCCGATCCGTCGCATGATCGAACAAGCACAAAAACAAGTGCTCGACGGAAACAAACTCGTCTTTCATGTTGCTTGCAAGCCGTTCGGAAGCCTGCAACATACGGGAAAGCGCAGCAGAAGGATAAACGTTGGCGTTCACGCCCGAAACGCGGGGGAATCGCTCTACCTCTTCCCGCACCGCCTGCGTAAAGCCCTCCGTATCCCCGCCTATGCGCGTGATGATGCGGGGGATCAACCCGTCGCCGTTTAAAAGCGCAAGGCACAAATGCGTGCAGGTGAGTTCCGCATTGCCGTAATCCATTGCAATGCCTTGCGCCGCCTGTATTGCCTGTAAACTGTTTTGCGTATATTTTTGTGCGTCCATAATCTTCTCCTTTTGGCAATCTTGCGCGTAAACTGCCAATTCTTCATTCGTTATTATTATACCGCGTTTGGTGCAAAGTTAAACAAAAAGCGCAGACAGTACGCCTGCGCCCACTTATTCAGCCCTCGATTTTCTTGACCCAGCCGTAAGGATCGGATAAGGTACCGTTTTGAATGCCGGTAACCGTATCGTACAGCAGTTTGGTGATATCCCCCATCTTTCCGCCGTGAATGGTGTAATCCGTTCCCTTGTACCGAATAAGCCCTACGGGAGAAATGACCGCCGCCGTACCCGTACCGAACGCTTCTTTCAGCGTTCCGTTTTCGCAAGCGGAAATCACCTCGCCAATGGAAATTCTGCGTTCGCTCACGCGGTAGCCTTTCTCTTTTAACACTTGAATACAGCTTTTGCGCGTGATGCCGGGAAGAATGGAACCGACAAGTTCTGGAGTGACAACCTCGTTGCCGATCACGAAAAACATGTTCATCGACCCCACTTCTTCGACGTATTTCTTTTCCTGCGCGTCTAACCAAAGCACTTGGTCGAATCCCTTTGCCTCCGCCTCTTCCCCCGCCTTCATCGAAGCGGCGTAATTGCCCAAACACTTTGCCTCGCCCGTGCCGCCGATTGCGGAACGCACGTAAAAATCTTCTACCAATAAGCGGGTAGGCTCTAACCCGTGCGCGTAATAACTGCCCACGGGCGATAATATGATAAAGAATAAATATTCGGTAGAGGCGTGCACCCCCAGCATTACGCGGGTCGCCACAATGGTAGGGCGAATATACAGCGCGGTGCCTGCCTCGCGCGGGATCCAATCTTTTTCCAACTTTAACAGTTGTTCCAGCCCCTCTTGCGCCAATTCGACGGGAAACTGCGGAATGCACATGCGTTCTGCCGAACGGTTCATGCGCGCCCAATTTTGGTCGGGACGAAACACGCCGATCGAACCGTCGGGCTGTAAAAACGCCTTCATTCCCTCGAAAATGCCTTGCGCGTAATGGAAAATCGTCGTTGCAAGATCGAAGCGGACGGGTTCGTTCGGTTGAATCTTCGCATCGTGCCAGCCCTGCTCTTTGGTGTATTTCATCGTAAACATGTAATCGGTAAAATATTTTCCGAAGCCGAGCGCCGTTCCCTTTTCGGGTTTTTGCTTTAACACAGTTCTTTTGATTACTTGCATATATCCACCTTTTTCGGCCGAGCCGAATTTTTCGATCTGCTTTTACGGAAAGTTACTTCCTTTCCTTATATCGGTAGGCAACCTGCCGTATACCGCTCATATTACTCTGCTTGTATCGGAAACGGAGCATAATATTCCCGCCCCTCGTTTACGGTAACTTTGCCGCACAGCGCGTCTTTTAAGCGGGCGCAAAAGGATACGTACCCGTTCTTTTTTACCGCTGCGGTAAACCGCACCCGTTCGCCGTATTCGCGGGAAAGAACGTTTACGCCGTTTTCCGCAAAAAATTTCAGCGCGCCGTCCGTCTGCGCGTAATCGAGCACAGCCTCGCATTCTCGGCAGAGATCGTACTCGCACTTTTCCGCCGCCGCGCACCCTTCCGCCGCCGCGGAAGAATAAGCGCGCACAAGCCCGCCCGCCCCCAACTTGATCCCGCCGAAATAGCGCACGACGGCGATTGTCGTTTCGAACAGTTTTTGCGCTTTTAACACGTTTAATATCGGCATTCCCGCCGTTCCCTGCGGTTCTCCGTCGTCCGAAAAGCGCTGCTCGTTCCCTGTTTTGTCGGCGATATACGCCCAGCATACGTGCGTTGCAAGCGGATGTTCCGCACGCACCTCGGACAAAAACGCGCGCGCTTCCTCTTCCCCCGCCGTATGCGAAATATAAGCGAGAAAACGGGATTTTTCTACCGTCTGTTCGATACAAGTTTTACCGACGACGCTTCGATACGCCATTATTTTAATACGACCTTAACATGCACTTTTTTCCCTTTATGAAGAACAAATTCCCCCGCGGGCAAAGGCATGTTGCCGTCCGTCGCTTTATTTTCGCCGACGGAAACGCCCCCTTGTTCAACGAGCCGCCGCGCTTCTCCGTTCGATTTGCAAAGCCCGCACGCAACGAGCGCGCCGATCAAATTGGGCGTTCCCGCAGGAATTTCTTTTACGGGCATTTCCCCTTCGCCGCCGAACGCCGCGCGCGCTTCCGCCTGCGCTTTTTCCGCCTTTTCTAAGCCGTGCACCGTTTTGGTAAGTTCGAATGCGAGCACCTCTTTTGCGCGGTTCATGCGTTCGTCTTTAAATTCGCACAGCGAAGCGATTTCTTCAAGCGGCAAAAACGTAAGCAGTTTTAAGCACTTTTCCACGTCTTGATCTGCCGTGTTCCGCCAGTATTGGTAAAATTCGTACGGGGTCGTCTTGCTTTCGTCTAACCAAACGGCGCCCTTTTGCGTTTTTCCCATCTTTTTGCCTTCGCTCGTCGTAAGCAGCGTAAACGTCATGGCGAACGCCGCCTTGCGCTCTTTTCTGCGGATCAGATCCGCCCCCGCAAGAATGTTGCTCCACTGATCGTCGCCTCCCAACTGCAACAGACAGCCGTATTTTTGATTTAACACCAAAAAGTCGTACGCCTGCATCAGCATATAGTTAAATTCGAGGAAGGTAAGCCCCTTTTCCATGCGCGAACGGTAGCATTCCGCCGTAAGCATTTTGTTTACGGAAAAATACGCGCCGACGTCGCGCAAAAAGTCTACATAATTCAAATTCAACAGCCAATCGGCATTGTTTACGACGATCGCGCCGTTTTCCCCGTCGAAGCGGATAAAGCGCGCCATCTGTTTTTTAAAGCACTCTACATGGTATTCTACCGTTTCTTTCGTCATCATCGAACGCATATCCGTTCTGCCCGAAGGATCGCCCACCATGCCCGTGCCGCCGCCGATCAAAATGATCGGACGGTGCCCCGCTTCCTGCATGTGCTTCATCGCGACAAGTTGCATAAAATGCCCCACGTGCAAGCTATCTGCCGTAGGATCGAATCCGATATAAAAAGGCACGCTTTCCGAAGAAAGTTTTTCGTACAATTCCTCTTCGTATACCGTTTGCTTGATAAATCCCCTTGCCCGCAGCGTATCCATGATATTCGTTTTCATCTCTTTCTCCTTAAAAAAAAAACGGTTTGCGCATTGTTTTGCGCAAACCGTTGCAACCGCTTGAAACGATTCCCAAAAGTTACGCGCAAAAAACCGTATTGCCGCAGCGGTAATACGCGTAAATGCAAACGACTTTTCCGAAATCAACCTTCATAATAACAATATTATACCCCTTCCGCCCCGCTTTGTCAACGGTTTACAAGCACTTTCCGCGCGGCATTCGCCCATTCGCGCTTTTTTTCGCGCAGCCCTTTTAAGCCCTTTATGCACGCAAACATCTCTTCCCGCGTGCAAGGCTGCGCAAGACGGCGTTCCAATTCTTTATCCCGCTCGTAAGCGCGCGCGTTACGGTATCGCATAATCGCTTTCTCTGCTCCGTCCATCATTTCTCCTCCTTTTGTCGCTCATATCTTAACACAATAAACTTGACAATATTTGTCATATATATTAAAATTATTTTAACTTTTTAAGAGGTTTTTTATGAAATATCAAATTATGGTGGCAATGCTGATCGATCTGTTATCGCAAAGAAAGCTGAGCGCAAAATATTTTGCGGAAAAGTACGGCATCTCTATGCGATCCGTTTACCGCTATGCGGACGAAATGACGGTTGCGGGAATCCCCATCGACGTGCTGCAAGGCTCTAAGGGCGGCATTTGCATTTCGGACGCATACAAACTCCCCAAAGGGTTTATGACAAAAGAAGAATATGCAAAGGCGATCGACTGTATGATCGCCATAAACGGGCAGCTTTCCGACCCCGTACTTTCTGCGGCGATCGCAAAACTTTCGGCGCAAGTGAAAGCGGAAAAGCTCGACACCACCCTTTCGGGCAATATTTTGGTAGACAGCGGGACTTGGGGGGATATAAACCGTTTTTCGGATAAGCTGACTTTGTTCGAACGGGCGATCGACGAATGCGAACAAATAAAAATCGACTATGTTTCGCGCGAGGGCGAACATACCGAACGGGTGATTTTTCCGCATTTGCTTGTATTTAAACAAAACATTTGGTATGTATACGCGCACTGCACGCTGCGGAAAACGTTCCGCTTATTTAAACTGGGGCGTATCCGCTCGGCGATCAAAACGGGAACGTTATTTGAAAAGCGCGATTTTCGTCGGGAAGACGTTCCGCTGAACTTCCCGTTTGAAAATACAAAAACGGTAGACGCCGTATTTGAAATTATGCCCGAATCGCTCCCCTTTGCCGAAGAATGGCTGGGAATCGAAAACATTCTAACAAGCGGGCAAACGCATTATGCCCAAACGACGCTGCCCGACGACGAAGCGTTGATCGGCAAGATCCTTTCCGCAGGCGCGGGCTTTAAAGTACTTTCCCCCGAAAGCCTTGCAGAACGGGTGCGGGCGGAAGCGGAAACACTGCTTGCGCAATATTGCAAATAACCCGATTTATCGCGCTTTGCGCTTCTTTTACGCCCCGCGCGCAAAAAAATACCTAATCCGAATATACTAATAGCAAACGCTGATAAGGAAACGGTATATGAATTACATTTTATTTTGCGGAGGAGGAAGCGCGGGGCACGCAGTGCCTAACCTCGCCTTGATGAATGAACTGCGCTATTCGCATAAACTCGCTTATATGGGAACGGGCGGAATCGAAAAAGGGCTTGTAAGCGGCGCGGGATATCCCTTTTTCCAAGTGGACTGCCCCAAATTGATCCGCAAACTTACCCCGAAAAATTTTAAAATTCCATTTGAGCTCAATCGCGCGTTAAAAAATGCAAAACGCATATTACAAGAAGAAAAACCCGACCTCGTTTTTTCGAAGGGCGGATTTGCAAGCTACCCCGCGGTGTGGGCGGCGCATAAACTTCGCATTCCCGTGCTGACGCACGAAAGCGACCTCTCCGCAGGATTATGCACCAAACTGATTGCAAAAAAATGCGAAAAGGTGCTTACTTCTTTTCCCGAAACGGCGAAAAAGTTTAAAAACGGTATGTGCGTCGGCTCCCCCATCCGCAAAGAAATTTTAAGCGGCGAACGGACGCGGGCGCGCAAAAAATACGGCTTCGTGCGAGAGAAAAAGCCCGTGCTCCTCGTCCTAGGCGGAGGAAGCGGAAGCAAAGCGATCAACGAAGCGCTGCGCGCGCGCCTTTCCGCCATATTGCCCCGCTTTTATGTGCTGCACCTGTGCGGCAAAGGAAATACGATCCCCTTTTCTTCCGACGAATACGTTCAGCGGGAATTCGAATCGGATATGGGCAGCGCGTACGCTTGCGCGGACGTCGTTTTATCGCGCGCGGGAAGCAACACCGCGTTCGAACTGCTTACATTAAAAAAATGTGCGGTGTTCGTTCCGCTTGAAAAGAGTTCCCGCGGCGATCAACTGCAAAACGCCCTTTACTTCGAAGAAAAAGGACTGTGCGCGATTTTGCGGGAGGAAGTCCTTTCCGACCCGACCGCATTGGAAAACGCGGTGATCCAAACGTACGAAAACGATGCTTTGCGTTCTTCCTTGCTTTCTTGCGGCATTGCAAGCGGAACGCCGCGCATTCTTGCATTGATCAAGAGCATTGCGCGTTAATTGCCCTTGGGAACAAGATCGTACCCGTTTCCGAAAATATCCGCCTGCAAGTAGGTATCCGGCACCTTTCCCACAAGCACGCTTTCGCAAATCAACACTTCTGTTAAAGATGCGAAATTGCTTGTTCCCGAAGGCATGATAATGGAAATATCCGCCACGATTTCAAGATAAATAGAGTGCTTGGTCTGATTGATCCCCGCCCCTTCGAATTCGGAAACAAAGCGGCACTCTACGTTGGAAATGGGAATGATCTTTAACGTAATTTTAGGTCCGAAACCCGCCCACGCCTCTACGCCCGTAAACGCGCCCAAAGGCACTTGAATGCCGTCTTCGCTCATTTTTTTTAAGTTCTGCTGACTCATATACGCCGTATCGCGCGCAATGCGGTTTATTTGAAAGGAGTTGGAAGAAATCGCTTGAATGTTCCCCTCGTCGTCCCGTGCAACGTTGACCAAATCTTCATACCGCACTTGATCGGACAGCGTATAATAAATGGCGTCGTTCACGGCAACAGTGGTGATCGAGCGCATGGTCGCTTCTGCAATCGACTTTAAAACGTTGGTCACGTTCAGTTGGATATATACGATCAAAGCAATCAAAAAAAACGCGACAAACGCAATTACGATGCGCCGCCGCATTTTGCTCTTTTTCGTACGTTGGGGGCGATACCGTTTCACACCCCTAATGTATGTCCGATCTTTTTGAATTATGACGGGCGAAGCAAGGAAGCGATCCACTTCACAAAATCTGCCCGTCCCGCGGAGAAAGTAGTTTCCGCAAAGCGGCATAGCTGTTGGAACTGTGCGGGCATTTCGAACGCATGCACGCCTGCGGCGCGCGTTTCCCCCACCGAAAGCCAGCCGATCGCCCAATCGCCGAAGGCGTAATATCCGCGTGCAAAACCACCGACCGCCCAATAACCGACGGAAAGCCCCCCGATCGCGTATACGCCGATCGCCAAGCCGCCGAAGGCGATCATGCCCGCGCCACGCCGCCGAATGAGATTCCGCCCATTGCGAATGCGCCGAAGACAAGCAGACCCAATGCAAGCGCTCCGAACGCTAGCAACCCCACCGATATCGTGCCGAAAGAAATCAGCCCCGTTACAATATTACCGACGGCAATAATCCCTTTTGCGCGATATAGCCCAAGCCCGAAATTGACATGCACCAAAGGCATTCCCCACAGCCGTTTTTTTGAAACGTATTCAAAATGCAGATCCCCGCGCTTGATAACGCCCCAGCCGCGCGAACAATGTTCCGGTTCTTCCGCAGATCCACTCTTTTCCATTTGCGCTTCGCCGAACAACAACTCGTCGGCGGAAAGCCCGAACAGTTTGCAAAGTTCTAAAATCTTTTCCGTTTCGGGAAACGCGCCGTCCGATTCCCACTTGCTGACCGACTGACGCGTTACGCCCAACCGTTCGGCGAGTTCTTCCTGCGTCATGCCTAACTTTTTACGGCATTCGTAAATTTTCTGCCCTGTCGTCATGTAAAGTTCCTTTGTTTTTGTATATTGTAACAAAAAAGTTTTATATGCACAACGGATTTTTCGTTGCGTTTTGTCAACTTTGGGTTGCGTTTTTAAAAAGAACCTTTTTCTTTCTTCTCTTCATATGATGCATCATGACTACATCAACTTACAACCGCCCCGAAGCAGCCGCTTATGCAAAAAAATGGGCGTACGGCAGAAATCCCGCCTATTATAACTTCAACCGTTTGGGCGGCGATTGCACCAACTTTGCCTCGCAATGTATTTACGCGGGCGCGGGCATTATGAACTTTACGCCCGTATTCGGTTGGTTTTATAAAACCGCAAACGACAGAACGGCTTCTTGGACGGGCGTAGAATATTTATATAACTTTTTAACAAAAAACGAGGGCGTAGGACCTTTCGCAAAAGAAGTTCCCCTCGACGAACTCGAAATCGGAGATATCGTACAATTAGGGCGGGAAACTGGTGATTTTTACCATTCCCCCGTCGTCGTCGGATTTTCGGGCAGACGCATTTTAGTCGCCGCGCATTCCAACGACGTATACGGAAAACCGCTCGATACTTACGTTTTCGAAAAAGTGCGCGGTATCCATATCCTCGGCGTACGAAAATATTGAGAAACACATTTCGCTTTCCCAAATATTGCCGGTACGCTTGATTGTTCATAATCTATTTACTTTACGGAAACCCCGCCGCACATACCGT
>CAJTPB010000010.1 GCA_910578065.1 uncultured Christensenella sp. | reverse complement strand
GATCGTCAAACCCGCGCGGGAAACTTCCGCGCGGGTTTTTTAAAAAGATACACATATTAAAAGTATGCAAGGAGCAAAGAAAAACGGATTTATGCGCACGATAGAAAGGGGAAGGCGTTCTCTTTCTGTTCTTGCCGAGCATAAATATACGACGATCGCGGGAACGCTTGTATTCTTTTTGATTATGTCGTTTGTGCCGCTCGCGTTTTGGCTGACCTTATTGTTCGGCGGATTGGGTTTGGATATGGACGAAATTCTTTCTTTGGAATTGTTCGGCTGGGCTGCCGATCTGCTCGTGTTCGTGCGCGATAATGCAGAGGGGGCAACGTCGGGCGCGGGGATTTTTCTGCTTGCGACGACGTTGTGGTCGAGCACGGGATTTTTTTATCATCTGCGCCGCAGCGGCGAAATTATTTACGGGTACCGCAGAGCAAAAAAAGGCTGGCGGTTACGCCTTTCCGCCGTCGTGCTTACATTTTTGATTTTGCTTTTTTTGGGCGGCGTAGGCGCGCTTTTGGTCGGGGTTATTTGGATGGCGCGCTTTTTAACGGTATGGCTGTTTTATCCTGTGGTATATTCGTTGATTTTATCCGTCGGTTTTTTTACGGCGTGGATCTTAAACGCTTATATCTGCCCCTATCACGCAAAGCCTTCCGATACGACGACGGGCAGTATTCTCACCGCAATCGCTTGGATGATAGCTTCTATCGCGTTTTCCGTTTATTTAAATTTGGGGAATAAAGAACAGCTTTACGGCGCGCTGACAACGGTGATCGTCTTTTTGCTTTGGCTGTATTGGATGATGATTTGTTTTACCGCGGGGGTTGTTTATAACTGCCGCCGCATGGAAGTTAAAAAAATGCGCCATAAAAAATATTAAATCATTTATAGTGCTCGGCATTATAAAAACCGTTTGGAATATTCCAAACGGTTTTTGTCTTTCAGTGGCAGAAGTTTTTAATCATATCCCGATTGCAAGGTTGCGAATCAAGTCGAGCTTGCAGGGCCGGGCTTGTTGCGGTATATCTTTTTCAATCGCAAGCATTCTTAATTATATCCCGTCTGTAAGATTATAATGAACGATGCTTGCAGGGCTGGCTTGTGTGATATTATCTTTTTCATTTGCAAGCATTCTTAATTAAATTCCGTCTATAAGGTTATATTGAACGATACTTGCAAGACTGGGGATTTGGTGAAAGAGTAAGGTTGCTATTATAATATTATCTCTTTTATTCGCAAGCATTCTTAATTATATCCCTCGTGCCAGGTGGGAATTGTTGAAGAAGCGAAGATGCTGTTGCAGTATTATCTTTTTAATTTGCAAGCGTTCTTACTCGAATTACGCCTGTAAGGTTCCGAATCAAGTCGATGCTTGCAAGGCTGGGGATATCGTCTAAATCGAGGATCAAATAAGCGTATTCGCCTTTGCTTTGGTCTTGCATATGCGCAACGTTGATTCCCTGTGCGGAGATCACCGAAAGAATTTTGCTTAAAATCTCTTTAATATTTTTATGGTGCACGCACACGCGCGAAACGCTTGTTCGCGGCATGGAAACGTCCGGATAGTTTACGCTGTTGGAAATATTTCCGTTTTCAAGGTAATCGACAAGCTGTTTTGCCGCCATATATGCGCAGTTGTCCTCTGCTTCGGGCGTGCTCGCGCCGAGGTGGGGCACACAGAGAATATTGTCTTTCCCCAAAAGTTCGCCGTCGGGGAAGTCCGTAATATATCGGGAAACTTTTCCGCTTTCGACCGCCGCAATTATATCCGCACTCACCGCCAAATCGCCGCGCGCATTGTTGATGATGACGACGCCGTTTTTGCACTTTTCCAAAGTTTTGGCGTTCAGCATGCCCTTGGTATCGGGCGTAAGGGGTACGTGCAGCGTAATAAAATCGCAGTTTGCGAAAATATCGTTGAGGTTAGAGGTAAATTCTACGCGGTTGTTGATCAGCCAAGCGTTTTTTACCGAAAGGAAGGGATCGTACCCGATCACGGTCATGCCCAATTCGATTGCGGCGTTTGCGACCATTGCGCCGATCGCGCCCAAGCCGATTACGCCCAATTTTTTGCCGAGGATCTCGCACCCGACGAATTTATTTTTGCCCTTTTCCACAAGCGCGCCCACGGCTTCCTGTCCGCGCAGCGACTGCGCCCAATTTGCGCCGTCGATTATCTTTCTTCCGCCGAGGAAGAGTTCGCACAAAACAAGTTCTTTTACGGCGTTCGCGTTTGCGCCGGGGGTGTTGAACACGACGATTCCCTGCTCGGTGCACTTTTGCACGGGAATGTTATTGACGCCCGCGCCCGCCCGCGCAATCCCCAAAAGATTGCTCCCGAGGGGATAATCGTGCATGGAAAAGGAGCGAAGCATTACGCCTTCGGGATTTTCCGCATGTTCGGAATATTCGTATCCTTTAAAAATATCGTCGGCTACGGGGCTGATTGCGTTTAACTTTAATACTTTCATTTATTTGTTCTCCGTTTCGAATTTTTTCATGAACGCGATCAACGCTTTTACCCCTTCGACGGGCATTGCGTTATAAATGGACGCGCGCATTCCCCCTACAAGGCGATGTCCTTTTAAAGAAACCAGCCCTTCTTTTGCCGCGGATTTTACGAATGCGTCGTCTAATTCCGCGCTCGGCGTAACAAACGGCACGTTCATGATCGAGCGGTACTTTTTTTCCACCTTGTTGGTGTAGAAAGGGGAATTGTCGATAAAGTCGTATAAAAGCCCCGCTTTGTATTCGTTGATTTCGTTGATCGCTTGAATGCCGCCCATTCCCTTTAATTTGCGCAGTACGAGGTTGGCAAGATAAATGGAAAAGCAGGGCGGGGTGTTGTAAAGGCTTTTGTTTTCGTCTTGCACCTTCCATTTTAACATGGTGGGGCAAACGGCAAGCGGCTCTTGAATCAAAGAACGCTTTGCGATTACAATGGTAACGCCTGCGGGCGCAAGATTTTTTTGCGCGCCCGCATAAATTACGCCGAATTTGCTTACGTCGATTTCGCGGGAAAGAATTTCCGAAGACATATCCGCCACAAGGGGGGCTTCCGTTTGGGGAAACTCGATATAGCGCGTTCCGAAAATGGTGTTGTTCGAGCAGATATGTACGTAATCGGTATCCTTGCGGAACGCGACGTTTGCAAGGTCGGGAATATAGGTGTACGTTTTATCTTCGGAGGAAGCGACGCATGCGGCGTCGCCGTAAATCTTCCCTTCTTGAAAGGCTTTTTTCGCGAAGTTGCCCGTTACGAGATAATCGGCTTTTCCGCGGTGCATCAAGTTTAAAGGTACCGCCGCAAATTGCGTGCTTGCGCCGCCTTGAACGAATATCACTGCATAATCTTCTGGAATATTCATCAATTCTCGCAAGAGCGATTCGCTCTCGTTTACCACTGCTTCGAACGCTTTGTTGCGGTGGGAAATTTCGGTAACCGACATTCCCGTGCCCGAAAAGTCGAGAAATTCCCGTTGCGCCTCTTCTAAAACGTCAAAAGGCAAGGTGGAAGGTCCTGCGGAAAAGTTGTATGCTCTCATAAAACACCTCACTTAAAAATGAATAATTGTATATTTTTTATTATATACTCTCAAACTCTGTTTGACAAGTATTTTACGTTATGTTTTCCCATTTCATACATATTTTTCCTTGCGGGAAAAATTTTTCGGTTATTTTCAAAAAAACATGCGTAAGATATTTACTTTTTTGCGATTTTGTTGTAGAATAATAGCATAGGTAAGTATACCGCGACAACGATGCGAGGTGTTGAGTATGTCCGATTTTAAAGATTACGGTTCGAATAGAGACGCGATTGTTCTCGAAGGCGCGTATAAAGGGATCGTAGCGAAAATAGAAGACGCGAGAGAAAGGATCTGCCGGGAACTCGATGCGGGGAACCAACAGGATCTTTCCGCATACGAATCGATGATGGAAGGGATCAAGCAGGGCGTGGAATCGCTCCTGTCCGAATTCCGTTTCGTTTCGCAGCAAAACAGCGCGATTTACGAGTTCCAAGAAGAAACGCGCAAAAACGCGCAGAACGAGATGATGAGCTTCGTCAATACGAAGTTCGATTCCGTCGTATCCTCGCTGAACGCAGCAAAGAAAAAGGAAGATAATCCCGATAAACGCAACGACGAACTTTCGGACGAGCTTTCCGCCCGTTTAAACGCGCTTGCCGATGCGATCAAAATGCAGTACGAATCGCTGCTCGATTCCATCAACGCGCGCATGGACAATGTGATCGATTCGGTAAATACGCGCGTGGAAAGCGTGTTGGAAGAGGTTTCCAACCGTTTGAACGATTCCGTGGGCAGCATCGTCGTAAGCGTGGGCAACCGCATCGACGGGGCGATCGAAACGATAGAGGAAAGGGCGAACAGCCGTATCGAATCGATTTCGGAAGAATACAGAGAGCGTTTGTATTCTTCGAAAGAGGACGTGATCCGCGTCGTGCGCGATTCGTTTGCGGACATGCCCGTACCCGCGGCACAGCAGGAAATCGATTACGAATATCTTGCGGACAGGGTTTCTTCGCGCATGTCGTCGGTTATTCCCGCCCCGCAGGAGATCGATTACGAATATCTTGCAGACAGGGTCGCTTCGCGCATGTCGACGGTGATTCCCGCTCCGCAGGAGATCAATTACGAATATCTTGCAGATAGAGTTGCGGCGCGATTGGCTCCCGCAGAGGGCGCACAGACGCAGCAGCCTGCGCAGCCCATCGTGCAGACGGTGCGGCAGGAAGTGGATTACGATTTGCTCGCTGCAAAGCTTTCGGAAAAAATCAAACTTCCCGAAAAGGAAGAACGCGGATCTACACCCATCGTTATGTTCGATGCGCAGCCGCAACCCGAACAGTATCCCGAAGCGGAAACGCGCGGATATTCGGAAGAATCGTTCGATTACGACGTGCTTGCGGAAAAGATTGCTTCTATCCTTCCCGAAACAGATTATGATATGATTGCGGAAAAAGTTGCGGCGATCATTCCCGAAGTGGATTACGACGCGATTTACGAACACGTTGCAAACGCAGTGCCGCAAACCGATTATGACGCGGTTGCGGATAAAGTCGCATCTTGCATTCCTTTGACCGATTACGATTTGATCGCAGAACGCGTTGCCGAACAAATCGGCACGGGCATTACGCCCGCAGAGGGCGGCGCTTACGAAGGCGAGCGCGTTTCCGTCGATACGGGCGCGATCGTCGAAGCGGTTACGGAAAGCGTAACGGAAGCCCTTTCCAAGCAGTTCGACGTTTCCGTCGACGAAGAGGGGTTGAAAAAACTTGCAGACGCCGTAGGACAGGTTTTCGATTACGACGCGTTTGCGCAAAAGGTTGCGGATTTAATCCGCGGCGACGAAACGGATCTGTTCCGCATCGCGCAGGAAACGCCCGCGCCCGCGGAAGCAAAACCGTTGCGGATCGCCGAATCTTTGACCGAAGAAGACGAATCGTTTACGACGGAAGAAAGCAGTTCCGAACCGGTTGTAATCGACTATAATGCAATCGCGGAACGGGTGGTAGGGCTTTTACACGAAGAGGAAGAAGAGCGCGCCCGCGTTGCGGAAATTGCCCGTCAAGAAGCGGAACGCCTTCGTCGGGAAGAAGAACTTGCGAAGAAAGAAGAGGAACGCGCGCGCGAGGAACAGCGCGCACGCGAAGAAGAACGGCTTCGGTTGGAAGAAGAGCTTGCAAAAGAAGCGGAGCGCGCCCGCTTAGCGGAAGAGCGCGCGCAGGAAGCGGAACGGATTCGCGAAGAAGAATTGGCGCGGAAAGAAGAAGAACGTTTGCGCCTTGAAGAAGAAAAAGCGCGGCAGGAAGAAGAACGCGCCCGTTTACAGGAAGAACTTGCGCAGATCGCAGAACGCGTTCGCCTTGCGGAAGAGCGCGCGCAGGAAGCGGAACGGATTCGCGAAGAAGAATTGGCGCGGCAGGAAGAAGAACGCCTGCGCCAAGAAGAGGAAAAAGCGCGCCAAGAAGAGGAAGAACGCATTCGCAGGGAAGAAGAACTTGCCCGCCGCGAGGAAGAGCTCGCCCGTCAAGAAGAAGAGCGTTTGCGCCTTTTGGAAGAGGAAAGAGCGCGGCAGGAAGAAGAGCGCGCGCGTTTGGAAGAAGAACGCCGCCTTGCCGAAATGCTCCCCGCGCAATCGGAACTTACCGAGGTTGCGGAATCGGACGAGAAGGAAGCGGAAAACGAATTTGCCGCGGCGATCGCCGTGCGCAGCGATGACGACGATGACGATATCATCATCGAATCTTCCGACGATCCTACCAAAACGGTTCGCTATAAGCGCAGCTTCCTCGCAAAGATCATTCAGAGCGACGAAGATACGAAAAAGTATTACGGCGATTTGAAGAATACGCTGCTTTCGTATGAAAAAGTGCATTCGCAAATCAGCTGGTCGAACGACCGTATCACCAAGGGGAGGGAAACGATCGCCAAAATCGGCATTCGCGGTAAAACGCTGTGCGTTTACCTTGCGCTCGATCCGGACGAGTTCCCCATTACGGTGTACCATCAAGATTACGCGGGCGATACCAAGATGTACGAAAAGACCCCGCTGTTGATGCAGATCAAGAGTCACGTTGCATTAAAGCGTACGATCAAGCTGATCGAAATTATGATGACCAAAGGCGGAACGGAAAAAATCGAATCGTTCCAGCCCGTCGATTACAAAGAAATGTACAGTTACAGAAGTGACGAAGCGCTTTTAGACGAGGGCTTGATCAAAACGAGCATGATGAAGAAAGTGGATTTCAATTTTTAATAAAATAAAGTCGGAATCGAAAAGGAACAAAACGAAAGAGGGCTGAATTTTTCAGCTCTCTCGCTTTGTATTCGCGTTTCGCACTTTGAGGAGTATTTTTTGGACAAGCAAGACAGAAACAACAAGCAGAGCCGCCGCAGTCCTTCGGACAGAGCGGTAGAGCTCGCCATTCTCAACGGGATAGAGGCGTTTAACCGCGAGCAGGAAGCGCGCGCGAAAAAACCTTCTGCCGAGAACGGAAAAAAGGGCGGCGAAAAACAGCCGCGGCAGCGCAGTCTCGGCGAGTTGAGAACGGGCGAGGCAATGACGGAAGCTGGTTTAAAACCGCGCAGAAAATCCAACGCCAAGGGGCGGGGTACCAAGGTAAACTTTTCCGCTCCGCTGCAAGAGGGCGCGGCAGTGCAAAAGCCCGCCAAAAAGCACGCGGAACAGGGCGATAACAGAACGGAAAAAAAGAAGAAAAAGAATAAGCCGCCCGTAAAAGTTCTGTTTTTCGGCGGCGTGGGCGAAATCGGCAAAAATATGACGGCGATCGAGTTCGGAAACGATATAATCGTTATCGACGCGGGCATCATTTTTCCCACCGAGGAAATGCCGGGGATCGATTTGGTATTCCCCGATATCACCTATCTCGTACAGAACAAAAACAAGATCCGCGGGGTGTTTATCACGCACGGGCACGAAGACCACATCGGCGGACTTCCTTATTTGATGAAGGAAATCAACGCCAACACCCCCGTTTACGGCACCAAGCTGACGCTTGCGCTTGCGGATAACAAACTGCGCGAACACCGTTTGAATAACGTGATCGAAAAAACGGTAAAACCCAAAGACAGGGTAAAAGCGGGCGGGTTCGAAGTGAGTTTCGTAAACGTAAACCACTCGATCGCGGGCGCGGTCGCGCTGGCGATTTCCACGCCGTACGGCATTATTTATCACAGCGGGGATTTTAAAATCGATTTGACCCCCGTTGCGGGCGCTCCCATCGATTTAAGCGAAATCGCCGAATTGGGCAAAAAGGGCGTGCTGTTGTATTTGGGCGAGTCGACCAACATCGAACGGCAGGGATACACCATGAGCGAAACGGTGGTAGGAACCACCCTCGAACATCTCTTTGCCGAACACGCGGACAGGCGTTTGATCGTCGCAACGTTCGCTTCCAACGTGCACCGCTTACAACAGATCGTAGATATTGCGGTAAAATACCGCAGAAAGGTGGCGCTTTCGGGGCGCAGCATGTTTAACGTTGTGGAAGCGGCGACGAAGATCGGCGAGTTGAGCATTCCCGAAGGTGTGCTTGTAGACGTGGAAAAGACGAAAAACTTTTTCGACCGCGAAATCGTTATCGTTTCTACCGGTTCGCAGGGGGAGCCGATGAGCGCGCTCACCCGCATGGCTTCGGGCGATTTTAACAAGGTGACGATCGGTTTGAACGATACGATCATTATTTCCGCAAGCCCCATTCCCGGCAACGAGCGCATGGTGTACCGCGTGATCAACAACCTGTATAAAAAGGGTGCAAAAGTCGTTTACGAAAGTCTGGAAAAAATTCACGTTTCGGGGCATGCTTGTCAGGAAGAGCATAAAATTATGCACACCCTGTTAAAGCCCAAGTTTTTTATTCCCGTGCACGGCGAATACCGCCATTTAAAGCGGCACGTGCTGTTGGCGCAGGAAATGGGTATGAGCCCCGCGCAGACGTTTATTCCCGATATCGGCGTGTGCGTGGAACTGACCGATTGCACGCTGCGGCAGGGGGAAAGTTTCCCCGCGGGCGCGCGGCTGATCGACGGGCAGGGCTTCGAAGATTACGGCACCAGCGAAGTGCTGAAAGACAGATTGCGCATGTCGGGCGAAGGGGTGTTCGTCGTTTCCGTTGCAACTTCTAACGGCGTTGTGCTGGGCGAACCCGTGATCGAAAGCCGAGGATTCGTATTTTCGGAAGAGCGCGATTATTTAAAAGAACTGCGCGACGTGGTGGAAAAGGCGATTGAGCAATGCCCTTCACAGGCTTCCGCGGGCGAACTTTCTGCGGCAATCAAGCGCGCGATGAAAAATTATCTGTTCAAAAAAACCAAACAATCGCCTATGATCATTCCCATGATACAGGAATTATAAGCAAAAAGCCGCCTTTTGCGGCTTTTTCGGTAAAAAGAATACCGAATGTATTTTACGGGGAATCGTTTGATGGAAGCGGACTTTTTTAAGAAAAACGGAAAAGGAGCATATTATGACGGACAAAAGCAAAATGCAGGAATTGATCGCGGGGTTGCCCGAAGTGCGCACATATCCTATGATGGGCGAATACGTGCTGTACTGTAAAGAAAAGGTGATCGGCGGCATTTTCAATAACCGCATCATGTTAAAAAACATACCGGAAACGCAGCGTTATTTAGAAGGCGCGCCCGCATTTCCGCCCTATGCAGGGGCAAAACCCATGTTCGTTGTGGAAAACGAAGATAAAGCGTTTTTAACCGAATTATTTTTTGCGGCGGCGGAAGGGCTTCCCGCGCCCAAACCCAAAAAGAAGAAATGACGGCGCTTTGCGGGTTAGACGAACGCTTGCTTGCGCTGCGCGAGCGGGCGAAAGAGGTGCGCGATCCGACGGCGGCGGACGATACGCTTGCTTATATTTTAAACTTGATCGAAAAAATCGCCCCGAAGCGCATTTTGGAAATCGGCGCGGCGGAAGGGCTTACTTCGTGCGCAATGCTTTTATCGTGCGCGGCGAGTTTAACGGCGATCGAATTGGATCCCGCCCGCGCAGAACGGGCGCGCGCGCATTTTCGGCAGTTCGGCGTAAGCGAACGGGTTACTTTGCACGAGGGGAACGCGGGGGAAATTCTTCCTATGCTTACGGGGGAATACGATTTGATCTTTCTCGACGGACCCAAAGTTCAGTATCAAAGATATTTGCCCGATTGCAAACGGCTGCTCGCCAAGGGCGGCTATCTTTTGTCGGACGACGTGCTGCTGTTCGGTTGGGTGCGCGGAGAAGCGCCTAAAAAGCGTAAAATGCTCGTCGAGCATATCCGCGCCTATTTGCGCGCCTTGGAAGAGGACGAAGAACTGCAAACGGAAATCGCAGAACTCGGGGAAGGGCTTGCGATCAGCGTAAAAGTAAAATAGAACTACAAAGGAAAGGGAAAGCAAAATGAACGAAAAACCCGAACTTTTAGCCCCTGCGGGCAACTTGCAAAAACTGAAACTTGCCTTTTATTTCGGCGCGGATGCGGTATACGTGGGCGGAAAGGCGTTTTCTTTGCGTACGTTTGCCGATAATTTTACCGACGATGAATTAAAAGAGGGAATCGAATACGCGCATGCGCGGGGAAAAAAGGTGTACGTCGCCGCAAATATCTTTGCGCGGAACGGCGATTTTACGCGGCTGAGCGAGTATTTTTTCTATTTGCAGACGATCGGCGCGGACGCGGTGTTAATTTCCGATCCGGGAGCGTTCCGCGTTTGCAGAAAAGCCGCACCCTGTTTGCCCGTGCACCTTTCTACGCAGGCGAACACGACGAACGCGCAGTCCGCGGCGTTTTGGAAGGATTTAGGCGTTTCCCGCGTGGTGCTCGCGCGCGAACTTTCGTTAAAGGAAATCGGCGAAATCCATGCGAAAAATCCCGATTTAGAGTTGGAGGCGTTCGTGCACGGGGCAATGTGCGTTTCATACAGCGGCAGGTGCTTATTGTCCGACTATCTCGACGGGCGTTCTTCCAACCGCGGGGCATGCGTGCAGGCGTGCCGTTACCGCTATTCCGTCCGCACCGAAGAAAAGCGCGGCGACGAGTGGTTCCCCGTGGAAGAGGACGAAAAGGGCGCGTATTTTATGAACAGCAAAGATTTAAACATGAGCACGCATTTAAAAGAATTGGCGGAAGCGGGCGTTTGCTCGTTTAAGATCGAAGGGCGCATGAAAAGCGAGTACTATCTTGCGACCGTGGTAAACGCATACCGCAGACTGCTCGACGGGGGAGAGATCTCCTTGCTCGGCGAAGAATTAAAGTGCGCCGCGCACCGCGCGTATACGACCGCTTACGCGTTGGGGAACAACGGCGATACGATCGCCTGCGACAATTCGCAGACGAAGGGAACGTGCGAATTTATCGCCGTAGTTACCGATTGCCGCCAAGGGCGCGTATATGCGGAAATGCGCGGGCGGTTTTACGAAGGGGACGTTTTGGAAATTTTATCCCCTTCCGAGCAGTTCCGAAAAGCATTTACCGTTGCCGATTTAAAAGACGGCGCGGGCAATTCTTGCACAGACGCAAAGCGCGTGCAGGATATTTATTCGTTTGCTTGCTCCTACCCGTTGCAGAAAGGGGATATTTTGCGCCGAAGAAAAGAACCGCTTGCATAACGGAAAAGCAAAAGGCTGGGCGGATATATGCACGCGGGCGTATTTGCCGCGGCGGAAAATCCGATAGCGGACGATTTGCCCGCAATATCATAAGAAAATCCCTTTCCGTCATATAATGGTAGTATGGATACACATACTTATCAGACGGAAGGTTATCGCCGCAACGGCGGCGTAAGCACCTTTTTGGTCGTATTCGGGATATTCGTTCTTTGCGTTTGCCTGTTCGTTGGAATTTTTCATTTGAACGGACTGCAATCGACGGAGGTGGAATTCCCGCAAAAATACTATTTTCTTGCGCGTGAGTGCGAAGAAACGACTTCCTCCGCGGTGGCGGGGCAGGTGTATTTTTCGGGCGGCGCAGGTTATCTGTTAGAGGCGAACGGGCAAAGCGCCGTTGCGCTCGCCTGCTATTTTACGCAGGAAGAGGCGGAATCGGTACAAAGAACGCTTTCGGAAAAGGGGACGGAAACGCTGATTTTGGAAATGGCGCCCAAAACCGTTACGCTGCACGGAGAAAAAACGGAGGAAAAAGAGCGTATTTTATCCAACGCTAAAACGCTGGATACTTGCGCAAAAATTTTATACGACGCGGCAAACGGATTGGAACGCACAACTCTTTCGCAAGAAGAAGCGCGGGCGGCGGTGCGCGGCGTTGTTAAAGTGCTTTCCGGCTTGCGCACGGAAAACGGCTCGGAGTGCTATTCGCGTTGGAACGTGTGCTTAAAAGAGGCGGAACGGCGGGGAATCGAAATTGCGGAGGGCATATTATTCGCCAAAGATTTGCGCTATTTGCAGGTGCAGCTTTGTTATTCGGCAGCAACGATAGGCGGATATCTTTCTTAAACGCAGGCGATATAATACATATGAGATAAAAGGTATGAGGTGCATTTTACTTTATAATCCCAACAGCGGAAAGGGAAAACTGCATAAAAAACTTCCGTACATTCAAAAAAAGCTGCGCGAAAAGTTCGACGAAGTGGTCGTTCAAACAACGTCAAGCGCGGAAGATTTTGAACATAGGGTAAGAATGAGCGCGGAAGAATACGATTGCGTTCTTTTTTCGGGCGGAGACGGCACCTTTCACCACGTGATACAGGCGCTAAGGGGAAAGCGCGCGTCGCTCGGCTATCTGCCTTCGGGCACGGTGAACGACGTGGCGCGCTCTTTAAAAATACCGCGCACGGTGCGCGGCGCGCTGAAAGTGATTTTAAAGGGAGAACCGCAAAATTTAGACTGCATGGAAGTAAACGGTTCGCAATATGCAATGTATATTGCGGCGGCGGGCGCGTTTACGCGAGCGACTTACGCCACGCCGCAAAACAAAAAGCGGCTGTTCGGCGCGCTCGCTTACGCGGTAGAAGCCGTTTTGCACGATTTAAAGCTGCAAGTGTTTCCCTTAAAAATCGAGTGCGGGGTACAAACGCTCGAAACACATGCCGTGCTTATTTTGGTGATGAACGGAACGTCGGTCGCGGGCTTTCCGTTAAACCGAAAGGGAAGCATGACGGACGGAAAGCTGGAAATCGCGGTTATCAGACAGGTAAAAAGGCCCAACTTTTTTCAAAAAATCGGCGCGCTGTTTTCCGTCGCTTCGCTGTTCGTATTCGGCTGTAAAATCAAAAAGCGCGACGTCGCTTTTTTCAGCGGCGAAGAGGTGCGCATTCGCACTTCCGAAGACGTCGTTTGGGATTTCGACGGCGAAGAGGGCATAAAAGGGAACGTAACCGTAAAGGCTTGCCCCGAGCGGATCACGCTGTTTGTGCCGAAAAAATAAAAATTTGTAAAATCGCCCGTAAAAACGCTTGCATTTTACGGGCGATTTCTTTATAATAAATGAGCAGTTCCGCGGAAAATAACGACGTTTGTTTTTCGCAGTGCGCTTCTGTGGCTCAGTCGGTAGAGCGATTGATTCGTAATCAATAGGTCGCCGGTTCAAGTCCGGCCAGAAGCTCCATCTAAGCAATATCCGGCAGATTTCTGTCGGATATTTGTTTTTTTCGGGGACAGTGCTCATCGAAAGAGCGGATAGGCTCTTTATCGGCTTGCATGGCGCGGCGGGGTTCGGTTCGGGAAGGGGGAAGACAGCGTGCATTTTGTAAAGGCAAAGGGAATTTTATCGGCGAAAAACGGTATAAACGTTTACCGCGGCTGCCTGCATGGCTGCATCTATTGCGATTCGCGCAGCGATTGCTACCGTATGGAGCATGCGTTCGAAGATATCGAGGTAAAAGAAAACGCCGTCGAACTGCTGGAAAACGAATTAAAGAAAAAGCGAAAAAAGTGTATGATCGGTACCGGTTCCATGACCGATCCGTACCTTCCCATAGAAGAAAAGCTGTGCAACGTGCGCATAATTTTGCAGCTGATCGAACGGTACGGCTTCGGGTTTACGGTGATCACGAAATCCGATTTGATCTTGCGCGATTTGGATCTGTTAAAGAAAATCAACGAAAAAACAAAGTGCGTCGTGCAGATGACGCTGACCACTTACGACGAAGCGTTATGCCGCAAATTAGAGCCCAACGTTTGCACGACCAAACGCCGCGCGGAGGTGTTGAACGTTTTGCGCGAGAACGGCATTCCCACCGTGGTATGGCTTTCGCCCATTTTGCCTTTTATAAACGATACGGAAGAAAATTTAAGGGGCATTTTGCAGTACTGCATGCAAGCGCGCGTGCACGGGATCATATGCTTCGGCATGGGATTAACCCTTCGCGGCGGAAACAGAGAATACTTTTACGGCAAATTAGAGCAATCTTTTCCCCGTTTAAAAGAAAAATATCAACGCATTTACGGGGATAATTACATTGTATCCAGCCCCGCTCATGCAAAGCTGATGCGTATTTTTCACGAAACGTGCGAAAGGGAGCGCATCATGCACGACAACGAAGCGATTTTTTCCTATTTGCATACCTTTGAAGAAAAGCAAAAATTCGAACAAATGAAACTGTTTTAATTATCGTACGGTTTCCGCGGCGCATGAGCGCCGCGTTTTTTCTTTTCGCGGAAGCATACTGAATTTTCCGCAGTTGGAAAAAACTGAAAGCACAACTTTTAACCGATATAAGCAAAACCGAGGGCAATTTACTTGCTTTTTTGGGAGCATTTGTGATAAAATGTATAATAATACAAAAGAGTGCGTTTAAATCGCTGCGGACTTTGTATTATAACAGGCATTTATGCAAAACGTTGCATAACGTTGTATAAAGGCGGCTTTTTAAGGGGTAACCGAAATGAGCGAAAGTTTTAAAAAAATCAAACGGAAACAATTATTAAAGGCATTCGCGTTCGGCGGTGCGGCGGGCGTATGCTGCGCGCTTTTGGCGGTAGGCATTGTTCTGCTTTCGCTGAAACTGAGCGGGGTGCAAATTCATTTTGCGTATTATATTTTGATCGGCGCGGTATCGGCTGCCGGCGCGGGCGTTCCCGTATTTTTGGCGCTGCGCCCTTCCGATAAGAAAACGGCGAAGCGGTTAGACGAGGAATTTGCGTTAAACGAAAAAGTGCAAACGATGATCGCCTATCGCGATTCGCAAACGGACATGGCGCGCTTGCAGCGGGAAGACGCGGAACGCAGGTTAAGCGAGCTTCCCAAACGCAAAATCGGCTGGGAGAAGATCGTGCGCTGTTGCATTGCGCCCGTGGCGGCGCTTGCCGTATTTATTCCCGCCGTCGCGCTGCCTTCCGATTTTATTCCCGCAGACGGAAACGGCAACGACGATTACGCCGTTTCGCAATATCAGCTGCTTTCGCTGAAACAGTTGATCGGCGAAGTGAAAAAATCTTCCATGCGCGAAGGGGTTAAAACTTCGGCGGCGCAATCGCTGCAAACGCTGTACGACGAAGTTTCGCAAACGGATTCGAAAGCGTACATGCACACTGTCGTAACAAACACGGTAAGCGCGGTAAATACTGCGGTCGGCACGGTATACACGTATGCGGAAATCAGTTCGCAGTTAAACAAGCAGGAAAAGAGCAAAGCGCTCGCGCAAATGACGGCGGAAGCGATCACGGCATATCGAGTGGGCGGATTAAGTATTTCTTCGTACGACCGAGTGGAGCAAATTGCGGCGCAGCTCGAAAGCACGGTAGGCGCGCGTTTGGAACACAGGATCACCGCGTTGCGCGGCGCGTTCGCGCTTTCGCAGGCGGAAGGCTTGGGCGAAGCGGTTTCCGCCCACGTGCGGGCGATCCAAACGGCGCTCGCCCTTTATACGGGAAATACGGAAGACGCGTTGTATTTATCGTACAGCGCATTTGCGGAAACGCTGAGCGGGCTTTCGGGCATGATCGCGGGCGGAGCGTATAAAGACGAACTTTTGCAGCAGCGGTTAGACGGCGCGTTCGAAACGCTGAAAAGAGGTATGACTTCGGCGATCACCGAACAGGCGTATCACCGCATGATGAACGAATTCGTGCGCAACCGTCTTTGGGAAATATTCGAAATGCCCCAACAAGATTTGCCCCCGTTAAGCGACGACGAAGATCTGCGCGAAGTGCAGGGCGGTTCGGGGAACGGATCGGGAAGCGGCGACAGCGAAAACGAAGACGATAACAACGGAAGCGGCGGCTACGGCGACGGCGACGACCTGTTCGGCAGCAACGACAAAATATTCGACCCCGCTACGGGCGAAATCGTCGATTACGGCGGCTTGCTGCAATCGGAATATTACGCAAAGATGAAAGATTTGTTGAACAACGGCGATTTGCCCGACGATTTAAAACAGGCGATCCAAACATATTTTGACTTATTATTGGGAAAAAAGAATCCGCAAAGCGGTGAAAACTAACATTGGAAGGTATGAAAATGGAGAACATGGAACGAGTAAAAAATTTCAGTCAGTCGATTGAAAAGATCAAAGAAGAAATTCACAAAGACGTTGTCGGTCAAGAAGAGATCATCGATCACGTAATCACCGCCATTATCGCGGGAGGAAACGTTTTGTTGGAAGGGGTTCCCGGCGTAGGAAAAACCCGTTTGGTGCGCTCGTTGGGCAGAACGCTCAGTTTGCCCTTTTCGCGCATTCAGTTTACTCCCGACTTAATGCCTTCCGACGTAACGGGAACAAACGTAATCGAAAAAGGGGAAGGGGGCAAAATGAATTCAGTGTTCCGCCGCGGACCTATCTTCGCCAACCTCGTGCTTGCGGACGAAATCAACCGCGCTACGCCCAAAACGCAGTCGGCAATGCTGGAAGTAATGCAAGAACATAAAGTGACCGTTTCCAACCAAGCATACGTGCTGGAAGAACCTTTCTTCGTTCTCGCAACGGAAAACCCCATCGAACAAGACGGAACGTATCCGCTTCCCGAAGCGCAGATGGACCGCTTTATGTTTAAGCTGATCATGAAATTCCCCGGCGTGGAAGAACTCGTCGACATCGTAAATATGACGCAGATCACCATGGACGAAAACGCGACGCCCGTAGTAGACGGCAAAACCATTTTGGAAATGCGCGAACTTGCAAAAGGGGTGCCCGTGATCGACGAAGTGCTGTTCTATGCGGTGAACTTGATTTCCGCTTCGCATCCCGAATTGGAAAAAGCTACGGCAACGGCAAAGAAGTATATCAAATACGGGGCTTCCCCCCGCGCGGCGCAGGCGCTTGTTTCCTGTGCGAAGGTGCGCGCTTTGATGCGCGGCAATTACAACGTTTCTTACGAAGACGTCGACGCGCTCGCTCCCGCCGTACTGCGCCACAGAATCAAAATCAATTATGCCGCCGTAAACGACCGTTTGAACGCGGACGACGTGATCGCGCTGTTGATCGAGGAAAATAAAAAACTTACCAAATAACGAAACATGAGTAAACCGATTATAAACGAGGAGTTTTTGCAACAGTTGGAATCGTTGCAGATGCTGATAAAAAACAACGTTGCGGGTTTGTTCGGCGGAAATCACCGAAGCAAGACCTTCGGCTCCTCATGCGAATTTGCCGATTACCGCGATTACGTTGCGGGCGACGACGTAACCAAAATCGATTGGAATGCGTACGCGCGCTTCGATAAGCTGTATTTAAAGCTGTATTTGGACGAGCGCCAAATGCACACGCGCATTTATATCGACGCGAGCCGCTCTATGGGCTACGGAAAGGGAGAAAAGGGAACGCAGGCAATCAAACTTGCCGCCGCGCTTGCCTACCTTTCCATAAACGAAATGGACAAAGTATCCGTTTACGCCGTGCAGGAAAAAACGGTTACCGAGGTGATTAGCGGCATGCTGGGGAAAGATGCGTATTTAGCTTCCATCGGCAAACTCAACGATATCGTATTCGACGGCGACAGCTATATCAGCGAGGCGATTTTACCAACCAACGTGGGTTACGGCGACGGAATGTCCGTGATTTTATCCGACTTTTTAACGGACAACAATTTCGAAGATGCGATCGACTACCTTGCAAGCAAGCGCAGAGATATTTTCTGCATGCAAGTGCTTTCCAAAGAAGAACTAAGCCCCACCGTGCGCGGCAAAGTGCATTTGTTCGATTCGGAAAGTCTTGCGCGCTCTTATCGGAAAAACGTGACCAAAGAAATCGCAAAGGCGTATAAACAGGCGTTGGAATACGCCACGGGAAGAATCCGCGACTACTGCCTTTCACGCGGGGCGGAATATCTCCTCGTTTCCGCCGAAGATTCTGTGGGCGAGATCCTTTTCGGCAAACTGTCCGATTTGGGGGTGATCAAGTGAACTTATTGTATCCTTTGGGATTGTTGGGATTGCTTGCGATCCCCGTTCTCATACTCATTTATATCATAAAAAACAAATACACCGAGCAGGTGATTTCCGCGACGTACTTATGGACGTTGAGCGAAAAGTTTTTAAAGCGCAGAAATCCCATAAGCAAATTGGCGGGCATCATCAGCTTGGTTTTGCAGATCCTCGCGGTGATTTTTATTTCGGTCGCCATCGCGCACCCTGTGTTCATTCAAAAGGGCGCGGCGCACGATTACTGTTTTATATTAGACGCTTCGGGAAGCATGAACTTCGAGCAGGGGGGTAAAACCCGCCTTGCGCTGGGCAAAGAGAAAATTTCCGAAATGATCGAACGTTCCGCAAACGGCAGCGCGTATACGCTCGTTTGCGTAGGGAACGATACGCGCGTTATCTACCGCGAACTGGAAGAAAAAGACCGCGCGATCGAGCTGTTGGAAGAAATTTCGCCCGCATATACGAGCACGGGGTTTGCAAACGCGCTTACCGCCGCGCAAGGGTTCTTTCGGGAAAACAACTCGATTCTTACCTATTTGGTAACGGATAAAAGTTACGAAGAAAGCGAAAACGTCGAAATCGTAAACGTTTCCGCCGGGGAAGAAAATTACGCGCTTACCGATTTAAGCTGTTCTTTTGCGGGCGAACTGGTTACGGTAGAGGGCAAAACGATTTCGTATGAAAGCGACGCCGATTTAACTTTGCGTTTGTATTTAGACGGCGAAGAAGAAGCGGCGGCGGAACAAAAAGTGCACACCGCAAAATTGGCGCTTACGCCCTTCCGCTTCGAAGTCGCGCGCAGCGGCTACGCTTCGGCAAAGGTGGTGATTGCCGAATCGGACGGATTGCTTGAAGATAACGAGGGCGTCTGCTTCGATATCGACCGCGAAAACGCGTGCAAAACGCTGCTCGTAAGCGATGCGCCTTACTTTTTCCAAACGGTATTCGGCGTGCTGGGCAATGTGGATCTGCAAGTTTGTTCTACCAAAAACTATCAAGAACAAAGCGGGTTCGATTTATATGTGTTCGATTGTTTCGTACCCGACCGCATGCCTTCGCACGGGGCGACGTGGTTTGTAAATCCCACAAAGAATGTGGAAAATTCGGGCTTTAACGTGCAGGGCGACGTGGAATTAAAGAAGGGGGAAACGCTTGCATATTCCCGTTCCACTTCCACCAAAATCAAAGAACTGTTAAAAAACGTTTCCAAAGCGCCCATATCCGTAAAGGGGTATGTAAAGTGCGGGTTGATTTCGCGCTATCAAGTGTTGCTCACCTGCGAAGGCAATCCCGTTCTGTTTACGGGCGCGGATGAAAACGGCAACCGAGAAACGGTGTTTGCGTTCGATCTGCATAAGGCGAATCTTTCGGTGCTGGCGGACTTCGTAATTCTGGCGAGAAACCTGCTCGACGAAACGTTCCCCAAAGTATTAAGCGGCGTTTCCTTTTACAGCGGCGATACGCTTACGGTAAACGCGCCCGCAAACTGCGAAGAGATCCGCATCGACACCCCTTTGGGCAACGTCGATTATCCCGTGGCGGGAAGTTCGGGGGCGGAATACCGCTTAAACGAACGGGGCGTATATAAAATTACGTTAAAATCGGGCGAAAGCGCACGGCAGTATTTTGTGTATGCCGCTCTTCCCGAAGAAGAGCGCGTGCCCGCCGTGCGGGAACAGGCGTTCAGGATCGAAGGTGAGGCGGGCGCGCAAAAGCGCGACGGCAAGTTCGACGATCTTTTGGTTTGGTTTATTCTTCTTGCCGCGGTAATGGCGGCGGATTGGGGGGTGTATTGCTATGAGCAGTATCAGCTTCGGTAACGCTTGGCTGTTGTTTATCGGGATCCCCTTATTGGCGCTTGTGCTGGTGCCCTTCTTCTATTCGGTGCGCAAAGAAAACCGCAACGGGCACAACTTGGCTTCTATGGCGATCCACGTGGCGATGGCGGTCATCGTCGCGTTCGTGGCGGCGGGAACGAGCGTCGTAACCGTTATGACGGAAACGCGCGTTTACGTTTTGGCAGACGTTTCTTATTCCGCGCGCAACCGTGCGGAAGAAATGGACGATTATATTGCGGGCTTGCGCAAAGAACTTCCCGTAAATTCCAAAATGGGCGTTATCTGTTTCGGAAAAGATCACGAGCTTTTAACGGAAGCGGGCGGTTCGCTGAAAAGCGTTTCCCTTTCCAAAGTGGATAAAAGCGAAACGGATCTGGTGGGCGCGCTCGAATACGCCGGCTCGTTGTTCGAAGACGGGGTAATAAAGCGCATTGTCGTTATTTCGGACGGCAGACAGACGGACACGCGCGACGCGGGCGCATTGCGGCAGGCGGTAAGCAAATTGCAGGCGGGCGGCGTGCGCGTAGACGCCGTGTATTTAAACGACAACTTGACCGACGAAAAGGAAATGCAAATTTCTAGCGTGGAAGCCGCGTCGTCCGTTTACTTGAACCATAAAGAACAGGCGGTCGTTTCGGTGCAAAGCAGTATCGAGGCGCAGTGCATCGTAACGCTGCTGCGCGGCGGAACGCAGGTCGCGCAGATGGCGCAAAAACTAAACAGGGGATACAACAACGTCGTATTCGATTTAGATACTTCCGTTGCGGGCGCGTTCGATTACGAAGCGCGCATTGTGCCCGCAAATGCGGAAGACGACGGCGTTTCGCTGAACAACAGTTATTACTTCACCCAAACGGTAAGCGATCAAGTGAAGGTGCTGTTGATCACCGAAAGCCCCGCCGATTACGCGGCGGCAAAGCGGTTATACGGCGAGCGCGCGCAAATCGACGCGTACGTAAACAAGTACGACGTGCCTTACTCGGTGGAAATGCTTTGCAAGTACGACGAGTTTATGCTTTCCAACGTCGATCTTGCTAAATTGGCGAACGTTACTTCCTTTGTAAGCAGTTTAGATACGCTCGTTTCGGTGTACGGCAAAAGCCTTGTCACCGTAGGGGATATGTGCATTCAAAACAAAACGCAGGAAGAGTTGGGTAGCTTTCAAGATATGCTTCCCGTGCGCTTCGGCAACAACGATAAAGACCCGAAGTTATACGTATTGTTGGTAGACGTTTCGCACAGTATGTTTATGGCAACCCGCATGATCATCGCAAAAAAGGCGGCGGGCTACTTGGTCGAGAACATGCAAGATAACGACGAGGTTTGCATTATCACTTTTGCGGGGGATTCGCGCATGCCGCTTCCTCCTATTAAGTTGGATAAAGAGGAAAACAGAAAAGAAGTACTTGATTGCATCAACGGGCTGACCGGTTCGCAGGGAACGGTGATCGGCGCGGGGCTGCAACGTACGTTTAACGCGATACGCGCGCTCGATTCCGAATACGCGCAAAAGCAGGTAATGCTGATCAGCGACGGAATGAATTACGACTTCAAACAAAACGAAAGCGATTTGGCGGTTGTAAGAAATATGTACGCTTACGGCATCGTTACCTCGGTGCTCGACGTAGGCCGGGGCGGAAGAGATACGAGCGACAGCATCATTGCCGAAGCGTTTTTAAAACAATTAAACGAAGCGGGCGGCGGCGAATATTATTTCGTCGATAAAGAAGAAGACGTCGAAAAGGTGGTGTTCGGCGAAATTGCCGACGATATCACCGAATCGGTCATCAAGCAAAATTCCGCCATAACGGTAGAACGCTCCGCCGACGGCGTGCTGGAAGGCATTGGCGCAAGCGATATCCCTTACGTTTCGGGTTATATTTACGCAAGGGAAAAGGGGGGCGCGGATACCGTGCTTTCCGTAAAATACGAAAAGGCGAACGGCGGCAAGATCGACGTTCCGCTGTACGCCCACCGCAATTACGGCAACGGAAAGGTCGCCTCGTTTACGGGCGGCGGCTTGGGCGGCGAATGGCTTACCGCATGGCAGAACGGCGCGGACGAAGCGTTTTTTAAAAACGTGTTCGAAGAAAATATGCCCGCGGTAAAAAACGATTGCCCCTATCAAACGGAAGCGCAGAATTTCGGAAACTTTACCAAAATTTCGGTAACGCCCGCTTCCTACCGTAAAGACGCGGTTGCGGAATTGCGCATTACCATGCCCAACGGGGAAAGCGTACAAGAGCGGTTAAACTTTAATACCGAACTGTTGAAGTACGAATTCGAGTTTTCCACTTCGCAAGAGGGCAAATACGCGGTAGAGATCGTATATACCTATGCGGGCGATACCTTCGTTTCGGATGCAAGTTTTTACAATTCTTATTCTTCCGAATACGACGCGTTTACGCTGTATACGCCTACCGAACTGCATAAAATGGTAGGCGGAAAAGGCACGGTCGCAAACGATTTGGGGGAAATGCTTCATCTCGAAAACGATCCGAGCGAGGTAGGAATGTACCTTTACGATTTGACGCCCGTATTGATGATTATCTGCGTACTGCTGTTCGTTGCGGATATCGTAGTAAGAAAGTTAAAGTGGAACGATATTAAAAGCCTGTTTAAAAAAGTCGGCAAATAAGAGTGAAAAAAATGAGAAAGTTGATTGCTATATTTTTAACGATGATCGCCGTTTTCGGGCTTGCTGCCTGCGGAACGCCGCAAGATCCGAGCGGGGGCGGAAGCACCGTTCTGCCCGATGACGGCGAACAAACCCCGCCCGGCGGAACGGAAACGGAACTTACGTTTACCGTAACGCTTATGCTTGACGGCGAGCGGTATATTCCCGAAACGGAAATTTCCGCCGTTTGGAGCGACGGGATATCGGAATATTCCGCGCCCTTCGAAAAGGGGATCGCGCGGACGTCCGGTTTAGACGGCGAATATTTGGTAACGCTTTCCGAAGTTCCTACGGAAGCGGGGGGCAGAACGTTTACCTACGATCCCAATTCCAACCTTGCGTCGAACGACGATCGCGATATCGAGATCGAATTGCTTACGATCTCGCGCCTGCGCGAAACGGGAAAAGGTACGGGCAAATACAATCCCATCGAAATCAAAGAAACGGGCGTTTTCCGTACTGCGGTAAAAAAAGCGGGGAACGATCCCGAAAACCGCGGGGTGTTCTATCAGTTTAAGCCGAAAGAAAACGGTCAGTACGTGATCGAATCGCTTGTGCATACGGTTCCGAACGAGATCAACCCTATTTTGGAAGTTTACAGGGGCACATCCGCTAACGTATTTTTCGACCATACGCAAGACGGCGGCGGAAAGAGTTCTACTTTTACGAAAAACTTCCGTTACGTGGTAGAAATTACCGATGACGAAGTGGGCAGCGTGTTTACCTTTGCGGTGTATGCCGAAGGAAGAAATATCACCTACCCCGTTACGGTAGATTTTCGATTGGAACGCCCGCGCGATCATATCCGCGATCCGTTCGAATCGGTAATGGTGATCCCGCAAGAGCAGTTTAAACAAACGCCCGAATACGACAAAACGCAATATTCTTACGTAAGCGCGGCAAACGCGCAGCGGGTGTTCGTCGATAAAGGCAATTTTAAACTGAATCCTGCCGACGGGTACTATCACTTATACGACCCTATAACCGAAACTTACGGCGAAATTTTGTACGCCAAAATTACGAAAGAGGTTTCTATCGTCGGGTTAGACGCACCTTTCACCACGGTGGAATATGCGGGGAACAAGGCGCTTACCATCGGCGAAAAGAACTTCAAATTGATGATCGAAGGGTACGAAAATATTAAACGTATGACCGAAGCCAGCGGGTTCAGTGCAGAACAGTATAAAGAGTGGGAAGGTTATAAAGGGTACGGCGATTACTGCAATTCGGACGGCGTGTACGCCGTAACCGAAGAATTAAAAGAGTTTTTAGCGGGATACAGCACAAGCCAGTCGATTTTTTACGACGGCTTGGGGCTTGCGGAAACGACGACGGGATATTCCGCCGCAGAAGGAAGCCAATGGCTGTTTGCCTGCGGGTATTACAAAAAGAAGTAAGTAAATCAATAGGAGATAAAGTATGAAACACAAAGCAAAGCAGCTTACGGCGATCGCAACCGCCGTAACCATGTGCGCCGGTTCGTTGTTTGCGTTTACCGCGTGCGGCGACGCTTCTTGCGCGCACGACTACGATTGGACGGTGAAAATTGCGCCCACTTGTGCAGAAAAGGGATTGGATACGGGCGTATGCAAATTATGCAACGGAACCGCTTTCCGCGAAACGGACACAGACGCTTCCAAACACGCGTACGGGGAATGGGATATCGAAAAGCCCACAACGGCGCAAGCGGGCAAGGCGACGAAAATTTGCTCGGTGCACACAGGGAACGCTAAACTCGAAGTAGAGCTTCCCGCGATCGGCTCGGAAGATGCGGGCTATACGCAAACGACGATCAAAGCTCCTACCGATGCAGACGAAGGAGAAAGCATTTTTACGCTTGCCAACGCGGCGGGCGATATTCGCTTTATCCAAAAAACGCCCGCAACGGGAGTTACTTCGGTTGCGCGCGCGGTAGAAGTCGTCGCGGCAAAAAAATCGCTTGTAAGAAGCGGCAGCGCAAAGGTCACCGAGTATGGATTCAGAGATCCCGTATCGGGAAAAGAGCCTCATTCTTCCACGCTCGGTTACGAATTCGGCAGCGGATACATGCATTATCAAAAAACGACGCTTAACAATACTACCGATGGAACCGGATTCGACTACGTCAGTTACGAGGGGGAAGAGCGTTGGTTTAGCGTAGAAAACGACGCGCTCGTCGGCTTAGAATACGATCTTACGGGCAATCTTGTTATGATCGAAGATTGCGAAGACGAAATGATCGGCGGGTACGGGTTCCGATTGGCTGTTACCGACGGCGACACGAAGTATTACGGCGCCGAAGCGTTTCTTGCAGGTTTGTACGATTGGGCTTCGTTAAACGAAAACGGCGACTTTACCGAAAAACTTTCGACGGAGAACGGCGTAACGAAGGGTGAATTTTTCTTCGGGGCGTATAATTCGAATTGGAATCAGCTTACCTTAACGACCGTTTCGTTTACCCTTTCTTCCGTAAACTCGTTAAAGACCTTAAACGTAATATCGGAAGTTTACGCGCAAACGAATAGCAGCGGTAAGAATAACTTCGAACAAACGGACGACGGCTGGCGCTTGACGGAGAACGCGGCAGAAAGCAGCTATTATTTAGATCAAGTTGCGCTCAGTCAAACGCTGTTTACCGATCTTCCTTCCAATCCGTTCGACTTAGATTCGCTTTTGGTCGACTCGTTCAAAGTTTATAAAACGGTTGAGGAAGAAAAGGAAATTACCGATCCGGGCGATCCCGACGATCCGGATGACGACGTTACTTATACCGAAACGGTTTTGGTGAAAGGGGACGAACTGCTTGAAAGCGACGTGCTCGAAATGGAAGTAAAACAATCCGTTCGCTTAATGCTCGGCGAAGTTTTGCCTCAAACGGCATCGTTTGTTTTCGATAAACCGAAGATGTATCTTCGCACGCAAAAAGGCGATCAGTATCTCGATCCTTTTAATTGGAGCAGCAATTATACCTCTTCCTATTATGACGGCATTTTAACGCTTCGAGCAAAAGTTGCGGGCGAAGTTACGTTCGTCATCAAAACGGTAAAAGCCGAAAAGGTGATTAAAGCAAACGTGAAGCCTGCTACGCCGAACTTGGTAGAAACGGTTGTATATAACTATCAGGAAGAAAGTGCAAGCTACGCAACTGCAATCTCTTCCGAAGTAACGGTATATGCGGGGCTCGATCTTCCCGTGGGCGTAAGCGTTGGGATCAAAGACGAGTACAATTATATTGAAAGAGATCTGCCTTGGATCAACAGTGCGGTAACGGTAACGGCAGCGGATTCTTCGAAT
This sequence comes from uncultured Christensenella sp., assembly GCA_910578065.1. Taxonomy (GTDB): domain Bacteria; phylum Bacillota; class Clostridia; order Christensenellales; family Borkfalkiaceae; genus Gallimonas. The sequence continues at coordinate 55,667 of CAJTPB010000010.1, read as the reverse complement.
AATCCCGTTGCGCTTACCGAAAGCACGATCGGCGAAAAGAAGGTAATGGTATTCTCTTCGAACACGGTGGGCGATTACACCGTAACGGTAACTTCCGATGCGGATGCTACGGTATCTTGCGTATTGACCGTTCACGTTGCGGCGGCTCCTGCGGTAAGCGAACTGTTAAACGGAAAAATGACCAATTCGAGGGGGGGGGTAGAAGCTACCTTCAACGCGGGTACGGTTATCATAAAGAACAGCGAGGGCGAAGAAACGCTTTCGTACACCGTTTCGGGAAACACCGTTACCGTATCGCACGTAAGCGGTGCGGAACTCGGCTACAGAATCAAAATAAGCGAATATTATAACGTTGTGCTTACTTATACCGATTCGGTTACGAACGAACCTGCGGAACTTGTTTTAACGCCTTGGTCCATTTACACCGAATTAGCGGGCACAAGCTGGATTCATACGCACGAATACGAAGGTATGCGCGGAACAACCCAAACGGATTATCTTATTACCTTCGATCCCGTCGCGCACGAACTTTCGGTCTTAAATTTGGATTCAGGCTTCGATGCCGATATATTCACGTTTACCGTTACCGATCAAGGAAACGGCAAATATTCGTTTGCGTTCGAACTGAAATCGGATACTTGGATGATGAACGGTTTGAATTTGAATAACGGAGGTGTAACTGCGGAAAACTGCTACTTTGTTTACAGCGAAGGTAAGATTACGGAAATGCATCTTTGGTTGGAAAACCCGTTTGATTATTCCGACGATCCTTTTGCTGCGGCATTCGAGCCGGATACTTGGGGAATGTAACAACTGAAAAGCGCTGCTTTACGGGGCGCATGATAGCAGACATAAGCAAGGAAAGAAATTTTATTCTTTCCTTGCTTTTTTATTGCCCTATTGCTATAATGTAACTAAAAGAAACGGTAATTTAGCGGAGCAGCATTGGATTTTTTTGATACGTGATTTTGGGTAAATGATGAACTGCAATAATGCTTGCAAAAGACGGCGGAAACTTTGTATCGAGAAGTACTTGCGGGTTTGCAGGTTATCGTTTGCCGGAAATTGTTGAATTGCCCTAAAATAATGATATGCGGGTGAGCGATGGCGAAATAAAAAAATGTGTTTATAAAATTGAGTTCATGTAAAGTTCAATCTGCCGTTTAAACGAAAAAAGTATAGCGCACTACGCTTTGCAAATAAAGTAGTGCGCTGTTTGTTTCACTGCGAAAATCTTACTTTTCGCAGCTTTTTATTTTTGTATGCAACGGCGGGCGAGCTGTTCGCCGCAAATAATTTCGCCGTTTGGTACGATAAGTTTTTTGCCGATTCGTTTTCGCGGCAGACTGATATCGCTAATCGCGATAGACCGAACCGCCTGATCGATCGTATGCGACGACTACGGGAAAATCTTTTACTTGCATGCGGTAAACCGCTTCGCTCAACAAATCGGGGAAGGCTACACACTCGCTCTTTATAATCGCGTTGCTGTACGTTGCGCCCGCTCCGCCGATCGCGGCAAAATAGATTTTTCCGTTGCGTATAATTGCCTGCCGTGTTTCTTCGCTCATTTCGCCTTTTCCGATCATTCCACCTATCCCTTCGTCTAACAGGCGGGGCGCAAACGAGTTCATGCGGGCGGAGGTGGTCGGTCCGCAGCTTCCGCACGCTTTTCCTGCGGGGGCGGGGCAGGGACCCGCATAATAAATCAACGCGCCTTGCGGAACGGGCAGCGGCTTGTTTTCGTTCAAAAGGGAAATCAGCCGCTTGTGCGCACAGTCGCGCGCGGTATAAATCGTTCCCGAAAGCGTTACGCAGTCGCCTGCGCGCAGCAGGGCAAGATCTTGTTCGGAAAGGGGAAGATCGAAATGCTTCATTATAAAATCTCCTTTTCGCATCGCACGCAATGGCACTGGATGTTTACGGCAACGGGCAGCCCGGCAATGTGCGTAGGGGCGACTTCGCACGAAACGCCGATCGCCGTCGTTTTTCCGCCGAATCCCTGCGCGCCGATCCCCGTTTCGTTAATGCGCTTTAACGCTTCCCGTTCTATCTTTGCAACGTCTTCCCGCGGGTGGGAACTTCCCACTTCCCGCGTAAGCGCTTTTTTGGCAAGGTACGCGCACGAATCGAACGCACCGCCTATTCCAACGCCAACGTATACGGGCGGGCAGGGGCGCGAACCCGCCGCATTTACCGTTTGGACGATTGCGTTCAAAATGCCTTCTTCTCCCTGCGCGGGGGTAAGCATAAACAGTTTACTCATGTTTTCGCTGCCGAACCCTTTGGGCAGGCACACAACGGAAATGCGATCGCCTTCTGCAATTTCCACATGCAAATGCGCGGGGGTGTTGTCGGCGGTGTTTACGCGGGTTAACGGGTCGCATATGCTTTTGCGGAAGTTTCCTTCTTCGTACGCCCGCCGAACGCCTTCGTTCACCGCCTGCGTAAGGGGCGCGCCCGTTAAAAATACGTCTTGCCCGATTTCGAGCAAAACGACGCTCATACCCGTATCTTGACAGACGGGCATTTGCTCCCTTTGCGCGATTTTTTCGTTTTCGAGCAGGGCGGAAAGCGCAAATTTCGCCGCGCCCGTTTCCGTTTGTTCCGCGTTCTGTAATGCGGCTAAGCACGACGGCGTAAAGCGCAATCCCGCTTTTAAAAACAGGCGGGTAACGCAATCGCAAATTTCTTTGGTGTTTATCGTTCTCATAACAGTTCGATTATATCACGAACGCGCGGCAAATGCAAGCCTTTGTTTTCGCAAGAAGAGGGGCTGAAAAGCCAAGCAATTTTATAGAATTTTTTTAGATTTTCAAAAAAATTTTTAGTGTATAGTAGAATACCGTAGAAAGTTACATTTCGGCGGGTATTGTATTTTTATGACCCTTGCAAGGGTTAGAAAAACGGGGCGGAAGAAAAACTTGTTTTTTGCGCGCTTTCATGGTATAATAAGCGCATGGAACAAAACGAGGAACATCTGCAAACGGTTTCGGGCGGAAAACTGCTGTTCGAAACGGGCGTCGCCTTTTCGGTTGCGAGCGCGCTGCCCATCGTATTTTCGTTTGTGATTTTATTTATCGCGCAGGCGATCGCGGGGGCGGGGTATGCCGATACGCAGGGTTACAAATATTGCACCTATTTGGTGCCGCAGCTTTGCTTTGCCGCGGCGGCGTTCGTTTATTTTAAACGCGCCCGCATTTCCGTTCGCTCCGTATGCACAGGCTGTAAACCGCAGTATTTCTTGATCGCCGTATTGCTGCAATTCGGGCTGCTTTCGCTTTCCGAATTAAACGGACTGTTCTTAAAAGGGCTTTCTTATTTGGGGTACGAGCAAGCGCCTTCTACTCTGCCCGACGTTGCGGGGTGGAATCTGTTGCCCGCGCTTGTTGTGATTGCGGTATTGCCCGCGATCTTCGAAGAGGTGATCTTCCGCGGGATCCTCGCGAAAAACATGCAGGCAAGCGGTTGGGGCACGGCGGTTACCGTACTGCTTTCGGGAGCGATGTTCTCGCTGTTTCATACCAATCCCGCGCAAACCGTTTATCAGTTTGCGTGCGGCATGTGTTTTGCGTTGGTGGCGCTGCGCAGCGGAAGCATTTTTCCCACCGTGCTGTCGCATTTTCTCAATAACGCCGTTGTGCTGTGTTTGCTTTCCGCAGGGATCGAAGACTATCCTGCCGCGGTTAAAATTCCGCTTTATTCGGTTGCGGGCGCCGTGCTTTTGGGCGTGCTTGCTTATCTCGTTTTTTTCGATAAAAAGAACGGGCAAAAGGGAGGCTTAAAAGAGGGCAAAAAGTTTTTCCTCGGCGCGTTCGTCGGCATTGTTTTGTGCGGCATTCTGTGGATTTCTGTGTTGATTTCGGGGATCGTTTCGAATGGTTAAAGTTACGGTGGTTGCAGTCGGTAAAATCAAAGAGGGCTATTTGCGCGACGCGCTTGCGGAATATGCCAAACGTCTTTCGCGTTTTTGCGATTTCCGCATCGTCGAGCTGCCCGAACGCGCGGCGTTATGCGAAGAGGGGGCGGAAATTTTGCGCTGTGCCAAAGGGTATAAAATTGCGCTTGCAATCGAGGGGAAGCAGCGTTCTTCCGAAGAGTTTGCCGCAATCGTTAAAAAACTGTGCGACGAAGGAAAGGAGATCACGTTCGTTATCGGCTCTTCTTGCGGGTTAGACGAGGGCGTAAAGCGCGCTTCGGACGAGTTGCTGTCTTTTTCCCGCATGACCTTTCCGCACCAGATGATGCGCGTGATATTGGCGGAACAAATTTACCGCGCGTTTATGATCAATTCGGGCGCAGCGTACCATAAATAACGTTATTATTCGGCGGGTTTCTCGCATTAGCGTTCTATTGCGCGGTTATGATCGGCGTTTAACGGTCATATGCTAATACGTGAATATCTACGAGCAAATTTCGGCGTTTTACGAAAGCTATCGCGGAATCAAAGAAATTTACGGCACCAGCGAAGAGGGGCGCAACTTATACGCATTTTTCACGGGGGAAGCGCATGCTCCTTTGGGGATTTGCCAGTACGCCATTCATGCGCGCGAATGGATCACCGCTCGGCTTGCTTTGGAGCAACTTGCTGCGGGCGTTCCGCGCGGCGGCGTTTGGTTTATTCCGCTTGCCAATCCCGACGGCGCGCTGTTGTGTACGGAAGGAATCGGCAGTGTTCGTACGCAGTGGCGCAAACAATTTTTGCTGCGCATGAACGGCGGGGAAGATTTTTCGCTATGGAAGGCGAATGCGGACGCGGTCGATTTAAACGTAAATTTCGACGCGCGTTGGGGAACGGGGAAAAGCAATCGCACAAAACCCGCTTCGGCGAACTATATCGGTATGCGCCCTTTTTCCGCAAAGGAAAGCCGCGCGCTGAAAGATTTTACCTATCGCGTTTGTCCGCAGTTTACGGTAAGTTACCATACGAAAGGGGAAGAAATATATTGGCGGTTTCATCAACCGTTTTTCCGCGCGGCGCGCGATAAGCGGTTGGCAAAGCGATTAAGCGAAAGTACGGGCTATCCATTGCGCGAAGCTCCCTTTTCCGCAGGCGGTTATAAAGATTGGTGCGTGGAAAAATTAAAAATTTCCGCATTCACGTTGGAAGCGGGCGCAGACGAACTTTCCCACCCGTTGGGCGAGGACGCGCTTCCGCAAATACTTGCGCGCAATTTGTATGCGATAAGGCATTTGATCGAAGGGCTAAAATAAGTTCGCTTGATATTCATTGCGGTAAGCGTTTTTTTGCGCAGGCATTATAAAGATTAGTGCGCGGAAAATTGAAAGTTTCCGCATTCACGTTGGAAGCGGGCGCGGACGAATGTTCCCACCCGTTGGGCGAGGAGGCTCTTCCGCAAATATTGGCGCGCAATTTGCATGCGATAAGGTAAGATGAAAACAGCGCAATTTGATAAGGCGTGCGCAAAAGGCTTTTGTGTAATTTGTATACGATAAAGCATAATAGAGATAGCGCGCTTTGATAAGGTGCGCCAAAAAATACAAATTAAGGAATACGGCGTTGGAAGAAAAATTTATGCGCGAGGCGATCCGCCTTGCGGAAAAAGCGAAAAAGAAAGGGGAAGTACCCATCGGCGCGGTGGTCGTTTACCGCGGAAAAATAATCGGAAAAGGGTATAACCTGCGCACCAAATTGCAAATGGCAAGCGCGCATGCCGAAATGCGCGCGATCGACAAAGCGTGTAAAAAATTGCGCTCTTGGCGGCTGCCCGAAACGGAACTGTACGTTACGTTGGAACCTTGCCCCATGTGCATGGGCGCGGCTTTGAACGCCCGCATCGAAAAAATTTACTTCGGCGCGTACGAACAAAAGGGGCGCAGTCTTACCAAAGAACTCGCGCAGGCGAATCTTTTAAATCATACCGTGCAAGTTACGGGCGGGATTTTGCAAGAAGAATGCGCGGCGGTGCTTACTTCTTTTTTTACGGAAATGCGCGCGCGGGAAAAACGGAAAAAGTAAAGAGGACGGAAGAAAATTCCGCCCTCTTTTTAAAAGCGAATTTCTCAATATTCTTGACAAATCACTAAATAAATTATATAATAAAACAGTAAAACCGCATTATTTCGGAAAAAACGGGGCGTGCCCTGTTCGTGCAATTACATTGCACGAAACACAGAATCACCGTAAGCGGCGGAAATTTATTGCGAGGTTGAGCGAATATGATTCAATTACAAAACGTAGACAAGATTTACGGAAAGGGCGACGGGGCCGTTCATGCGCTGAAAAACGTAAACGTTACCATCGAAGACGGAAAATTTACGGCAATTCTCGGAAAATCGGGCAGCGGTAAATCTACCTTAATGAACATTATCGGCGCGCTCGATTCCCCTACGAACGGTTCTGTGATCGCCAACGGAAAGGTGTTAAACGAACTCAGTCCCAACGAACTTGCGGAATACCGCAATAAGACAACGGGGTTTGTGTTTCAGTCGTTCTATCTCGAACCGACTTTTTCCGTGCTCGACAACGTTGCAATGCCGTTGATCATCGCGGGCAAGCCGCGGAAAGAGCGGGAAGAGCAGGCGCGTAAAATTTTAACGCAGTTGGGGCTGGAAGATAAGATACAAAAGAAAGCGAACGAGCTTTCGGGCGGGCAAAAGCAGCGGGTATCCATTGCGCGCGCGCTTGTGCATAATCCCGAAATCGTGCTTGCGGACGAACCTACGGGCAACCTCGATTCGCAGAACGGCGCGGAAGTTATGGCGCTGCTGCGCGAAATTTGCGAAATGGGCAAGAGCGTGGTGCTCGTTACCCATAACATGGAAGACGCGAAAAACGCGGATAACATTATTTATATCAAAGACGGCGTGGCGGAAATGCGCGCGGGCGCAAGCGGAAGATCCGCGCCCGAAAAAGAGGGGGCGGCGGAATGAAATTCGGCGACGTATTTAAAATCGCCCTGCACAACTTGTGGCATAATAAAAGCAGAACGGTGCTTACGGTGATCATCGTAACCATCGTAAGTTCGCTTATTATGGCGCTGTGCCTTTTGGGCATTGCCTTTATACAGAATCAGACGGACGTCAGCAAGATCGTATTCGAAACGCGGGGCACTACTTACAGCGCGGAAAGCAGATACGAAAGACGGGGAGAGAGCACTTCCTACTATAAACCTTATACGCAAAACGAGATCGCGCATATCGATGCTGCGGTGGAAGAATACAAGCATATCGTCGATACGGTTACATATTCGATCGAAAATATTTATACTTCCGATACCTGCTGGCAGTATTACGCGATAAACGGCAGCACCGAAGATATTCTTACGGGAAGTTCGTATATAGAAATGATCAATCAGCTGAACAGGTACGGCGAGTATTTCTATTTATATAACGCGCGTTTTGCCGATTTCGGCATGTACAACGTTCCCAAGGAGAATTTGATCAAAGAGGGTCGCCTCTGGACGCAGGCGGATAAAAACACGCCGAACATTTGGCTGAATGCCGATTATATCCGCACGCTGCAAAAAAGAGGGATCACCGTAAAAATAGGGGATAAATTGACCGTATGCACGCTTTTGCAGGCGGAAAGAGGTACGAACGATACCTCCGTATCCGATTTGAATTTTCGCACGGCGGAATACTCTGTTTGCGGAATTTTCGATCCCGCACTTTTAAAAACGAGCGATTGGGATCGTTCGCCCGTCGTAATTGCAGACGGCGCGTACTTTATGCGGCAGTTTGCAGGTACGTACGACGTGATTCAAGTGGAGATGACGTACCGCCCGCCGCAAACCGATTACGATTATAACGCCGTTTACAGCGATATGAAGGCGTTGACCGAACGCATGAACGAAGGGCTTGAAACGTACCTGAATTGGGACGATAAAGAAGTAAGTCCGTTTTCCTGTTCTTATGTAGAAGAAATGCGCATGACGGTGCTGATGAGTATTTTTATTATGGCGGTCGTCATAATTCTCGGTTTACTCATTTTAATTTTAAGCGTGGGAAGCGTTGCTAATACCATTATTATCTCCGTCGATAAAAACCGAAAGTTCATCGGATTGATGAAGGCGATGGGGCTGAATCAAAGGGGTGTAAAAAAAATCGTCACGTGCGAATCGCTCGTGCAGATCATACTGGGCGTGCTGGTGGGCGTGGCGGTGCTCTTTTTGCTGCAACCGGTCGTATTAAGTTTAATGGAATCGATGTTCGCTTCGATGTTCGCGTATTACGAGGTGGAATTTGCGGTATCCGTTCGCATACCTTTTTATCTTCCCATGGTCACGGCGTTGCTGTTCTTTCTGTTCGCAAGCCTGTTCTCCCGCGGAAGTTTGGGAAAGATCGCGCGGCAAGACGTGATCAGTACCATCAGCGAGGTGGCGTAAATGAAAGTAAAAGAATATATCCGTTTGGGAAAAATCAGCATAAAAAGCAGAAAAAAGTCTACCCGCAATACGGTGCGCGGAATCGCGTTCGGGCTTATCATGCTTGTGCCCATTGTATTTTTTACGCTTGCCTTTTACCTCGATCTGACGGATAAGATCAATCAAACGCATAATATCTCTTCCTTTTACGTGCACGCTTTGGGAGAAAACGAAAAGCAGGAAGGCGCATACGATAGCGGTTCTTTCGTATTCGGAAATACCGACGTGCAGTTGCTGCAAAAGCGCATGGGCGAAGAGATCGAAGACATGATTTATACCAATCGGTATTCGATCGGCGATAGATACAGCGATTCGGAAAGCAGTAAAATCAAAATCGGTAGCCTTTCCAAATCCGTTTCCAATTTTAAGCAATTCAATTACGATACGGGCAAAAAAGTCAATGCAAATGCCGACATAAAGGTGATCGATCGCGAGCGCAGCAATGGGAAACTGTTTCCCGACGGGTTTGAAAGCGATTTGAAAAATACGGGCAAAAAAGTGTTTGCCGCAGGCGGGGGCTTTTCCGAGAACGGAAAAGGGGAAATCATCGTTTCCGAAATGATCGTAAAAGCGTATAATCTTTCCCCCGAGTCGGCAATAGGAAGCAGTGTAACGGTTACCGCGAATGGCAGATTTGACAGCGCTTATTATTTTACCGACGGTCCGTATTCGGGGTATTATCTCGATAACGATACCAATCCCGACAATACTTACGTGCCGAACATAACGGAAGATGATGAAAACGATAAATTTACGGTAGACGTGATTCGCAATTTTAAGATCGTAGGCGTTATTTCCGAAGATTATTTCCTTTTGAACAAAACGCTTTCAAACGACGCGAATTTTTGGATTTCGGAAGATTCTCAGTTCGTGACCGAAGACGGGGAGCGGCATATTAAATATCTTCCCTCGCTCGCTTCGTACGAAACGGAAAACGATAACGGGGATACCGCAAAATATCAAATCGTCACCTATTCTATTGCGGGAAAGGCGGGGATCGAACTGCTTGCCGAACAGGCTGCGGCAGAACACATGTTTTTTCCTGCAATTCCTGCCTTGATCTTTACGATGGGAACGACCAATTACAGCAGTTTTATGCCGGAAGAACCGTATACTTCGGTTATCGTGCAGTGCAAAGACTACGACAACGCTTCTAAAATCGAAACGATATTAAACAACGCGTACACACGTATTTCGAGCGAGGAAGCAAGCGCGTTCGGCGGTTACGTAAGGTATTATTGCGCGACGGAAGCGTATTCCAACTTTTCGATGCTGCATCAAATCGGCGGGTATTTAATGGTCGTTATGTATACCTTCGGCGGAATAATTTTCTTTGCGACGCTGTTGAATTTGTATAACTCGGTCAATTATTCGGTGCAGGCGCGCCGCAACTATATCGGCATGATGCGCGCGATCGGGGCAAAGCAAAAGGTGATCCCGCGGCTGTATTTTGTGGAAATTTTGCTTATCTTTTGGCGAAGTTTTCTGTGGGTACTCATTTTCGGCGGCGGCATTTCGTACGGGATCAAAGCGTTGATCGACATGCTGTTCCGACAGGAAGAGGCGGCGATCCTCGGCGCGGCGATCAGTTTGAATTTCGGTTGGTTCTTTGTTGCGCTTGTTTCGGTGATCGTATTGGTGTTTTTCATCGCATTCCTGTTCAGCCGCGTGGCGTGCAGGGCGGTTACGAAAAAAGGCATTCTCGAAGTGCTTTCAGACGATAAGTAAGGGGGAGCGGTATGAGAAAATTGGCTATCAAAATTGCATGCGCGCTTTTGTTTGCGCTTTCGTGCGCGCTTTTGGCGGCATGCGGCGATGCGGTTTCGCTGAAAGAAGGGGCTGTCGTCCGCTTAAACGTAGTTACCGAAGCGGAAACGTTTGACGTAAACACATCGTACGGCAGGTTAGAGGGCGCGGGGAAAACGTATACCGTTACGGTAGACGTAAAAAAGGATTTTTCCATTTCGGTCAGTTCGCACGGGTTAAAAACGCAAACGGTTCCCGTAACCGTTGCAGATCTCGCTTCGGGCAGCTGCGAAAAGAGCGTAGAATTGAAAGAGGAATTGGAAAAAGAAGTTTCGATCACAGTTTCGGGCAATGTGGAAAACGTCGTCGTTGCTTGCGACGGGGTGAATCTTCCCTTAAAGCGCGGCGCATATACGGGTTTGCTTACCCGTACGCAACTGAAAAAGGGCGTTACGGTAAATGCAGACGGCGCGATCGAAAACACCGTTACCTTTACCGACGAACAGTTGGAAGGTTCGTTTTTAAAGGCGGAAGCGTTTCTTGTAAAGAACGGGTACAAAACGGTTGACGTTCACGGCAATATGGAGAGCAAATATTTGATCGACGGAGAAGATCGCCTTATCGATACCGTTCCCATTTACCTGCCGTCTGTGTACGGCGGGAACGAGTTTTCCGGATTAAGAGCGATTTTGCCCGCCGATTTCGAAGGGAAGTTGTATTTAAGGGAAATCGACCGGATTGACGTCGCTTCGTTCGAGATCGAAAAAAATCTGCCCGCTTACGGTACGTTAATAGAGTTCGAAGGGTTTCATCCCGACGAACAATATAAAGAAGTGATTTTAAAGAATTTTTCGCCGTTGAGCGGGTTTGAAGGTAATGCCGAGTACGTTTATGTTGAAATCATAGAAGGTGATAGAACGTATTTGGAAAAACAGTGGGTTTATCGTTCAAACTACGATAATATATATTATTACGCTCTTTTCCCCAAAAATGTGGTTGCAATGTGGCAGATAGCGGAAAGCACTGCGACTTGCATACAATACGACGGCGGCATTTCGCTCGACTGTAACCAAATGCAAGTTGTAGATTTTGATTCTTATTTGTGTTTGTATAACAATGTTTTTAATGAAGTGCGAACGGATATCGATGCGTTGTATTTGTCCGAGTATGAATACGACGGGGGGAATTTTACGGAAATATATCGCCCCATTCCTGCAATTGACGGAGTGTTTCCATACAGCAAAGATGTTCAGTTTGTTTACGTTAAATTAGACGATCCTTATAATCCGGAAACGCCGTATTATAAATATTTATACATTGACAATGATGAGCCTGCGCATTATATCAATGTGGGCGGTAAGTGGTGTATTCCCGTTCCGTATTATGACGAAGTAATTTATCGAATCACGTTAAAGGATGAAGCCGGAAATCTTGTTAAGGGCGCTAAGTTTGCTGATAATTTAGATGACTTTTTCGAATCGAGTTATTCTTCTATCATGTCGGAAGTTTCGCCGGGGATTTATGAGTACGGCATTTCTTCTTATACCGAAGAAAGGTATTTTTATGTCCAATACGGCAAAACAACGGAATGCGTTTGCATCGATTTCGATCCCGATTGCGGCATATGGAAACGTACGGGGAATTTAATGGAAGGAAGCATCACTGTGCGTAAACCGCAATCGATCGGTTTCTATTTCGATGCCGATATGTACGATACCGGTTCTAGTAACGTAAGTTACAGTTATTCTTACGAGGCAGTCGACGAAAACGTGAAGTTAAGCCCGCTTGCATTGGATTCGTTTCGATACGGGGTTTACGTGTGGACGTCTTACGGCAGCACCGTTCGGATAAAAGTTACGGTAAAAATCCGCAACAATTACTCGGACGAGGTAGCTACTTACGAAGAGATCGTAACCGTCGATACGAGAAAAATCGACGGTGTACATACGTATCATGCAGAGGTAGGAAATAATTGAGTGAAAGCAAAAAAAGACGGCATAAGCCGTCTTTTTTGTTTATAGCAGATTTTTTGTTTGAAAAAAGGTTCGGTTATATTGCACCGAAGGGTGATCGGGAAATTCTTTTTCCGCACGCTTATGGTATTCGATCGCCTGCGTCGTATCGCCCAATGCGTAACAGCAGCATACAAGTTCCAACAACGGGCGAAACGTTCTGTCTGCGGGCTGATCGAAGTCGCCTTCTTCCGAATGGTCGCGGGCGGAAAGGGCGGCTTTATACCAAAAAGCGGCTTCGCGCAGTTTGTTTTCTTCGCGGAAAATTCCCCCCAAAGCGCATAAAACGGAGGCGCGCGGTTCGCCGAATCGAAAACTTTGCAAAAGCGCCTGCACCGCTTTGGGCCGATCGCCTTGTTCCAAACAGCACTTGGAAAGAAGCGCGCATGCTTCGATTCTGTTAACATACCAAGCAAACTCGTCGGCGATTGCATCGTTTAGCAGTGCGGCGGCTTCCGTATACAATTTGTGGTAGTAAAGTTCTCTTCCGTAATAAAATTTATCCCGCGCGTTCAGCTTGTTGCCCCGTTCGAGGTATCGCCGATAAATTTGAAGGTTACGGTCTGCGCGCGGTTTTTCGCTTCCCAAATGGCGCACGCGAAAATCGGATAAGATCACTTTGCCCGCAGGGGCGATGCACTCGTGCACGCAGCCTTCCCAACGGAATTGCGCACAGTTGCGGATCAATCGCTCGCGGAAAAAGGTGAACAGCGGTTTGCCCGCTACGTCGAACGAGGTATCGTAAGGGCATTTAACAAAATCGGGGCGTTCCCGTTCCAACTGCTTTTTTAAGTTTTTTAACCGTTTGCCGTTTTCTTTGTCGATAAAGTCGTCGGCATCTAACCAAAGAAGATATTCGCCCGTCGCTTTGGAAAAAGAAAAATTACGGGCGGCGGAAAAATCGTCCGTCCACGCAAAGGGGTATACGTTGGGCGTAAACGATTTTGCAATTTCTATTGTGCCGTCTTGCGAGCCTGTATCCGCAATTACAATTTCGTCAACGCAATCTTTTACGCTGTTTAAGCAGCGGGCAAGCACTGCTTCTTCGTCTTTTACGATCATACATAAAGAAATTTTTACCAAGTTTTCACCTCTTTTCATATGATAATGATATGATGTAATAGGGCAATGTGTGCGCTTGTTTTTTCTTTTGCGTTTTTCGAATTACCGTTTGCGCCGTTGCCCATTTTTAAGGAGGAGATTTATGGATATCAATCAACGCTGTTGCGTTTGCGGCTGCAATCCGTGCCAATGCGGCGCGCGCATCGTATATTGCAGGGGAGAACGCGGACCGATGGGACCGCAAGGCTTGCGCGGACCTACGGGACCCACGGGGCCTGCGGGGAGCGGCGCGGGTTCGACCGGTCCCATTGGCCCTACCGGTGCAACGGGAGCAACGGGGGCAACCGGTTCTACGGGCGCCACAGGCGCGACCGGCCCCACCGGCATCGGCATTACGGGGCCTACCGGCCCGATCGGCGCTACGGGACCGCAAGGCGTGCAGGGGCTTCAAGGGGTCCCCGGCGAAGCAGGCGCAACGGGAACGACGGGGGCAACCGGTCCTATCGGACCTACGGGCGCGACAGGCGCTACGGGTGAAACGGGCGTTACGGGGGCAACAGGCGCGACAGGTGCAACAGGACCTACGGGCGCGACGGGGCTAAGCGTTACGGGACCCACGGGTCCGACCGGCGCAACAGGCGCAACAGGCGCAACGGGTGTAACGGGACCTACCGGACCTACGGGGGCGGCAGGGTTAAGCGTTACAGGTGCCACGGGTCCGACCGGCGCAACAGGCGAGACAGGAGCTACTGGTGTAATAGGACCTACCGGACCTACGGGAGCGACGGGGCTAAGCGTTACGGGTGCCACGGGTCCGACCGGCGCAACAGGACCTACCGGACCTACGGGGGCGGCAGGATTAAGCGTCACGGGCGCCACGGGACCGACCGGTGCAACGGGTACAGCCGATTTAAACGCTTACGGCGGGTTGTATAACACTACGCCGCAAACGATCAACTTAACGGTAGGGGGAACAACTCAACTTCCGCTGCCCACCGCTATGCCTTTAAAAAATACGACGAACACGCCAGCCAACAGCATTACGGCAGCGGTCGCGGGCGTTTACGAAATAAATTATTATACCAATTTATCTGCGGCGCTCGGTACAACCGTCACCATGTCTGTTCGCAGAAACGGAACGGCAATTCCGCAAGCGACCATTTCGCGGGTTTTGGCCGTGGGGGTCGGCTCTCTTTATAACGGAAGTTTTATTATTACGTTAAATGCGGGCGACGTCATCGATATGGCGCTTTCTGCCTTGCTCGCCGTGGGCGTTACGTTAGGCGGGGGAGTAAATACAACGTTAACGATCAAACAATTAAGCGTATAACAATGCGCGAATCATACCGCCTGCGGAATTATCCGCAGGCGGTTATCATTTGTAAATTCGCTTTTAAAAATTCCTTGCCTTTTTTATCGTTTTGTTGTATGATAATAGTCGATAGAAAAGTTTCCGTAGTTAAATGGATATAACAGCCCCCTCCTAAGGGGCCGTTGTGAGTTCGATTCTCGCCGGGAACACCAAAAGACCACAAAATAGTGGTCTTTTTTATATGCGCTTTTTATATCATTTCATCGGATATCGATAAGTTGATTTAAAATAATCTTTTAATTTTGTTTGGTTTTTTGAAAAACTTAATCGTTACTTAAAAAAACGGTTGTAAAATACCATTATAAAATTAAAAAACAAGGAGATTTTTATGGCACAAGGAATTATGGAATTGTTATTCGATGCGGCATATTTGATATTTGCGCTTACCGTGGGCATTTATCTGATCGTAAAGGGGAGCGGCAAGTTTTTTAAAATGTTCGGCATTATGGCTGTCGTACTGTCGTTCGGCGATTCGTTTCATCTGATCCCGCGCGTGTACGCCTTACTTACTACCGGATTAGAAGCGAATGCGTTTGCGCTTGGGTTAGGCAAATTGATCACTTCGATCACTATGACGATTTTTTATGTGATTCTTTACTTTATTCTTGAAGGGGTTTGGCAGCCGAATAAAAAATGGAAATTAGGCGGCAGAATCACGCTGTATGCCTTAACGGCGCTGCGGATCCTGCTTTGCGCTTTTCCGCAAAATGAATGGTTTTCGTACGAGGGAAACTTGCTTTGGGGCATTTTAAGAAACATTCCGTTTGCGTTGATGGGCATCGTCATTATTGTTATTTGCTTTACGATCGCAAAGCAAAATAAAGATAAAAGTTATGCCATTATGGCGGTTATGGTGATTTTATCGTTCGGTTTTTATATACCGGTAGTTCTTTTTGCGGGTGTATTGCCGATAATAGGCATTTTGATGATACCGAAAACTTTGGCTTATGTAGGCGTCGTAGTGATCGGATTGTTAAAACACCGTAAAGCAGTACGATCTGTGCAAACGGCGGGCAAATTGACAGCGGACATATAGTTTGATATACTTTATGAGAGGGGCGAAAAAGTCTCTCTCATCATTTTTACGGGGGGAATCATGTTTCATATTCTTTTGGCGGAAGATGAATTTCCGTTAAGAAAGCTGATCAAATTCAATTTGGAAAAACGCGGTTTTTCCGTTTATGAAAGCGGGAACGGGCAGGAAGCGTTGTCTTTTTTAGAAAGCGCGGATGTCGATCTAATGATTGCGGATATCATGATGCCCGTGCTTGACGGCAACAGATTAACGCAAATGGTCAAATCGAAAAACGCTGATTTGCCTGTGATCATGCTGACCGCGTTAAGTACGATCGGCGATAAGAAAAAAAGTTTCGAAGGCGGCGCAGACGATTATATGACGAAGCCTGTGGACTTCGACGAATTGGAACTGCGGATCAGAGCGTTGCTGCGCCGTTACGGGCGCGTATCCAAGCAAAAGATTCAAATCGGCAATACCGAATTGGATTTTTTGACAAAAACGTTAAAAGTTAATTCGTCGGTGATCGAAACGCCCAAAAAAGAATTTTTATTGCTGTTTACGCTGCTTTCATCTTTGGGGAGAATTTTTTCGCGGACGCAGTTATTGGATGAAATATGGGGAATGGATTCCGAAAGTTTGGAACGAACGGTTGACGTTCATATCAATAAATTAAGGGAAAAACTTGTGAACAGCGACGTGGCAATCGTTTCCGTTCGCGGACTGGGATATAAGGCGGAACAAAAATGAAAAAACTTTTATTGAAGATATTTTTTATGATGGGCATATCGATGCTGCTGGTGTTTGCGATTTCGCGCATTACTTTGGCGATCTTGCAAAATAAATCGATTACAGATCCGATCGTATCCTATCATATCAGTTTGATCGCGGGCGCATTGGGATTGATCCTGTTTACGGGCTTTCTTTATCTGTTTATCGGTAAGCGTTTAAAATCAATATCGAAGGCGGTAAACGCGGTTGCAAACGGGAAGCTGGATATACAAGTTTCGGCAAAAGGGAACGACGAATTATCGCAGTTGTCGCGCGATTTTAACAGAATGACGGAAGGCTTAAAATCGAACGAGTATTTGAACCGCGAGTTTGTAAAAAATGTCTCGCACGAGTTTAAAACGCCGCTTAGCATCATTTTGGGTTACAGCGATTTATTGCGCGAAAACGAGTTGACTAAGAAAGAAATAGAAGAATATGCCGATTTTATTTATAAAGAGGCAAACAGACTTGCAAATTTAAGCGAAAAATTGCTTGTCATAAGCAAACTGGAAGCGAATGATCTAAGCTGTTCCGATCCCTTTTTGATCGACGAGCAGATACGAAATATTCTTCTTTCTATGCAAGTCGTATGGCTGAAAAAAGAGTTAAAAGTAGAAGTTGACATAACGCAAACCGAGTATGTTTCCAATAAAGATCTGTGTTACTTGATATGGCAGAATTTGATTTCGAACGCGGTGAAATATACGCCCGAAAAGGGAGAAATTCATATAATATTACGGAAAGATCATAACAATATCATTTTTTCTATTGCAAATACAGGCAATTCTTTGCGCGGAAAAGAAGATTTGATTTTTCAATCGTTTTATACGAGCGACGAATCGGGAATGCAAAAGGGAACGGGGCTCGGGTTGCCGTTGGTGAAAAAAGTGCTTGAAAAATTGGGCGGAAGCATACAAGTTGTTTGCAACGAAAAAACGGAATTTATTGTAAATCTGCCGATGGATCGCTCGCTGTAAACGGCGCATACAAGTTTCTTTGTTTCGCGTTTACGGTGCGCAGGCGGAATTTCTTCCGCCTGCGCCGTTTTGGTATTTATTAACGGCGGAATTTGTGAAATTCCGATAAAAATTGTTTTAAATACACTGGATTTTTTGTTCGGAATATGATATCATATGATTGTAAAAAAACGAAAGACGAGAAACTACCATGAACGCAAAAAAAGATAAGATTTTAATTGTAGACGATTCCGAAATCAACCGCGCGATCCTTTCCGACATGCTTGGGGAGGAATTCGAAGTAATAGAAGCAAAAGACGGAGTGGAGGCGATCGGATATATCCGCAGTTACGGCGTGGAATTATCGCTTGTACTGCTCGACATCGTAATGCCCAAAATGGACGGCTTAGAAGTTTTGGCGATGATGAACAGTTATAAATGGATCCAAGACATTCCCGTTATTATGATATCTTCCGAAAGCGGTTCGTCGTATATCGGCAGAGCGTACGAGTTGGGCGCAACCGACTATATTCAGCGTCCGTTCGACGCGGCCGTCGTTCACCGCAGAGTGAAAAACGCCATTATGCTTTATGCCAAACAAAAGAAACTTGTCGGCATTGTGGAAGAGCAGATATACGAAAAAGGAAAAGAGCAGTCGCTGATGATCAACGTGCTGAGCTATATTGTGGAACTGCGCAACGGCGAAAGCGGGCTGCACGTTTTGCATATTTACACGATGACGGAAATACTGCTGCAAAGCCTTTTAAAGATGACGGACGATTACAAATTGTCGCCGCAAGACGTTTCGATGATCGCGACGGCTTCGGCTTTGCACGATATCGGAAAAATTTCCATCGACGAAAAGATTTTAAATAAAACGGAACCGTTGACGCCCGCCGAATGGGAGATCGTTAAAAAGCATACGCACGTCGGCGCCGAAATGCTGGATAAAATTCCTTTTTGCAATCACGACCCGCTGCTGCGCGTAGCAAGCGAAATTTGCCGCTGGCACCACGAGCGATACGACGGAAGCGGTTATCCCGATGGATTAAGAGGGGAAGAAATTCCCATTTCCGCGCAGGTCGTCGCGCTGGCGGACGTTTACGACGAGTTGACGAGCGAACACGCAGGGCGCAAACCCGTCGATCACGATAAGGCGATCGATATGATCGTAGCGGGCAAGTGCGGCGCGTTCAATCCCGTATTGCTGAAAGTATTAAAATGGGTTTCGGCGAAAATCAGAAACGAATTGCGCGTAAATTCCCTTAGCGGAAGCAGCCATAAAGATATCGCGCGCATTACCCGCGAAATCATCTCTCATAACGAGTTGACGGGTTCCCAGCGGACGCTCGATTTGTTAGAGCGCGAACGGGAAAAGTACCGCTTTATCGCTTCGGTCACAAAAGATATTTTGTTTGAACTGTATCGCGAACCTTCTTCGATCACCTTTTCGGACGAAAGCGCAGAACGGCTGGGCGTAGATTCGACTATCTCCGATCCCATGCACGATTCGAAGATGATCGCTTGCTTCGGCAAAAAGAATTTAAGCGCGCTGTTCGAATTGCTCGACGCGGCGACGCCCGAACAATCGACGTTCGAGCACGTGTGCGACATTAAAATCAACGGAAATCCCTACCGCTGCCGCATTTGCGCGATGACGATGTATTCCAAAGCGGATAACGGGGACAGTCGTTACGAAAGCGCGATCGGTACGATCGAACTGATGGAAAAAAAGAAAGGTTAAAAGGGGAGCATTCATGCGGATAGACGAATTATATCGGGCGATCGGCGGAGATTATAACGACGTTTTAAGCCGTTTTATGACGGAAGAAAGGGTTGTGCGGTTTGTGCGTAAGTTTCCCGCAGACGGCAGTTTTACGCTGTTGCAGCAGTCGCTGAAAGAGGGGAATGCTGAAGAGGCGTTCCGCGCGGCGCATACGTTAAAAGGCGTTGCGCAAAATCTAAGTTTTACAGAGTTGTACGAACGGGCGGTTACGGTAACGGAAATTCTTCGCGGCGGAAGTTTAAACGTCGCGGCGGAAATGCCCGCCTTGGAAAAAAGTTATTTGCATACCGTAAAAAGCATTGAAGCGTTAGAATAAACGATTATAAAACCGCCCCGCAAATTTGCGGGGCGGTCGCTTTTTATTTATGCGTGCGGGGTACTGTGTTCTCTTCCGTATGCGATCGCTTCGTTTAAAACTTTGTTTAATTCTTCGGCACATTTTAAAGGGGTTACGGCAAACGTGCCGTCTACGTTCTTTTCAAACAGTTTTGCAATTTCTTGGTAGAAGATGCTTCGCACCGAATTGTCGCTACCCTGCCAGTTGGGGTTGTTGTGGCTGAAATGAATTTCGTTTACCGAATTTTCGTAAAATTCTTTTAACAGGAAAATATCTTCTTTATACCGCTGCGCGACGGCAGTGCTTACGGGAATATGCCCTGCGGAATATTCCAGCCACTCTTTTTGTTCGAATACGAACCGAACGAAGTCTTTTGCGATTTTTATTTTGTGATTGTTGCCGTTGTCGAACACTTCGAAGCCGGAGCAGAAGAAGGTCGCAATGTTTCCCGGATAGTTTACGAATCCGTATTTTTCCGTTCCGCCTTGTGCGGAAGCCTCGGTATACAGCGAACTGCCCGAATTAAAGTGATAAAACGCCAGTTTGCCGTCTTCGAACATATCGCCGCACTGCGTCATCGTTCTGTTTTGCGGCCTCGGCAAATACCAACCGTTGTTTACGCCGTTCTGCATCCAAGTAAGTGCTTGCACGGTTTGTTCCGTTTGCAAGTTGAAGTTTTCTTCTTCGTCGAAAATTTCGCTACCGAACGCCCGCAGGTAAGACATAATGTGCGTATCGCCTTCGTTGTTTGCGGCGTACATCATCATGGGGTAGCTGCCTTCGAGAAGTTTTTCCGCAAGGGTGTTTAATATTTCCGTCCATTCATCGATCGTCCAATTCTGAATGGATTGCTGCGCGGCGATAAACCGATCCAACCCGCATGCTTTTAAAAGCTGCTTGTTGTAGATCAAAATGTTTTGCGTAGACGAAAAGGGCATCATGTACAGCGTTTCGTCCAGCGTGCCGCCGCTTACGTATTTTTTATTGAGGTCGGCTTTTAATTCGTCGGTCAAAAGATCGTCAAGCGGAACGGCGTTTCCCGTATGGATGAACGAAAACATGTTAAAAAAGTTATCGTACAAAATATCCGCCGCGTCCTCCGTATGAAAGGTGTTTGCGATCGCAACCGTTTCCTGGCCTAATGCAAATTCAACGATGTTCACGGTTACTTGTTCGCCGTACTGCGCGGCAAACGCTTCGCCTGCAAGACTTAAAAAACTTTTCGCGTCTTTTACGTCGGGGTGCGATACGCTGTTCATCATGGTGGCTCTGGGCACTTTTACGCTGATCGTTATCGCTTCGTTTTGCCCGCAGCCCGCAAGGCAGGGGGCGGCTGTAAACAGAACGGTCAAACAAAGCAAAAGAATACTTTTTAATTTTTTCATTTTGTTATTTCTCCTTTCCGTTTTTGTTTTTTTCGTTATTCAGCGTTTCCATTTTTTGCAGCAGTACCTTTACGTCGATCGGCTTTGTTAAAAAGTCGTTCATGCCGCTGTTAAACGCTTTAATGCGGTCTTCTTTAAACGTGTTGGCTGTGCATGCGAAAATGGGAATTGTTTTCGCGTCTGCGCGGGGCAGCTGCCTTATCTTTTCGGAAGCGGTGCAGCCGTCCATTACGGGCATTTGCATATCCATTAAAATCAAGTCGAATTCGTTTTCCTGCGATTGTTCGAACAGCGTTACCGCTTCGCTTCCGTCTTTCGCGTGTTCGGCGGTAAAGCCCGCGTCGCCTAAAATTTCAAGCAGGATCTCCGCGTTCAGTTCGTTGTCTTCCGCAATTAAAATGTTAAGCGGATTTTCTTTCGGAGGCTGCGTTTGCGCGCGCTTATCTTCGCTTTGCACGGCGTCTTTGTGCTGTTTCATGTATTCGGGAATATCGGATATTTCCGAAGGCACGGTTACCGTAAATTTACTGCCTTTTCCCAACTCGCTTTCCACAACGATCTCTCCGCCCATCGCGTCGATCAAAAGTTTGCTGATCGCCATGCCCAAGCCTGTTCCTTTGATCGAAGAGGTGTTGCTGTTGCGGTCTTGCGAGAATGCGTCGAAAATCCTTGTCGTAAATTCTTTGCTCATGCCGCAGCCGGTATCTTCGCAGACGAACGTCGTTAATACGTGCGTTTCGTCCGTTTGCTTTTGGCTTACGGAAAGTTTGATATATCCGCCTGCGGGGGTGAATTTTGCCGCGTTGCCCACAATATTCATAAGCACTTGTTTAATGTGCACTTCGTCGCCCAAAATGCAAGGGGCGGAAATATCCGATTCGGTCAAATAAGAAATATTGCGGCTTGCGATCACGCCGTGCTGCATCGAATAGATCGCGTCCATCACCGTTTCGATCAAAAGCGGTTCGCGCAGCATTTCCACCTTGCCCGCCTTTAATTTAGAAACGTCTAATACGTCGTTGATCAGCGATAACAGATAGTTTGCGGTGCTGTGCGACTTTGCAAGCCATTCTTTGATCTGATCTTTCTTTTCGGGATCGTCGATAGACGTCATCACCAAATAGTTTAGCCCCACAAGTCCGTTTAAGGGGGTGCGGATCTCGTGGCTCATATTCGATAAAAATTCGCTTTGCGCTTTTTCTTGCGCAAGAGCTTTCGCCGTTTTGCTTTGCGTGTACAGCACGATCACCATCGTTACTATGGTGATTAAAACGGTTATGCTCAGCGCGATCACGATCAAAAGGACGAACGCATACGATTGCTCGGCAAGCGCTTCGTCGTTTACGGAAAGCAAAAAGTACCAATCGGAGCCGTTTTCCATAGGAATGCAGTAATGCAATTCCCGTTCGTTTTCCTTTTGGTGATAAAACCAAAAGGTTTCGCCGTTTTTCATTTTAGAAAGCGCTTCTTCTTTGGAGATACCAGATTTATCGTTGATATCCAAGTGGTCGATCCAGTTTTCCGAAACGACGTTTCCGCTGTCGTTGATATTTACAATGTAATCGCCGTCGCCGTCTATAATAGAGCTGTAACCGCGGTTGATTCCGTTATCGTCGGTAAAGCTGCCTATGATCAAACCGTCTCTGATCGAAGCACGGCTGTTGATCCCGATCACGGCGTACATTTTTTTGCCGCAGATTACGGGGTTTTCTAACGCGTTTTCCAGTTTAAACCCGTATATGACTACCTTTCCGCCCCGTATCGAGGGCAATTCGTCGTAGGCAATCGTTTCGGAAACGTCGTTTTTGAACAGACTTTTAAAATCGTAAAATTGCGTAGAGGGCGCTTGAATGTAGTTGTACCCCGTATAATACGAACCGTCTTCGGCGAGCAGATACACTTCGTCGAAAGGGGTTTCTTCCGCTTCCGTATCCAAATACTCGTTGACGTCCGCCATCGCGTGCAAAGAGGCTGCCGTTCTGTTTAAACGGGAGCCGATACGTGCAAGATTGCGCCAGTTATAGGTAACGAACATATTGATCGAATTTTTATCGTGCGTGGCAAGTTCGGTAATGGTATCGATCGTTTTATTTTCTACGATCGTATTTACGATCAAAGAATATATAGCGATCACCGCCCCGATCGACGCCGCAACGATTCCCGCGATCAGCGAGTAAACGAACTTCGTTTTTTTCTTCATGGAAGCCTTCTCCCTTCGGAATAATTTTTATCTTTTACCCGTTTATTATGACATAATTTTCGGCTTTTTGCAAGATTTTCGCACGGTTATTTAACCCTTTTTCGCCGTTGCAGGTGATTTTGGCAATGTGCAAAACGGATGCGCGGTAGAGCCATGCGCAAAGGAATATACAATGTAAGCAATTACGCAGTTTATCCGCTTTAACTGAAAAACCGCGCTGGTTTACAACAACGGCGAAGAGCTGGTTGCAACCGAAGACGGTACGAACGAATACGTAATTGCAAACGGCGTAGCCGCGCAGGAATTTACCCTTTCGAAGAGCGGCGATCCCGTAATCTTTTACGAAGGGTACGACGGCGAAGCGGAACAAGCGTATTGCGCCGTGTTCGACGGAACGCATTGGACGGGCGGCATTCAATTAACAAATAAAACAAATTCGAACGGAGATATTTCGTATTCGACGGGGTATTGCCTTGATGGAATCGTTTATTCGGCATATAATTACAAGGTAAGCAGTACCGAAAATTTAATGCCCCCCATGGTGTTGTGCTATGCCGAACGCGAATTGGGCGCGCGGGTAGAAATCGAAGCGTATCTCGACGGATTGCTTGTAAACGGCGCGCCTTCGAATATTCGTTTGTTGGTTACCAATACGGGCGATTGCGAAGTTTCCCGCTTTACGGCGATCGTATGCGGTCAAACGGCGCAGCTCGTCTGCGGCAAACCGTTGCAAATCGGCGAAAGTAAGCTGTTCGACGTTCCTTTTGCGGCGGCATTTTCCGGCGAAGAATATCTTCCCGTAACGCTTACCGTACATGCGGAAGACGGATCCGTTCTTGCATCGGCGGAATATCTGCTCTTTATCGCTTATACCGATCTTTCGGTACAGGCGGCTGTCGCAATCGAAAACGGGAAACAACAATTTACGGCAACCGTTGCCAATGCCTCGCAAATCGCAAGCGGTTATACGTTAAACGTTTACGTAAACGGCGAACTGCGGCAAGAACGCAAAGGCAGTTTAACGGGCGGCGCGGAAGAATCGTTCACGTTCTCGTTTGAAGAAATTGCAAAAGACGATTATGTTTGCTTTATCGTTGTGGCGGACGGGGAAGATTATATTCTGACCGATAACAAATCGGGTATGTATTCTTTGCAAACGGAACGGGTAACGCATTTGGGGGCATTTAATCCGTATATCGAAGTGCTGCAAAATGCAAAACAGGCGGTAGTGTAGGGGTGTGGTAGCTTATAAAAAAAGCAGCGCATAAAATTGCAGACGTTCCTTGGGATATAGTGTGGCGTTACATAGTGCTATTTGGACTTTCCACATTGTTGTTTGCAGGGATAATAATCGGTTTGATTTTCGGTTATCGAGAAGAGTTCGAAAATAAAGCTATGATCGAACGGGGAATCGTCGCCGAGGCGGAAATTGTTCATTATCGTAAGCACTATACCAAAAGTAATAGGCACGGTGATCATGGTACGCTTGTGGGTTATACTCTTGAATATGAATTTATAGACGAAGAGGGAGTAGTATATCACGATGATGCTTATAACATATCATTGGAAAATGATCCCGAATTGTATTTGGGAACGAAGTATAAAATTTATTTGGGGGAAAACGGAAAAAGCATCAATGTAGGGCATAAACTGTCGTTTGGTTATTTCTTTACGTTAATATCCGTATTTTCGAGGCTTTACGTTGTTGGAATAAGCGGGCTTATCATTTTTTTGGAATGGCAGTTTAAAAAAACGAATAAAGAAGTTGAGGAAAAACAAAAAGAAATCATCGAAATCGATAATTTGGCGATGCTCGACGAAATAGATACAACGGGAAAAATTATATATTATAAAGGTTACCGTATAAAAGTGAAAAAGAAACGCAAAAAACAAGAAAGGCGGTAGGGTAAAATGGGTCGGCTTTTAAAAAAAACGGCGCGCGGTGCGTTATATGTTTTACTACTTTTCGGGCTTCCCACGCTTTTTTACGGCGCAACATTGTTCGGCTTATTTTATGGCGAGCGCGATCAAATAAAATATAAAGCTGCAATCGAACGGGGGGTTGTTGCCGAAGCGGTGATCGTTCGGTTAGGCGGCACCGGCGATTATGAATATCCGGGAACGATTTATGTTTATACAGATAAAGCAGGCGTTCAATACACAGGCACGGCGAACGAATCGTTGACCAGAGAAGAAGTGACGAAAAAGATCGGCTCTAAAATTAAAATATATCTTGGTGAAAACGGCGTCAGCGTTCCGGTAGGATATCAACTGACTTACAATGCTACTTTTAACATTGTATTTATAACAGTCATTACAATTATCTATTTGGGCGTAATTACAGTTTTTTTTGTTATTACGGTGCGATGGTTAAAAAAGAAAAACAAATCAATTACGGAAAATGCCGAAGGCGAAGCATGCGCAATAAATGCGGCTGTCACAGAAGAAATCACGCCGAAAGCAGTTGAAACAGAAGAATCTACGGTCGAATCGGCTGTCACGGATGAAGCTGTTACGGAAACGGTTGAAACAGAAGAAAGTTTAGGTACGCATCGGCTATAAAATAGCCAATGAAGAAATTACAGAAGAAGAAAACAAAAGCGGGAAAATTTATTCAACATGTAAAAAGGATGGCAGCTTAAATGAGAAAAAAAGTTTTACGCTATTTTGGTTGGGTTTGTGCGGAACTTATATTGCTTGGCGTTATTATCGCGTGCATATTCGAGATACCTCGCAATATCGAAGCTAAAAAAGTTGTCGATAAGGGCGTTATCGTGAAGCGGAAGTTACGGGGGGTGGTGGACATGACTCCTTGTACCATCTGCATTATACTTATTACGGTGAAAACGGCATTGTTTACGAAGGGGCTTCCTTCAGCACGTATAGATACCATGAAGCGTATGCATTGATCGGTACAACCATTCCAATCTATATCGGAGAAAACGGAATAAGCATTTCTGTAGGGTACGAGCCGTCCATTGTTGAATACGTTATTTTAATACCGATCGTTTCCGTTATTTTTATTGCGCTTAACACAATATTTGTATCGTATTTTCTAAAAAGGCGTAAACAATCAAAAATAAAATTGCAAGAAGATAGCGCTTCACCCTTTGAAAGCGATTAAATCCGATTAAAAAAATTTTAATGCACAAAAGGATACCGATGTTAAACGTAAAAAACAAAAAAGTTTATCTTCCGTTGATTGTTGCGCTGTCGTTGGCGATTGCGTGCGGGGCGATTGCGTGCGGAATAATCTTTTGGCCGAAAAAGCCGTTGCAAAAAACGACGCAAGAATGGCTGAACGATTTTAAACGCAGTTTCAGCGTGACCGAACTTGCGAATATCGATGCGGAACAGCCTGCCCGATTAAACGTAGCGCGCGCGATCGTGATAAAGGAAGAAGGACAAGCAGTAGCCGAATATGCGCAAACGCTGCAAATTTCGAATAGCGAAAGCGGCGCCGCGGCGTATCTTACGGTTGAAGAAAAGTTTCCGTTATTCGAAACAAAAGAATTCGATTTCACAGACGAATATTATTTATCGGGCGGCGTTATGTACACGCGCAGGATCAGCAAAGCATTGAGGAGCAATTTGCCGAGTGCTATGGTTTTGCATAGCGCAATAGTGCTTTATGCGTAAAATAAAAGTGTTATTCCGCTTGAAAGGCGGGCAGAAAGAGGAACTTTTATTGAACTTGATTTTCCCGATTACCCCGACGGCAACGGCGACAAAAACGAAAATAGTGTAAAAGAAAAAGAAACCGAAAATTCGGTTTCTCTCTCGGGGTGTTCTTATCTCCCTCGTTTGGTGACCCTGCCGGGAATCGAACCCGGGATTGCGCCGTGAGAGGGCGCCGTCTTAACCTCTTGACCACAAGGCCGCAGTCTATAAATTTGCAACTCGTTCCTTTAAAACGCTTGTAAATTATAACACAGAAAGCAAAATCTTGCAACCGTTTTTTTATGTCATACAAAAAATTTATTCGGTACGGTATATAAAAGAAAAAGACATCCGCCTGTGCCGCAAATCGAAAAAGTGTTAACCCGCTTCTCGCAGGTGGGTGCGCGGCGCGCACGCTTCGGCCTTTCCGTTGCAATAACAGACCTTACCTATCGTGCCCCGACAAGCGCTCCCGAAAATACTTTGTGGATTACGAATTCTCCGATTTCCGAACACCGCAGGTGTCAATTACATTATAGCAGATTTATTTGCAAATTGCAACGCGCCTAAAAAGAAATTTACAGGGAATTATTGCTAATCGCAGATATCAATCCGCCAAGTTCCCGTTCGTAAGCAAGCCCGAATCTTCTGTCTTTTACCTCCCGTTCCGAGCGTGCGATCGCGCGGTAACAGAAATCTGCCGTAACGGAAAGGGCGGCTTCCATAGAAAGTCCGTTTAAAATGCACCCGCAGAAGGCGGAGGCGAACACGTCGCCCGCGCCGTGGAAAGCGCCTTCGATTTTTTTTAAAGGAAGAACGCATTCGCGATTTTCGTGTAAGTAGCGGAGGGCGTAACCCGTTTCGTCCTGCGCGCCGGTAATAACGGGGCAAGGGCAAATTTCGCCTAATTTTTTTAAGGCGGCAGAAAAATTCCGTTCACCCGTCAACAAAAAACTTTCCGTTTCGTTGGGGAGAATATAATCCGCTTCCGCACAAAGCGATTTCATTTCTTGCGCGAAGGCTTGGTCGAATCCCTTATAAAAGGTAAAATGATCGCCCAAAACGGGATCGACGACGAAAACGCCTTTCTCCTTTAAAAAACGTTTCTTACAGTCTTTTACAAATTGAATTTGCGAGCGGCTGCCAAGGTAACCGCTGTAAATCAAATCGAACTTTAAGCCGAGCGATTCCCAATGGTCGGCGATTTTTTGCATTTCTTGCGAAAGGTCTAAAAAGGTATATCCTTCGAATCCGCCTGTATGGGTAGAAAGCAAAGCGGTTGGCATAATATCGCATGCGGCGCCGCATGCAGAAAGAATGGGGAGCGCCACCGTAAGCGAACATTTTCCCGTGCATGAAATATCGTTGATAGCAAGTACGCGCATAAATGGTACCTCGTTAAAAATGTATGATAAAATAATAATCTTAGTTGTATAAGATGTCAAGTATTTTATTGCCGTTTGCATGAAGCGGTTTTATGGTAAATTGCATTTACGTTACCCGAAGCGGTTATTATGCATGGCAAATGTGTTTTCAGCATAAAAAGAAGTAAAATTCCTTTACAATTTATGTTTGTCATGCTAAAATATACCGTATGAAAAAGGTGATCGAAGTCGCGGGCATGTGTTGCGCCCGCTGTGCCGAGCGCGCCGAACGCAAACTTCGCTTGCTTGAAGGGGTGAAGGGCGCAAAGGCAAATTTCAAAAAAGGGATCATTTTTGTGGAAAGCGATTTGCCCGACGGCGAACTTTGCGTTTGCGTTACGGAAGCGGGGTTCGAAGTAAAGCAAATTCGTTTGCGCAAAGGAATTTTCGGTTAAAGGTGTAAATATGAAAAGGAATAATTTACTTACCCAAATGATTTACCGCATGATACTGTGCTGCGTTTCGGGGCTTGCCGTTTTGCTTACGTTCAACATATTTTATGCGGGACAGGGCGCAAGTTCGCTTACTTGGGAATTTTTAAAGTACTATACCAATATCAGCAATTATTTTGTGTTTGCGGTATCCGTAGTCGTGCTTGCGGATAACGTAAAGCGGGTTTATGCCGGCGAAAAAGAGGGTTATAACAAAAAACTGCGCACGCTGAAATTTATGACGACGGTCATGATTCTTGTGACCTTCCTTGTGTATTGCATTTTGTTGGGCGATCCGTTCTCCGCCGACTTTTGGCGGAATATCGGCAACCTATCTTATCACGTATTCGCGCCCGTGCTGTTTATTCTCGATTACTTTTTGTTCGAAGAGAAAAAGTCGATATCGGTATTCGCTCCTTTGCTCAGCATAGTGATACCGTTGATTTACGTGTGCTACACCTTTATTTTAGGCGCGGCGATCGATGGGTTCGAATATCCCTATTTCTTTTTAGACGTAAACGATCTGGGGTACGGCGGCGTTATGGTTTGGGTGGTAATTTTGGTTGCGGTATTTACCGTGCTGGGATATTTGCTTTGGCTGTATAACCGCGTAGTCAAAAAGGACGGTAAACTTCGTTTGGATTTACAAAATATCAAATGGCTGCGTATGCCTCAAACGGAAAAGGCGGAACAGAACGCTGCGGAAGAAACAAAGGATATCCGCAAATAAAAAAGTTATTTTAAAATGCTTTACTTTTTTAGCGGAAACGGATATAATAAAACAAAATAAGGCGATCACAAAGGACGCGTCCGTTTACAAGTTCCATTAAAAGAGAGCTTCTGTTAGGTGAAAGGGAAGCATTGGGCGGTAATCGGGTATCACCTTTCAGCCTGCGGGGCGAAAAAGTCAGTAACTCTGCACGGGAATGCAGCCCGTTATCCTTGCGGCAAATGATTGTTTGTTTTGGTGGTTTAAAGTGCCTTCGCGTATTCCGAAACGCGAAGGCTTTTTTTCTACCGTGCGGCGGCGAGGGGAGGAAAAGGTTACCATAATTTTTTGTAGAAAAGAATAGTAACCGAAGAATAAGCAATCGGAGTATGCGTGTAACATGCGCAAATCTCTGTTTTCTACCATGCGGCGATAAGGGGCGGAAGAGTTCGGTTTCCATAATTCTTTTTCGCGGAAAAGAATAGTAGCCAAATAATAAGCAATCAAAACGCGTGAAATTTGCACAGATCCTTGCTTTTCTACCGTACAGCGGGGAAAGTATAAGCATCAGCAAATAAGATTTTACGGAAAGCGCGCTAATTTGCGCATTACCATAGATATATGTTGCGCATTCGTGCGATTAAGGGTAAATTTAAAAAAGTCGGCTCGCGAAAATTCATTTTCGCGGATCGGAATATGGAGGTAAAAGGTATGTATAAAAAGGTGGAAACGGCGCTCGACTTTGTAGAGCGGGAAAAGGAAGTGATTGCTTTCTGGAAAGAGAACGGCGTGTTCGAAAAGAGCATTGAAAAAAGCGAAGGCGGGGAAGAATTTTCCTTTTTCGACGGACCTCCTACGGCGAACGGAAAGCCGCATATCGGGCATATTTTAACCCGCGTTATGAAAGACATCATTCCGCGCTATCAAACGATGAAGGGCAAGCACGTTTTGCGTAAGGCGGGCTGGGATACGCACGGGCTTCCCGTTGAGTTGGAAGTGGAAAAAAAGCTGGGCTTAGACGGAAAAAAGCAGATCGAAGATTACGGCATTCAGCCGTTTAACGAGCAGTGTAAAAAATCGGTATGGCAGTATCAAAGCGAGTGGGAAAAAATGTCCGACCGCGTAGGATATTGGGTGGATATGCAAAATCCGTATGTGACCTATCATGACGACTATATCGAATCGGAGTGGTGGGCGCTGCAAGAGATTCATAAAAAGGGGCTGCTTTATAAAGGACACAAAATCGTTCCTTATTGCCCGCGTTGCGGAACGGCGATCTCTTCGCACGAAGTAGCGCAGGGGTATAAAACGGTAAAAGAAACTTCCGCCGTTGCGCGCTTTCGGGTAGCCGGAAAAGAAAATACGTATATTTTGGCGTGGACGACGACGCCTTGGACGCTTCCTTCCAACGTGGCTTTGTGTATGAATCCGAACGAAAGTTACGTGGAACTTGTTTGCGACGGCACACATTATATTATGGCGGAAGCGCTCGTATCCAAGTTTTTCGAAGAATACGAAATCGTGAGCAGAAAAACGGGAAAAGAGTACGAGGGTACCCGTTACGAACCGCTTTTTGCCTATGCGCAAGCGGACTTGCAAGCGACGAAAAAAGAATGGAAACGGGTATATGAAGTCGTGTGCGACACGTACGTAACGCTTACCGACGGTACGGGCGTGGTGCACATTGCGCCCGCGTTCGGGCAGGACGATTACAATGTGGGCAAAAATTACGGGCTTCCCGTGATCTCGCTTGTCACCGAGCAGGGCGTGTTCGACGAGCGCTGCCCCGAACTGAACGGGTTGTTCATTAAAAAAGCGGATAAAACGGTGCTCGATCTTTTAAAGGCGCAAGGAAAGCTGTTCCGCGCGCTTCCCTTCGAGCATGATTATCCGCATTGCTGGCGTTGCGATACGCCGTTGATGTATTACGCGCGTTCCAGTTGGTTTATCCGTACGACGGCGGTAAAAGATCGGCTGATCTCTTGCAACCGCTCTGTCAACTGGATGCCCGAAACGATCAAAGAGGGGCGCATGGGCAACTTCCTCGAAAACGTGATCGATTGGGGTTTGTCGCGCGATCGCTATTGGGGAACCCCCTTGCCCGTTTGGGTATGCGAAGATTGCGGCGAAATCGAAGTGATCGGCTCGCGCAAAGAATTAAAAGAAAAATGCGGCGCGCCCGAAAATACCGAACTGCACCGCCCTTATCTCGATACGCTTACCTGCAAGTGTCCTAAGTGCGGGGGCGTATGCAAACGCACGCCCGAAGTGATCGACTGCTGGTTCGATTCGGGGTCTATGCCGTTTGCGCAATATCATTACCCGTTCGAAAATAAAGAACTGTTCGAACAGACGTTCCCCGCCGATTTTATTTCCGAAGCGGTCGATCAAACGCGCGGCTGGTTTTATACGCTGCTTGTGATCTCTACCATTTTGTTCGACAAAGCGCCCTTTAAAAACTGTATCGTATTGGGGCATGTAAACGACGCGAACGGGGTAAAGATGAGCAAGCACAAAGGCAACGTGGTAGACCCGTGGAGCGTACTCGATAAGCAGGGGGCGGACGCGGTGCGTTGGTATTTTTACACCAACAGCGCGCCCTGGATCCCTTCGCGGTTCGGGCAGGAAGCCGTTTCCGAAGCGCAGAGAAAGTATCAAGGCACATTGTGGAACACGTACGCGTTCTTTACGCTGTATGCGGAAATCGACAAGTACGATCCTTCCGCATACGATTTAAAAAAATGCAAACTTTCCCTTATGGATCAGTGGGCGCTTTCCCGCCTGAACTCGTTGGTAAAAAGCGTAGACGAAAAACTTGCCGTTTACAACATTACGGACAGCGCGCGGGAAATTCAAGATTTTTCGGACGAGCTTTCCAACTGGTATGTGCGCCGCGGACGCGACCGCTATTGGGGAAGCGGCATGACGGAAGATAAAGCGGCGGCGTACACCACGCTGTATACCGTTTTGGTAACGCTTGCCAAACTTACCGCGCCCTTTACGCCTTTTATGTCCGAAATGATCTATCGCAATTTGGTGCCCGCGTTCTTTGCGGACGCGCCCGTTTCGGTGCATTTATGCGAATTCCCCGTATGCGACGAAAGCGCGATCGACCGTTCGCTGGAAGCGGGCATGAAAGACGTGTTGAATATTGTCGCTTTGGGCAGGGCGGCGCGCAACAGCGGATCGGTAAAAAACCGTCAGCCCCTTTCCGAAATGGCAATCGCAAGCGAAAAAGCGATTTCGCTCGGCAAAGAGTTGGAAGGGGTGATCCTCGAAGAGTTGAACGTAAAATCGCTGCGGTATCTGCAAAGCGCTCAATCGCTTGTAAGCTATTCCTTAAAGCCTCAGTTAAAAACGCTGGGACCTAAGTACGGCAAAAAGCTGAAAGCGATCGCCGAATTTTTGAGTAATTGCAACGCGGGCGAAGTGGTAGAGGCGGTGAAAAACGGCGGATCGTACGCGCTGGATTTAGACGGCGAAGTGATTTTAAAAGAAGAAGATCTGCAAATTTTTACGGGATCCGCGCAGGGGTACGTTTCTGCGTCCGATTTCGGAATTACCGTTGCGCTGAATACCGCGCTTACCGAAGAATTGCTGTTCGAAGGGTGCGAGCGCGAACTCGTTTCCCGCATACAGACAATGCGCAAAGAAGCGGGGTTCGAAGTAACCGACCGCATTACAGTGTATTACACGGCGGAAGGCAGGGCGTTGCAGGCGCTGCAAAAGGGAGCGTTTGCGCCCGACGTGCTTGCCGAACGCATTTGCGCGGGCGAAGCGGAAGGGTACAAAAAGCAAATGGATATCAACGGCGACGGGGTAACGCTTACCGTTGTAAAAATTTAAAAACGGAAATTTTTTGGGAAAACGCTTGACAGCGCATTCGGAAAACATTATAATTACATGTGTTATATAACCCGTGTAATTATCGGGAGACTTTTATGCCGAAGCAAACGGTAGATAGGGAACAGGTATTAAAATTTGCTTTGCAAATGGTAAGAGAAAGCGGTTTTGCAAGCGTAAACGCCAGAAGCGTAGCTAAACGAATGGGGTATTCCGTGCAACCCATTTACAGTTATTTCAGCAATATGGAAACGTTGAAAGAGGCGCTGTACGGTGCGGCGATGAATTTTTACCATGAGTTTATCTATTCTCGCGTCGAAAAAGAAAGCATTTTAGAAAGTATGGCAAGGGCAAACGTCGCCTTTGCGAAATACGAAACCAATCTTTTTCAGCTGCTGTTCTTGCAAAAGATAAACGGTTTAAACAGTTTTAACGATATTTACGAATGGATGGGTGATAAGCAGGCGACCGCGCAGCTTGCCGAAAAACTTTCGCTGCCCGAAGCACAGGTAAAAGAAGTTTATATTATGTTGATCATCTTCACGCACGGAGTCGCAACGATGATCGCCACGGGCGGGGCGAATATTTCGGACGAAGAAAGCGCGAAAATTTTAGAACGGGCTTACGCCTCGTTCATTAAAGCGCAAAGGGGATAAAAGAATGAATGCCGAAATCATGTTAAGCTACCTTGCGGATCTTTCCGCGAACAACGAACGCGAATGGTATAACGCGCACAAAAAAGAGTATCAAGCGGCAACCGAGCAATTCGAATGTTTGGTGCAGGAATTGATTTACGCGATCGGCGCGTTCGATGCAAGCGTTTTACACAACGTTCCCAAAGAATTAACCTTTAAACTTGTGCGCGATACAAGGTTCAGCCGCGATAAGTCGCCGTATAATCCATCTTTTCGGGCGCACATATCGTCTATGGGCAAGCTGCCCGTTCCCGTGGGTTATTTTGTTATGATAAAGCCGAACGGCGGGTCTTTTTTAGGCGGCGGTTTGTTTGCGGATATGTTTACCAACGCTACGGCTATGGTGCGCGACTACATTGCGGCGCATTCCGACGAATGGAAGGATATTCTCAACGATTCGGAATTTAAAAAGTATTTTACGGTAAAAGGCACGGCGCTGAAAAACGTTCCTGCGGGATACGATAAAGATCATCCGCAAGCGGAATATTTAAAGAATAAATCTTGGTATTTAGAGTATTTTGTAACGGACGAAGAAGTGCTCGGCGCGGATTTTGTGCAAAAGTCGGCTGCGGTATTTCGGGCAATGAAGCCGTTTAACGATTTTTTGAATTGCGCCCTAAAAGGTTTTAAAATGCCGACGCGTTGACGATAAGCAGAATCTCTGCGCCGCGTGCAAAACATTGCAATGCGTGCGGAAAAATAAAACGTCAATCTATTGTGTTATGCGTAATTATAAGGTGCGCGAAAAAACAAATCGCTTATTTGTGCGCCGAGCGCAAAACATTGTAAAGCAAAATTAAAACGCTTATTTATTGTACCGCACGCATATTTTTAAGTTTTGCAAATAAAAGCGACTACAAAACGCCTTTCTACTGCGTTGCGCCTATTATTATAAGGTGCGCGAAAAAGAAAATTATTTGCCGCGCACATATCTTTGCAAAGCGTGCGGAAAAAGCGAATATAAAACGCCCCTCGGAAAATTTTCCGAGGGGCGTTTTAAAAAAAAGAGAAACATGTATGATCATTGAGTAAGCCGTTTTAGCGCGCGCTTGTATACTTCCAGCATCATAAGAACGCGGTCTAAGGTGATATATTCGTCCGCTTGGTGTATGGTAACTTCTTCGCCTTCTATTTCGGGCCCGAACGCCGCGCCGCATTCGAGCGCGCGCGCATACGTGCCTCCGCCGATGGCAATAGGGGGCAGGTCGGTGCCCGCATATTCGTTATAAACGGAAAGCAAGGCGGAAACAAGTTCGCCGTCTTTTTGATTAAAAAGGGGCGATTGATGGCTGATCGTTTCGTACGGCACGCCGAATAAATCTAATTTTTCCGTAACGGCGGAAAGGGAAAGCGTTGCGGGATAGCGGATATCGCACCAAAAGGTCAAAATCCCTCTTTCGTACGCAACCATATCGGGCGAAAGGGTCAAATTACCCGTTTCGTCGCAAAGCGTTTTTAACGCGAATCGATCTTCGAACAGGCAGGCAATCGCTTTTTTTACGCCCTCGTCTTCGTTAAAATAGCGCAACAGAGGCAAGATCGCGTTTTCCCCTTCTTCGGGGGTGGAACCGTGCGCGCTTTTTCCTTTGGAAATCAGCGCTCCGTCTTCGATCTGCAAAGCAAGCGCGGCGACGCGTTCTGCGTCGATGGGGAAAAGGGGAACCGCTTTGCAACGGTCGCAAACCATGTTTATCCGTTCCCCCCCTTCGAACAAAGAAAATAGATCGGGATTTACGGTAAACTGCATTTTCACGTGCAAAATGCCTTTTTCCGCGTAGATAACGGGGAAATTCGCGTCCGGCGAAAAACCCGTTTTTGGCATATGCGCAACTTTTTTATAATGGTCGATGCACGCCCAACCGCATTCTTCGTTGCAACCGACGATGAGTTTTATTTTTTTACGGGGAACAAATCCCTCGTCTTTTAGCGCTTTCATGCTGTAAAGTGCGGCGATCGCAGGTCCTTTATCGTCCATCGCGCCTCTGCCCCAAATGCGGCCGTCTTCGACGATCCCGCCGAACGGTTGCTTTGTCCAGCCGCTTCCCGCGGGCACGACGTCGAGATGCGCAAGCACGGCAAATTCTTCTTCGCCCGCGCCGAAAATCGCTTCTCCTACGTAGTTATCGTAATTGCGCGTTTGAAAGCCCAAACTTTCCGCAAGGGATAAAAAGTGCGCAAGGCAGTCTGCCGCGCCTTTACCGAAGGGCATTCCCGCAAGGGGGGCGGAAAGGGAAGAATCGAATCGAATACTTTCGCAAATGCCGTTTACTGCGGCGTTTAAATATTTTTTCATGGTCGGCTCCCGTATTGTTAGCATCATTATACCACACTTATTTTCGATTGTCAAATTGCGGGAAAATCGAAAAAAAGGATACAATCGCGTGCAAATTCGTAAAATATGTGTTACAATAAGGGAAAGAGCGGTTGCGGAAATATGCCGCAATGCGTTCGGGGAAGTTTACCGAAGAGGACGCGCCATGCACGAAGGGCACAGAAAGCGAATGATAGAACGGCTGGAACAAAACGGCGAAGGTTTGCAAGAACACGAACTTTTGGAAATTTTGTTGTACAACGCCATTCCGCGCAAAAATACCAACGAGATCGCCCACAATCTTTTGGAAGCGTTCGGTGGGATCGACCGCTTGTTTGAGGCGGACGTAAAACATTTGACTGCCGTCGACGGAGTGGGAAAAGCGACCGCGGCATATATCAAAACGATTTCGCTGTGTTATGAACGGGTGCAGTTTGGCAAAATGAAGCGCGTAAATTTTTTTACCGTAGACGCCGTTATGAATTATTTGAAAAATCGCTATCTCGGGCTTTCGGTAGAAGTGATCGATTTATTTTGCATCGATTCGAGGGGATACGTAAAGTTTTACAAGCGGTTTACATCGTATTCCGCCGAAAAGGTAGACGTAAAGGCTACCGAATTATCTTCCGTCGTTATCAATCAAGATCCGCAAGCCGTGGTGATTGCGCATAACCATTTGGGCGCCGATTGCACGCCTTCGCGCAGCGACGATTCGTTTACCGCAGAGTTATACGCTCTTTGTTCGATGCACGGCATTAAACTGCAAGATCACGTTATCGTAAGTAAAAACGGATATTACAGTTACCATTTGGCGGGAAAGATGCAGGAAATAAGCGCAAAATACAGCAGAAAGAATTTATTTGAAAAATAGTTGAAATGAGTAAAAAACAAAACGCAGCAAAACCGCTTCCCGAAGAGGGAACGAATAAAACGGAAGACGCGCAGTTTCCCATTGTAAAATACGGGAAGATGCTTGTTTTTCTGCTGCTCGTTATTATCGAAATTATTTTCGCGGTAAGCAATCGGCAGTATTATTATTGGATCGTGCCTGCGGCGATCGTACTTACAACGGAAAACGCGATCAAAATTTGGGGGCTGAAATCGTATAAGCCGAAAATCGCCTGTTACGTGCTCGACATTTTGATTTTGCTGGTGCTTACCTATTTTTCGGACGGCAATTTGATTTCTACACTATACATTATTATATTGTCCGAATTTTATTTAACGCAAAAAAAACTTGCGGGCAGTATTGCCATGTGCGTGTGCGATATCTGTTTGTTTTTGATCACGCTTGCCGTATCAAGCGCGTTGAAAAACGATACCGTCGATATCGGCGCGGTGATCATAAACGCGGTAAACGATTTGTTCTTGTTTTCGCTGCATTTCTTGATCATGAATTTCGCCATTCAGATCTACCGTAAGAATAAGGAACTCGCGCACACCCTTTCCGATTTAAACGAAAGCAACGGAAAGCTGCAAAGCGCATATGCGGAATTGCAGCGGGTTACCGTATTGGAAGAACGGCAGAGGATCGCCAAAGAAATTCACGATACGGCGGGGCATTCGATGACTACCGTTATTATGCAGACGGAAGCTGCCAAGCTGCTTGTGGAAAGTGATCCTGCGGAAGCGAAAAAGCGCATTTCCGCCGCAAATTTACAGGCGAAGCGCGCTTTGGAAGAACTGCGCGAAAACGTGCACGTGCTTTCGGGCATCGGCGGGCGGGATACGTTAAAGAGCGAACTCAGCCGCATTATACACGATTCGACGGACGGAACGGATATCGCGGTGCGAAGCGATATCGACGATATTTCCCTGTGTGACGCGAAGGCGCGGTTTTTGTGCAATACGTTAAAAGAGGGAATTTCGAACGGGTTGCGCCACGGCGGCGCGACGGCGTTTTATTTCGAGTTGAAAGAACAGGACGGCAGGGTGGAATTTCTGCTTTCCGATAACGGCGCGGGCATGGAGATCGCGCAGCTGAAAGAGGGGTTCGGGCTAAACGGCATGCATTCCCGTGCGGAAAGTTTGGGCGGGAACGTATGGTTTGAAACGGAGCCGGACGAAGGATTCGAAATTCACATGATCTTACCTTCGGACGGAAGAAAATAAAAGGGGGCTTTATGAAAATCAGAGTTTTGCTGTGTGACGATCAAGAAGAACTTGCCGAAAGCATTCAAAGCGTGCTTTCCACCTGCGGCGATATCGAAGTGGTAGGGATCGCTTCCGACGGGTTTCAAGCGGTAAAGGCGGTAGATACGCTTTCGCCCGACGTGGTGCTTATGGATATCCGCATGCCCAACATGAACGGCGTCGTCGCCACGCAGGAAATCAAGCGGAAAAATCCGCAAACCAAAGTGCTGGTGCTTACCACGTTCGACGACAGCGATTATATTTTAAACGCGATCAACAACGGCGCGAGCGGGTATCTGTTAAAAGATACTTCCGCAACCGCTTTGATCGACGCGATCAAAAACGCGTACGCGGGGGATACCATTTTACCCGCGAAAATCGCCCGCCGCATTGCGGACGCCGCGAAGATGGTAACAAACGATCGGGAAATCAAGCTAAAACGCAAGTTTGCCTTTTCGGACAGAGAGGTGGAAATCGCCTTAATGCTGTACGAAGGGTTTACCAATAAGCAGATCGCTTCCGCATTAAAACTATCGGACGGAACTTCGCGCAACTACATTTCGGCGATCTACGTAAAAATGGATTGCGCCAACCGCGGCGAGGCGGTCGAAAAAATGCGCAAGGCGATCCAAGAATAACCGAAAAAGAGAAAACGGGCAAAACGCCCGTTTTTTTAATCTTCTAATCCCAACAGGTAATCGGCGGTAACGTCTAACGCCTTGCACAGCAAAAACAGCGTATCGATGCTCGGTTCGCTTTTCCCCGACTTATAATCGGAAATACATTGTTTGGAAACGTTGGCAATTTTTGCAAGATCCGTTTGCTTCACGTTCGCATATTTCAGACTTTCGTTAAATCGTTCCCGAAATTTTGTAATCTTATCCATAAAAAAATTATAGAAAAAAAGTACGCTAATACTTGACAAGTACGCTATTAGCGTACTATTATATTGTTAGAGTACGTTATTAACGTACTAATTATTCTATGAGAGGTATAAAAATGTTGCATGCAAAAGATTACAGAAGGCAGGCTTGGGAAAAACTGCGCGGAAAGTGGGGAACAGCCGCGCTGGCGACGTTGGTGCAAAGTCTTATTTTGGGCGCTTGCGCCGCGCTTTCGTACGTATACGTGGGCGGGGTGGCGCTGTTTTTGATTACGGGACCGCTTGCGCTTGGGTATACGGTGCTGGCGTTACATGTGATCCGCGCCAAAGAGGCGCGGGTGGAAAACCTGTTTAGCGGGTTCCGCAATTTCGGTGCGGCGTTTTTGGTAAATTTGATCAACGGAATTTTTATTTTTTTATGGTCGCTGCTTCTTTTTATTCCCGGAATCATTAAGACGTATTCGTATCGCATGAGTTATTACGTCCTAGCCGATAATCCCGAAATTTCCGCAAACGAAGCGAGAAAGCGTTCGATGCAAATCATGCGCGGGAACAAATGGCGGCTGTTTTGCTTGGATTTCAGTTTTATCGGGTGGTGGCTGCTTACGGTTTTAACGTTGGGGATCCTTTCGTTTTGGATCCAACCGTATAAAGAATCCGCTTGTGCGGCGTTCTATTCCCGTTTGATTGCGGCTGAAACGGAAGAAGTTGCCGCAGAAGTTACCGTTTAAAACAAAACCCCGTCGGGCAAGTTTGCCCGACGGGGAAATTTTTTTACGTTATATCGTTTCGATATTGATCAAATTGCTGTTTCCGCTTTTGCCGTTGGGCGTTCCGCCCGTTATAACAATGGTATCGCCTTTTTTCACCAAACCCGAATCGCGCGCCGAGCACTTCGCAAAGTGGAACAACACGTCTACCGAGTGATATTCTTCGCTCAGCATAGGGAAAACCCCCCAGCTTAACGCAAGTTTTTGGTAAGAACGCGCGTCCGTCGTCATGCCGATAATGTCGATCATGGGGCGGAAGCGGGAAACCATTTTTGCCGTGCCTCCCGTGCGCGTACATACGACGATGGCTTTTGCGTCTACGTCGCGGGCAAGCAGGCATGCCGAGTGGGAAAGCGCATCCGAAAGTCCGCGGATCAAATAATCTTTATCTTCTACCGCTTGAATGAACGAAGACTTGCGTTCCGCCTGCATGGCGATTTTCGCCATCGCCTTTACCGCCTCTACGGGGTATGCGCCCGCAGCCGTTTCGCCCGAAAGCATCACCGCGCTCGAACCGTCGTATACGGCGTTCGCCACGTCGGAAATTTCCGCACGGGTGGGGCGGGGTTGTTTGATCATCGATTCGAGCATTTCCGTTGCAGTAATGCAGCGCTTTCCCGCCTTGCGGCATGCGGTGATAATGGTTTTTTGAATGTCGGGCAGTTCTTCGTAGGGGATTTCCACGCCCATATCGCCCCGCCCGATCATAATGCCGTCGGAAACTTCCAAAATGGAATCGAGGTTGTTTACGCCCGCGCGGTTTTCGATCTTTGCGATCAGGTCGATATCGGTAGAGCCGTGTTTGCGCAAAAACTCGCGCACGTCGATAATATCCTGCGCCTTGGAAACAAACGAGCAGGCGACAAAGTCTACGCCCTGTTCGATCCCGAAAATAAGATCGGCTTTATCCTGTTCGGAAAGGTAGGTGAGTTTTAATTCCTTTTCGGGGAAGAACATGCTTTTGCGGTTGGAAAGTTCGCCGCCTACCAGCACGGTGCAAATTACGTACGGCTTTTTCACTTCTTTTACTTCGAACACCATCAGCCCGTTATTTAAAAGAATTTTATCCCCCGCAAACATTTCTTCGCAAATGCCCTTGTAAGAAACGGAAACCTTTGTTTCGTCGCCTTCCATTTCTTCGGGTGTGAAAGAAAAAGCATCCCCTTCTTTTAAGGTGATTTTACCGTTTTTAAACGTTTTAATGCGAAATTCGGGACCCTTTGTATCCAACATAATGGGCAGGGGGATTCTCTTTTTTTCGCGTACCCGTTTTACCATTGCGATTTTTTCCGCATGTTCCGCATGCACGCCGTGCGAAAAGTTGATGCGCGCGACGTTCATGCCCGCGTCCGCCATAGCGGAAATGATTTCTTCCGAATCGGAAGCGGGACCCAAGGTGCATACGATTTTCGTTTTTTTCATGAAAGTGCTCCTATACTCGATTATTTTCAGAAATTATTTTACAGGATTATGCCGCAAAAAACAAGTCTTTTTATAAACTTTATGGTATAATAGTTGCAATCCGAGTCGGTTACACGGTCGCGGCGCGCCATCGAGCGCGATGAGGAAAGTCCGGGCATCGCAGGGCAGGACGCCTGATAACGTCAGGTGAAGGCGACTTTAAGGAAAGTGCAACAGAAATATACCGCCGCTTTATAGCGGTAAGGATGGAAAGGCGAGGTAAGAGCTCACCGACGGAACGGTAACGCTCCGTGCCATGTAAACCCCGTCCGATGCAAGTTTGGGCTTTGTTCATATAGGGCTGCCCGTCCGAACAAAGCCGTGAATAACGCTTCAGCCTATCGGCGACGGTAGGCGTAGATAAATGACCGTGCACGACAGAACCCGGCTTACAGACCGTCTCGGAGGTTTTTTTAGGAAATTCTATATTCTGAAACGGAGAATATTTTATGTATTACAGAACTCATCATT
Source organism: uncultured Christensenella sp. (assembly GCA_910578065.1). Lineage (GTDB taxonomy): Bacteria > Bacillota > Clostridia > Christensenellales > Borkfalkiaceae > Gallimonas. The sequence goes on along the minus strand of CAJTPB010000010.1, from coordinate 13,847 downwards.
GCGGCGAACTTCGCGCGGAAGAAGCGGGAAAAAAGGTAAAACTTTCGGGCTGGTTAGACAGCAAGCGGGATAAAGGCGGGCTTCTGTTCGCCGTATTGCGCGATTTTTACGGAGTAACGCAGGTCGTCTGTTCGGAAGAACCTTGCCTTTCCGCATTCCGCGAAATTCCCACCGAATCGACTGTTTCGGTAGAAGGGGAGGTTGTTTTGCGTTCTTCTCCCAACGAAAAACTGCCCACGGGCTTGATCGAAGTTATCCCCGAAAAGGTAGAGGTTTTGGGTCGCAGAACGGTGCCCGCGCTGCCCTTCGAGGTTTCCCATTCGACGGAAGCGGGGGAGGACGCGCGCCTTCGTTACCGTTTCCTCGATTTGCGCAATGAAGAGGTGCGCGGCAAAATCGTACTGCGTTCGCAGATCATAGCGGAACTTCGCCGCTTAATGACGGAGAAGGGCTTTTTCGAAATTTCCACGCCCATTTTAACCAGTTCGTCGCCCGAGGGCGCGCGCGATTACATTGTGCCCAGCCGTATTTATCCGGGCGAATTTTACGCGCTTCCGCAGGCGCCGCAGCAGTACAAACAGCTTTTAATGTGTTCGGGTTTTGATAAGTATTTTCAAATCGCGCCCTGCTTCCGCGACGAAGACGCACGCGCAGACCGTTCCCCCGGTGAATTTTATCAGCTCGATATCGAATTGGCGTACGCCACGCAAGAAGACGTGTTCGCCGTGTTAGAAAGCGTGCTGCCCCCCGTGTTTGCAAAGTTTTCGGGCAAAAAGGCAGATCAGCCGCCCTTCCGCAGGATCGCATACCGCGAAGCGTTGGAAACATACGGTTCGGATAAGCCCGACTTGCGCAATCCGCTTATCGTAAAAGACGTATCCGATCTGTTGCAGGGGTGCGGGTTCGCGCCCGTAGAGGGAAAAATCGTTAAGGCGATCGCCGTGCCTGATTTTACCCAAACGCGTAAATTCATCGATCAAACGGCGGAAGATTTTAAAATTAAAACGGAAGGCGGGGCAATGTATTGGTTCCGCTTAGACGAAAACGGCGCGCTCGTCGGCGGGATCTCCAAATTCTTAACGGAAAAAATCGACGGGTTGAAAGAGCGGTTAAACTTAAAAGCGGGCAGTTTTGTCGCGCTCGTCGCAGAAGAAAAACTTTCCCTTGCGCAAAAGCGTGCGGGCGTGCTGCGCGCTATGCTGGGCACGGGGTTGGATCTGTTGGAAAAGGACGTGTTCCGCTTCTGCTGGATTGTCGACTTCCCCATGTACGAGATCGGCGAAGAGAGCGGCGAGTTGGAATTTTGCCACAATCCCTTTTCTATGCCGCAAGGGGGCATGAAGGCGTTTGAAGAAAAAGACCCGCTCGATATTCTCGCTTACCAGTACGATATCGTTTGCAACGGAATCGAACTTTCGTCCGGCGCGGTGCGAAATCACGATCCCGAAATTATGTTAAAGGCGTTTTCTATGGTGGGGTTAGATAAATCGGCGGTCGAAAGCAAATTCCCCGCGCTTTATCACGCGTTCGAATACGGTGCGCCTCCGCATGCGGGCGTTGCCCCCGGGGTGGATAGAATGGTAATGCTTATTTGCGATACGGCAAACATCCGCGAAGTAATCGCCTTCCCCATGAACGCGAAAGCGCGCGATTTAATGATGAACGCGCCTTCGCCCGTCGAACAAAAACAGTTAGACGACGTGCATATCGGCATTGTAAAAAAAGAAAAGTAATTCTAAAAAACGGGAAACTTTTTCCCGTTTTTTCTTTTGGGTATTGACGGATCGGCGTTTATGCCTTATAATGCAAGTATAAAAGATTGCGCGCAAAGGCATTTTTATGCCGAAACACAACATGCGGTTGTTAGTATTTGGTTATTTTTAGCTCTTAAAAAGCGGAAATTTGCCGAAATATCAATAAAAATAAACAAAAATTAAAAATATTTTTTCAAAATGTATTGACAAATTTCAAATGCGTGTTATAATGCAAGCAAGAAATCTTGCAAGGTTCTCAAAAAAAATAAGGAGAAGCATGCTATGAAATTTATTTCGAAAAAGAACTTTATTCCTTTGGCGTTGGCGGGCGCAATGGCGCTCGGTTCCGCCGCATTATGCGCGGGCGTTCCCGCAAGAACCGCTTCCGCCGCAGAAGAAACGCAGGCAGTACATACCCAAGCGTTGCTGCAAGAGGACGGCATTATGCCGTTGAGTATTTGTTCACAAAAAATCATTAAACCGATAGAGCCTCTTAACGGAAAAGAACATTATTTTATGGTTACATATGACATTCGGCAAGTAGACGCGCATGCCGATTGGGTATACGGTTACAATGGGGCTTCCGACCGATCTCCTTCGGCGTACTTCCATGTTACGGAAGGGCAAACTACAAAGTATTGTATGATGGCAGATCGATTTGATAAAACGCCGCACCCTACATTCTTTGTTTTGCGTACATATTGTTCTCAATGTAATGTTACCTCTGAAGGAATTAACGTATTTCAAAAAGGAAATAAAGTTACTCCTCTTTATATGCCTCTTGCATCAAAAACCAGCGGAACCATTCCTACTGCGTATAAGCAAGGGGAAAATCAATGGGATCATGGCGGAAACACGGGGGACACAATTATTTTTGAGTTTGCCTATAACGGTGAAAAACGTTTGGGAGTAGTAACGGTTCCTTGGATTGGATACAGCAAAGAATTTAAAATGAGTTTTTCTGATAATACGTTTTATGTAAGAACGGGTCCTGATACATTGTCCATTAAGGCGGAAAAAGCAACATATTGTAATAATTACAATACAATGTTTGCGTATAATTTGGAAAAAAATTTGTAAACATTTAAGCGTTTTTTAACCGAGGGGCGCGGAATTGCGTTCGCGCCCCTCAACCTTTTTGGGGACTGTATGAAAGAGTTAAATTTTAAAACGAGTTTCAAAATTGCTTTGCGTGGTAAATGGGTAACGCGCGTAATAACAATTCTTTTGTCCGCATTTTCGTTTGCGTTGGTCGCATTGGCTTCTACAGGGTTACTGTATAACCGTATGGAATACTACATTACAAGCTATCAATACTTTTTGCAAAACAGCCGTTATGTTTCGTTTAATTGCGGGTCTTCCAGCAATGATTATCATAAGGATTATCGGTTAGACGATAACATGATTAAACATATTACAGACGAAACAAAGTTATCGTATGTATATAGTTATTTGGATCCGAGTGCATTGCAATATTTATTTTACTATGTGGACTATGCGAAAAACGGATATATTGGCGATAGAGAATGGTTTAATAAAATAGAAACCAACGCACATAGCGGGTTTTGGTTCGGGAATGAAAGTTCGTATAATTCACTCGGTTTTCAAGTGTTGGCGGGGCGGTATCCGCAAAACGAATACGAAGTCGCGCTCAGCGAACAGCATTTCGAATTTTTCACCAAAGCAGGGGGGTATTTTGATATTACCGACCGATATAAATTGGTAAAAGACGGCAAGTTGGAAGACGGCAGTCAACCGTGGGAAGAGCAGCCCGGGTCAAGACCGTACAGTGATGGCTATTGGTTCGATAACGTAACCGAATACGATTTATCAACTGCCGTACCGATTACCTGTTATGAGGATTTGTTAGGCAAAGAATTTTTATGCTACGGCACAACCGAATCGGGCGAGCGTGACTTGCAAACGGTATATAAAATGAAAGTTGTCGGAATCGTAAACACGGAAGACGGCGGAGAAAAGGACAATAGCGGTGTGCATCGTGTCAACGGAAGAATACTGCTTTCCGAAAAATGGTTAAAAGCAAATCATCATCAAGTGCAATATATGACGGCGCGCGCGCCCGAAATAACAAAATCGTTTGCAAAAACTTGCGTTGATTTATCGTTTGAGCTGGCAGACGACTATATGCAAAAAATCGGCGCAGTAAAATACGATAGGGCTTTTTTAGTGGGAGCGCACGCATTCGATGCTTTATACCGAGATCATGAAATGAACGACGAAACTTTGATGGAAGTAGTATTCGGCGGGGCAGGGTTATTTTTTGGTATTTTCGCGGTATTGTTGAATGGGCATATGATCACGGCGTCGTTAGAATTAAAGCGGAAGCAAGTGGGCGTGTTGCGCTCGATGGGTGCAAGCGAAAAAAGCGTTCGTCGGATATTTATATTAGAAGCGTTGTTTATCGGGTTGTGTTCTTTTACGGTTGCGCTCGGCATTTCGTTGGGTGTATATTACGGTTGGTTAAAATCGCTAATGATAATGAATGCGTTTAACGCGTGCGCCATGATTTATAACGGTTGGACGGTATTGTTTCTTGCCGTAATCAGCCTAGGCGTACCCGTTTTATGCTCGCTGTTGCCGCTGAAAAAATTCTTTAAAAAACCGATTGTAGATAACATATCGGGCAATTCTTCAAAATAGGGGGGTAGATCGTGTTCGAAGCAAAAAATTTGGGAAAAACGTATATGCCGAAAAACGCCGCGCCGGTAGAAGCGTTAAAAGGGATCAACGTACAGTTCGGCGAAAACGGAATGATCTTCATTTTAGGAAAAAGCGGTTGCGGCAAATCGACGCTTTTAAATTTGCTGGGCGGGTTAGATTATCCCACTGCGGGGGAAATTGTGATCGAAGGCAAGTCGAGCGCAGAATTTACCAAACTCGATTACGATAATTACCGCAATACGTATGTGGGCTTTGTTTTTCAAGAGTATAATCTTTTAAACGAATTTACCGTGCGCGAAAACGTAGGGCTTGCGCTTCAACTGCAAGGGAAAAAGCCCAACGGCGAACAGATCGACGAAATGCTGAAAAAAGTGGGGCTGGAATTGGAGGAAAAACGCCGTCCTTCCGAACTTTCGGGCGGACAGAAACAGCGGGTAGCGATTGCGCGCGCGTTAATCAAAGAGCCTAAAATCATATTTGCAGACGAACCGACGGGCGCGCTCGATTCTAAAACGGGAAACGAAATATTAACGCTTTTAAAAGAACTTTCGCGCGATCGGCTTGTGATCGTCGTTTCGCACGATGAGGAATTTGCTTACCGCTTCGGCGACCGCGTAATCGAAATGGCGGACGGGCAGATTATAAAAGATACCGAACAGGCGCAGGCGCAAGCATGAAAGCGCAGGGAATGAAAAAATCGAAATTGCCCTTTTTTGCGGCGTTCCGCTTAGGTACGCGCGATTTATTGCGCCGTCCCGTTCGTTTGGCGGCGCTTATTTTTCTTGCGGCGACGGCGTTGATGCTGTTCGGGCTTTCCGTAACGGTTGCGCTGTATCGCGAAGATTCGGCAAAGGCGCAGAGTATGGTCGATTTCGATCATGCAACGGTAATTCTTTTTTCGCAGAACGGCGAACCCGATCCCATTTCCGCCGAACGTTTGCGTGAAATCGAATCGGGTGCGGGAAAGGGGTTCGGCACGCTCGTTTCCGGAAATTATTTAGACGATTGGATGGATTTTTCGGACGCAAGCGCGCTTTTTACGGGCGGAGAACCGCAGGTTTCCGACTTGATGACGGGCAATCCGCAATCGGTCTGCTATGTAAAAGAAGAAATTTTAAAAGAAGCGGGCTTTCGCGTGTGGGGGCGGCTTCCGCAGGAGGAATATGAAATTGCGATAAACCGCTGCATGTTGGAATATTTCCGCCGCACTTGTTATTATGATAATCTTGCAAGTCCCGCAAAAATAGACGAGTTGACGGGGCAGCTTGTCTTCGACGAAACGCAAAAATATGCGGTGAACGGCGCAAACGATATAATCGGAAAGCGATTGCAACTAAAAAATTTAAACGGAAGCGGAAAGTGCGAAGCAACCGTCGTCGGGGTTGTGGATTACGATTGCTGTATCGTACGACATGCGTTGGGTGAAGAGGCTTTCGGCGCATCTTTTTACGATCAAATTTTCGTTTCGGAATCGTATGCCCGCGCCGCTATGCGCGCAAATTACGGAGCGGAAGCGTTAGGGGAATTTGCAGTAGCGGGTGCGCCGCACTCCGCTTCGGAAGCGGAAAAAATATTGTCTTTTTGCCAAAAAGATAATTCTTATTTATTGGCTTCCCAATCCGTTCTTGCCGTAGAAGAGTACCGCGATACCATTCGCGGCATAACGGGTGCGTTTGTCGGGGTGGGCGCAGTGCTTGCCGTATTTGCGGGAATGCTGATTTTTCAATTTATCAATCTTTCCATCGAAAGCAAAAAAATGCAGATCGGTATTTTGCGCGCGCTCGGCGCGCGCCCTTCCGACGTATATAAAATATTCTTTTCGGAAAGTTTGCTGCTTGCCCTAATATATGCGGCGATCGCCGTGCCGTTTACTTACGGCATGATGAAAGTTGTAAATTTGGTATTAAACAACTTGTTTTCCGTCGCCGTTTCGGTAATGACCTTTCATATTTGGATGCCGATTTCGATTTTTGCGATCAGTATCGGAATATCGCTTGCGGCAACGTTCTTTCCCGTTTGGCGAACGGCGCGTCTTTCGCCCGTGCAATCGATTGCGCGATCGGCTTGATCGGGGGGGTATGAAAAGTGTATTATGATTTCGGCGTCGGTCTGTTTGTTCCTTTTGCTTGCCCTTTATTAGGGCTGTATTTCTTCGGTGTGTTTATAAAAAAGCGCGCGCGTTTATGCGATATTAACGGATACGATCTTTGCGCGTAAGAAAATATTGCGCAAGTTTCTGCTGTTTTCATGCTTTGCGACGGGGAGGGGGAGTGCCGAACGGCTGCGTTGAGCGAGGCGGATTTCCAACCGATTTTGCAAACGCAGTTCACGCGGGAATACGAATATATCGGTAAAAATAAAAATTCCGCTCCGGCGACGGTTTGCCGTGCTTGCAAATCGCCTTTTTGAGCGGCAGTTCCGTTGCCGTCAATGCGGGAAACGTGGGAACGTACGATCGGAACGGCTTGCTATTATCCGATATCGAACGACGGCTTGCACGAAACATTGTTGAAGTTGGTTGAAAAGAGCGGTTAACCGCTCTTTTTCTATTTGTTGGGGAATCGGACAAGCACGCCGCGGCATATAATGTGCGGAGAGGTGATTTTATGTTGGAAATGCTGTATGCCGTGTTAGGACGGCTGTTTTTCTTTACGGGATCCGTTCGCGACGGAAGTTCTTACCCGAAACCCCTTTCCGCAGAGGAAGAAGAAAAGTATCTTGCGCTCGCCCGCGAGGGGGATAAGCATGCGAAAGACATGCTTGTAAAGCACAATATGCGGCTTGTCGCCCATATCGTAAAAAAATACAACGGGGCGGCGGAAACGGACGATATGATCTCGGTGGGCAGTATCGGGCTGATCAAAGCGATCAATACATACAAAACGGGGCACGGAACCCGCCTTGCAACGTATACGGCGCGTTGCATCGAAAACGAAATTTTAATGTTGATCCGCGCGGGAAAAAAGCACAAGGGGAACGTTTCGCTTTCCGACCCAGTCGGCACCGATAAAGACGGCAACGAACTTACCTTGATCGATCTGCTGTTCGAAAAGGAAGATAAGGTGTTCGGCAGCGTAGAACAGTCGCTTATGCAAGAAAAGTTTTTAAACGCGGTAAAAACGTTGCTTACGGAGCGGGAAACGGTGGTTATCTGCCTGCGCTACGCCTTAACGGGCGGCGCGCCGCTCGCCCAAAGGGAGGTGGCGCAAAAGCTGAAAATTTCCCGTTCGTACGTTTCGCGGATCGAGAAAAAAGCATTGGAAAAGCTGAAAAAAGGATTAAAGCGGGAAGATTTCTTAACGGAAACGTGATTTGCATGATTGCATAAAATTCACAAAAAAACCGTATAATCAGTTGACAAACATGAAATTATAAGATATAATACATAAAAGCGACGACGGAGAGGAGTAGTCGCGCCAACGCCTTTTTCAGGGAGCGGGTGAAAGTGGAACCCCCGCAGGCGCCGCGAACGAAAAACACTCAATAGCTGCAAACCGAAAGAACCTTATAAAGGAACGAGTAGGGGAAGCCGTATCTCGGCGTAAACGGGAATCCCTTGTAAGAGGGTAAAAAGCGACCGTATAAAACGGTAAATTAGGTGGCACCGCGGATACTCGGCTATTCGTCCTAAACGCTTAGGACGAAAGCCGATTTTTTATTACATTGCGGAGGGTGTTATGTGTTCGATATTTTGTCTTACGGGAAAAAGCGTTCCTTTGGCGGAAGCGGAAAAAGCGTTTTACGCAACCGTTTCGCGCGGACCGGATATGAGCGAATTGCTCGAAACGGAAACGGGGATCTTCGGGTTTCACCGCCTTGCGATCATGGGCTTGAACGCGGCGGGCATGCAGCCGTTCGCCTATAAAGAAAATCTTTGCGTGTGCAACGGCGAACTGTACGGCTTCCGCGAAGAAAAGAAAAAGTTAGAGCAGGCGGGGTACGCGTTCCGTTCCGATTCCGACTGCGAAATTTTATTGCCCTTATACGAATTGTACGGCACGGAATTGTTCCGTCGCTTAGATGCGGAATTTGCCTGCGTTATTTACGACGGAAAGACCAAAGAATATATCGCCGCGCGCGACCCCATAGGGATCCGTCCGCTGTACTATGCGTACATGCAAGACGGAAAAATCGCATTCGCAAGCGAACCGAAAAACCTTGTAGGCATTACGCAAGGGCAAATTCTTCCATTTCCTCCCGGGCATTATTATAAAGGCGGAACGTTTATCTGTTACCGCGATGTAACAAAGGTGACTTCCGTCGTAACGGACGGTTTGGAAACCGCATGCAAAAATATCCGCGAAAAGTTGGTCGCGGGCATCGAAAAACGGTTAGACGCCGACGCGCCGTTGGGCTTTTTGCTTTCGGGCGGGTTGGATTCTTCGTTGGTGTGCGCGGTAAGCAGAAAGCTGTTGCGTATGCCCATTCGCACGTTTGCCGTGGGAATGAAGAAAGACGCGATCGATTTAAAATACGCAAAGGAAGTAGCCGACTATATCGGCAGCGATCATACCGAAATTTACATGACGCGCGAAGAAGTGCTATCTTCGTTGGAAGAGGTGATCAAATCGCTTGCGACGTACGATATCACCACCGTCCGCGCAAGCATGGGCATGTATTTGATTTGCAAAAAAATTCACGAAACGACGGACGTGCGCGTGTTGCTTACGGGGGAAATTTCCGACGAGTTGTTCGGTTATAAATATACCGATTTCGCGCCCTCGGCGGAAGCCTTTCAAAAGGAATCGGAAAAGCGGGTGCGCGAGTTGCACATGTACGACGTATTGCGCGCCGACCGCTGTATTTCGGTGCACTCGTTAGAAGCGCGCGTGCCGTTCGGCGATCTCGATTTCGTCGAATACGTTATGAGTCTTGATCCTGCTATCAAGATGAACGTATACGGAAAGGGGAAATATCTGCTGCGCCGTGCGTTCGAGGGGGATTATCTTCCGCACGAAATTTTGTATCGCGAAAAAGCTGCGTTTTCGGATGCGGTGGGGCATTCCATGGTAGACGATTTAAAGGAATACGCGGAAGAAAAATACGGAAGCGATTGGGAAAAAATTGCGGAAAAGTACGCTTACCACGCAAAGCCGTTTACCAAAGAATCGCTGCTGTACCGCGAACTGTTTGAAAAGCATTATCCGAATCAGGCAAAAATGGTAACCGATTATTGGATGCCCAACCGCACATGGGAAGGCTGCAACGTAAACGACCCGTCCGCCCGCGTTCTGTCTAACTACGGCGACAGTGCAAAATAAAAAAGGCGCGGCGCACTCGTGCATACGGGACAATGTGCATGCAAGGGAATCGAGCGGCGGCGCGAAATAGGTATATACAAGCGGCTCTTTAAAATAAAGGGCCGCTTTTCCTACGGTTTATCAATTTTGCGAAACACATAAAAAACGGAATTGAAAAAGCGTAAAAGAAATCCCCGTCAGCCGCGGCAATTTACTTTACAAAATCCGTAAAATTTACTATAATTTTCCTATGATACGGTTAGCGCAAAATTGGGCGGATTACGAGGTGATCGCTACGGGCGACGGCTATAAGCTGGAACGCTGGAAAGAGGTATATTTGCTTCGCCCCGATCCGCAGGTGATTTGGAAATCGGAACGCGATTTATTCGCTTATCCCAAATTGAACGCCGTATATCGCCGCAGCGAAAAAGGGGGTGGCAGTTGGGAATACCGCAAGCCGATGCCCTCGGAATGGAATATTACTTACCGCAATTTAACGTTTAAAGTAAAACCCATGGGATTTAAGCATACGGGCTTGTTTCCCGAACAGGCGGTAAATTGGGATAGAATGAGCGAATTGATCCGTAACGCCAACCGACCGATCAAGGTGCTTAATCTCTTTGCCTATACGGGCGGCGCGACGGTCGCCTGCGCGGCGGCGGGGGCGGAAGTCGTTCACGTCGACGCGGCGAAAGGCATGGTAGAGCGCGCTGGCGAAAACGCGCGGCTTTCGGGCATTACAAGCGGGATCCGCTATATCGTAGACGATTGCATGAAGTTCGTCCGTCGGGAGATCCGCCGGGGCAACAAATACGACGCGATCATTATGGACCCTCCTTCGTACGGAAGAGGACCCAACGGAGAAATGTGGAAGATAGAAGACGGCTTATTTTCGTTTGCGCAGCTGTGCGCGGAAGTGCTTTCGGAAAATCCGCTGTTTTATTTGATCAACAGTTATACCACGGGTTTGCAGCCCGCTGTTTTAAACAATATTTTATCCCTTTGCCTAAAAGGGCGAACGGGCAAAATCGAGTCGTACGAGGTGGGGCTTCCCACGGGGGAAGGGATCTGCCTGCCCTGCGGCGCGGGAGGAATGTATTTGAATGACTACCAAAGCGGAAGATAAACTTACCGTCCTTTTCGAGGACAACCATATTATCGTTGTGTTTAAGCCGCAGAACGTTGCGTCTTGCCCGGACGAAAGCGGCGACGACAACTTGCTCGACAGAGTTAAGGGGTACGTAAAAGAAGCGTACAACAAGCAAGGCAACGTATTTATCGGGCTTGTGCACCGGCTTGATAGACCCACGGGCGGCGTAATTGTGTTCGCCAAAACGAGCAAGGCGGCGGGAAGATTAAGCGAGCAGATGAAAACGGGCGATTTCGACAAACGGTATCTTGCCGTGTTGAACGGCGCGCCCTCGCCCGAAAGCGGAACGCTCGTAAACTATTTAAAAAAGAATACCGTTAACAACATGGTGTATTTGTGTACGCAGGCGACGGACGGGGCAAAGATGGCTTCGCTCGATTACAGAGTTTTGCAAAAGGCGGAAAAGTTCGCGCTTGCCGAACTGAAATTGCACACGGGCAGAAGTCATCAGATCCGCGTGCAAATGGCGGGCATCGCGCACCCCGTTTACGGCGACATGCGTTACGGAAGCGAATACGCGCAAAAGGGAAAGCTGGCGCTGTGGGCATATTCCCTTTCGTTTACCCATCCCGTAACCAAAGAGCGCATGAAATTTATCTGCGAACCGCCCGAAGACGAGCATCCTTGGAACAAGTTCGACGTCGTTTCGCAGCTTCGCCCCCGTTAAACGCGCGGCAATTTCATTTTTTCCCGAAAGTATGGCGATACCGCTTGACGGAAGGGAAAAATTTGTGTAAAATAAAAAAGATTATGGGGCAAAATCGGTTGCCCGTTTGGAGCTGTATTTCATGAAAAAGTATAAATTTCGGTTGATCACGTTGGTTGCGGCATTTTTGATGTTTTTGGGCGCCGCAATCGGAGGGGGCGTTTCGCTTATCAAGGCGAACGCGGCTGATTATTCGCCCTCGGGCATTTTCTCCGTCGGTTCGAACGGCGGCGCAGTCGGCGCTTCCGAAGAAGCGGACGGCGCTTCTTATATTCAGCTTGCCTTTTCCGATAACGACGACGCGGTGCATTTCCGCCGCGACCTCGCTTTAAAGTGGTACGAAAGCAAGGGGGAAGTGCGTTATTTCAACGTCGAATTTTCCTTCCCCGAAATAAAATTCGATACGTTTACCGTATCTTTTGAAAGCGCGCAAGAAAGCGTAAGCAAAGACGGAACGACGAAAAACGCAATCGTCTTTAAAAAAGACGGCGATAAAATCACCGCCGCTTGCAAATATGCGGAAGAAGAACTCGGCGCGGGCGTGGAAGTGGATATTTCCGCAGGCGTAAAACTTTCGTTTGCGAACGACGTAAACGGCGATTTCGACGTGCTCGTCGGCGAAACGAAAATCGGACAAGTCAAAAATATCGGCGGATATTTTATGGAGTATTTCTCTTCCGCTTCGTCTACGCCCAGAATCCCCATGACGTTCCAAGCGGAACTTACGGAAGGGGAAACGGAACAGCTCGTTATCGTAAAATCGTTAAACGGACAGTCTTTCCTTTTAAGCGAAGGAAAGGTGGTCGATAACGCCGCTCCCGCACTGGTGGTAAACGAAAAACTCAATTCGTTTGCACTCGGTTACAAATTCGCGCTTACTTATGAAGTGGTAGACGTTTGCAACGAATCCGTTTCGGTCACGCGCGAATACGCTATGTACGAAGCACCCGCAGAAGGGGAAGAAGAAAAAGAATTAACTTACGAATCGCTTTCCACGTCCACCTACTTTTTACCCAAGTCGGAAGGAAGCAAAAAAGAATTGGTTTCCGTCCGCTTTAAGTTAGACGACGGCAGAGCGCTCTCCGGCGAGGAAGACGAAGAAAACGCATATCTTTCTTGGTATGTGCAAGGGGTAGAAACGAAGAACGACGTCGACTTTATTCCCGTCGTACGCGATACGGTCGGTCCTGCTTACGCATGTATCGAAAACGACGATAGTACAAAGCAGAGCACGTTAGACGAAACGAATCAAGCGTATCTCGATTATGCCGAAGCGGTGAAAGAAGCAAGCGAAGGGCTGAATGCGGGTACGGGCGCAAATTTCTATTTGCCCTCCCTGCGCGGACTGATTGCAGACGATAACACCGATTATTCCAACATGAAGTTTACGGTGTATTACAAAACGCAGTTTTCTTCCAATTCCAATTCGGAAAGTTCGCTCAGCTATAACGCGCTGAAATTTGCGATCAAAGACGAGGCGGAATATTCCTTCCGTGTAACCGCAACGGATAAGCTCGGCAACCAAATGCAGGTATACGACGACGGCAGACTGGTTACCGTAACTTCTTCCAACGTATGGGATTTGGATTGCATTCCGCAGTTTACTTTTTCCGCAAAGAGCAAGGGCGCTTCCATCGAAAAATCGGGCGAACAGTCGCTCGGCTATCGCGACAGCACGTACAGCGTTTCGTCGTTCGATATCGTAGCGGTGGAAGGGTACGAAGTAGAATATTCCTTATACTATTTCAATCAAGATAAGTACAGCGAAAAGAACAACGGTTCCATGCCGACTTATTCGGAAATGGTAAAATCGGCTGAAACGTACGCAGATTATTTAGACGAAATTCGCGCTTACGACAACACGGTAGAAAAAGACGATGCCGCTTGGGACGATACCGATAACGATTACGAATGGAACGCTTCGGCGCGCACCTTCCGTCCTCAGAAATCGGGATTCTATTTTGTAAAGGCAAGCGTTACCGATAAAGTATATTGGAACGAGGGAACGAAGGTCGCGTATAAAGTAATCGAAGTACGCAACCCGATCGACTCGTACGCGGGCGAAACGTATTGGCTGCAAAATAATATCGTAGCGGTGGTGCTGTTCGGAATTTCGGCGTTGCTGCTCGTTGCAATCATCGTGCTGTTTATCGTAAAACCTTCCGATAAGAAGGTGGAAGAGGTAGACCTCGGTAAATTAAAGGGCAAGAAAAACAAAAAAGATTAACGTTAAAAAAGCAAACTTTTAAAAGTTTGCTTTTTTTTGTATAAAGAATACCACGCGATAGTCGCGTGGTTCAAAATAGTCTTAGCCG
>CAJTPB010000009.1 GCA_910578065.1 uncultured Christensenella sp. | reverse complement strand
CGTTCTTGTTTCGGCGCTTTATCGCCTCTTACTTTCTCGAAATGATTTACTTGCTATGCAGTTGTCAATCTTCGGATTTCCTTCGAAAGAAGGGCTTTTTCAACAGAAAAAGCAAGCTGCCTCATAGACAGCTTATACATATTATCACTTATCAATATATTAGTCAAGCGTTTTTTTAAATATTTTTTGACTTTTTTTGCGGAAATTGAAAGAAGTTTTTCCTCTTCTATATCTTGCGCGGCGCTTACTTTTTCACCACAAGATATAGAAAAATTTTTAACATGCAATAATTTACATGGCAACGATTGACAAATTATTAAATATATTATATCATTGTGCAAACCAAAAGAAGGAGAAAAATATGAAAAATTACTTACGGGAGATAAAACGTATTATCTGCTTATTTTGCACAATTTGTTTAATCGTTTGCATTACCGCCTGTAACGGAACAGACCAAAACGGTGATAATAGTGGCGGTTTGGAAAATAAAAATCCGAACTGGAACAGCGACGATTTGGAATACAATATAAATATCCCAAACAAAATTGCATTGTATAGCGCCGAATCTGTATATCAAATAATAATAGAAACCGACTTTCGCTATAAAACAAACGATGACGCAGAGTTTAAAACCAAACAATTTAAAGGTACCGGCTCGGCTTTTGCAATTAACGAAGAAGGATATTTAATGACTTGCGCACATGTAATATGTATCGATAAAGAAGAATACAAAACTGTCGAATATGTTTCAAGAACAGTTACCGCAATCTCCTTCCTAAGCAAATATACATTTGAATGTGACGTAATCGCATATGATGAAGGTTATGATTTAGCCGTTTTAAAAATTAAAACAGACGCAATTAACGAAGACGCAAAACAATATTTGCAAAATAACTATTTGCCGTTTTTTAAATACAAGGGAAGCGATTCATTTTCTAATTATTCCAACAACAACTTGTGGTTTGGCGAATATTGTATGGCTATCGGCTATCCGAAAGGCAAATTCTTTTTAACGCAAGGAATTATTACCAACTCTCATACACGTTGGACGACCGACGGAAGCTACACAGGGGAAATTACAATAACTCACAGTGCAATTACAAACCCCGGAAATTCGGGAGGCGCGCTTGTAAATGCTTATTGCGCTATTATAGGGATAACAAGCGCAAGCCATAAAGAAGCTACAGGAATCGGATATGCCATTACCACTTATCTTGCTATGACTTTCCTTGACAGCCTATCAGACGGAACGTACCGCGCACAGACAAAAAAGTTCGGAACAAATGGAACGGAGATCGATTTTAATAAAAAAGAACAGGTCGCCTATTACCATGTTAACGAACGAGCATTTTATAAAGATAAAAGCAATTACATTAAAGAAGTATAATAAAAAAGCGACGGATGAAATACCGTCGCTTTTTTATTATACTTTAGCGGCAGCCGCCGCACGTTTTGCAGTTGCCCGAACACTTTTTTGCCTGTTTTCCCGTGGCGGAATACATGCAGCCCGACCAGCTGCGATCTGCCTTGGTTCCGCAAGCAGGACAGGGAACGGCGTCTTCGTGCGACTTTACCAGCTCTTCGAATTCCTTCCCGCACGCGGGGCATTTGTATTGCAGAATCGCCATTGCTTCCTCCGTTAATGTCCGCCGCCCCGCCGCTTACGCTTGATCGGCTTGGGCGTTTTAATGCGAATGGAATTGGTCGCCCGCATGATAAAGTACGAAACAACCGCCGTTACCGCAACGCAGATTCCGATGATGATCCAAAAGCCGCCCGTTGTAGAGGTAAACGGCACCTTAACGTTCATGCCCCACAAACTTGCAATCAGCGTGGGAATGCTTACGATAAAGGTAATAACCGTCAACAATTTCATAACGATGTTTACGTTATTGGAGATGATAGAGGCGTACGCATCCATCGTGCCCGATAAAATGTCGCGGTAGATATTACACATTTCCGTTGCCTGACGCGTTTCGATCACCACGTCGTCGAACAAATCTTTATACGCTTCGTTTTTGCCGATAACGGGCATGCGCTCCATTTTATTGTAAACGTTTAAATTCGCGCTGAGCGAAGTGGAAAAATAGACGAGTGAATTTTCCAGCCCCAAAAGCTGGATCAACTCTTTATTCTTCATGGAACGGTGCAATTCCGCCTGCACGCGCAGCGATTTTTTATCGATCTGGCGCAGGCTGGAAAGAAACTTTTTCGCGTTCCCCATCATAAAGTTTAAAATGAAAAAGACGGGATCTGCCGTTCCAACGCCCACGCGGTTGGAAACGA
This sequence comes from uncultured Christensenella sp., assembly GCA_910578065.1. Classification (GTDB taxonomy): domain Bacteria; phylum Bacillota; class Clostridia; order Christensenellales; family Borkfalkiaceae; genus Gallimonas. The sequence goes on along the minus strand of CAJTPB010000009.1, from coordinate 84,632 downwards.
AATCGCCTAAAACGGGATTGCCGTGCAAAGATACGGTAACCACGCATTTTTTATTGTAGATAAGCGCCATGGGAATGGTTTCGTACATATCCCCGTCGTCCGCATCCATCATAATGGGCGTATCGAGCAGGCACATAAAATTCCCCTCGTCCCATTCGACGCGCGCCGTTTCCTCTTCGTCGAGGGCGGCTTTCAGCATTTCTTCCGAAATACCCGTAAATCCGCCGACGTCTTCCACCTCGTCGTCGGTGGGGTTGATCAGATCGACCCAGCAACCCTCTTCGAATTGCAAGATCTGCGTCATGCGCTTGGTTTCGTCCGATTTGAAAAATTTAATCATAAGCATTTCCGCCTTTTTTCCGTGTTCCCGATTTTCGGGCAACAAAAAACGCACAGGAAAATTCACTGTGCGTCGGAAATGCTCTTTTCGCGGTTTACGCGTTAAAAGTTACATTCTGCGGATAGACAGCACAGGGATTGTTCCGTTGTTACAACACATCGGTTGTTTGGGGCCGCGTCCATTTTGCACTCCTGAAAAATTTGGTATTCCTATTATAACCGCTCGGCGCGCGTTTGGCAACTGTTTTTTCCTTATTTTTTCGCTTTTTAAATGACGCATTTTCCGTTTAAAAAGGAATCGAAAAAGCCTTCTACGTCTGCGCCCATTTTATGAAAGCATGCGATCAGGTCTTGCGGTTCCGCCTCGCGGAAGCGATACTTTTCCGAATACTCTTTCAGTCCGCCGTAAAACTTACGGTCCCCCACGCAGGCGCGCAGGCGGTCGAACAGGATCACCCCTTTATGATACGCAATATTTCCGTATTCATACTCGCCGGAAAAGGCGGAAAGCGGGCGGTTCATGGTCGTATCCCCTTCGCCGTGCAGCTGCGACCAAACGGAAAAGAAAGCGCGGTAAGAAGATTCCGCCTGCGCAACGAGATCGTCTCGGCGGTAGCCGTAAGAAGGATACGCTTCTAAAAAGAGCGCGGCGGAATAGTCGGCAAGCCCTTCGTCCTGCCAGGCATGCTCGAACTGATTGCTGCCCACCATGGCATACCACCACTGGTGCGCCGTTTCGTGCGCGACGACGCGCGGCACTTCCTCTTCGCGCAAATCGCAGGCGATCATAGAAAGGGCGGGGTATTCCATCCCCCCCGCGCACAGATCCGTCTGCACAAGGGCGTAGCTGGAATAAGCGTATTTGCCGAACGTGCGCCCGTAAAAAGCAATGCTTTCGGTTGCGGCGCGCAAGCCCGCTTCGGGAACTTGATCGCCCAAATAATAATATTCGATTTGAATGTTGCCCGCCGCACCCGTTGCGACGTTGAAATTTTCGCCGAGTACGAACGCGCAGTCCCGCGCGTTTTCCGACATTACATGATATGTATTTTTTTCGTTTTCCGTAACCTTTTCCCCTTCGCCGCCGTAAACGACCGTATACGATTGGGGAACGGTAAGCGTTACGTCGTAATCGGCGCAATCGGTAACGAACGGATCGCCGTTGGAAGAATACACGTATTCCGAAAATCCGTTTTCTCCGTACGCGCACAATACGGGATAAAAGTTTGCAAGGTTTACGGCGTGTTCGCCCACCCCCAAACGGTGATTGACTTCGGCAAGCGTTGTTGTAAACGACATGTGCAGCTGTACGCGTTCTTCGGGATATACGGGAGCAGACAGCGCAACGGATAATATATTTTCATCCTCGCCCGTAACCTCGTACGACGCGCCGCCCTCTACCGAAGCGATTTCGATTTCGCCGTAACTTTTCCCTTTATAATACGCCGACGTTTCGTATAAAGAAGAGATTGGGCGGTACTTCGCCCCTTCCCGATAAGCGTTGGGATACAGTTCGAACTTTAAGGCGTCGAGCACGTTTTCCGTATCGTTATAATAGGTAAAGCTCATGCGGGCGGAAAGTTTTCGCTCTTCGGGGAAATATTCCGCCGTGATGGTGTATTCGCTGTTTTCCCCTTTTTCCGCACAGGAAGCAAGGGCGGGCAGTCCGCCCGTAAGCAATGCGGCGGCTACGCCGCAGACAATTATTTTACGCATAAAAAAATAACCTCCCCGATATGTTCGGACAGGTTATTGTATGAGTTTTTTTTGAAAGGTATTCCCCTGTGCGCGGGCAATCCGCTTGCAAATATTTTCGCCTGTAAACTTCGTAATAAATAACCGCCGCATAAACGAGCGCGCAATGGATATCCATGCGAACCGCATATAAATTGAGTTACCCGCAAAGCGGATAAACGACCGCCACATAAACGAGGGCGCAATAGATATTTCCGTAACCGCTTATAAATAGTTTTGCACTTTATTTTGATCGTACACGCGTTTGCCGATAACCGTGATCGCCTTTTGCGGACAGTTGGCAAAACAGCGGTAACACATGGTACATTTTCCCGCAAAGCAAACGCCCTTTTCCGCTAAAAAGATATTCCTCATCGGGCACAGAGAAACGCACGCGCCGCAACCGACGCATTTATGAGGATCGGCTTTTATGCCCCCGTAATACCGCTTTGTTTTTCCGCCGAAATACAGCCGCTGAAAAAACAGCCCCGCAAGCCGATCGAACACGCCCAAACCGTTTTGCGGATACGCGCCCGCCGAAATACGCCGCGCCGCGCGGGAAATTTTTTCGTTCGCCTCCGCAACGATCTTTCGGTTTTTGCTTAACGGCTTTTTCAATAATTTAACGTCGCCGATGCAATCGGGCATTTTTACATGCAAACCGCCTAAAACGCTTGCTCCGTACCTTCGGAACAGCCGCGCGGATACCCCCGCGCCGTCGCCGCTGAACAGCCCCATGGTGCACAGGATAAAGATCTTTTTCCCCTTCCACAATGCGGCGTTTTGCGTAATAAAATCGAAAACGATTTTAGGCAGCGCGCTGTAATAAACGGGATAAGCGAATATCAACCGTTCGCAATTACCAACGGCTTGCCGTACGTTTTCGTCTTCTATGGAATAACCGGTTACGGTTTCGCCGAGCGCTTTTAAAAAACGCTCGGCGCAGTATTTCGTATTTCCCGTTCCGCTGAAATAGACGCAGATCATTCCGCCTACGCTTTATCTGCCGCAACCAATTCCGCAAGCAATTTGCGCACCGCGCTTACCTTGCCGCGATACATGATGCCCGTAAGATCGACTGCGTAAATGCTGAGTTTCTTTAAAATCTTTTTGCCCTCTTCGCCGTCGATCAAAACGCGCCGCAGTTCTTCCGCGGTAAGCGAAAAGCTGATGGAACTGCGCTGCTCGATCACCACGCGCGCGTCGGGCGAAAGTTCTTTTTTCTGCTTATACAAATCGATTAAAGGAAAGTTTACTTTGCCGTTGCGAATGCCGAGCTCTGCGATCCCCACGTCGTTCAGCGAGCGGTTGCCGATGGTGAGATTAGCGTAATGTTCGCGCGTTTCGGTATTGGTAGAATAAAAGCCCAAAAAGTTTAACCGCTGTACGGCGATTTTACGGCGAATGCCGTAAAGAATGACGATCGCAAGCGCAACCATCGCAATAATAATGACCGCGGTGATGAGCACCAGCAATCCCGCATGTTCGTTTAACCAATCCATAATTTTAAAACCCTCTTTTTTGTTTTTTTCTATTATACGATATCGGAATAAAAAAATCAATCCCTCCGCATAAAAAAAGCGCGCCGAATTACGGTAATTCCCATAGGGAATTTAATAAAATGCAAATAAAAAGATTTAGGCATAGCGTTAAGCTGTGCCTTTTCTGTACTTTTTCGTGGACGAACTGGGCTACTCGTAGCCTAGTGAGATATAGATATGTTTTATATAGCACGCAAAATTCAATCGGTTGCGTTCTTTCATTTTTCGTGATATAATGAGTGCACGATAAACAGTAATTTAGCAGAGAAACAATATGACTAAAAAGAAGTGCTGTATGAAACCAAAAGAGCCAAAAGGTACATCGGTGCCTACTCCATTATGTATTTTCTTTGTTGTTTTTCTTGGTATTATTTCCACAGTCCTTATTTGCTTTTTACCTAATAAGATTGAGCAATATTACATAAATAAAAATATCATTGAGATCGGTAAAATTGTAAATGCACAATTTGATGCAGCACATAAAAATGGGACAGGGCATGAAACTTGGAATTACATTTTAGAATTTAGATATAAAGATGAAAATGGGTTTGATTATTATATAATGGTAAAAGCTAATCAGAGTACGGATGTTGGTGCGTTAAAAGGTAAAACAATTAAAATTCGCATTGACGGGAAAGGTAATTGTTTAAGAGAAGAAACAAAGATGAGTGATATATCAAGAGATGTATTACTTTACGCATTAGTGTGTTCATTATTTATTTGTGCATTAATTCCATTTGTCGTTATTCTTATATTAAATATAAGATATTTAGTTTATTAACGTAAAAGCAAATCGAAAACTATTGAAAATAAAGCATAAAAACACATATTCAAAGTTAAATTTCAATTTGTCTTTCTAAATAGTTTGTAGTAAAAAGCTCTCGAACATATCGTTCGAGAGCTTTTTATAATCGCATGTCTGATCCCTATGGAAAGTGCGCATTTGCGCGCTTTTTTTATTTAAGGGGAAAATTTTACTTTTCTTCCATGGTAAGATATTCCGTCGGATCGACGTTTTTGCCGTTTACGAGCACTTCCAAATGCAGATGCGCGCCCTCTTTATACTCTTCGCCCTTTGCTTCGGCAACGGTTGCGATCATCTGCCCTTTGGTGACTTTCGCGCCCTTGGTAATGCCGTCCGCCGCCGTTACAAAACGGTAAACCGTTTTTACGCCGTCAACGTGGCTGATGACGATTTCCGTACAGTTCAACTCGTCGAACGAAACGCTTTCCACAGTGCCGTCTGCCATGGAAAATACTTCCGTACCTTCCGCCGCGGCGATATCGACGCCCTGATGTTCGTAGAACCAATTTAACGTTTGGTTGTGGTAAAAGTCGTAACCGTTCGTCACTTGCAGCGCCGCAACGGGATTTACAAACTTCACGCCGTCGCCGCCGGTAGGGTTATCCGGTTCGGAAGGTCCCGTGGGCTTGTCCGGTTCGGAAGGTCCCGTAGGCTTATCCGGTTGTTCCTGCTGAGGGGGATCGGGTACTTCCAATACATCCTTCCCGCCCGCAACGAAATAAACGGTGAGCACGGTAGCGACGGTTAAAAGCAATACGCTTGCCGCCAGAATTACGTAATAAATCACTTTACGTTTTGCAGTCGTTTTTTCTTTCATAATGTCCTCCAAATTTTTCTATGTAGATGATTTCCCTGCCGCTCTTTTTTTATACATGCGATCGGAAAAAATTTTTTTAAAGTTATATTCCCCCGAAAATGAGCGGAGTGCCCGCCGCCGCACGGCTTCCGCTTACCGCGATGTGAAGATTCACCGCATAGCCGTTTACGTACACGCAATCGCCCAAATCGGGCGAGCGGTAATAATAATTGGTCACGCCGCAGGCTTCTTCTATAAACTGTAAACGGGCATGAAAGCGCGCTTCCAGCAGTTTGATATCAATATTTTCGTATTCCGCCTTTTCCCCCGCGACTTTGCCCAACAGCAATTTATCGAGCGCAGGATTGTTCGAAGGCACGACGAGGGAAGAGGAATTCGCCCCCATGTAAAATTCGTAACCCTTTCCCCCTTCGAACACGGGAGCAGCGCCTATCACGCACGCAAACAGTACGCATGCGAACGAACACAGCAGAGCGGCGATTCCGATCGCCGTATGAATCAACTTTGCGCGCATAAAAAAACCTCCCGCCGAATACGACGGGAAGATTGTTGACAGGTTACGCGTAATTTATACGCGTTAATTTTTTGCCTGCGATTGGATATAAGAAACGAATTTTAAAAAGTATTCCGCATTCGCGCTTGCGTAATAGCGGTACCAGTTTTCAAGCGCTTCTTGCGGGTACGCGCTTAGCGCCTGCGCGATCAGCTTTGCCCATTCCAAACTGCCCGCCGCGCCCGCGGTAACAAGGTTTTTATCGCGCGCCGCTTTTTGTGCAACGTACCGCGCCTGCCCCGTATATGCCTTTGCGGAAAGCAGGTATTCGGGCATGTTGCTCGTATGCGCGCGATCGTTTAAACAGCCGCGTTCGGCAAGGGCGAGCGTCGCCCCGCAGATCGCGCCGACGACAACGCCTTTTTGCAAACACGATTGCGCCAAATCGAGCACGGGCGCGTTTTCCGCTTCCCCCCAGCGGTAACCGCCGGGAAGCAGCAGCGCCGCCATCTGACATTCGTCTATTTCGTTCAGCGCGCAGTCGGGCAATACCGTTACGCCGCAAAGGGAGCGATAAGCCCGCTTTTCCGCCCCGACCGTACGCACTTGAAAGGAAGGAGCGGGCAATTTATTCTGCCAAGAAAACAACTCTAATACGTAACTGATCTCCCAATCGGAAAAGGTATCGAACAGATAAATATATACCGTTTTCATAGTTATTCCCATTCGAGCGTTTCGCCGCCGAGAACGTGAATATGCAAATGGTTTACCGTTTGCCCCGCGTTTTCCCCTTGGTTGATCACAAGGCGGTATCCCTGCGAAAGCCCCCATTCGTCTTTATGTTCCGCGATCTTTTGCATCAGCCTGCCCAACAGGCGGGCGCGGACTTCGGTCAATTCGGAAAGATACGCAAAATGATCTTTGGGCACGCACAGCAAGTGGATCTTCGCCTTCGGCTCGATATCGCGAAAAACCACCGTTTCTTCATCTTCGTACACCTTTTGCGAAGGAATTTCCCCCGCTGCGATTTTACAGAAAATACAGTTGTCCGTCATGTTATAACTCCTTTAAAATTTCGGCGCGTACGCCGTCTTGATACCTTTCTTTTAAAATTACGCGGCACAAACTGCCCTCGCGCGCGCCCTGCGCGTATACGCGGATATAATTTTCGGTATAGCCGCCCTCTTCTTCGAAGAGCACCGTTTGTTCGCTTCCCATAAAGCGCGCAAGATAATTTTGTTCGGCGGCTTCCGCCGCGCGGATCAGCCGTTCCGTACGCTGCCGCTTAACTTCGGCGGGCAGATCTTTCATCTTCGCCGAAAGGGTGCCCTCGCGCGGGGAATACGCAAAACAGTGCACGCGCGCGAATCCCGCTTCTGCGATAATGGAAACCGACTGCAAAAAGTCTTCTTCCGTTTCGGTGGGAAAGCCCGCGATGATATCCGTCGTGATTGCGGCGGAAGGAAACGCGTTATAGATCATACGGCACTTATTCAGATATTCTTCCCGCGTGTAATGGCGGTTCATCTTTTTTAACACCGCGGAAGAGCCGCTTTGCAAGGATAAATGAAAGTGCGGCACGACGTTTTTCGCCTCTTTCATCTGCGCAAGAAATTCTTCGGTTATAACGCCCGCTTCTAGCGAGCCCAAACGCACGCGTGCGGGCAAAGCGGAAAGCACCGTTAAAAGCCCGCTCAAATCCGTTTCGCCGTCGCGATAGGAAGAGATATCGATGCCCGTTAAAACGATTTCTTTCGCCCCGCAGAGCGCCGCCTCGTTTACGATCGCCTCTTTCGAACGCGAGCGGGTGCGCCCGCGCAGGTAAGGAATCAAACAATAAGAACAAAAGTTGTTGCAGCCGTCTTGAATGCGCAAAAACGCGCGCGTTTTGGTGCGCTTGGGCGCGGGCAGTTCGCAAAAGCCGCCCTCTTCCCCGTCGGGGAAAACGCCTTCTTCCCGCAACAGAGAAAGCACCTTATCTTTTCTGCGCGCCCCCGTAACAAGCGTTACCCCCGCCTTTTGCGCAAACGCCTGCGGGTGATTGTGCGAGGCGCAACCGCATACGACGATGCGCGCCGAAGGATTGCACTTGCGCACGCGCGCCACTGCCTGACGGCTCTTTTTTTCCGCTTCCGCCGTGACCGCGCAGGTGTTCAATACATATACGTCGGCATAAGAAAGGGTATCCGTTACCTCGTAGCCGAGTTCTTCCAACCCCTGCATGAGCGAAGCGCTTTCCACCTCGTTCATCTTACAGCCGAGGGTAAACACGCACGCTTTCATTGCAGTTCCCCCGCCGCGTATTGCACAACGGAAAGCAGCGCGATCGCCGCCGTTTCGGCGCGCAGTATGCGCTTGCCGAGGGATATCCCCGCAAAGCCGGCCTTTGTTCCCGCCGCAAACTCTTCTTCGGTAAAGCCCCCTTCGCTGCCCACGATCAGCGCGGTAGAGCCGGATAAACGATCGATCGGCCGTTCGCTTTGCGTTAAAAACTCGCAGGCGAACAGTTTGTTTGCATACCCCTGCGCGGAGGAAAGCGCCTCCTTGAACGTTTCGAAATACAGCACTTGGGGCACGCTTGCGCGCAGGCACTGCTTTGCCGCTTCGCGCGCGACCTTTTGCAATCGTTCCAATTTGTTTTCGTTGATATAAGCCGAACAGTATCGGGAGCAAAACACGCCGATTTTCGTTGCCCCCAATTCCGTCGCCTTTTGCACGACGAGTTCCGTTTTATCCCCTTTCAGCGCGCCGAGCAGCAGATAGGTATCCGCTTTCGGCTCTTTATCGGACAATCGTTTGCCCACTACGTGGGCGATCATGCGCGCTTTTTCAACGCGCGCGATAATTGCGGAATACTCCGTTCCGCTTCCGTCGAGCAGGGTGATTTCCGCCCCTTCCGCAAGGCGCAGCACGCTTTTTGCGTGGCGGAATTCTTCCCCCGTAAGTTCAGTTTCTTCCCCGATATCGTTTACAAAAAACCGTTTGGGTGCGGACATATCCTTTCTCCTTAGCGTAAAAAGCGCAGTTTCAACGCGTACCATTCCCCTTTGCGCCGCTCTTCGACGACGGACAGCCCGACCGCCGCATACGCTTCTTTTACAAGCGTTAAACGGCTTTGGATAATTCCGCTTAAAATCAAAATGCCGTCTTCTTTTAAATTTTTCGGAATGGAGGGCGCGAGCATGGCAAGCACTTCCGCCGTGATATTGGCAAACACCACGTTCCCTTTTACCTGCGCGTCGTCTAACAGATTGGCATGCGCGACGGTAACTTTTTGCGAAACGCCGTTCTTTTCACAGTTGTGCGTGGCGCTCTGCACGGCGATGGTGTCGATATCGGTAAGATAGCACTTGCCCGCGCCCAGCTTCGCCGCCGCAATGCCCAAAATGCCGCTTCCGCAACCTACGTCGATACAGGTATCCCCCTGCTTTACGCATTCCTGCAACAGTTCCAAACACATAGAGGTGGTTTCGTGCTCTCCCGTGCCGAACGCCATATTCGAATCGAGCGTTACCGTTATTTCGTGCTCTTTCTTTTCGTATGCGATCCATTCGGGCACGATCACCACTTTCGAACCGATATGCAAGGGGCGGAAATGCTTTTTCCATACGTCGATCCAATCGTCGCCGTCGATTTCCCGCTTGCCCTCTTCCAACGTGCCGAAGTCGATGGCTCCGCCGCTCATTTCCTTGCGCGCGAAGATATCGCGCATGATCGCCGAAGCGGTTTCTTCCGCTTTTTCGAGGGAGAGAAAGCACTTTACAAGCACGTCCGTCTGTACGGAGCGCGCCAGATCTTCTTCCATATAATCCCAATAAACGGTGCTGTCGCGCTGCAAGGCGATAATATCGTTTACGTCGCACACGGTTACCCCGTGCGTGGTGTAATTCCACATTACGTCGGCAACGAGTTCGCTGCCTTCCGTCGTCGTTCTTACGGTAAGTTCGATGTATTTCATACCCGCATTATAACACGGAAAAGCGGAAATTACAAGTTATTTTACCAAAGAAAGAAGGGCAGATCTTCCCGCCCTTCTTTCTTTGAAACCGCGATTATTTTTGTTTGACGACGGGGATCCACAATTCGCAAAACACCCCCTCTTCCCCGCGTTCGAAGTAAACTTCGTAATCGGTATCGTCCGTTTGCACGTACCCCGTTTGCGGAGAAAACTGTTGAAAAAACTTGCTCCACGTTTCCCCGATGCAGTCGCCGTTTTCTCCCATACAACGAAAGACTGCGTAATCGTTCTCTTCCGTTTCCCATACGCAATACCCTTGCGCCAACAGCTTTTCCGCCTCCGCCGTATGCGTATCTTCGTCTAACAAAACGCCGATGCCGTAATCGAAGTGCGTTTCGTTCGCGCGGACAGGTCTGCACAGCCCGTACAGATCCCGCTTGCCCTCGGCGCGCAGCCGCAGCATGCGCCCGATAACATCGCCCTCTTGACATTCCGTCCAAAAATCGGGAATGCTGCGATCGTTGTCGTCCGTGCTGATTTCGTTGGGAAACGCCCGCTTCACCGCCAAAAAACGCTGCCCTTGTTTACGCTTTATCGCATAATCCATAACACTGCCTCCTTCAAAAGTGATTTTAATGGCAAGAGGGTTGAAAAGGCGCAGTTTTACGCCCCCGCGCTTTGCCTGCACGGGGGAACAGCCGTGAAAGCGCGAAAAGGCTTTTGAAAAACTTTCCGGCGTTTCGTATCCGAAACGGTACGCCGCGTCGATCACCGAAATTTCGGACGACTGCAACGCTTGCGCCGCCAACGAAAGCCGCCTACTCTTTACGTACTCGTTCGGACTCATGCCAACCAAAAAACCAAAGGTACGGTGAAAATTGTACGCAGACATATATACGCTTTTTGCGACGTCTGTATAATCGATTTTTTCGTAAAGATGCCGTTCGATATATTCGATCGCCTGTTGAATGAGCAATACCGACATTGCGCTTTTTCCTTTTCCTCTTTTTTGTTATGATACCATATTGCAGGGCGCCCTGTCCTGTCGCCGCTTGCACAAATTTGTCCGTTCGCTCACTCGACCGACCATGCATTTTCCGCCTGTTTCGATTCCGCATTGCAGGGCGCACTGTCCTGTCGCCGTTTGCACAAATTTGTCCGTTCGCTCACTCGACCGACCGTGCATTTTTCTGCCTGTTTCGATTCCGCATTGCAGGGCGCACTGTCCTGTCGCCGTTTGCACAAATTTGTCCGTTCGCTCACTCGACCGACCGTGCATTTTTCTGCCTGTTTCGATTCCGCATTGCAGGGCAAGCCGCCCTGCCGCAAGTTGCATAAATTTGTATTTACGGAAAAAACAGTTCTGCCGCAAACAAACGCTTGCGGCAGAAAATTATTTTTTATAAGGGTCTTTGCCGTACAGCGCGCCCATGTTGTCGGCGTATTTTTTCGCCTTGTCGAACTGCTTGATCTCGAACGAATCGCCCGCGGCGGAAAGCGTTTGCTTTTGCTCGCGCGAGAGTTTTGTGGGCACTTCCACAAATACGCGCAAATACAAATTGCCCGTGCCGTTGCGCGTTTTTAATCCCTTGCCGCGCACCGTAAACGTCGTGCCCGACTGCGTGCCTTCGGGAATCTGATAATCGAACGCATCGTCGATATCGGGCACCTTTACCGTGCCGCCCAACGCCGCCGTGATAAACGGAATGGGCAGATCGACGTACAGATCCATATTCTTGCGCTGGAACAGCTTATGCGGTTCTACGCGGAAAACTACGATCAAATCGCCCGGCGCGCCCCCTTCGGTGCTCGCCTGCCCGTATCCGCGTTTTTTGATATAAGAATTGGTATCTACGCCCGCGGGAATATTTAACGTAACTTTCGTTTCTTTGCGCTGATATCCCTTTCCTCTGCAATCGGGGCATTTATCGGTAACGATTTTGCCCGTGCCGTTACAGTCGGGGCACGCGCCCACGCGCACCGTTCTGCCGAACATGGTGTCTTGCGTAAAGCGCACCTGACCTTTGCCCCCGCACTTGCCGCACGTTTTATAGGCGGAGCCGTTCTTCGCGCCCGTACCGTTACAGAAGGTGCACGGCTCGTTGCGCAAATAAGAAATTTCCTTTACGCACCCTTTCGCCGCGTCCATAAACGAAAGCGTCATTTCGCGCTGGATATCTTCGCCCGTGGTGTCGCGCTGAACGGAAGCGTTTCCGCCGAAGCCTTGGAAGATACTGTCGAAAATATCCCCAAAACCGCCGAACCCGCCGAAGCCGCCTCCGCCGAACCCGCCGCCCATGCCCCCCATGCCGGGGTGCGCCTGTTCGTAATCGTATGCGGCGCGCTTCTGCTTATCCGAAAGCACTTCGTTCGCCTCGTTGATCTCTTTGAATTTTTCCGCCGCGAGTTTGTCGCCGGGGTGCAAGTCGGGGTGATACTGTTTGACCAGCTTTTTATAAGCCGCCTTGATCTCCTCTTCCGTCGCGTTTTTCCCTACGCCCAAAACTTCGTAGTAATTCTTTTTATCTGCCATTCGTTATAAACCTTTTTCTTTTATGGCGCAACTTCCCTCTTAAAAGAGAGAAGTTGTCGTTCCCGCCCGATACGGGCGGCGCAAATTACATTAGATACGACCGTTTGCGCGAAACAGCCGCTTACACGCCCCTATTACTGGTGAAATTCGGTGTCGTCGTCGGGCGTTTCCGCGCCGGGCGCGCCCGCGCCGCCTGCCTGCGAATACAGCTTTGCAAAGACGGGCTGAACGGCGTTCGTAAGCGTTTCGTATGCCGCCGTGATCTTTTCGTCGTCGTCCGATTCCAGTTCTTTTTTCGCTTCGTCCACAGCCGACTGCAACGCGGCTTTATCCTCTTCGGAAAGTTTGTCGCCGCCCTCTTTCATCGTCTGCTCGACGGAGAAGATCATGCCGTCTAACTTGTTTTTGTTTTCGACCTTTTTCTTTCTGAGTTTGTCTTCTTCCGCGTACTGTTCCGCATCCTTTACCGCTTGGTTGATTTCGTCTTCGGAAAGGTTGGTAGAGGAAGTAATGGTAATATCCGTACTCTTGCCCGTGCCCAGATCTTTCGCTTCTACGTGCACGATGCCGTTTGCGTCTACGTCGAAGGTAACTTCGATCTGCGGAATGCCGCGGGGCGCGGGCGCGATGCCCGTAAGCATGAATCTGCCCATCGTTTTGTTGTCGCGGCAGAATTCGCGCTCCCCTTGCAAAATATGAATTTCTACGCTCGTTTGGTTATCCGCCGCGGTAGAGAACACTTGGCTCTTCTTTACGGGAATGGTCGTGTTGCGGTCGATCAAGCGGGTGAACACGCCTCCCAGCGTTTCGATCCCCAGCGACAAAGGCATTACGTCAAGCAAAAGCACGTCTTTCACTTCGCCCGTTAAAACGCCGCCTTGGATCGCCGCGCCTATCGCAACGCATTCGTCGGGGTTGATGCCCTTGAACGGCTCTTTGCCCGTGATCTGCTTTACCTTTGCAACCACCGCGGGAATACGGGTGGACCCGCCCACGAGGATCACTTTATCGAGGTCTTTATACGAAAGCCCCGCGTCTTTCATAGCCAGCTTCATGGGCTCCGCCGTCTTTTCCACAAGGTCGGAAGTAAGCGCTTCGAACTTTTGGCGGGTGATATCCATTTCGAGGTGCGCGGGTCCCGCTTCCGTCATGGAAATGAAAGGAAGGGAAACGGAAGTCGTCGTCATGCCCGAAAGCTCGATCTTCGCCTTTTCCGCCGCCTCTTTTAAACGCTGCATCGCCATTTTATCTTTGGTGAGGTCTACGCCGTGGCTCTTTTTAAATTCTTCCGCCATGTAGTCCATCAGCTTTTTATCGAAGTCGTCGCCGCCGAGCATATTGTTGCCGTTGGTCGCAAGCACTTCGAATACGCCGTCCGAAATTTCCAACACGGAAACGTCGAACGTGCCGCCGCCCAAGTCGTAGATCATGACTTTGCTGTTTTCTTTGTCTTTATCCAACCCGTAAGAAAGCGCGGCCGCCGTAGGCTCGTTGATAATGCGCAATACGTTTAAGCCCGCGATCTTACCCGCGTCCTTGGTTGCCTGACGCTGCGCATCGGTAAAGTATGCGGGGCAGGTGATAACTGCGTCCGTCACCTTTCCGCCCAAATACGCTTCTGCGTCCGCTTTCAGCTTTGCGAGCGTCATTGCGGAAATTTCCTGCGGGGAATACGACTTATCGTCGATCTTCACTTTATAATCCGACCCCATGTGCCGTTTGATGGAAATGACCGTTTTATCGGGATTCGCGACTGCCTGACGCTTTGCGACCTGCCCGACCACGCGCGAGCCGTCCTTTTGGAACGCGACGACCGAAGGGGTCGTACGCGCGCCCTCCGCATTGGCGATAACGACGGGTTCGCCCCCTTCCATTACCGCCACGCACGAATTTGTTGTTCCCAAATCGATACCGATTACCTTAGACATATGATATACTCCTTAAACTTGATTTTTATTTTACGACGACAACCTGCGCAAACCGCAGCACCTTGCCGTTTTGTTCGTACCCTTTTAAATAAACTTGTTTTACCGTTCCGCTCTTTTCGCCCTCTTCCGCTTCGACCGCCATGATCGCTTCGCACTTTTCCGCGCTGAAATCTTCGCCTACGGGATCGATTGCGGTGATCTTTTCGTCGGAAAGCAGTTTTTCGAAACTCTTTACCACCATTTCAATGCCCTTTTTCGTCGCCTCGTCGGCACAGCTTAAAAGCGCCCTGTCGAGGTTATCCGCTATGGGAAAGAGTTTGCTTACAACGTCCGCCCTGCCGTCCGCATATGCCTGCGCGCGGGAGGAAGCCGTGCGCTTGCGGTAGTTTTCGTATTCGGCGGTTACCGAATACCATTTGCGTTTAAAATCTTCCGCTTCCGCCTTTGCCGAAATAAGCGCGCCGTCTTCCGCCTGTTCGGGCGATTCGCATTGCTGCGTTTCGGGCTGAACTTCGGAAATTTCTTCTTCGTTTTCTTCCCGCTTGTTTTTCTCTGCCATTATTTATACCACCGTTTTTTAATTTTTCACCAGTTTTTGAAGAATTTCCCCTACGTTTTCCAAAACGGATACCACTTTCGCATAATCCATTCGCACGGGACCTACCACTCCGTACGTGCCCAGCTGTCTGCCCCCTACCGAATAGTTCGCCGAAACGAGCGAACAGTCTTCGGGCACTCCTTCCCCGCCGATCTTTACCTGAATGCGAATTTCGGGATCTTCTTCGGCGAGAAGCCCTTGTATCTTTTCTTTGCTTTCCACAAGGGAAAGAAATTCTTTTACCTTTTCCGCGTCGTCGTATTCGGGCTTTTGCAAACTCTTGCTCTCGCCCGAAAGGATCACGTCTTTGCGGCTTGTATAAGCGAACAGCGCGTCTAAAATTTCTCTGCATACCTGCCGGTAAGAGGTAAACGCGTTCATCGCCTCCGCTTCCGCTTCGCGCACGCTGTCTAACCTTCTGCCCCCGAACACCGCCTGCAAAGTCGCGGAAATGCGGGCGAGTTCTTCCTCTTCCATCTCTTCGGGAAGGGCGATAAACGAATCTTTTAAAATGCGCAGATCGGTAACGAGCAGCAGCAGCGCCTTATCTCCGCACGGAAACAGCCCTACGTTTTTTACCCGTTCCGCCGAAGGATCGCTGAGGGCGACCGAAGTATAGTCGGTCAGTTCGGATATGAGATCGGCTACGCTCTTTACAATGCTTTCGGCATGCGAGGCGCGCCGCGCAAAACTTTCGCGAATAAAATTTACCTGTTCGGATGTAAGTTCGCTGCGCTCCATCAACTCTTCGATGTACAGCTTGTACGCCTTGGGGGAAGGGATCCTTCCGCCCGAAGTATGGAACTGCGTCAAATACCCCATTTCTTCGAGCGCGGCAAGTTCGCTGCGCACCGTGGCGGAAGAAACGTCCGTCATGTGCTTTTGCGTGATCGCCTTAGAGGATACGGGTATCGCCGATTCGACGTACTCGTTTACCACGCTTTGCAGAATTTTCTTTTTCCGTTCGGAAATGGTTTCGTCCATCTTTGTTCCCCGTTGGCACTCTCTGCCCGAAAGTGCTAAATCATTCTACTACTAATATAATACAAAGTCAAACCGATTAAACGCCGAGGGGCAAAAAAATCGCACATTCGCGCAAAAAATTTTCCGTTCGCTCTTTACATTCGCGCGATTTTATATTAAAATAAAAGAAAAGGGGTTTAACGAATTATGGAAAAAAGGGCGTTCGAATTAAAGGCGAACAGCAACGGAGCGGTTACCGTTACGGTAATACCCGGTCACTTTGCAACAAAACACTCGCATGTAAATTACTGCGTGGACATGACCAAAATAAAATCGCAAATGCGCATGGCGAAAACGACGGCGCGCATGTTTGCGGAACATTACTGCAATACCCCCATCGATACGATTATTTCGTTGGAGCGTATGAAGATGGTAGGCGCGTTCCTCGCAAGCGAACTTTCCCATTCGGGCATTAACCTGCATCAAGATATCGCGGTGATCTCGCCCGAAATTACCGACGATAAAATGATTTTGCGCGATAACTTTTTGCCTTATATAAAAGACCAGCGGGTGCTGCTTTTAACCGCTTCCGCCTCCACCGGTATGACGGTGAATGCGGCGGTGGAAGGGATACGCTATTACGGCGGCGAAGCGGTGGGCGCGGCGACGGTGTTCGGCGCGGCGTTTAAAGGAGTAGACGTGCCTGTGGTAAAACTTTTTTCGGCGGATGATCTTTTAAATTACGCTTCGTACGCGCCCGTAAGTTGCCCCCTTTGCAAGTCGGGCGTTAAGACGGACGCAGTCGTCAATTCGTACGGGTACAGCAAAATTATAACGCGCTGAAAATAACCGTTTCGCTTTCCGTTCCCGTAAAATAAAAATGCTTTTACGAAACCCGCCCGTGTTTTGCTTTTGTATCACACGGGCGGAATTTTTTACAGTTATATTAACATGATTTGCTTTGCCCGTATTTTTTTACGGCGGGTGATCGATACAAAACAAATAAAAATATCATGATTCCGTTCATTTTCCCCGCGCAAAGTGCGCCCTTGGCTACACATGTAGCCTTTTATGGAGCAATACTTACGATTCCGAAAAAAATGGTCCTTGGCTACACATGTAGCCTTTTCACGGAACAAAGCAAACGATTCCGACAAAAAATGCGCCCTTGGCTACATATGTAGCCTTTTCACAGAACAAAACAATTAGGGTTTTCAACAAAAAAAGTGCGTCTTTGGCTATATATGTAGCCTTTTTATAGAGCAATACAAACGGTTCCGACAAACAAAATGCACCCCGAATTTTTTTGTTCGGGGCGCATACTTTTATTTCTTTTTCTTTTTTAACACGATTACTGCCGCGGCGGCTCCCCCGCCCAATAGCGCGGCTCCGCCCACGCTGCAACCGACGATAAGCCCCGTGTAATTTTTATCCGCCTTTTCTTCTTCCGAAGGCTGAGTCGGCACAGGCGGCTCTTCCGCGGCGGGCGGCGTATCCGCCTTTGTAAACTCGGCGCGGAACACGACGTCCGCAAGACAGGAAACGGTGTAAAGATACAATCCGTTGCGCTCCGAATCGCATGCGGTTTCCTGCCCGTTTACCGTAACGCGTGCAATTCGATATCCGCTTTTCGGCTGTACGGCAATCTGCACGCTTTCCCCTTCGTACCAGCCGTTTTTTGCTTCGGCAGAGGGAAATACAGACCCCATGTCCGCACTGTTCACGGTAATTTCCGTTACGCGGTACAAAGGGAGCGCTTGCGTTTTTACCGTAACGGTTACGTTCGCATCGGGCATAACAAAATTATAAACGCCGTCCGTTTGCGAAAGAGAAATCTCTTCGCCGCCCGCTTGACGGTACGAAACGCCCGTAACCCGATAGCCGCGTTTGGGCGTAACGCGCAGGCGAACCGTTTGCCCCGCTTCTTTAATGCCCGCGCCCGAAACGGAAACGTTTTCGGCATTTACCGTAACTTTGCGCAAGCCTTCCGAAGCGAGCACGGCGGAAACGAACTGTTCGCCCAAATACTTTTGCGCGTCCGCTTTAAAGTGCCAGCCGTCTTGCTGAGCAAGCCCCGTGCAGTCTACCGCAAACACGCCCGCAAGCGTATCGGCAACCTGTTGCTGCGCCCTGCGCACCGTATCGATATGCGCCTGCGCGGGATACGCGGGGTTGCGGTATATTTTACCCAGCACGAAGGGCATTTCGGAAAGGTCGCTTTCCGCGACGTCGGAAAGATCCCCTCTGATATCGGAAATAAAATCGGTCAAACACGCTTCATACGCGTTGGCGTAAGCCGACGTGCCCGATTCCGCTTCCCCCTGCATCCACCACATGCCGCGAACGGTAGGAAGGTATCCCTGCGCTTTCAGCTTACCCAATCCCGTTTGCACCGTTTGCAGAAAGCGGCGATACAGGTTGCCGATCATACCGCCCGTCTGCCCCGACGATTGTTGATAGCTTGGCGAAGTCCACGTGCCTTGGCTTTGCGAAACGCTTGCGCTGCGGTCTGGATACAGAAAGGTTGCCCCCCACGCGCATTTGATGATTGCGTTTTTGCCCTGCGAATCGCCCAAAGCGGAAGCGATTCCGATTTCCGCGCCCGAGCCCTTTGTGCCGCCGCTCCAATTTTTACCTTGCCCCAACTTGACGGGGACAAAGTCGGTCGGGCAGGAATTTGTATCCGTTTCGTACGCGCCGTAATAGAGCACGTTGTCGAACCCCTGCGTGTAACGCGGGTCGGGATCGGAAGGGGAATCCTGCGCGTACCCGACCGCGTTCGACTGCCCGCCGATCAGCCATACGTCGATGGGCGTACCTGCGGCTTCCGCTTTGATTGCGGGAAGCGCGCCGCACGCGATCCCGCCTGCCACCGCCGCGCAAAGCGCAAGGGCGGCGATCGATTTTAACTTCATACGCTTCACGCTCCCGCCTGTTCTTCTTCGGCAAGCGCGATAATGTCGGCAAGCGAGAAATATTCGCCATAAGAGGTAATCGCGTTCGTCTGCCCCGTAAGTTTACCGTAAAAACGGTCGGCGTTGTTCGCGTTGATCCACCCGAACAGGAAGCGCAAATCGTCTGCGGAAGAAACGCCGTGCGCGGAAAATTCGATTTTCCATTCCATCGCCCATTGCGTGATCCCGCTTTGCGTCTGCCCCGCTTCTACCGTGTGGCTGCCCCGCATAAAGTTTTCCGCCGCAGGCGCCGCGGGCGCGCCGAAACTACCCGTCGCGATCGTCGCAACCGATTTTTTGCGCATCAATCCCGAAGCATACGCGCGGTAATAACTCGCCTTGTTTTCGGCAGAAGCAACCACAAAGTCCATTCCCGCCGATCCTTGGTTTGTGTTCGCGCCCGTATTCGTAAGCGTTTTCGCGGTGTTTTCCGTCGCTTCGAACGCGAGGTATAGGGCGGACGAAGAAAGGTAGTAAGAAACTTTGATATCCGCGTAATCGTTTGCGTCTTTCCCGATACCCGTGCCGCCGATGCGATAGGTAAAATGCCCCGTATATTCGCCGTCGTTTACAGTGCCGTCCAATGACAGCGCGGCGTTGTATACGACCGTAACGGTTACCGTTTGTCCGCCACGCGTTGCGGTTAGCGTTGCCGGCTGCGTAAGGGTACAAGTATACGTGCCGAACACGCCTTCCGCTACCGTACCCCCCCCCACGAAATTTAAACCTTTCGCGTAAGTGTATTCGCCGACGGACGTTTTTACTTTAAACGAGCAGCCGCCCTCTTCTGACGTTACCGTTACCGTTTGATCTTGCAAGCGGTTCGCACCCGCCGAAGCCGCGCTCGTCCACAGTGCGTCGGCAGGTTTTGCAACGGCGGAACCGTCTGCCCAGCGGATCGCAAGCGAAGAATTATCGGAAACCTTTGTGCCGACCGCGCCGACGACGAAATAGAAATCTTCCGCGCCCGCTGCGCCGACCGCCGCATACGGAATAAAGAATTCCGCCGTCATGCGAGAGTAGCCCTCTGCGGGATTTTCCGCATCGACGGGCGTTAACCCCACCGCGTACGAACTGCTTCCGAGCGGCGTTTTCGTGCGCTCGTTCAGCGGCGCGCCCTTGGTTAGATCGCGCACGCAGCGCGCGCTGCCGTCTGCGAACAGACGCCACCAAATGCCGTTCGTATCGGTTGCCGAAGGGGTGCTTGCCATCATAATCTCGATGCCGCCGCCGTTGTTTCCGTTTCCTAATTCCGTTGTTTGATAGTTGATATACGAAGATCGCATTGTAATTGCAAGCACCATGCCCGCGGACACGGGTTTTGCATTTACGGTAATTTCGTTGTATTTTCCGCCGCTGTCTTGCGTGACGAAGCTGTACGGGGGCGCGTAGCCTTCCGAATCGTTCACCTCGCCGTCGAAGAAAACGGGCAGATATTGCGCCGTAGCCGTTGCGCTTAACGCGCCCGAACGCAGGGTAAATTCTTTGCCGTTCGTGCAAGCGAGCACCGCCTGCGGCGAGAAGACGATTTCGTATTCCCCTTCGCCCAAATGGGTGATCGATATCCCCTCTTCTTCGCAAACCGCATCGGTCACGGCGATAGAGTCGAGCTTTTGCGAAGCGGGCGCGGGGCGGTATTCTTTGATCAGATCGAAGCGGGTTTTATAGCTGCCGTCTTGCTGTAAATCATCCGCGTTGAACGCAAAACTTTCCGTAATCAAAACCCCTTCGAAGCCGCCGTCCGTAAGGCGCAGGAACGCCGATTTCGACTGCGTTCTTGCCGCCGTCTGCGAAGCGAGCTGGAAATACTGCCAATATTCGTTGGTGGTGTTGTTCGTATTGGTATTGTTGCCCGCGTGCACGTAAGAAGGATACACCGCAACCGAGTTCGGTTTTTCGTTCATGCCGAGGGAAGACCAAGGAATAAACACCTCTACGCAGAACCCTTCCGCCGTATCGCTTGCCACGGCGCCGTTCACCTTTTCGCACCCGAGCAGCGTTACCGCCGAAATGGAAGGGAAGTATTTTTCGGCAAAGGCGCCGCCGTCCGTCGCGCCCGTGCCCTGCCATTTGCTTACGTTGCCCAGCGCGTCGACGCGAAGCTGCACCGATTTTTCGTTTACCGCTTCCGCGTCCGCGCTCTGTACCCACAGTTCTACGCCGCTGTTGAACTTTACGTTGCGCGCGCCCGTTGCGTAAACCTTGCTGTCTTTTACCGTCATGCCGACGTACACGCCCAAATCGGAAAGGTGAGCGATCGTCGAAACGGAAGCATCCGTGCCGTAAGCTGCGTTCTTCGGGCGGTAGGTAAGCGCGTTTTCCGCATGCCAAACGGATTCGATCAGCTTGCCGTCAATGGTCATGTAGCCGTCTTTCTCGGCAAAGATTTGATCAGCCATTTCCGAATAATATCCGATCGCGTCGTTCGTTGCGACCAGCCAGCCGCCGAGCGAGGTTGTCGCCACGTTTTGATCGCACTTCGTCCAAACGCTGTCTGCATTCGTCGCTTCCGATTCTACGTGGTAAAACGCCGTCATGTACTGCACCGCTTCCGGCTTTTGTTCGATCCCCAAACTTTCGTACGGCACGAACAATTCTACGTCGTACCCCTCGTTAAAGCCCGTGTTGATGCCCGCGCCGTTTACACGGCATGCCGCTTTATGCGCTTTGTACCAAAGGCTCCATTCCGCTTTCAGCGTGTCGGTATCCCCCGTAAAAGCCGCCTTTTTGGTGCGGTAGGTGCGCATTTCGGTGGTGCAACTTTCGTTCCCCGTGGGCACGACGGAAATGCGGAAACTGTTGCCGTCCCATTCCGTTTTGCCGAACGCGCCGAGGTACACTTCTACAGAGGTATTGCCCGAAGCCTTTCGATCAGGCGAGTAGTACACCGCCGTATCTTTTACCGAAAGCGCGAGGTATACCCCCTTTTCGCCGAGGTAGCTTTTGCTCGTCATCGTAACGGGGTTTTCCGCCGTGCTCGATTCGTGTTCGAAGGTGAACGCCGTGCCGTTTTCCTGCCAAACGTTTTCGCTTAGCACGCCGTCGATCTCAAACCCTTCGTCCGTTGCATAGCGGGAAAGATATTCGTTCTCGTGCGCGGGATTTTCGAACCCGAAATTTTTTATGCCGTTCAGTTCGCTTTCCGTCGGCTCGACGGCGCAGCCCGCGCCGATGCACGCGCAAAGCGCCGCAGCCGAAAAGAGGGATACTAACAGTTTTCTTTTCATCTTTCTTCCTCCTTATTTTCCGAGAACCCAAATATCCCCGATCGCGACAACCCCTTCGCTGCGGGGCGCGCGGAAGGTGATTTCGATGGACTTTACCGCGATCTCGTTAAAGTCGAGCACGAGGTTGCTTCCCGCAAACATCAGCTCTTGCGAGCTGTACGAAGTGCGCTCGTCTAACGGGAAGGTGACGTTGTTCACCGTCACCGTGCCGTACGCGCCCCCTTCGGTGCGCACGCGCAGGGTAATGCGCGCGATCTGATAGAAAATTTTATTATAGTCGATACTGTTATACAGCATGATCGCGCGGATCTTGCGGTAATCTTCGAAGGTAAGGGTTACCGTAGCCGTTTCCCCCGCGTTGAACTCCGTTTCGCCGATTGCCCCGTACGCGTGCGAAGCGAAAAATCCGTCCGTCAAATGTGCTTTATCGCTTCCCTCTTTTAATCCGCTTGCGGAAACTTCCGCTTCGGGCGCGATATTGCGATATCCGCTGAACGCCTGCGGTAAAGCCTGCAAGCTGTACGAAGTCGGTCCGTTTGCAACCATTACTTCCTGACCTGCGGCGTTCTTTAAAAAGCCCGCTCTGTCGTACCCGATCGCGCGGTTGTTGGTATCGATGGTGTACCGATCCGCCCCCTCGTGGTGAAACAAGAACAATTCGTTCCCGATCTTCGTTACGCAGTGATGCCCCGTGCCCGCCGTTTGGATCCAGTTCATCTCGGTGCCCAGTACCAGACCGCCTTCCTCTTTGGAAAGTTTGCGGAAAGGCCCCGTCGGGCTTTCGCCCACCGCCTGCGCAACCGAATAGAGGTTGGAAGAGGTACCGCCCACCGAATAGGTCAAATAGTACGAACTGCCCCGCCGCGTCATTTGCGGCGCTTCGTTGATGCGCTCGGTAGCGGCGCGTTCCGCTTCGATATCGTTTTCCGTTTCCCCCTCTACCGTGTTGTAACCCGCCTTGGTAATCTGCTTGCACGAAGCATAGTCGGGCGAAGCGAAATCTTTCATCTTTACGACCCACAGTTCGGAAGTGCCGTTGATTGCTTCGTAATCGATATCGGTATCCTGCAAAATGTGATATCTATCCTGCCCGCGCGAAAGATAAAGGTATATCTGCCCGTCTTCGTCTACAAAGTAAGAAGAATCCAAAAAGCGATAGCGCGCGTACGTTCCCTCTTCGCACGGTTCGCCGTTTACCGCAGTGATCTTTGCGGGATCGAAAACGGGATCGCCCAAACCGATTTCGTCGCCGTTTGCGTTCGTTCCCGTGTACTGCCGAAAAGGACCGAGCGGACTGCTTGCCGTGGCAAGCCCGATATACGTGTTTGCATAATATTTTCCGCCGTTTGCGATCGTGTTGGAATTGCGCGCGGAATAAGTCATGTAATACGTTTGCGAAGGAGCGTCGTAAACCACTTCGGGCGCCCAAATGTTGGAATAGCTCCAACTCTGCGGCGAAGGGTCGAACGCGACCGAGCACCTATCCCAATGCACCAAATCGGACGACTGCCAAACCCCGATCCCGCGCACGGAAAGGGAATTGCTCGTGCCGTATAAAAACAGCTTGCCCGCCTCTTCCCCCTCGCTTACGTAGATCACTCCGGGATCGGCGACTTCGCGCAGCGTTAAATCGTTGCGGTAAAACAGCGACGTATCGTATTCTCTTCCCAAAAGGGGCGCGTCTTCCTGCGCAACGGTGCCGTCGGAAAAGCCCAACGATTGTTCAAACGTAGGATCTTCCCCGCACCCGACGAGCGCAAACGCGCACGCAAGCGCAAACACGGGCGCACACTTTTTTAAAAATCTCATAATTTCCTCCTTTATTCTGCGTACCGTCAAAGTTTTAAGCCCGACGTAACGATGCCCGAAATAAATTGTTTTTGCGCCGCGATAAACAGCGCGACCGTAGGCACGAGGGCACACAAAGCCGCCGCCATTACCGCACTCGGATCGGTATATTGCCGCGAACTGGAAAACTGCTGCAACGCAAGCTGCAAGGTGAGCAGCGAAGCGTTTTTCAAGTACAGCATGGGTCCCAAATACTCGTTATAACCGCCCACGAACGCAAGCACGAACTGCGCCCAAAACGCGGGCATGGCGATGGGAAACATAATGCGGAAGTAAATTCCGAAATACCCCAACCCGTCTACCGAAGCGGCGTCCATCATGTCGGAAGGCACGCCCATATAGTACTGCCGCAAAAAGAACACGCTTGCCGTGCCGCCCAAAAGCGGGGGCAAGATTACGGGTAGCGGCGTATTCAGCCAACCGAGATGATAAAAGAGCAAATACGAAGGAATCAGCGTAATCACCCCCGGCACCATCATCGTCGCCATTAAAAAGCCGAACATGCCGTTCTTCGCGCGGAAGCGCAGTTTCGCATACGCATAGCCCGCCATGCCTGCAAGCACGGTGCTTATCAGCGAACGGGGCAAAATCATCCAAACCGTATTTAAAAATCCGAGCAAGATCAGCGGACCTTCCACCGTGTTTCCGCCGCGATAGGTGAACACGTCTTTATAGCCGTTAAAGGTAAATTCCGTCGGCCACCAAGTAAAATCGAGATTGTTTGCTTCGGCGGGGAACTTGAACGAAGTGACCACCGCTACATAAAAGGGAAACAGCACGATAAACGCGCACGCCGCCAAAAAGAAGTAACAGCCCCCTTTTTTTGCGATCTTTTTTCCCCTTGCCAATTTGTTGCTTTTTGCTGCGATTTTCGTATCAGTCATAGCGCACCCACAGTTTGGAAATTTTAAAGTTGAACACCGTCAACAGCAAAATCAACAGCGACAGCACCCAAGAAGCGGCGGAAGCGATGCCCATGGCGTTGTAGTTAAACCCTTCGCGGTAAAGGTAAAACACCACGGTAAGCCCCGCGTAGTCTACCGACTGCCCGCCCGTCGCATCCATTACCTGCGTTTCGCTGAACATTTGCAGCACGTTCACAAGCCCCGTTACGAGCAGGAAAAAGATGGTGGGGCTGACGGCGGGCACGGTAATGTGAATAAATTTTTGAAAGGCGTTCGCCCCGTCGATTTCCGCCGCCTCGTAATAGGCAGTGTTTACCGAAGTAAGGCTTGCCGAAAGCAGCAGCATTTTATAGCCCGTCGTAGACCATACGATCATCATGATCAGCGAAAAGCGGAACATGGCGGGGGAATCGAGCCAGCCGATCTGCTGCCCGAACAATACGTTTAAAATACCGTAATTGGTGTTGTACAGCCACTTGAAAATAAACACGATGGCAACCGTAGAACAGATGAAGGGCAAAAACAAAATCACGCGAAAAGCGCCTTTCCCTTTAATGTCCGCATTCAGCGCGGAAGCGAGCAGCAGCGCGAACACCACGGAAACGGGTAACGTAACCGCGTAAATCAGCGTGTTTAAAAGCGCCGTGCCGAAGTTGGGATCGGAAAAAATCGCCTTGAAATTGTCGAACAAAACGAACTCTGCGCCCGCAAACGACACGGGCGTTTTCATTTTATAAAACGCCATGATAAAGGCGAGCGCCATGGGAACGAGGCTGAACAGAATACAGCGCAGCACGGGCAGAAACGCCATGATCGTGCCGCAGATCTCCTCGTTCCGCGCACGCTTGGCGCGCTTTGCGCGGGGCGTACGTTTTTCGGGTATGTTCATACTTTCTCCTTATTTCTTCGCGGTGTACGCGTTGAGCAGCTTTTGCGTGTTTTTATATTCCGCGCTTTCGTAAAATTGGGTCAAACTCTTTTTGCCGTTGCGCACGTCGCTGTTTAATACGCGCGCCCAGTCGTCGATCCACTTTTTATCTTTCAAATACCACCAGTCGCCGGGCGTTTCGTACGCCGTCGCCTTTGCAAAGACGATCGCGTTTTCCGCGGCGTAATCGCTTTTTAAAAATACGCCGTCTTGCGCGTAGGCAAGCGATTTATAGTAGGGAACCGCAAACCCGCCCGAAGCCTGAATTTCCTGCCCCTCTTTGCTTGCGATATATTCCATAAACAGCCACGCCGCGTTGGGGTTTTTGGTGTTCGCGTTCATAACGATCCCCACCGAGCCGCTGTGCGCCCCTTCCACCCCGTGCACAAGCACTTCGGTGCCGTCGGCGCTGTATTCTTTGTAAACGAGCATGGGGCATACGTCAAACTTGTTTTCGCCGCGCATGTTCTCGGTAAACTGTCTTTGCACGGAAGCGGTGGAAACGAGCATCGCCACCTTGCCCGAAGAAAAGTATGCGTTCTTGTTCTCGCTCATCGAGTTGGGATCGGGCGTAATGCCGTAGCCGTACAGCTTGCCCCCTTCGCCCGCGCCGTAAAAGTTTTCGATGCTTACGGTATCGACCAGCTGATCGGTGCCCTGCGAAAGGCGCACGAATTCGGTAAACGCTTCCCGCTGAGAGGGCAATACGTTACATTGCTCCTTTTGTTCCGCCGTAAGCAGCTTTTTATCGTTATATTCCACGATCTGCCCCGCCGAATAGGTATTGCCTCCCACCGCGATCGGCTGACCGCCGTCTTTTACGATATAATTTTTTTCTTCGTCCGCAAGAGTAAATTCCCAATAGCCGCCGTTGAACGCGGGATCGTTCGTCGGAACGTATTCGATGCAGTCGCCGCCCACCGTAAAGCCGTAGTTGAACCACCATTCGGAAAAGAATCCGTAATCGGCGCCCCCTTCCGTTTGCAGTTTTCGGGAAAGATCGACGCATTCCTGCCAGCTCATGGCGATGGATTTGTTAAAGTAATACGAACCGTTTTCTTCGTAATACGCTTTTATTTTTTTCTTCGCGGTCGGGTGCGCCTCGTTATAGTCGCGAATGCTTTCTTCCGTTTCGGATATCACCGTAATGCCCGCGTTTTGAAAGAATTTGGTATTAAAGTAAATTGCCGTAGGCGCCAAATCTTTTGCAAGCCCGTACAACGGATCCGTCTGTTCGGAAGTGGTGGTAACGGGATCGTACCGGTATCTGTCCGTCGTATAGGGAAGCATGTCCGCTTCGTCTAAGCCGTTTTTCCCTTCCGAAGTAAAGTAGTTTTTTACGCTTTCTTTATAAAATTCCGAAACGTCGTACAACACCCCTTGATCGGCGTACGACTTAAAATACCGTTCGTCCGCATACGCGATATCCGGCCCGCCGATCATGTTTACGACGAAATTATCGCTGTATCCGCTCGAACTCTTGGGCGTGTAATTTACCTTGATCACGCCGCTGTACTTTTCGTTAAAGTTGGAAACGAGTTTGTTGAACACCGCTTCTTCGTACTTATCCGCCCAGCCCCAAAAATTGATGATCGTCGTTTTATCGGAAGGGATAACGTTTCCGTTTTCGTCGAAGTCGATATCGTCGCCGCCTTGCCCGCAAGCGGCAAATAAAGGCGCTATCATCAGTGCGGAAAGCGCCGTTGCCGCCATTCCCATGAACCGTTTTTTCATAAAATTTCCTCCTATCGGGTTTTCCGATTTAATCGTAACACTTCGCGCGCGCTTTGTAAACGCACGATTTTATCTTATAGGTGCACTATTTGCGCACCGAAATACATAAATTACCGTTTTATGGAACTATTTTCGCAGTTTTTTCGCATTGACAGATTTTTTCTGCGGTGGTATAATGGCGTTATGCACAACAATCGCAAAAACGAGATCATCTATTTTGACGAGCGTTCCCGCGGGAACGACTTTCTGCACCTCGCCATGGCGGGAAAAACGCTGCCCAACCCCAATTACCTGATCGTTCATTCGAGCAAGGCGGGCACGGTGTGGGAGCGGTATAACTTCGAGTACGTCGTTTCGGGCAAAGGGTATATCGAAACGAAAGAAAAAACCATACCCGTGCGCGCTGGCGATTTGTATTTTTTAAACAAACTGCAACAGCACACCTATTACGCCGACCGCGACGACCCGTTCGAAAAACTTTTTCTTGTGGTGGAAGGCTCGCTTGTAGACAGCATTCTTTCCGCGCACGGCATTACCGAAAGCGCGGCGGTGGTGCATGCAGACGCGCGCGCCATCTTCGAACAGGCGTTTGCGCTTGCAAACAAGCATGCGGGCGAATTTTTCGATGCGGAATCATACACCGAACTTTCTTGCTGTATTCTGCGCTTGGCGCAGCTGATCGCACCGCCCCAATTTAACGAGCGGGAGCGGAAAGAAAATCCCGCCGTCGTCGCAAAAAATTTTATCGATTATAACGTTTACGAGCGGATCGACCTTTCCGAAATCGCTTCCGCCGTGCATCTTTCCGTATCGCAGACGGAACGGGTGTTCCGCGCAATGTACGGCGTTCCGCCCATGCGGTACGCGCTCGATAAAAAGCTGAACGTTGCAAAACACCTGTTTATGACCACCTTTTTAAACGTGAGCGAGGTGGCGGAACGGCTTTCGTTTACCAACGTAAAATACTTTTCCCGCCAATTTAAAGCGGCGTTCGGGCAATCGCCCTCTTCTTACATGAAGGCGCAGGCAGATCACCCTTTTCCGCAAAGGAGCCGCGATTAAAGAATGCGGGGAAGCCCTTCGCAAAAGCCGATTTCGCATTTGGAAAGGTACCAGCTTTCCCCTTGATCGCCCGATCCCTGATAGTACAGCCATACCTTTCCGTCGTCGTCGCGAAACACGTAAGGGTGCCCCGATTCGCTGCTGTTCCAGCTGCCCGCTTCCCCTGCGCGCAGAAAGGGTTCTTGAAACAGCTTTTTAAAATGAACGCCGTCTTCCGAAACCGCCGCACCGATTTGCTGGGGCGTACAGTTGTACGATCCGCCGTAAAACAGATAAATTTTATTATCGTGCACGACGGTCGCAGGCGCTTCGATACATTCCCCCTCCCACGCGTATTCGGGTTTCAATACGGGGGCGGCAACGCCTTGCTGCCAGCACCCGCGCGAAAAATCGCCGTTTAAATCGGCAACCGCAACGCCCACCATTTGCACCTGCATGTCAAAATCGCGCGTGGCGAAATAGAGGTACAGCTTTCCTTGAAAGGGCACTACGTCCGCGTCGATCGCGCGCCCCGCGCACCAATCTTCCGTAGGGCGGAATACGGGGTTACTTTCGTCTTTTTCAAAATGCAGTCCGTCGTCGGATACGGCGTGCAAAATCGCATCCCTCTTCCAGTTTCCGTAGCTTTGGTAAAATAAATGCACTTTCCCTTGCAATACGATCGCCGCAGGCGCGCCGATTCCGTTTTTTTCGCATTCCTGCGTAAGCGGGATCTTTCCCGCCGACGACCAACGTTCGCCGTCGTTCGACGTTGCAATTCCAATGCCCAGCTTTTCCCTTCCACCGTCTTCGTAATAGGAAGAAAAATACAAAAAGTACTTTTTTCCTACCTTTACCACGGCGGGATCTTTGGAATACGCCGCGCGCGAACCGTTCTTTTCTGTAAATAACATAATGTTCCTTCCCGTTCAGCGGAAACCCGCTTGCGTAAATTTTGACCTGATTATAAGAGAAAAACGCCATTTTGTAAATGGCGTTTTTTGTTTGTGCGCAAATAGTGCACCTATATGCGATTGGGCAAATCCCTTTCGGCACAAATGAACGGCTGTTTTAATTTATCGCTGTACCCTGCCGCTTGCGTTTCCGTTCGCCAAGGCTTCCGCTTCGGCAAGGGAAACCAAATTATAATCCCCCTCTACGGTGTGTTTTAAGCAGCTCGCGGCAACCGCAAATTCGATTGCGCGCTGCGGTTGATATCCGTTTAAAAGGGCGTAAATCAGCCCCCCGCCGAAGCTGTCGCCGCCGCCCACTCTGTCGACGATATGAATGGGATATTTTTTAGAAAAATACCCCGCGCCGCCCGTATACAGCATGCCCGACCAATCGTTATCGTTTGCGCTTTTGCTTTCGCGCAGGGTGATCGCAACCCCCTTAAAGCCGAACGCTTCCGTCAGCTTTTTCGCAACCGAAACATACCCGTTTTTATCGAGCGTTCCCCCCTCGATATCGCTGTTTTCCGCCTGTATTCCGAACACGTCTTTCGCGTCTTCTTCGTTCGCGATACAGTAATCGACGTACTTACAAAGCTTGCCCATTACCTCGCCCGCCTTTTGCTTGCTCCACAGCTTTTTGCGGAAGTTAAGATCGCAAGATACCGTTATCTTTTTTTCTTTCGCTTTTTTGCACGCATCCAAACAGATTTGGGCTGCGTTGTCGCTAAGGGCGGGCGTAATGCCGGTAAAGTGAAACCACTTCGCGCCGTTTAAAATTGTTTCCCAATCGAAGTCGCCCCGCTCGGCAAGCGAAATGGCAGAGTACGCCCTATCGTATATCACTTTGCTCGGACGCTGCGAGGCGCCCTTTTCGCAATAGTAAATACCCACCCGATCGCCGCCGCGTACGATCTTGCTTGTATCCACGCCGAACTTGCGCAGAGAATTGACCGCCGCCTGCCCGATTTCGTGCGCGGGCAGTTTGGTAACGAACGCCGCTTCCGCCCCGTAATTTGCAAGCGATACCGCAACGTTCGCTTCCGCGCCGCCGAACGTCGCTTCGTACCGTTCGCTTTGTACAAACCGCATGTAGTTTTCGGGCGCGAGCCTTAGCATCAACTCGCCGAATGTAATTACTTTTGCCATGATTTTAACGCTTCCTCCATAATAAAACTACCGCCCACTGCGGCGACTTTTTCCCAACTTAAAAATTCGTTTAAATTTTCGCGGTTTACCCCGCCCGTGGGAATAAACTTGATTTGCGGAAAGGGCGCGCTTAACGCCTTCATCGCCGCAAGCCCCCCGTATACGTTGGCGGGGAAAAATTTTACCGTATGAATCCCAAGCGAGATCGCTTTCATAATTTCCGTCGGTGTTACGCAACCGGGATAATAGGGAATATTTTTCTGCGCGCAGATGAAAGCGACTTCTTCCGAAAGCCCGGGCGAAACAATAAATTTCGCCCCCGCCGCAAGGGCGCGCCGCGCCTGATCGCCGTTGATTACCGTTCCCGCGCCGATTTCCATTTGCGGAAACTGCCGCGCGGCAAGTTCGATCGCCTGCTCGGCGCAATCGGTGCGAAAGGTGATTTCCGCACAGTTTACGCCGCTGTGCAGCAATGCCTGCATGTATCGTTCCGTATCGCCGATCTGTTTGATAACGACGACGGGTATTAACTGTTCCATAAACGTTTCCTTTTGTTTTTTACGGCGCTTTTGCACGATGCAACGCCGTTTTATTTTTCTGTGCGAAGAGCTGCCGCAAAGGCGCGCGTCATACCGCAATTCCACCGCGCGCAAATCTGCGGTTAAACCCCGCTGTACGCCGAAAAACCGCCGTCTACGGGAATCACCGTGCCCGTAACAAATCCGCTCGCTTCGTCGCTGGAAAGCCATAACAACGTACCGATCAGATCGGACGTTTCGCCGAATTTTTTCATGGGCGTGGCGTTTAAAATTTTGCCCGTACGCGCCGTGGGCGCGCCCGCTTCGTCGTATAAAAGCGACCTGTTTTGATTGGTTACGAAAAACCCCGGCGCGATCGCGTTGCAGCGAATGTTGCAGGGCGCAAAGTGCACGGCAAGCCATTGCGTAAAGTTAGAAATTCCCGCCTTTGCCGCAGAATACGCGGGGATTTTCGTCAGCGGACGGAATGCGTTCATCGACGAAACGTTAATGATATTCCCCCCCGAGATAACCATATCTTTTGCAAACGCCTGCGTTACGAGAAATGCCGACGTGATATTTAAATCGAATACGAATTTCAACCCGCTTTCGTCGAGGGCGAAAAAGTCTTTCACCCCGCTTAAATCGGGCGACATCGTTTCGTTATCGCAAGTGGCTTTGGGGTTGTTTCCGCCCGCGCCGTTGATCAAAATATCCACCCGCCCGAACGCTTCGTTAACGGCGTTTTTCGCCTCTTCCACGCTCGCCTTATCCAAACAGTTGCACCGCACCGCAACGGCGTTTTCGCCTATCTTTTTTGCGGCTTTTTCCGCCGCCTCGTAATCGATATCGAGCAGCGCGACGTTTGCTCCGCACGCGCCGAGCGCTTTTGCAAACTCGCTCATCAACACGCCGCCCGCGCCCGTGATAACCGCCGTTTTGCCTTTTAAATCGATTTGAAAGGGTAATTTCATCTTGTTTTCTCCGTTAATTTTTTTTCAACGCCTGCGTTACGAACGGTTTTTTCGATCGCCTCGAACAGACCGTTCAAATAGCACGCGCCAAGTGCTCTGTCGTATAAGCCGTAGCCCGCTTTGCCGTTCTCTCCCCAAATGTTTCTGCCGTGGTCGGGGCGCACGTAGCCGCAAAATCCGCCCTCGATCAGCGCCTTTACGACCGCGTAAATATCCAAATCGCCCGCATCCGTTAAGTGCCCCGCTTCGATAAAGTCCTTTTCGCCGCAGTACTTCAGCTGGCGGATATGCGCAAAGTAAATGCGCCGTGCGTATTTTTTTGCCATGGCGAGCAAATCGTTTCCCCGCCCCGCGCCCAAACTGCCCGTGCAAAAAGTAAATCCGTTGTGCTTATTCGGCACGGCGTTTATCATTTTATCATAACTTTGTTCGCCCGTAACAATGCGCGGCAGACCGAACATATCCCAAGGGGGATCGTCGGGATGGATCGCCATATTTATGCCCGCTTCGTCGCAGGCGGGCATGATCCCGTTTAAAAAATATACCAAATTTTCAAACAGTTTTTCGTGCGTGATCCGCTTGTATTCCGCAAGCAACCCGTTCAACTCTTCCGAAGTGTAACTTTCGTCCCACCCGGGAAGATGCAAATTTTTCGGATCGAGCTTTAACAGCGCTTCGTGGCTGTAAGAAAGGGAAGTGCTTCCGTCGCTTGCGGGCGTTTTTAAATCGGTGCGCAGCCAATCGAACACGGGCATAAAGTTATAGCAAACGCACTTTACCCCGAACTTGCCCAAATTGCGAATGGTCTGCGCGTAATTTGCGATAAGCCGATCGCGTGAGGGCTTGCCGAGTTTGATATCTTCGTGCACGGGAACCGATTCGATCACTTCCGCTTCCAGCCCCGCTTCGCCGCACAGGCGCATGAGCCGCGCGATTTTTTCTTCCTGCCAGACTTCGCCCACGGGGGTATCGTACACCGCCGTAACAACGCCGCTCACGTTGGGAATTTGTTTGATAAATCGCAGGGGTATACTATCCTGCTCGCCGTACCAGCGAAAGGTCATTTTCATAGCCCGAGCGCCTCCTTAACGTTAAAATAGCAGATGTTTTTCGCCGTTTCGATCGCTTGATCCAACGGGTATTCGCCGCCTTCGACAAGCCCGCCCAGATAATCGGAAAGGATCCTGCGGAAAAAGCCGAACCGCACGTAAGAGGAAAAGGAACGGCTGTCTGTAAGCATGCCCAAACTGCTTCCCAATGCGGAATATTCCGCAACGACGGAAAGATTTTTTTTGATGCCTTGCACGCTGTCGTTAAACCACCACGCCGCGCCCATTTTTACATTGCGGAAGGCGCCCGTTACCGCCGCAATCGCGGAAAGGTTGTTGTCGTTTAGCGGATACAAAATAGTTTGCGGGCGTTCTTCTTCCTGCATTTGATTGAGGAAGGCGATCAAATCGGTTACGTTTTGTTCCCCGCTCATCAAATCGAATCCGCTGTCTGCCCCGCACGATCGAAACATTTGCGCATTGTTGTTGCGCACGACGGAAAAATGCAGCTGCATGATCATGCCCCTTTTTTGATACTGCTTTGAAAGCCATACCAAAAGGAAGCCGAAAAAGGCGTCTTTTTCTTCCGCGCGCAACGCCGCGCGGCGTTCAAACAGCCTCTTCGCCTCTTCGTAAGAAGCGTAACCGTGCGGAAATTTTTCGAATCCGTGATCGGAAATTTTACACCCTTTTACAACAAAATAATTTAATCGCTTTTCGATTGCGGAAAGCAGGTTATCGAGCGTCGATATCTCTTCGCCCGCGCTTGCGCCCAGCCGTTTTATGTAATCTTCTTCGAGCGAATACAGCCGATCGGGACGGAAGGTGGGCGCGACTTTCGTGCCGCCGTACACGCCGTGCGCGCTTAAATCGCTTACGGGATCGTCCGTTGTGGCGACATATTCCACGCCGAATTTTTTCAACAAATCGCGCGGGCGCAACCCCTTTAACCGTTCGTTTGCTTCATCCCATATGCGTTGAGCGCTGTCGCCGTTTAAAGGTTCTTTAATCGCAAACAGTTCGCGCAGTTCCCGATGCGACCAAGCGTAAAGCGGATTGCCCGCGAGCATGGGCAATATTTTCGCGTAGGCGAAAAACTTTTCGCGATCGCTTTTTTTGCCCGTGATATATTCCTCGTCTACGCCGCACAGGCGCATGGCGCGCCATTTATAGTGATCGCCCGCAAGCCAAAGTTCGCCGATCGTTTGAAAGCCCGCGTTTTGAGCGATCAGCTTTTCGTTTAAATGACAGTGATAGTCTATGATCGGCAAATCTTTCACCGCGGAAAAAATTTTTTTCGCGCTTTCGCCGTTTAACAAATATTCTTCGCCGTAAAATTCTTTCAT
Organism: uncultured Christensenella sp.; assembly: GCA_910578065.1. GTDB lineage: Bacteria > Bacillota > Clostridia > Christensenellales > Borkfalkiaceae > Gallimonas. Next base: position 50,300 of record CAJTPB010000009.1, on the reverse strand, counting down.
ACCTTTACTTCCTTTCCCGCGCTTTCGTATGCCGCAAGCACGATTTTTACCGCCTTTGCGCCCTCTTTTCCGTCGATTTCAAACTTTCTGCCCGTACGCAAACAGTCGTAAAAATCTTCGACGAGCGCGCCGTGCCCGCCGCCGTAACAGGGCTTTGCCAGCCCTTCGCGCATGCGCGCCACGGGCACCTTTTCGCCGTTTACAAACACGCCGTTCGGCAAAACGCGCAGTTCGCCGCCTTCCGCCTGCAATACGATTTCGGGCGGAAAATCCCGCGCGCCGCCGTTAGTCGCAAACAGCGAAAATCCGCTTTTTCCCGTACAGCGCACGACCGCCGTATCCTCTACTTCGATAACGTTTTGCAGCGAAAGATTGCAAACGGTTGCCGTAACGAAATCGGGAACTCCTAAAAACCAACACAGCAGATCGACGGTGTGCAATGCCTGATTGATAAGCACCCCGCCCCCTTCGCCCGCGCGCGTTCCCCGCCATTGAGCGGAAGCGTAATATTGCTTATCCCGCCGCCAAACAAGCATGCCCGCGCCGCCCGAAACGGTTTTTCCGCGCAAAAAATTTTTCGCGTACAGCGACGATGGATTGTATCTGTTTTGAAAGCATACCCCCAGCTGCGCGCGGGAATTTCGTTCGGCGGAAAGGATTTTTTCGATTTCTTCCCTACGCATGTACAGCGGCTTTTCGCACAACACGTTGATGTTTTGTTCGAGCGCGGCAATCGTCATTTCCGCATGCAAACAGTGGGGCGTGCAGATATGCACCGCGTCGGGGCGCTCTTTTTCGAGCAGTTCCCGCCAGTCGTTATACCCGCGCACGCCTTGATACAGGCGCAGCTTTTCCCCGTCGCAATCGCACACGGCGGCGAGCGTTCCGTTTTGTTTTAACAGTTCGGCGTGCACCTTTCCGATTACGCCCAAACCGATCACAGCCGATTTCACTTGCTTCCTCCGTACGTGTTTTCGGTACTTTCCGCAACGCCGTCGCACTGCTCTTTTAGACGGGAATGCGCGCGGCGCACGTTCAGCTCGCGCAGATACTCTTTTCCGTCTACGGGAAGGGAAACCGCTTCGCCGCCCAGCCAGCCCGAAAGTTCGATCGCGTTCATCAACTCTACCCCGTGAATGCCTTCCGTGCCCGCGACGAACAGTTCTTCTTTGCCCAAAAGAGCGTTTGCGAAATTATTTATTATGCCCGCATGCTGCGGATTTTTTCCGTCCGTTTGCACCTCTTCCCGCACGCACTTGGGTTTTGCGAACGACTCTTGCGAAGTAAGGCAAAATTCTTTGCCGTCTTGCGCGTTGCGGTATAAATACAGTTTATCCCCTTCGCACAGCAGCTTGCCCTTCGTGCCCGAAATTTCCAATCTGTTCGCCCCCGGCGTTTCGCCCGTGGTGGTAATGAACACCCCCGTCGCGCCGTTTCGATAGGTGAAAAACGCGGTAACTTCGTCTTCTACTTCGATATCGTGCCACTTGCCGTATTCGCAGAATCCGCGCACGGTTGCGGGCAGTTCGCCCAAGATCCAACCGATCAAATCGAGTTGGTGGGGGCATTGATTGATGAGCACGCCGCCCCCTTCGCCCGCCCAAGTCGCACGCCAGCTTCCCGTATCGTAATAATGTTGCGTGCGAAACCAATCGGTGATCGTCCAGCTGACGCGCTGCAACGTTCCGATCTCGCCCGAAAGATACAATTCGCGCATTTTGCGGTATACGCAGTTAGTGCGCTGGTTGAACATCATCGCAAAGGGCACGCCGCTCTTTTTCGCCGCTTCGTTCATCTCTTTTACCTGTTCGGCATACACGCCCGCGGGCTTTTCCGAAATCGCGGCGATCCCGTTCCGAAAGCATTCGATCGCCATTTCGGGGTGCAGATAGTGGGGCGTTTCGATGAGCGCCGCGTCGCACAGTCCGCTTGCAAGCATTTGCTTATAATCGGTAAAATACTGCGCCGCGTTGTTTTTCGTTTTCTGTTTGATCGCTTCGATCTTGGCGGGGTTACAATCGCACATGGCGGTAACGACGCCGTTTTCGATTTTTCCTTCGTCGAATAACTTTAACACGTAGGTAGAGCCTTGATTGCCCAAACCGATCACGCCGAATCTGATTTTTTCTTTCATTACAAATTCTCCTTAATATACCGAATGCTTTTTTCCGCTTGGGCAAGCGGGTCTGGATAATCGCACGCGTCGTCTTGTTCGACGAAGAAATACTTTGCGCCCGCTTTTTTCGCCGCCTTAACGATCGCCGCAAAGTCGAGCGAGCCGCAGCCGACGGGCGCAAACGCGGGTTTTAACCGCGCGCCCGTATCGCTCTGTTCGCAGACGATGCGGTAATCTTTTAAATGCACGCACGCCGTGCGCCCGCGCAGTTTTTTAAAGTACGATTCGGGGGTAACGCCGCCGTATTGCAGCCAATAAGAATCTGCCGTAAAGTTGATCGAGGGCGCGTTTTTCAACATATATTCGAACACCGTTTCTCCGTTATGGCGGAAAAATTCGAAGTGGTGATGATGATAGAAAAAGGTAAACCCGTTGCGCTTCATCCGCTCCGCCGCGCCGTTCAACCGTTCAATGCACGCTTTGCACGCGCTTTCGTCTATCACCGTTTCTACGGGCATCATGCCCAGCCCGATATTGCCGCACCCGAACAGTTCGTGCTCTTTCATCAAAGCGTCGGTATCGTTTAAAATGCGATCCATCGGCGCGTGCGTCAAATACACGGGCAGCCCGTATTCTTTGCTGCCTTTTGCAAAGAGGGCGGCGTTCCAGGGCGCGCCCGATATTTGCAGATACGAATACCCCATGTTTGCTAAGGCGCGCAGCGTAGATAAAAAGCCTTCTTCGCTGCCGAGCAGCTTGCGCAAAGAAAATAAATTGATGCCCGCGTTCACTTGATATACCCTCCGTCCGCTTCGCGATAGCCCGTTTGCGCAAGCAGTTCTTTTAACACTGCGGCAGCACGATCGAACGCCTGCCCCTTGCTTTCGAAACGGAATTTATGCTTCATTTGGCTGCCGTCTATCTGCGCATACCCTTCGAACACCGCAAGGTGAGGCTCTATTGTAAGCACGGTATCCTTCGTAATCCCCGCGATCAGCCCGCGCAGATCCCCATCGCCGCAGCCCGCGGGAACGAGTTCGCCCGTTTCCGCAATTACGTCTTTGATATGATAGTACGCGCACCTATGCGCAAACAGCGGCAACGTTTTTTGCGAGGGCTCCCCTACCTGAATAAAGTTTGCGGGATCGTAAACAAATTCCCACCCGTGCAGATTTTCCATTAAATCGAAAACGCGCGAAGCAATATCCCCGTATATTTCCTTTTCGTTTTCGTGATACAGCGTTACGCCGAACGCTTTCGCCGTTTCTGCCATTCGGTTCAAACGATCGAGCACCTTTTGCCGCTGCCCTTCCGCATGAAAAAAGCTGAACGCCCGAATTTTATCGGTGCCGAGCGCGCAGGCAAGCGCGCAAACGTGCTTTACCTCTTCGAGATACTGCGTAAAATCGACGTCGATTTCCGCCTTGCCCAAGGGGGAGCCCAACGCCCATACGGCGATCCCCTCTTGCTTTAACGTGTTGTAAATTTCTTTCGCTTCCCCCTCCGTCAATTTGGAAACGTTTTTGCCCCCTACGCTTCTCAGTTCGGTAAGAGCGATCGCGTTGCGGTGCAGCGCGTCGATCTGCCCGCTTAAACTTGCGTCCGCTTCGTCCGAAAACGCGCACAAACGAATCATGCGGCTTCCTCCTTCTTTTTTTTAACATTATACCCGTGCCGAAAAAGAATATCAATAACGAATTTAGCAAAATAGATTGCAATTTCGGCACGCGCATGCTATAATGCCGACATGGCAGAATTTCGCAAAGATAAATTTTATTTTGCAAACAAGCAGTCGCGCAATCCCGTAAAGGAAGATTTTCGCCGCCACTTGCACAACGAATACGAATTGTATTATTTTTTAGAGGGCAATTCCGACTATCTTGTGGGGGATTCGGTGTACCGCCTGCGCAAAAACGATCTGCTTTTGATACGCCCTTCCGTATACCACTTTGCAAAGCTGAATTCGGATGCGCCCTATCACAGGATCGTGATCAATTTTCCCAAAGAAGAGCTTCCCGACCCTCTTTTGCCCGCCCTCGACGAAATGCAGACGTATTACAACGTGCCCGCCGAAAGCGCGATCGCGCGGGCGTACAAAAACGCCGTCTGCGCGATCGAACAATATTCTTCGGAAGAAGACCGTTATATCGCGCTGCAAGGCATTCTACACTTTATTCTGCTTGCGCTGAAATACGAAGCGCAGCCGCAAAGCGGCGGCGCGACCGTCGTGCATCCGCTGCTCGGAGAAATTCTGCGCTACGTAGACGAGAATTTGGAAAAACCGCTCGATATTTCTTCGCTTGCAAAGACGTTTTTTGTAAGCGAATCGTGGATCACGCACGCCTTTCGCAATCACCTGCAAATCAGCGCCATGCAATACATTAACCGAAAACGCATATTATACGCGCAGCAGCTGATCGCAGGCGGCACGCCGCCCACCGAAGCCGCGGCAAAATGCGCCTTTGAAAACTATTCCACATTTTACCGCCAATACAAAAAATATTTAAACACGCCGCCCAAAGGCGGAAAAAATTAAAATTCCGTCATATAAAACCCAACGATTTCTTTTTTCGTGATACAATACCGTTGCGGCGGGAAATGCAGAGGTGAATATGACGGTAATGCAAATTTTCGGCGCTTTCCGCTTATATCGGTGGGAGGTGCTTTTACTTGCGTTCGGCGTTACGCTGTGCGTATCCTTGCTGAAAAAGATACTGCCCGAACGCTGCCCTAAAAAAGTTTATTTGTTTGCGCCCTTTCTTTTGGGACTCCTCTTTTATGCGGCATATGCGGCAATAAGGGAACGAAGCGCGGTTTATCTTGTGCAAAACGCGGCGACCGTACTCGAAAACGGATTTGCCTGCGGGTGCGCGGCAACGCTGTATTATTTGACGTACGAGCAGTTTTTCCGCGCAAAAAAGAAACAGCCCGCGCTTTCTTCCCTGTTAGACGGAATCGTTCCTCAGGAGAAAAGAGAACAGGTGTTAAATGCCTTGCTTTCCTGCGAAAAGCAGGGGGAAGAACTTGCCCGATTCGTGCGGGAAACGCTGAAAGAATACGGCGAACCGCTTTCGGACGCGGAACTGTGCGCAAGCGCAAAAATAATTGCGGAACTTTTACCAACGCTTCGATAAGCGGCAACCTTTTTCCCGCGCCCCGCTTTTGCGAGGCGCGGTTTTTGTCGAAATTCGCCAATGTGTGTCATTTATTGACATTTAATTGTTATTCATAATCGTTTATATATGAAATTTTTTTCAGAAAGCTATTGAAAAATTGGTAAAATATGTTACTATGTAATTGCGAAAACACAAAAATGCTTTTTCGCAAATAAACTGTTAGGGAGGAAATCTTATGAACAAAAGTATCACTGTAACTTGTTTGTCCGCCACCTTGCTTTCCGCAATCGCGATCGGAAGCATTCTTTGTTTTAAGGTAACTTCCCGCGCGGAAGAACTACCCGCAGGGGAAGCCCCCATCGTAATAGTCGACTAAAATTTGCGCGAAAACGGCTATTCGGAAGAATTTATACAAATGACGGGTGAATGTTCGAAACGGCAGCTTTACGATTACAAAGCGGTATTCGAAAGCGACATGGCAGTTACGGAAGACGGCATTATGCCTATGATCGATTTAGGGCACGATTGGGAAGGCTTTACGGGAAAGCTGACGGTTAGCCATATCTCTTATAAAGATAACGTTTCCGAAAAGCAATTATCCTTTAATTGGGCATGGAATAAAGAAATGCCCGTTTTCCAAGATGCGGCTTCAATTTATTGGGGAGATTCTTTTACCGCCCTGCCCGATACGGCTTGGTTACAATTTTGCAGCGACGGTATCCGCACCGAATATAAAACGACGCACCCCAGCATTACCGTACCGAAAAATTTGGTTTCCGCAAGTTTTTATGTATATCGCGGCTTAGAGGCAATTACAAATTATAATCCGAACATAGGAATTGCTGCGCGTTTCCGCATTTCCGACGAAAAAACCATACGAATGAATTATGCAAGCGGAAGTTACGGCGTTTACAAATTCGATATCGGCAATTATACGGGTACATATTCGATTATAATTGTAAAAGCAAATTCCAATCCCGATTATAACGGTTACAATTCCGCAGTAGCGAATTACTTCCATTGGACAACAGAAACATCCTATGACTTCTCCTTTAACTTTAGCCTTCCACCCAGTGTAGATATCAACGTTGATCCTAATATTAAACAATATTATCAAAAAAGTACGGATAAACCTGTCGCATTTCGTTATAAAAACTAAATAAGGAATATCAAGCATGAAAATTTTGGATTAAAATTACTTTTTGTTTCTTTACTATGCCTATTAACTTTATTCTTCTTTTGGAACAGTGAACCTGTTATTCATTTAATACGTCTCAGAGATACCATGAAGTGGCTTGCACCGACATTTGCTGTTCTCGGTTTGTTGTGGCCGGATAAGTTAATGGAACAGCTTTGGGATAAATTAACGCAAAAAATTTCGGCGAAGATAAAAAACAAACAAAAGAACGATAAAAACGAAGAAGAGTAACGGAAATAAAAACATAACGGACGGGAAATCCCGTCCGTTATGCTTTTATAAATTTTACAATACCGATTCGGGTATCACACCTTGAAAAGTTGATCCCTGCGCCCTGCTTTTGCGGGGCGCGGTTTTTTGTAGATACACCTGCTTATTTTATTACGGCAATTTAATATATAAAACTCGACTGTCCGTTGTAAAACGACGGAAGGGAAAATCCCTTCCGCCGTTCGACGAACGCGTTATTTTTGCAAGTTTTGCAATACCGATTCGGGCGCCTGTTCGTAACGGACGAACGCTTCGGAAAATTTTCCTCTGCCCTGCGTCATGGAACGGAGTGCCGTTGCATACGTTAAAATTTCCGATTGCGGCGCCTCTGCCGTGACCACCTGCAAATCGTCTTGCGCGTCCATACCCACGATCCTGCCCCTGCGCTTATTCAAATCGCCCAGCACGTCGCCGAGGTACTGTTCGGGTACGGCGATACGCAATTTGCAAATAGGTTCTAACAGCACGGGAGAAGCGTTTTTCATGCCCTCGCGGAAGGCGAGTTCCGCCGCCGCTTTAAACGCCGCCTCGGAAGAGTCTACCTCGTGATAACTGCCGTCGCAGAGCACCGCCTTGATACGGATGACGGGATACCCCGCCAAAACGCCGTGCGGCAGGCATTCGACGATCCCCTTTTCCACCGCGGGAATATACTGCTTGGGCACCGATCCGCCGACGACCTCTTCCGCAAACTCGAAGTCGTTTTCGCACGGTTCGAAGCGCATTTTGCAGTGCCCGTACTGCCCGTGCCCGCCCGTCTGTTTTTTATACTTTCCTTCTGCCGAAGCGACGGAGCGGATCGTTTCTTTATACGCAATGCGGGGCTTATGCAAGTCGGCATCCGCGCCGAATTTACTTTTCAGCTTTTTGCAAATAATATCGAGGTGTACTTCCCCCTGCCCGCCGATAAGCGTTTCGCCCGTATCCGATTTGCTTACGGTAAAACTTTTATCCTCTTCGGCAAGGCGCGCAAGCCCTGTAAACACTTTGTCTTCCGTGCCGCGCACTTTTGCGGAAACCGCCATGTATAAAACGGGTTTAGGGAACAGAATGGGGTCGAATTTGACGGGCGCGCTTTCGTCGCACAGCGTATCGCCCGTGCCCGTATTCACAAGCTTTGCGACCGCGCCGATATCCCCCGCGCACAGCTCGCTTACCGCTTCCTGCTTTTTTCCCTTTACAAGATAAAGCGCGCCGATGCGTTCTTGCGTGCCCGTATTGGGATTAAGCACCGTAGCGCCCGTTTTTAACACGCCGCGGCAGACGCGCAGATAATTCAGCTTGCCCACAAACGGGTCTACCGCCGTTTTGAACACCTGCGCCGCAAGCGGTTTGCCCTCTTTGCACGCAATGCCCACAACTTCGTCTTTTAAAAGATCGGTTGCGGGAAGTTCCCTGCGTTCCGCCGCCTGCGGAACGTACTTTACGATTTCGTTCATCAAGTTGATAACGCCGCGGTTTTGCAGCGCGCTGCCCGCCATAACGGGGATCACGTTCATGGCGAAGATCCCTTTGCGAATGCCGTGAATGGTTTCCTCGCGCGAAAGCGCGCCCGTTTCGAAATATTTTTCCAACAATACGTCGTCGTTTTCCGCCGCCGTTTCCATCAGCGAAAATTGCATTGCCTCTAACTCTTCTTTCAGCGATTGGGGAACGGGCACCTCTTCCGGGCCTACGCTGGTAAAGCGGTACGCCTTATCGGTAAGCGCGTTTACGACGCCCGTCATTTTATTCCCCTCCATTACGGGGATCTGAATGGGCGCGATCTTTCCGTGATACCGTTCGCGGAGGGCGGCAACGGTGCCGTGATAGTCGGCGTTTTCTTTATCCATGCCGTTGATGAATACGATCGCGGGTTTCTTCGCGCGGATGCAGCCCGTGATCGCCTTATCCGCCCCCACCGTAACGGCGCCGTTTGCGCCCGTAACGATCAGCGCCGCGCCGCACGCGCGCATCGCCTGATTGTACTCCCCTTCGAAATCGTAAAACCCCGGTACGTCTAACAAGTTTAATTTCGTTTCCTTCCACACCGTGTACGATACGGAAAGGGAAACGGACATCTTCCGCGCGATCTCCTGTTCGTCGAAGTCGGAAACGGTGCTGCCCGCATCCGTTCTTCCCATGCGCTCGATCGAACCGCCGTTGAACAAAATCGCCTCGCACAGAGTGGTTTTCCCCTCGCCGCTGTGCCCGATGATCGCAATGTTTCGAATGTCTTTTGCCGAAATACTCATAAAAAAATCCCCTTATTCGTGATATCACCATTATACCGCGAATCGGGGAAAAATCAATACCCTTTGGAAAAATTTTCCGAAAACGCCGTTAAAAGGCTACACTTTATCGCGCGAAAAGGTGATCGTCCATTCGTCTATTTTTAATACAAACCCGTAACGATCCATTTTTACCGTTTGCGTGGTTCCCGCAAACGAAAGGTCGGCGCGCTCGCTGTCTTGCATATTTACCGCCCAGCTTCCTTGTGTCACGTCCGTTACGCCGTCCGTTATGGTAAGCACCAGCGAGCCGTCTTCGTTCAGTACAATGGTGATAAAGTCCTCTTTCAGTTCTTTATCCATAAACGTTTCGCCCGCGTTTACCGTTACGACGAATCCGTTCGCCGCATACTGCAAACAGGAAAGCCGATAAAGCCCCGCAAAGCTGCCCTGCCGCGTAAACGTGACCGTCCATTTATCCATGCGGAAGGTAAACCGATCCCATTCCATTTCGACCGTTTGTTTTAAATCGCCTACCGTAATCTCCGTTTTGTTACCCATGCCGCGCGTCCAGTTTCCCTCGCGCACATCCGAAATACCCTGCCCCGTAATAGAAAGTTTCGCCGTGCCGTCTTCGTTTAAATGCAGCACGACGAAATCTTCCGTCATCACTTCGCCGTCTAATAAATCGCCCGTGTTTACGGTTACAATCTCGCCGTCTTTTACGTATTGCAAACGGGTCATGCGGTAAACGCCCGCAACGTTTTCTTCTTCGCCGCAGCCGAAAAAACAGCAAAGCGCAATAAGCGACAGCAGCGCCGCGATCAACGGCATAACGATTCGTTTTTTCATTTTGCGCCCTCCTCGCTTAATAATCGGTACAGCGTTTGACGGAAGCGGTACGTCTTTATCAACCGTTCCGCCGCGGAAAAATCGCGCTTGCCCGCAACCGCCTTTTTATGCGCGCGCAACATAATGTTTTTGGGGGAATGGGAAAAATCGACAAACTCTAAAACGTCTACCGAATACCCGCATTGCTTTAATAATTCCGCGCGGATCGCATCCGTTAAAAGGGCGGAAAACCGCTCTTTCAATAACCCGTGTCCGAGAAGCAGATCGAAATCCCCGCCTGCGCGGATACTTCCGTTTACCTCGTGCTGGCAGCAGGGAACGGAAAAAATATCTTCCGCGTTTTTTTCGATCGCATAGTGCAGCGCGTAGTCGGTTGCAATATCGCACGCGTGCAGCGTGATCACTGCGTCTACCTTGCCTTCGTAAAGCCCCCCTTTCGTTACGTCGTTCACGCAGAAAGAAAGCCCCTCGTAACCGTACCGCTTTGCGATCTCGTTGCAGCGCTTTACGACGTCCGCCTTTAAATCGTACCCGATGATTCGCGCGCGTTTTCCCTTTTTTATAACCAAGTAGTAATATAAAATAAACGTAAGATAAGACTTCCCGCACCCGAAATCGACAATGGTGAGCTCCTCTTTTTTTCCGTTGCCCAGCGCGTCGTCTACAAGTTCGGTAAAGCGGTTGATCTGCTTGAACTTATCGTATTTATCCGACTTGATTTTATAGTCCTCGGTAAACACCCCCAAATCGACGAGGGCGGGAATACGCTCCCCCTCTTTTAAAAGATAATTCTTTTCGCGGTTGTTGCCGCGCGGGGCGGGCACGGAAAGCGCGTTGCCCGTTTCCGTACGCCGATACCCGTTTGCGCGCGCGGTAAACGTAACCGTTTTTCCCGCAAACATTGCGCAGATCTGACGATACGCCTTCCCCGTTTTTTCCAGCCAATCAAACAGCTGTGTATCGGATAAATTAAGGTGAAAAACCTTTGTGCCCGCAAACCGTTCCGCCTGCCATTTTTCTTCGCCCCCCAAAAGGACGGGGCGCAGAACGACGCGCGTAAATTCCGCCCCTTCTACGGGGGAAGAAAAGGTTGCCTTAGACATGCCCGTTCGGTTTTCCGTTAATAACGCATAAATCTCTTTCATAATCCTACTCTACGCTTTTCAGCGATTCGGTCATACCGATTTTGGAAATCAGCGCGCCGAACATTAAATTGATCGCCATGCTCGTACCCAGCGATACCGCCGCCGACCACACGTACGAAGCGAAGGAAACGGAATAGACGAACGCCATCGTCGCCATTTCGTTCAACTTCATTACAAGATACATAAGCGGGTACCCGAACAGACAGCCGATCGCCGTACCGATCAAAGTTAAAATCATAATTTCCGCGATCAGCGAACCGGCGATTCTGAAATCGGTAAAGCCGAGCACTTTTAACGTTGCCATGTCGCGCGTGCGCTCTTTCACGTTCAACAGCGAAAGGTTGTAAAGCACCACCACCGAAAGCATAATCGCAAACACCATAAGCGTATACTTCATGGCGTTGGTGGAAGAGATCATGTTTTCGATCTCTGCAATTTTATCCGCCATCGTTTTGGCTATCTGACTGCCGTTTGCCAAATCGAGCGCGTCGCGCACTTCGTCGGGCGACTGCGTTTTTACCCAAACGCTCTCCGATCCGAAACATCCCGTAAACTTATCTTCCGTCGTAAAAAATCCGTTCCAAGTAGAAGTTGTCACAATGCCGTCGATCGCATATTCCGTTACGCACCCGCCCAGGGAAAAGGTTAGGGTATCCCCCTCTTTTACGCCTAAAATCGAAGCGGTGATCTCGGACAGGATATTACCCGTTTGTGCCATCTGCGTCATGGCGGAATCTTTCGGAATAATGTAAACGGAAACGTCTTTATTCACGCCCGCGGAAGAGGCGGTAGCAACATATTGCTTGGTGCGCTCGTACGTTTGGACCGTTCCGTTCCCTTTCATTTCTTCCAGCGCGCCGAAAAATTCCGATTGCCGCGCGGAAACGTAAGGGCTGGAAACGTCGTAATAAAACAGCGTGCCGTAGTCGTTTTGAACGGAAGCCGCCATTGTATCGCCGATGCCGAAACTGGTTACGAGCAGCGCGCTGCAACCGAGTATGCCGACCACCGTCATAAGCGAACGCCCGCGGTTGATACGGATATTGCGCGCCGCCATGCGCAGCGCGAGCAGCGACTGCCCCGCGTTTTTCGACGATTGCTTTTTTGTGCGGGGGCGGTAATGCGCCTGCTTGGGGCGCATGCACTCGGCGGGATTTTCTTTCATCACCGAACGGGAAGCCCATACGCCGATCAATAGCGACAGCAAGCACACCGCGAACGCCGTGCCGAACGTCCACGCCGCGCTGAACACCGTACCCGTCATTTGCGGCAGAGAAAAAATCAAGCCGTATTTGATCGTCATAACGGCGGGCACGATCAGCGGACCGATGATCGCGCCCGCGACGCACCCGAAAAAGGTGATTGCCGCGCTCATAAACGCGTAGTGAAAAATGATTCTGCCGTTGGAAATGCCAAGCGCTTTCATCGTGCCGATGGTGATGCGCTCGCGCAAGATCAAACGACTGATGGTAGACATGATCACCAGAACGGAAACGAGGAAGAAGATCACGGGGAAGATATACAGCATGTTCAGCGACTGCTTTACCTCGTTATCTAAAATCACGACCGATTCCATGCTGTTTCTGTCGAATACAAACAACAGATTATCCACAGGCTTTTGCGCAAATGTATCTTGTATTTCCTCTTTCGTCTGCGCAACGTTTTCGCACAAGATCAGCGCTTGATTGCGCATGGTTTGCAAAATCGCGCGTTTCATAGGTTCGGACACGGGGTATTCGAACGTGCCGAAAAAAGCCGTTTGAAAGGTTTCTTCCGTAATGAACACGGGGGAATTCGCGTATATGTTTACCCCTTCCACAGAATGCATAAAACCGCTGATCGAAAAGGTTAAACTAAGCGAATAAGCGGTGAACTCTATTTCGATTTCGTCGCCGATACGGTAGCCGTACAGTTCGGCTACCGTGCGGTCGATCAACACGCCCGCTTCCCCTTCGGTCAAATACGGCTTGTTGATCTGCCCGTCGAAAACGTAAATCTTCGCCGTATTGCGGGAAGCGTGATCGCCGTCCGTTTTACCGAATTCGCCGTCTGAATACATGCGGTATTCGACGGGCGCCTTTAAGGAAGACAGTCCTTCGAGGTAATCCCTATCCTCCTGTTCCATGCCGCTTGTCTGCAATACGAGATCGGCAAGATTGCTTTCTTTCAAATACAGATCGGCGCGTCTGCGCAGGGTGAGCGTGTTGGAGATAAACCCCAAAAACAGCGTTACCGCGAGCACGGTGATAACGAACATGGAAAGGTACTGAAACCAGTTCTTTTTCAGCTCGCGCAGCATCAGCTTAATCAAAAGTCCGTTTACCACTCTACTTCACCTGCCCGCAACGGCGATTCGTTCACCGTGTTTTCCTGTACCTTTCCATCCGATATGCGGATCACCCTGTCGGCGACGGCGGCGAGTTTGGCGTTGTGGGTTACGATAACGACCGTCGTTCCCTCTTCCTCTTTCAGGCTTTGCAAAAGCAGTAAGATCTTTTGCCCCGTTTTGGAATCAAGCGCGCCCGTCGGTTCGTCGCACAACAGCAGACGCGGCTTTTTTACGATCGCCCGCGCAATGGCGACGCGCTGCTGTTCCCCGCCCGAAAGCTGCGCGGGGAAGTTGCCCTTGCGCTCGGTAAGCCCCACGCGGTTTAAGGCGGTGCTTTCGTCCATGCCCCCTTCCAAACGGGCGATGCCCACGTTTTCGAGCGCGGTTAAGTTGGGCATTAAGTTGTAAAACTGAAAGACGAACCCGATCTCTTTGCGGCGATAGTTTACAAGCTGCTTTGCGCTGTATTTGGTAATGTCTTTTCCGAATACCGAAACGCTGCCCGAATCGGCGGTATCCATTCCGCCTAAAATATTCAAAAGGGTGCTTTTGCCCGAACCGCTCGGACCGAGGACTACGGTGAATTCCCCTTCGCGGATCTCGAAACTCGCACCGTCGAGCGCGCGGATCGGATTTTGTTCGGTGCCGTAACTCTTTCTTAAATCGGTAACTTTGATTCCTTCCATTGCAACGCCCCCTTTTCTATTTCAATCTTTTCAATATCATTATACCATAGAATTGTTAAAAAATCATGAAAACGCAATCACGACTTTTTATGACATTGCATAGAATAAATCCCGCCCTTTTCAGGCGGGATAGTACGTTAATTATTTTGCGCCGAACTCTTGGAAGAATTGCAACAGGGTATTCCGCTTTTCTTCCGCGTTCTCTTTTTCGTTTAAAAATTCGTGACGGGAATTTTCGAACAGAACAAGCCGCACGTCTTTTACCCCCGCTTCTTCCGCATAAAAATCGCGCAGTTTTTGCATGCCTTTGCCTTGATCGCCTACGGGATCTTTCGCGCCCGCAACAAGGAGCAGCGGCAAATCTTTATTCAGCGATTTGATATATTTTTTTGTGTACAAACTTTTCAGCCCCTTAAAAAAGTCGGCATAAAAACGGTTAGAGCATGTGAATCCGCATAGGCGGTCGGCATGGTAACGGGCGTTGTTTTCTTGATCGTTGCTTAACCATTCCCCGTCTTCGAACTGCTTTTCGTACGCGCCGAACGAAAGTTTTTCGATCAGCTTCGCAGGCTTTTTCTCTCCGCCGAAAAAGTTGCAAACCGCCGTTACAAATGAACCCGCGTAAACTTCGCCGTCCTTTTTATAATTGCTTCCGCCGATCACGGCGCCGTCGATCTTATCGCCGAACCGCCCGATGTAACTTTGCGTTAAAAACGAGCCGTACGAAAATCCGAACACAAAGTAGGGAAGATAGGGGAACTTCGCCTTATAATGATCGGTGATCATGCCCTCGTCCGTCACCGTATCGCGGAACATATTCCCCTTGCAGTAGCCCAATGTATCGGGATCGGTTGCCCCATGTCCGCGGTGATCGTCGGCAACGACCAAAAAACCGTGTTCGTTCAAAAAGCGCGCAAACGCTTCGTACCGCGTTGCATGCTCCGTCATGCCGTGCACGATCTGTACGATCCCCTTGGGATCTTCCGCGTTCAGCCATTCGTAAACGCAAATCTTTTTTCCGTCGAAACTTTCCAAAACCATACCGCCTTCCCCTTTCGTTATTTCTTGCTCTTCTTCTATTATACCACATTCCGCCGCAGTTTCAACCGCGGAAACGCAATCGTTTTGTTCGAGACGATCGCGCGTAACGTTTTTCAGCCACTTCCCCGAACGGTACCGCAAGAACACGGGAACCGCCTTTAACACCTCGTCGGAAGAAAGCAGAATGTACGTTACCCACAAGGGCGCGTGCAAAGCAAACGCCGCAATCGCACCCGCAGGCACGGAAAACAGCCATAAAAACCCTACGTCGGTGATCAGCCCGAACCGCGTATCGCCGCCCGCCCGCAACAGTCCTACTACGATCACGCAGGCGACCGATTGAAATAAAATATACACCGCAAGCACGCAAAGCATCATAATAAGATTGCTTTTCGCTTCTTCGCTTAAATCGAGCAGCCGCGTTAAAACGGGAATACAGCAAAGCACGACCGCCGCGCTCGCCACCCCCGTGATCGCAGACATGCACACCAAACGCCCCGAATATACGCGCGCTTCTTTTTCCCTGCCCTCGCCGATGGTCTTGCCGATCACGATCGCCGCGGCGTTGGAAACGCCCATCGTAAACACGACGCCGAGCTGACGCACCACCTGCACGACGGCGTTCGCCCCCGAAGCGGCGTTGCCCAAATGACCGATCACCGCCGTTACCGCCGAGGTGCCGCTTCCCCAAAAAAGTTCGTTCAGCAGCACGGGACCCGCATAACGGAAATAATCTTTTACCAACTGTTTCTCCGAACGGAACAAATAGCGAATGCGGAATCGCACGGGAAGTTTTGCCGCGCATGCATACACAACGACAATGCAAAATTCAAATACCCGCGCGCACAGCGTTGCGATCGCCGCGCCCGAAACGCCCATTGCGGGAAGCGCCCCCGCGCCGAAGATAAACACCGCGTTTAAAATTACGTTTACGACCAGCGAAACAAAGTATACGACGGAAGAAACAATCACCCGTTCCACACTGCGCATTACGTTTAAAAACACCACGCTGAACGACATGAACAGGTACGAAGCGGATACAATGCGCAGATACTTTACCCCTTCCGCGATAACGGCTTCGTCGCCCGCGAACACACGCACGAGCGGTTCGGGCAAACACAGCGCGGCAAGAAAAAAGGGAATGCCGAAACAATAGGCAAACCGCACGGTAAGCGCAAGCACTTTTTCCACCGAAACGCGATCGCCCTTGCCCCAGTACTGCGCGGTAAGCACCGCCGCGCCCGAACTCAGCCCGAATAGGATCAGCGAAAAAATAAACGTAACCTGCCCTGCAAGCGACGCCGCGGAAAGCGCCACTTCCGCCGCCGCTTCGTCGCCGATTGCGCCAAGCATTAAAACGTCCGCCGCGCTTACGCCTACGGTAATCAAATTTTGCAACGCTATGGGAATGAGTAATGCCCATACCGTTTTATAGAAAGAACGCTTTTGCGCTTTCGTTTCTTCGATAACTACTTTTTCCATAACCGTTTCCTTTTGTATCGGGCGTATTATAGCAAACCCGCAAATAATTGTAAAGCGATTCCGCTCCCAATCAGATATACGAAAGATCCGACCGTACTTTTCCGCAAATTTTTTACGCCGCGGAAACGGTCGGATCGGGTTCGGCTCTTTTGCGAGCGCAGGACAAAAACCCCTTCCCGCCCCATCTTACTGCCTGTATGTAAATCACAGTACAGGTACGCGAGTCCGTTTTAAAACGATCGGGGCGAAGCGCGGCCGCAGACAATACGGCGTGTCAACGTTAGCAGCAATGTAATCATCAACAACGGTCATGCAGATCGAATACTTCTGGTAACCAAAATTACCGGTACGCAACCAGGAATATAAACGTTTTTGCCCGCCTTTATTATATCACAATTCGAAAGATCCGACCGTACTTTTCCGCAAATTTTTTACGCCGCGGAAACGGTCGGATCGGTTTCGGCCCTTTTACGAGCGCAGGACAAAACCCCTTCTTGCCCCATCTCACTGCCTGCACGTATGCTACAATGCAGGTGCACGAGTTTCCGTTTTTGAACAGTCGGGCGAAGCGTGGGCCGCAGACAATTTGCCGTTACTACCGTACTATCATTATAGTCACCTACGGCGGTCACATAATAGGAAACCGTCGCGTTATGAGGATTGCCGGAACGCAACCAGGAATTTAAAAGATTTTGCCCGTTTTTATGATACCATACCGCACAAAAAAAGTTCAACCGTTTTCCCCGCAGATTTCGCCGCAAGTTCGGTTGAACGCAAATTCGGCTCTTTTCGAGCGCAGGACAAAAACCCCTTCTTGCCCCATCTTACTGCCTGCACGTATCTTACAATACAAGTTCACAAATTCCCGTTTTGAACGGTCGGAGCGAAGCGCGGCCGCAGACAATTCGGCGTAAGAACTGAAACACTGTCATAAAAACCCGATGCAGTCGTGTGAAACGCAGTGTTTGTATTAAATTCATAGCCGGAACGCAACCGAATACATAAAAGTTTTTGCCCGTAAATGATTATATCACAATTCGAAAAATCCGACCGCTTTTTTCCGCAGAATTTTACGCCGCGGATTCGGTCGGATCGGGTTCGGCTCTTTTCGAGCACAGGACAAAAATCCCTTCTTGCCCCATCTCACTGCCTGCATGTACGCCACAATGCAGGTGCACGAGTTCCCGTTTTCGAACGGTCGGAGCGAAGCGCGGGCCGCAGACAATTCGGCGTACCCACGGTAGCAAAGTTAAGATCACCGGTAGCGGTCAAACAATGGGAATCCCTCGTGTAAGCAATAAGGCCGGAACGCAACCAGGAATTTAAAAGATTTTGCCCGTTTTTATGATACCATACCGCACAAAAAAAGTTCAACCGTTTTTCCCGCAGATTTCGCCGCAAGTTCGGTTGAACGCAAATTCGGCTCTTTTCGAGCACAGGACAAAAATCCCTTCTTGCCCCATCTCACTGCCTGCATGTACGCCACAATGCAAGTTCACAAGTTCCCGTTTTGAACGGTCAGAGCGAAGCGCGGGCCGCAGACAATACGGCGTTACTACCGAAATGCTATCACGGTCTTCGGATGCAGTCAGATATAATCCTCGAGAATTCGTACCGTCGTGACCGGAACGCAACCAGGAATCTAAAAGATTTTGCCCGTTTTTATGATACCATGCCGCACAAAAAAAGTTCAACCGTTTTTCCCGCAGATTTCGCCGCAAGTTCGGTTGAACGCAAATTCGGCTCTTTTCGAGCGCAGGACAAAAACCCCTTCTTGCCCCATCTCACTGCCCGCATGTATGCTACAATGCGAGTTCTCAAGGTTCCGTTTTTGAACGGTCGGGACGAAGCGCGCGGCCGCAGACAATTTGGCGTTAGCGCCAACATACCGTTATCGTCACCCGAAGCCGTTAAGTAATGCGAATGAGCGTTGGCAGAACCTGCGCCGGAACGCAACCGAATATATAAAAGTTTTTGCCCGATAGCAGTATATCACATTGCTTGAAATTGGGCAAACTCAACTTCCAAATTTTGCCGCTTTTTCCTGTAACTCACCAGCCCGAAATACTTGTATTTGCGTATATTTTCTGATACGATAGTTCCACGGCGAAGGAACTTCACATATCCCCGCCGAAAAACAGCCAAACAGGAGGATTTAAGTATGAAAAAGACGTTCGCAGTCGCGCTCGCCGCACTGCTTTTATCCGTCCCGCTCGGTGCGTGTTCCGAGAACGCGGATTCGTATGTACCCGAAAAGGAAGAGGAAATCGATATCCCCTCCCTTTTCCCCGAAGATATTCCCGAAGAGGCGCCGCCCGTTGAAGGCGAAACGCCTGCGGAGCCGGAACAACCCGATCAATCGGAAGAAACCGATCCCCCCGCCGCGGAAGATCCCCTTCCCGAACCGGAACCGGAGCCCGAACCCGAACCGCCCAAACCCGTAAAAGCGCAATATGTATACGTGCACCACAACGGCGTAAACGTGCGGGCAGGCGCGGGAACCGCGCACACCTCGCTTGGCACGGTAGAAAAAGACGTACTGTTAAAATATACGGGCAAGGTAGGCGATTGGTACGAAACGTATTATAAAGGCAGAACCGCTTATATCAGCGCGAACACGGCGTATACTTCCGTAACCGTTCTGGATAAAGGCGAAGAAGACGTAGAAAACGTGATCGACGAAGGGCTGCGCAGACTGGGCGTTCCTTATGTGTACGGCGCCGTGCGCCTGCACGACGGAAAAGGCAACTTTTTAAAGGGCTTTACGGTGAAACAGTTCGACTGCTCTTCCTTAATGCAGTATATCTTTTACGAGGGCGCGGGCGTGCTGCTGAACACCACTACCCGCACGCAGGTTTCGCAGGGGCAGCCCGTAAAAAAGGAAAATCTGAAACGGGGCGACTTGATGTTCTTTACCAACGCTTCCCGCTATAACAAAACGGGGGTGGAACGGATCGGACACGTTGCGCTGTATCTGGGCGAAAACTATATTTTGCACACGGCTTCCGACTATGCGAAGATCGAACAGATTTCGGCAACGCGTTGGAGCTACTATATCACCTCGCGCAGAGTATTGTAACGGAAGAAAAATTCCGCGCGCTTGACATTCGGCGGAAAAGCTGATACAATGCGGCTATGATACTCACAGACATGCACACGCATTCCGCTTATTCGGCAGACGGAAGAAGCCCGCTTTGCGATATGGTGACGGCGGCGCAAAAACGCGGCATTCGCTATTACGGCATAAACGAACACTTCGATTACGATTACCGCGCACAGAGCATTACGTATTGCGGAAGCACCATTCCCATGACGGATGCGGAAAAATACTTTGACGAAATCCGTCGTTTGCAGCAAACCGCGCAGACGGCGGACTTCCGTTTGCTTGCGGGCGGAGAGTTCGGGTTTGCCCCCCTTGCGCGCTGCTTCGAAGAATACGGCGAACTGGTCGAACGGTTTCGCCCCGACTATGTGATCAACAGCGTGCACACCTGCGACGGCGAGGAATGTATGTCGCCCGAATATTTTACGGGAAAGAGCAAAAATTACGCTTACCGCGCTTACTTAAACCGCATTCGGGAAAGTTTAGAAGCGCCGTACCCATACGATATCGTCGCGCATATCGGATACGTTTCGCGCAAAGCGCCTTACGCAGACCCGAAAATACGGTACGAAGATTACGCGAACGAATACGACGACATTTTAAAAACGCTGATTGCAAAGGGTAAAATTTTAGAAATAAACACTTCGCCGCGCGGCGCGCAAAGCGTCTTTTTGCCCGATTGCGATATTTTACGGCGTTACCGCTCGTTGGGCGGAACTCTCGTTTCTTACGGTTCCGACGCGCACGAAACGACGCGCATCTGCGATAAACGGGAAGAAGTAATAACCGCCTTAAAGCAAATAGGCTATACGCATTTGACCGTTCCCGTATGCGGGGATTATAAACAAATTCCGTTATAAGCGACCGATAAGTTACAGCTTCGAAATAGTGTAACACCTTCTTATAACCAACGATGTTTCCCCGTTCCCGTAACTGAAATGATAAACAAATTGTGCTATAAGCGACCGATAAGTTACGGCTGCAAGACGCAGGAATTACCACTACATAATAAACATATTGCGCTATAAGCAGCCGATATTTTACAGCCGCAAGGCGCAGAAAACGCCGCCTTATAATCAACTGAGGTTACCTAAACAAATTCCATTTTAAACGGCACGCGCCGCCCGAATATTCGGGCGGCGCGTTTGATGATTGTATTTCGGCATTGCTCATATAGGCGCATTTTACGTGCTTTTAAAGCGATTTATTTAATATAGCCCTGTTGATAAAGCAAATCGGAAAGGCGCGCTAAATCGTGCGGGGAAAGCGTTTCACCGCGGACATGCCCTTCGATATTCGCTTGCGCGAGCAGTTCTTTCGCCTGTTCGCGCGAAATACGGCATGCGTGCATCACGTTGTTTTCCAGCGTTTTTCGGCGGTTTAAAAAGGCGCAGCGCACCGCAAATCGATAAGCCTTTTCACTTAATACGGGAATCTTGTTTGGTATAAAATCCAATCTGACCACAGCCGAATCGACGTTCGGGCGGGGCGTAAACAGATTGCGCGAAACCTTGCGCGTAATGCGGCATTCCCCAACGCGGGCGAGCGCCGCCGTTACTGCGCCGTACTGCGAACTGCCTGCCTGCGCGCAAAAGCGTTCCGCGACCTCTTCCTGTACCATAACGGTAAGCCGCTTGCACTTTTTTGCCTCTTCGGCAAACCGCATAACGACGGGCGTCGTAACGTAATAGGGCAGATTGGCGACTACGATATATTCGCCCAACTGCTTTTCGAGTTCGGGCAAATTCGCCTTTGCAAAATCGCCGAAAATCACTTGAACATTGGGGCAGTCTGCCAGCGTTTCGTCTAAAATCGGCTGTAACGTTCGATCGATTTCGTACGCGACCACCTTTTTCGCGCAGGCGGAAAGTTCGCGCGTAAGCGTGCCCGCGCCCGGACCGATTTCGAGCACCGTCGTATTTTCGTCTACGCCGGCGTCCGCCGCGATCGCGCGGAGCAAATTTCCGTCCGCAATAAAATTTTGCCCGAACTGCTTTTTAAACGAAAAGCCGTATTTTGCCAAAACCTCTTTTAACTCTGCCATAATTTTCCTCTGATAAACCGCGCCGCCCTGCACATACTGCTGTTACGGGGACGGAACGTTCCCGATCAAAAGAACAAGAGGGTCGGTAAGGCGAGCAGCCTTTTTCCGACCCTCCGACTTTTTATTTGCGTTTATTTTCGATCATTTCCCTAACGTGCAAGGGAATGCCGACCGACTGCGCCAGCGCGTAACAGTCGGCGATTTTTTCTTCGCCGATGCAGTCCACCGCGGAAAACCAACAGTTTACACCGCTTTCTTTGCACGACTTTGCAAACGCCAACATTTCCCCGAACGCGTTTTCTATCTGCGGGCGGCAAATTTTATTATAATCTTTTTCGTTAGGCGCGTTTAAAGAGATATTCACGCCGTCTAAATGCCCTTTCAGTTCGGGCGCGATATCCCGCCCGTTCAACGCGCTTCCGTGCCCGTTGGTATTCAGCCGCGTTTTGCCCCCCTTTTCGTGCACCGCTTTGCAAACCGCAAGCATATCTTCCAACCGATAAGTCGGCTCGCCGTATCCGCAGAATACGATTTCCGCATAGCGGGCGGGATCGCCGATCTGTTCGATAATCTGTTCGGCGGAAGGCTCTTCCCCTTTCAGCCAAAGGGAATACCCCTCGTACTGCGCGCTTTGATCGCGTACGCAAAAGGCGCAGCGGTTGGAACAGCGATTGGTAAGATTGACGTATAAATTGTTTCCGATCGAGTAAGTGTAGGTATCCATTTATCCTCCGAGTTTGGGAAAAAGCCTAAGCGCGTTTTCCGCAATTTGATTTTTCATCCTTTCTTCCTCTTCCTCGCGCAGTTGGGCAATGCGCTTTACGATAACGGGAATGTTCGCGGGCGTGTTTTTCTCCCCGCGGAAGGGGGAAAGGTAAGGGCTGTCCGTTTCGGAAAGCAGCCGTTCGGCAGGGCAGCGTTTTACGCTTTCGCACACCTTTTTCGCATTGTGAAAACAGGTAACGCCGCCGAAAGAAAAGTACGCGCCGAGCGATAAAAAATCGTCCATCATCTGCGCCCCGTGCGAATAGCAGTGGAGCAGAAATCCAAAGCGTAAATGCGTCTTCATTTCGCGCAAAATGCAAAGCATATCTTCGGCGCAATCGCGCGAATGAATCTGCACGGGAAGGCGCGCCTGTTCGGCAAGAAGAATTTGCGAAAGGAACGCTTCCCGTTGTTTTTGCTTATCGAAACCGGGATAATGATAGTCCAGCCCGATCTCCCCCACGGCAACGCATTTTTCTTCCGCGCAGAGCGCAAACAGCGTTTGCCGCGCCTCTTGGGAATATGCCGCGCATTCGGAAGGATGCACGCCCGCCGTAAAATATACGCCGCAATTTACCGCCGCAATGCGGGCATGGGTAAAAGAATGGGCTACCGTGTCCGAGGCGAGCACGATTTTTTCCACCCCCGCGCGCGCGATTTTATTAAGTTCTTCCCGTTCGTCGTACCCCTCTTCCGCAAAGTGCGCGTGAATATCCAAATACATCAACGCACCTTCGCGCCGCTTTCCGTATCCCGTTCGGGCGAGAGAAGGGAAAGCGTTCCGTCTGCGTTTTCGGCGCAGAGGATCATTCCTTCGGAAAGAACGCCGCACAGCTTAACAGGCTTTAAATTGGTAACGAGCACTACCTTTTTGCCCACCATTTCTTCGGGCGTGTAATACTTTGCGATTCCCGAAACGACGGAGCGGATCTCCCCGCCTACCTTTACCGTTTCGTGCAGTAATTTTTCCGACTTTGCAACCCTTTCGCACGCAATAATTTCGCCGATTTGTAATTGCGTTTTTGCAAAATCTTCGATGGAAATTTGCGCGATTTTTTGCTCTTTTTCCCCTTCTTGCTTTTGCGCTTTTTTTAACGACAGCACAAGCTGTTCCACTTCTTTCAGTTCTTTTTTTATGTCGATCCGCGGGAAGATAGGGGGCAGTTTTTCGATCTTCGCGCCCGCTTGCAGCCCGCCGAATACGGCGGATTCCAACCCCGCGTTTTCGTCGTAAGAAAGGCTGCGCAAGATTTGCGCGGGCGCCTGTGTTAAGAACGGCTTTAACATTACCGCGCAAATACGCACCGTTTCCGCAAGGTTGTAAAGCACCCCGCCCAGCCGCGCGCGCTTGCCCTCGTCTTTGGCGAGGATCCAGGGCGTCGTTTCGTCGATATATTTATTCGCGCGGGAAACGACGGCGAAAATTTCGGAAAGCGCTTCGGGCGCGTTCAACCGATCCATCGCCGATCTTACCCGTGCAAACAGCCCGTTTGCCGTTGCAATCAACTCGCCGTCCGTTCCTTCTTCCTTTCCGCGCGCGGGAAGCGCTCCGCCGAAGTACTGCCCGATCATCGCAGTCGTGCGCGAAACCAAATTGCCCAAATCGTTGGCAAGATCGGAATTGATGCGCGCCAACAGCTTTTCGTTGGTATACTCGCCGTCGCTGCCGAAAGGAATTTCGCGCAATAAAAAGTAACGCACCGCGTCCGCACCGTACCGCTTTACCAGTTCGTACGGGTCGGCGAGTTCCGTTTTAACCGCATCGGATTTGCTCTTACTCAGCTTTTCCCCGCCGATCAAAAGCCAGCCGTGACCGTATACCTGTTTGGGCACGGGCACGCCGAGCGCCATTAAAATAGCAGGCCAGATAATGGCGTGGAAGCGCACGATCTCTTTGCCTACCAAGTGCAAGTCTGCCGCCCAATACTTGCGGAACAGCGAATCGTCTTCGGAAAGGTATCCCAACGCGGAAATATAGTTGGAAAGCGCGTCGATCCACACATACGCATAATGGTTGCGATCGAACGGCAGGGGAACCCCCCATTTTACCGTTGTACGCGAAACGCACAAATCTTGCAAGCCCGCTTTTAAAAAGTTGTTTACCATTTCATTCACGCGCGATTTGGGCTGTAAAAATTCGGGATTCTCCTCGTACAGCTTTAAAATTTTGGGCGCGTATTTGGAAAGGCGGAAGAAATAGCTTTCTTCCTTTTGCAGCTTAACCTCTCTGCCGCAGTCGGGGCACTTGCCCCCTTTCAGCTGCGCTTCCGTCCACATGCTTTCGCACGGGGTGCAGTACCAACCCGCATATTCCGCCTTGTAAATATCCCCGCTTTCGTACAGCTTTTGATAGATTTTTTGTACGCATTGCACGTGGTCTTCGTCCGTCGTGCGGATAAAGCGATCGTACGAAATATCCAAAAGTTTCCACATGTCTTTTAACTGCGCGACGAGCGGATCGATAAACTGCAACGGCGTTACGCCCCGCTTTGCCGCTTCTTTTTCGATCTTCTGCCCGTGCTCGTCGGTGCCCGTTAAAAAAAATACGTCTTCGCCCAGCATTTTATGGAAACGGGCGAGCGCATCGCAGATCACCGTAGTATAGCAGTGCCCGATATGCCAGTTCCCGCTGGGATAGTAAATGGGCGTAGTAATATAGTATTTTTTTTGTTCCATATGAGTTCCTCTTTTTTGTTCGCGTAATACGTGTTCTATTATAACAGACAGCGCAAAAAAAGTAAAATTATTTTCGTGCAAAATAATCTTCGCGCAAGATCGCCCGCTGAACGATATCCGTCCGTTCCCCCGTGGAAAGCAATTTGAAATGTTTGCGGAACGTTCCTTCGTACAAATAACCGCACTTTTCCATTACCCTACCCGAAGCGGGATTGCGCGCGGAATACATTGCTTCCAAACGGAAAAAACCCGCTTCTTCGAACAAATAGCGCGTTACCTCGCTTAACGCCTCCGTCATTAACCCGCGCCCCCAAAACTTGCGGGAAAGGCAGTAGCCGATTACCCCGCGTTCGTTGTGTACGTCGGCAAATACAACGGAAATATCGCCTATCGCTTCGCCGCCGAAAACGATCGCCCAATGATAGCAGTCGGCATTTTTTGCTTCCGCCTGCCACATTTTTAAAATGGCGCGCGTTTGTTCCGCGTTTTCGTGCGGCGTCCAAGTAAGATATTTTGTCACTTCGCCGTCGCTTGCCCAGTTGCGGAACATAGCCTGCGCGTCCTCTTCGCAAAAGGGGCGCAGCAAAAGCCTTTTTGTTTGCAGCGGTCTGCTTCCTGTATGTTCCATAATTTCCTCCAAATAAAAACGGTCTTCCCGCAGGAAGACCGCCGTTTTTTTGCCTTGTCCTTTCCGCGCGAAACACCTATCGTATGCGATCGAATACGACTTGCATCATTTCGTTTAACGTTGCGTTTGCGCGTTTCATGCTTTTATTATATGCGCCGCACAATCGGATGTCAAGCAAATTTTCCCCCGCCGAACACTTTTCCCCCGCCGCGCGTACGATATAGCGTACGGCTTTTCATATTCTATCCGTAAACCGCCCGCTTCCTTTTTTATGAAAGAATATGTATTTTTACGCCGCTTCGAACGTATGATAGGATAAAAGCTCGATCGAGCTGCAACCGCTGCGCGCAGGGCAGAACGCCTTGTCCGAAAAACGGCTTATGCAAACAGGGACAAAAAAATCATTTTATAGGAGTATTTTGTTATGGAAAAGAACAACACGAACACAGCAACGCCTGCGGCGGCGCCCGCACCGCTTACGGATGAAGAGATTTGCGGTTCGACCAACATTCTCGACACCGTACACCTTAAAAACCTTGTAGACGACCTTGCAAAACTTTACGGCACGTGCGTTTGCACGAAGGTTGCAAGAAACACGAAAGTCGCGGCGGAAAAGCGGCTTATCGAAGCGATCCGCGCTAATCTCGACCGTTACGAAGGGTAAGCGCCGTAATTTTGCGATCTTAACGGCGCGCCCGTAAGCGATCGCAAACGGATATTCCGCGCCGCACATGACCGGCACGCAAAAAAAAATCCCCGTTCGGGAATATTTTCGAACGGGGATTTTTTTTGCGTAAAAATATTCCGCCGCGCGCATTGAAACCTTAAAAAAACGCGCGCAATCGCTTGACAGCCGGGGGGGGGTGATAAAATATGTTACGTAAAACGCCCGTTGCATTGCATATGCAAGGGCATGAAAAACCATTTTTTCGGGAGGAAAACATGAAAAAGCATAACGTAATTTTTACCCTGCTTACCGCTTCCGCATTGTTTGCGGCGATGGGCACGCTTGCCGCATGCGGCGACGATTCGGACGAAGGGAAAGGATTTTATTACTGGAAATCGGACGACGGACTTTCTTATTGCGTCGCTGTTGATTCGGAATACAAAGATATGTGGGAAAACGCAGATCTTGTCATTCCCGCAGAGTACAAGGGAAAACCGGTTACCGAAATCAGCACCGGAGCATTTGAAGAAACGGGAATTAAAAGCGTAACTTTTTCCGACAATATCAAAATCGTTGCCTCGAGCGCGTTTCAAGATTGCGAGAATTTGAAAACGGTGAATTGGGGAAAAAACATTACCAAAATCGAATCTTCCGCCTTTCGAAATACCGGATTGGAAACGATCGCCCTTCCCGCGCACGTTACCGATATCGAAAGTTCTGCCTTTGCGGAAAATAAGTATTTAAAAACGGCGACGGTAAACGGAAACGCCGTACTCGGCGATATGGTTTTCGACGATTGCATCGCGCTCGAATCGGTACAATTTATGGGAGAAGAGCGTTTAACGCTGGGCGTTCAGACATTCGGCGATTGCAGCGCTTTAAAAAGCATTACGATAAACGCCGATTCCGCCACGTTAGACGAAGGTGTTTTTATCAATTGCAAACTCGATCACTATTCCGCAACCGTAAACGTCGTGTTGGATAGCATTTTTAGCGAATCGCCCAAAGCGCTTACTCTTTTGCACGCGGAAGAAATTCCCGAAAATTTTTACTACAATTCCCAAATGTACAACGTAACCTGCATTACGCTGCCCGCAACGCTGAAACGGAGCAAAAAAGGCGCGCTCGCCTTTCCGAAATTAAATAAAGTGATTTTCGAGGGCACGTTAAAAAATTGGTGCGAAATCGAGTTGGAAAACGTCGGTTCTACCCCGCTTTACAGCTTTAACGAAAGCGAAAACTGCGAACTTTTCATCGACGGAAAATTGGTAGAAGGAAAGCTGACGATTCCCGAAGGAACAAGCAAAATCAGTCAATACGCATTTTTCCGCTACGATAAGATTACCGAAGTAGAGATCCCCTCTTCCGTAACGGAAATCGGCGAATACGCGTTCGCCCAAGGCGGAAATATTTATTCGGCAGCTTTTTCGGAAGGATTAAAGACAATCGGCGACAACGCGTTCGAACAAAACGCGCTGGTAGAAGTTACCTTGCCACAAAGCATTGAAACGCTGGGCAATTACCTTTTTCACGCAAACCGCACGCTTATAAGAGTGATCAACAAAACCTCTTTCACCAATGCGCAGATCAACGAGAAAATCGGCAAATACTATTTTTCCGATTATTTGGAAATCTTAACCGAAGCGGACGGCAGCGCAGTAGAAAAAGTAGGCGATTTCTTGTTCTGGAAAGATGCCGACGGCAATTACAGTTTCATGCGGTATATCGGAAGCGAAAAACAAATTACCCTTCCCGCAGCCGTAAACGGAAGCGCTTACGCCATTCATGCCTATGCGTTTAAAGGGTTTCAACTTGAAAAAATTACCTTTGCCGATACGGCAAATTGGTATATTCAATACGGCTCCCAACAAGCAGACCAGATCGACGTAACAAACCCCGAAACCAACGCAGCGAATTTGCAAAGCGAATATTTGCATTGCGAATGGTATCAAATGGAAAATTGATTAAACAAATCAGCGGCGGACTTTTTAGGTCCGCCGCTATTTTTGTTACCAAATGTATTCGAGCGTTTTATCCGAACAAACGATGCTTAAATCGGAAATGATATTATCTTTACGGATCCACTCGCTTTCTTTTTCGATCGTTTTCCACTCTTCCGCCGTTCCCCGAAAAACAATTTGTTTTAATTGCAGGCAGCCAAACAGCGCGTGCGTTTGAACGGTTGCGACCGACTGCGGTATTACAAGCTCGGTAAGCGATTCGCACCCGTAGAACATTCCGGCGGAAAGCACGCTTATCCCCTCCGCCAGCACGACCGAAGCAAGGTTTTTGCAATTTGCAAATATTCCGCTGCCCGCCGCCGAACAGCCGACCGTTACCCTTGTAAGCGATTGATTATTGGCAAACGCATCGCTTTTAACAGACGTTATCGTTGCGGGAAGTTCGAGTTGCGTTAATTTGCAATGGCTGAACGCGCCCTCGCCGATTTCAGTCACGCTTGCGGGAAAGGCGACGCTTGTAAGTCCGCTTGACGCAAACGCATATCTGCCGATCGTGCGCAGCCCTTGCGGGAAGGTAATTTGCCGCAAAGCGCGGCAATTGTTAAACGCACGTTGTTTTATTTCCGTTATATTCGCAGGTAAAACGACCTCTTCTAAGTTATTGCACCCATAGAACACATTTTCTTCTATTACGGTAATTCCTTGCGGAATTTCCACGCGCCGAAAGTTGTTTGACCGAAAAGCGTTGCTTCCAATCGTTTTTAGTCCTGCGGGCAGTTCGAGTTCCGTTAAACCGCACACTACAAACGCTTGCGTTTCAATCGTTTGCAGCGATTGCGGCAAATTGATTTTTGTTAGATTTCGGCACCCTGCAAACGCTCCGCTCCCTATTTCCGTGATTGCATCGGGCAAAGTAAATTCGGTGAGCGAGGCGCAAAATACAAACGCTTGCATTTCGATCGTTTTAACGGTATGCGGAAGCGTTACGTGTTCGAGCGCGCGATCCATCGCAAAAACTCTTCTGCGAATCACCGTAACCCCTTCCGGAATTGCAATCTTCTGCAAACGTTCGCACATTTCAAACGCCCGCTCTCCTATTTCCGTAATTGTATCGGGCAAAACAATCTCCGTCACAAAATGCGCGTTGCTAAACGCACCCGCCGCGATTTCCGTTACAGAGCGATTTTTGTACTGCGAAGGCACAATGATAACGTCGTCTTTGCAAGCGCCTGTTGCGGCAACCGCGTACGAGTTTGTTTCGGGCAGATATTTGTATGTAAGCCCCACACTGTAATCGGCAACGTATCCGCACGCCGTACACGTTTTCTCCTCGTCGAAAGCATGTTCCTCCCACATATAAGCGCCGCAATAAACGCAGGCGTAGGCATGGCTCGATTGATCGCACACGTATTCGTCCGCCATGTGCCCGGTCGCCTCTTTAAAGTCATAATCTTTATCGCCGCAGAGAAGGCACTCGCGAAAATCGTACCCCAGCGAGGTACAGGTAGCAGCCGCGCCCGTTTGCCACCGGGAATATGCGTGCTCGCATGCAATTTTACCCAGCGAATACCGGGTGCCGTCCGCAAGCGTTACGATCACTTCGTTTTCTCCGTTTAATTCCACCGATGCAATCGTATCGCTCCCCGCCGCCGAAAGCCGCGTATAAAACGCTTCTTCCGATCCGCTGTAGCCCAAATCCGCCGCTTTCGCATACGCCGCGGCAAGGGTATACCCTTCGCGTTCCGAAGCGGTTTCTCCGCATGCGGCAAGCGCGCCCGCGAACGCGCACAGCGACAATGCGGAAATTAACGTTAATTTTCCTTTCATATCGTACAGCCTCCTTTTATTTTCCATACGGCGGTAAATACAAATTTACGCGCCGTATTTTTTATATCTGTTCGCAAATTCCATTTTTTCAATTTCAGTATACCACCTACCCCCCCCCGTCAAGTTTTTTGAATGAAAAATTTTTTTTGTTTTTATCCCCTACTCGGCAGTCCATTTTGCGTTGATATTTATGCAACGGCATCAAGCAAGTCATTCCCTCTGCATTTTTTAATCGATACAAGTTTATTCACCGCTGCTTTTATCAAATTTATTTTTATTATCCCCCCGCTCGGCAGCACACTTTGCGCCGATTTTTTTTATGCAACGGCATCAAGCAAGTCATTCCCTTTGTATTTTTTAATCGATACAAGTTTATTCACCGCGCCCTTTTTTAATCGCCGCACCTTTTTGTGCGCAAGGCGTTCGAACTTGCTTTTAAAGGACAAGCGGCTTCATATTCGCGGCGCGGCGCACATACAATAAACCGTGAACGGTATTTTTGCGGTTGTATTTTTAATTTCCGCCCTATTGTTTTTATGTATGGATCCGAACGGCTTTTTGCCTGCGCTTCTTTCGGGCGGACAGAAAGCCGCAACGCTTTCCCTTTCTCTGCTCGCCGTATACTGCGTATGGCTGGGCTTTTTTAAAGTAATGGAACAAAGCGGGCTTTCCGCAAAACTTTCCCGCGCCGTTTATCCGTTGGCAAAGCGGTTGTTCCGCTCGAACGATAAAGAGGCGGTCATGCTTGCAAGCTGCAACCTTTCCGCCAATCTGTTGGGGCTTCCCGGCGCGCCCACTCCTTTGGGCGTAAAGGCGACCGAACGCTTTTGCGCAAAGGGAAATTCGTACGCGAGCGCCATGCTGTTTGTTTTGAATGCGACAAGTTTGCAGCTTTTGCCCACTACCGTAATCGCCCTGCGCGCGGAATACGGCGCAGGTTCGCCCGCGGACATTCTGCTGCCTACGCTGATCGCAACGGCGGTTTCTACCCTGTTGGGCGCGCTAGCCGTGCGCCTTTTTGTAAGACGATGAAATATCTGCCCCTTATCATTCCCCTGTTATTTTTGGCGCTGTTTACCTATGCTCTTATCAAACGGGTCAAGCTGTACGATTGCTTTACCGACGGCGTAAAAGAAGCGATCCCCCTTGTGCTTTCGCTGTTCCCTTACCTTGCCGCCATTTTAATGCTCTCGGATCTGTTCGAGCAAAGCGGGCTTTCGGGATATTTAACAAACGCGCTTGCCCCCTTTTTCCGCGCGATCGGAATTCCGCCCGAAATTTCCAAACTCGTTTTAATGAAGCCCTTTTCGGGGAGCGGCTCTACCGCGCTCCTTTCGGAAATACTTTCTTCTTACGGCGCGGAAAGCTATATCGGCAGATGCGCCTGCGTGTGTTACGGTTCGAGCGAAACGGTGTTTTACATATCCGCCGTATACTTTGCGGGTGTCAAACAAAAAAAATTGTTTAAGCCCGTTTTTATCGCGCTTATCGTAAACTTTTTAACCGTAATTTTAGGCTGCCTTTTATGCCGCCTGTTTTAGTGGAATTGTTAAAAATAAAACGAATTTTTTGTTAAAATGAAAATTTTTTTCATGTTTTGTAACAATGAAAAAGATTATAAATTTTCTAAAAAATGATAGAAAATTATTTTACTTTTTTGCCTCGGGCGATTATAATAAAAGCACGATCAAACGAACGGAGCGTTCGCAAGATCTTCAAATTACTCATCATTTTCCCCCTTATCATATAGTAGAACCCCTTGGAACGCGAGTTTCGGGGGGTTTTACTATACATAAAAAAACGGCTGATTTTCAGCCGTTTTCCGTTTGTAATTGCGCAGGACGTTCCTCTTGTTCAACTTCCGTTTTCGCCGCAACTAATTAAAAGGATATACATAAAAGGTTAATTTTCAGCCGTTTTCCGTTTGTAATTGCGCAGGACGTTCTTCTTGTTCAACGTCCATTTTTTCCGCCATAACCAACAGGCAGGCATACAGAAGCCCCGGTCCGAAATTGAAGAAATGGCAGTCGAAAAAGCTGGTTGTAATTAACACAAGCACGCTGAATCCGATAAATATTTTTTCGAGATTAAGCTTGCGGAAAAACAGCAAAGCCGTTTGTACTCTATGATACGCATAAGCCGCAAGTGCGGCAACCCCGCCGCTGGCAAGCAACTGCACGTATGTATTGTGATAACGGGGCGGAAGAAAACTGCCCGACGGCAAACTTCCCCACTGAAAGGCATGGCATTCGTAAAAACCGTTTCCGAAAATAGGATACTTTAAAAACTGCTCGATTCCCTTTTTATAAATTTCCCATCTGCCGTTATTGCTTGTGCCGACGTAAATCAACGAAGCAAACAAGTCGCCGATTTCTTCCCGCAAGACGATTGCGGTAACGATCCCCGCAACGGCGACCCCCGAATACACGATTATGTGGTGTAAACGCGCGCGCCCCTCTGTTTTCCATAAAACGAAAACGGCGCATCCGACGTAGATGATCCCGCCGAATAATATGGAGTTACGGCTTTGCGTAAGCATAACCGCAAGCAAAAACACGTTGCCGAGAATATTGAACGCCCATCCGCATTTTTCGCGAATGGCAAAATAGAAAGGCGCGGGCAAACACATTGCCATAATGCAGCCGACGTTATTGTACATTCCCCAACCGGTAACAAGCTCGCCGCGGTTGATTTCGCCGTTTCCCCCCACAACGCCGGGAAGAAAGTACATCCCGACGATTTCGAGTACGATTCCACAGCCGATCGCCGTAAATACCTTTGCAAAATGCTCTTTTTTCGCCTTTTGCCAATCGATCGCGTAAAAGAAATAAAAGTAGAAAAACGAAAGCGAAAGAATTTGCGTTAACCCGAACAAAACGGTTTTGATTCCGTAATACCCGCTGAACGCGCCGCCGAGCACATACGAAACGCCGAGCGCGAGAAAGCCGAATGCCAAGCGGGGAAGTTTCCGCCGTTCGGGATGTCCGATCAGTTCGAACACAAGGCGGGCAATTACGAATACCGCCATAAGCCCCGCGATAACAAACAACTGAATGTACCCTACGGGGCGGCGGAACAACGACGTTTCGATAAACACCGCAGGATTGTTTCGGGCGGAAAAGGTCATATATCCGCAGCAGACGAGGGGCAAAGCGGGTAACATATCTTCTGCAAACAATGCGGTAAACGCGATAACGAGAAGATACAAATAGTAAACGGGAAGTTCCAAGCCGAACAGATTGGCGCAAACCATGGTAAGCGCGGCGAATCCCAAATACCAATCGGAATATAAAAACGCGGCGATGCGCGAAATTACTTTATTCTCTTTTAACTTCGGAAAGTAAAAAGTAAGCATAAAAAAATTATAACAGGTATCCTTTATAATTGCAAGCCTATTCGGAAAAATATTCTTATTTTATACCGTTTTAATGCTTTTCTTGCCGTTTATGATACGGGAAAAGGGTTAAGAAAAAGGGAAAGATCCCGTCTATTTTTAACCGAACGCAAAATCGGCGCGAATCCGCGCCGACGTAAAATTGTTTTAATAGGAAAATCGGTCTGGAATACGGATATACGCACGGATATGACCGTCTTTCTTTCGCTTTAAAATGCGAGAAACGTTTCCAACGTTTCCCTCTGCGCTAACGATACAATCATCGTAATTTTCAAGCACAATGCCGATATGGTCGTGTTCCGTGCCGTTAAATACCCTGTCGAAAAGAACAAGATCGCCTGCCGCGGGCTGAAAGAAGCCGTCGCTCGCGCTGTGATATTCGATTCGGTTATCCGCTTGCGCCCACTCTTCCCAAGCCGAACATCCGGCAAGCGAACAAGAGCATTCTTTCGGACGAACGGGAATTTGGAACCCCGCCGATACGACGCAATGATATACAAACGCCGCGCACCAAAGCCCGTTCGCCTCGTCCACAGACCACTTGGGAAATCGCGCGACGATCTGCTGTATATTCGGCGCGCAATCGTTCGATTTGCCTTTGTACGGTTTTTGGGCTTCTTTTTTCGCGATTGCCGCCAACGTAACCCTATCGCCCATCGTTTTCTTCATAATACGTTAAATTCGCCGTTTACCGCAATTCCGCGCCGAGGTTATGCCCCAAATTACCTACGATCTTGCGGAAGAACGCTTCCGTCGTTTCGGGCGTCAACGGTTTTTCCGCCTTTTCTTCGGGGGAGAACGTTAAGCGGAAGGCAACGCTCTTTTTGCCCGCCCCCACCTGCGCGCTGCGGTATACGTCGAACAGTTCCGCCCTTTTTACCGCCTTGCACGCGCGCAAAATGCAATCTTCCAATTCCGCGCAAGTAACCTCTTCTTTTACGACGACGGCGAGATCGCGCTGTACGTCGGGAAACTTAGGCAAATGGTGATAACGGATATCTTTTGCAAACTTCTTTTCCAACAAAGTATAGTCGAGTTCGGCAAGGCAAACTTTCTTTTCGAGGGCGAGTTCTTCCGCAATTTCGGGATGCAGTTCGCCGAGATACCCCGCTTCCTTTTCCCCCGCATAGACGATCGCGGTAATACCGGGATGCAGGAACGGGCGTTCGCCCGCGGCAAACTTCAACTTTAATTCGAACGCCTGCGCGAACGCTTCTACCGCGCCTTTCAAGTCGAAGAAATCCCCTTCGCCCCAAATTCCCAAAACAAGATGCTTGCGCTCTTCGGGCAATTCCCTTAACGGAAGTTCTTCCGCGCGGTACACGTTGGCGAGTTCGAACAGCTTTCCGCTGTCGTTGCCGCGGCGCACGTTGCGCACGATATTGCCCAGCATAGAGGGCGCGAGGAAGGTGCGCATAACGGACAGATCTTCGCCGATGGGGTTTAAAATTTTAACCGCTTTGCGTTCGGGCGCGCTTGCGGAAAGGCGCATTAAATCGAAATCTTTGGGGGAATAGAAGGAATAGTTCAACGCTTCGAAATACCCTTCCTCTTTTAAGATATTTTTGCACTTCGATTCCTGTTTCTGCGCCGTTGTCAACCCGCCGTGCGTTACCGTTGCATTTTGCAAAAAAGTGGGTTTGATATGCTCGTACCCGTACATGCGGATCACCTCTTCGGCAAGATCGGGATAGCCGTCTACGTCCTCCCGCCATAAAGGAACGGTAACCGTAAGCTCCCCGCCTTTTACCGCCGTCGTAAAAAACAATCTGTTCAAAATCGCAACGACTTCTTCCTGCGGCACCTCGATCCCCAACAGCGCGTTGATCTTTTCAAACGACGTACGAATGGTTTTAGGCGCGGGATCCGCCGCCGTATCCGCGCGGTAGCAGGTGGGTTTTCCGCACCCCAATTTTTGCGTTAAATGCAGGGCGCGATCCATTGCGAAGGCGCAAGTGTACGCGTCTATCCCCTTTTCGAAACGGGCGGAAGAGTCGCTGCGCTGCCCCAATGCGCGGGAAGTTTTTCTTACGCTGTCGCGCGCGAACTTCGCCGCTTCGAAGAATACTTCGCGCGTTTCCGCTTTGATTTCGCTGTTCAGCCCGCCCATGATCCCCGCAAGCGCAACGCCCCGTTCGCCGTCGCAGATCAACAGATTTTCCCGCGAAAGGGTAAATTCTTTTTCGTCCAAAGTAACGATCTTTTCCCCCTGCTTTGCGCGCCGAACGACGATCTTTCC
This sequence comes from uncultured Christensenella sp., assembly GCA_910578065.1. Classification (GTDB taxonomy): domain Bacteria; phylum Bacillota; class Clostridia; order Christensenellales; family Borkfalkiaceae; genus Gallimonas. The sequence continues at coordinate 14,551 of CAJTPB010000009.1, read as the reverse complement.
GCCCTGCAAAAAGTTTCTGTCGAACGCGTGCATGGGCTGCCCCAGTTCGAGCAGCACGAAGTTGGTGATATCGACGATATCGGAAACAGAACGCAACCCGCACAGCGCAAGACGGCGGCGCAGCCACTGCGGCGATTTGCCGATTACAACATCCGCAACGTAATGCCCTACGTAGCGGGGGCAAAGCGCGAGCTCTTCCACGGACACGGGTATTTTTACCTGCGTATTTACGGGGGTGTACGAAGTTTCGGGCGCGCGCAACGGCTTTTTTAAAACGGCGGCGACTTCGCGCGCCATGCCGAAAATACTTTGACAGTCGGGGCGGTTCGCCGTAACCGCGATATCGAACAGATAATCGTCGATGCCCACGATTTTACGGATATCTTCGCCCGCCGTTACGGAAGCGTCTAAAATGAGAATGCCGTTTACTTCGGCGCCCTCGTAATAATCGTCGTTGATACCCAGCTCCTCGCCCGAGCAGAACATGCCATCGGAGAGAACGCCGCGCAGTTTGCCCGTTTTGATTTTTTGCACCCCCCCTTCGTGCAATACCGTCGCCCCGTCGAGCGCGCAGGGCACTTTCGCGCCGACGAACACGTTGGTCGCGGCGGTGCAGATCTGCTTTTCGCCGTACGCGCCGCAATTCACCTTGCAAACGGTAAGCCGATCCGCATCGGGGTGTTTTTCGCAGGAAAGGATCTCGCCCACGGCAACGCCCGTTACGTCTTTTCCGAGATAGGTAAGTTCTTCCACTTCGAACCCGCAGGAAAAGAGTTTTTCCTGCAATTCTTCGGCAGAAATATCGATGTCTACATAATCTTTCAACCAACTGAAAGGTACTATCATGGTTACGCCCTCCTTAATCCTTGAACTGTTCCAAAAAACGCACGTCGTTTTCCGTCATCAGTTTAATGTTGTTGATCCCGTATTTCAGCATGGCGATGCGTTCCACCCCCATGCCGAAAGCAAAGCCCGTGTATTCGTCGGGGTCGATGCCGCAGTTTTCCAACACGCGGCGGTTTACCATGCCCGCGCCGAGCACTTCGATCCAGCCAGTGCCCTTGCACAGCGAACACCCTTTTCCCCCGCACGAAGCGCACGAAACGTCTACTTCGACGGAAGGTTCGGTAAACGGGAAGTACGAAGGGCGAAGCCGCGTTTTGCTCGTTTCCGAAAACATGGTGCGCGCGAATTCGTTTAGCATGCCTTGCAGATCGCAAAGGGTGATCCCTTTATCCACGACCAGCCCTTCCATTTGGTGGAACATGGGCGAGTGCGTTGCGTCTTCGTCCGAACGGAACACCTTGCCGGGAGAAAGCATTTTAAAGGGCGGCTTTTTCTTTTCCATATACCGGATCTGCCCCGCGCTCGTCTGCGTGCGCAGCAAAAATTCTTCCGAAAGATAAAAGGTATCTTGCATGTCGCGCGCGGGATGATCGGCAGGCGTGTTGAGGGCGGTAAAGTTATAATAATCGCTTTCGATTTCCGGACCCTCGTAAATTTCGAACCCCATGCCCGCGAAGATATCGACCAGTTGGTTTTTGATCCGCGTTACGGGATGAAGCGTTCCCTTTTTTCCCTTGCGCCCCGGCATAGTGACGTCTACCCGTTCTTCCGCGAGTTTTTGCCGCAGCTCTTTCGCCTTTAACGCCGATTCGCAGGCGGCAAATTTCGCTTCCAGCTTTTCGCGCAGTTCGTTCACCTTTTTTCCGAAGGCGGGGCGCGCTTCCGCCGCCAGATCCTTCATGCCCTTTAACAGCGCCGTAACCAGCCCCGTGCGCCCCAAAAACTTTGTTTTCGCCTCGTACAGCGAGCGGCTGTCCGCCGCGCTTAACGCCGCTTCTTCCGCCTCTTTTTGCATTTGCTCTAAATCCTGTTGCATAACCTCTCCTTAAAAAAATAAACGCCCCGTGCGCAGCTGCGCATAGGGCGAAACGATCGCGGTACCACCTATGTTCGCGCACCCCGACGAGGGTACGCCTTATTCCTGCCCTTAACGCGGGGAACGGCTTTGCTTAAAGTTCTGTTCGGCAAAGCGGCTTGCGGGGGAATACCGCGCCGACGGAGGTATAAGGTCTTTCAGCCTGCGAACCTTTTCTCTTTTCCTTCCGTTTTTCAACGCGTCTGTTCCGCTGTTTGCGCCTTTGTTAAAAGCATTATAAAAAATATTTTTCCGTTTGTCAAACGATTTTTTGCGCCCGCTCAATTTTCTTTTTCGCGTTTACGCCGTTTGCGCTTTTGCAGTTCCGCTTCCATCATGCCTTTAAAATCGGGTACGGGCGTATCCTGCGCGATCGCCTCTTCCACCCGCGCTTGTGCGGCAAGCCGCAGTTTCTTTTCCGATACGATCAAAACGCCCGTCATCCATCCCGGTTTTTTTACGAGGATCACATAGGTAATCACGCACACGACGAGCGCGCCCAATACGTTCACCGCCATATCTCCCATGCTGTCTGCAATGCCGTTTCCCCAAGGAAGGGAATGGATCGCGTTGCCCGCTTCGTCGTAGCCGATAATGGAATCCTGCCAACGCTGCATGTTTGCGCCCGCAATGCGGTCTACCGCGTATTCGAACAGCTCCCAAACATATTCGATGGCGAGCGCGAAGCAAAAGGAAAACAGCACCACGAAAAAGGGAGAAAGTTTTACGCGTTCGTTTTTCATGTTGGCGAGCGCGAACACCACGGAAATGCCGATGCACGCGATGACGACTCCGCTTGTAGTATGCAAAACTTTATCGAATATCATGCTCTTATCGTATATCCTGTAAATTTCGCCGAGGATAAAGTGCGCGTAGATAAAAAGATAAATCACGATGAGCAAAAAAGAGGGCACGTGAATTTTCAGCTTGCGTTTGAAAAACACGGGAATCAAAAAGCAAAGCAGCGCCAAAACGGACATTAAAAGCTGGTTGATCGTCGTTTCGAGCGACTTTGCCGAATCGGCCAAAAAGAACATGATCGCAGAAGCTATGCCCGAAAGGAACACCAGCCCCGTCATTACCACAAGCACCCACCAAAGCGCCCTGTCCGTCTTCTTTTCCCGCTTCATCAAGCGGAGTTCGAGTTCCACCCATTCGAGTTTTTGCTGTTCGTTTACCTGCGTCATACGATACCTCTTTTATATAAATACGCGCCGCCTGCGATATTACCCACATTATAGCCGCACCGCCGCGGTTTGTCAAACAGACAAGCGCGCCCCAAACAGGGCGCGCTTGATTTTTATAATCATTCCTTATTGCCAATCGCAAACGTTTACCCACTTTGCGAGGAATTCCGCTTCTTCGGGCTTGTGCTTTACCGATTGCGAAGCCGCGACGATGGGCAGAATTTTTTGCACGTATTGGATCGCCGTGTCCGTTTTGGTGCAGAACAGGCGAAGATATTTTTCCGCAAGTTCGTCCTGCCCGTGCAATTTAAACAGCAGGTAGGTGCGCGCCGCGTCTGCCGAGCCGTTGCCCTGCGTTGCGTGCGACCAGTCGATAATATACGGCGTGCCGTCTTTTTTTACGATGATGTTGCTGGGCTGAAAATCGCCGTGGCACAGTTTGTTGTGGCGGGGAAGCCCGTCTAACCGCATGTGCAGATCGTACCGCACCGAAGCGGGAAATGCGCTTGCCGAAATTTTGGCGTGCATTTTATCGCGCAAATGCCCTAAAAGGGGCACTTTTTCTTTGCTCATTTGAATTTGCAAATCGACGAAGAAATTCATGTATTCTTCCGTCTTTTCGGGGTGTTTTTGCATCAGCGATTCGAGGGTTTCCCCTTCGACGTACTCCCACTCGATCGACCACTTGCCCTCGATTACGGTAACGCCCAAAATTTTGGGAATGTTAAGGGAAGTTTCTTCCACGCGCGCCTGATTCAGCGCTTCGTTTAAAACGTTTGCCTTAGAGTACGTTTCGTCGAACAGCTTTACGAGCTTTGCGCCGTCGCGGTACACCTTTTTGCCTACGCCTTGGTAAATGAGTTCCATAATAAAAAAATCCTCCTTATCCGCGGGGAGTTATCCCGCAATCTTTTTCCACCCGTATTATACAACGCTTTTGCCCGAATGTAAATACCCTTTTTTAAAATTCTTTTGCGTTTTTCCGAATTTTTCCATAAAAAAACGCGCGGGAAGCAATTCCCGCGCAGTCGTTTATTCTTCTTCCGAAAAGTTATCGTCGTTTAAAATCAGATTCAAACAATCGATCTTTTGTTCCAACTCTTCCAACGCTTCCCCTTCCTGCGTGGAAGAAAGCGTTTCGTTCGCGCTGCACAGCCTGCTCGCCACCACCAATCTGCGCAAAAAGACCAACGTTCCCAACAGGAACAGCGCCGCAAGCGAAAAGCAAGCGATCATGCAGATAAGCGGAAGAGAGCCCGTCGTTTTTACAAGGAAAGAAGCGCTGATTGCGCCGCCGATCAACAGCAGCAGCGCCGATGCCGCAAACACGGAAAAGCGCATAAAATAGTACGATCTGTTCGCTTCGAACGCGCCCCTGCGTTCGTTCTGCCCCGCCGATACGCGCTCGCGCAAGGGCGCGGCTTCCGCTTGTAGCCGTTCGCGTTCGGCGCTGAGCCGCTCGCCCGCCCGTTCGCGCAAAAACGCTTTCGTCTTTTCGTTCGACTGCGCCGCTTCGAGCGCCGTATCTTCGTCGTAAAAGGGCGCGTCGTCGGTAAAGTTGCGGGTGCGCGCCGCCCAAAGTCCGCGCGACGCTTCTTCGCTTTCGCCGTCGTATAAAAGCGCCTGCGCGAAAAATGGCTCCGCCCCATCGTAATCGGATTCCTCCATGCGCGCACGCCCTTCGGCGATCAGCTCGTCCCGCTTTTGCGCCGCTTCGCGTTCCGCCTGCTCGCGGCGGATAAGTTCCGCCTTTAACTGTTGGGGAGTAAGCCCTACCAGATCTTCGTCGTATTCGTCCGTTTCTGGAATTTCGATGATCAATTCATCTTCCTCTTCCACGTTTTCGGCTAGCGGATCGATCACGTCTTCCACGCCGCCTTCCGCATTCCGCTTTATCTTAATTGTGCGAAGTTCGTCGTCTTCCAAAACTCTGCGTTCCATTTTGATCTCCCTTTCTTAATTGAATTCGCGCTCTTCTTCGCTTAACGCAAACGGACTGCGCGCGCCCTTCTTTTTATTCGTTACCGTTTTTACCACGTACGCGCGGAATTTGCCGCGATACCTGCTCTTTGCCCAAGCGCAAAGTTCTTCCGTTTCGAACAGCGCGAACACCGCGCTTCCCGAACCCGTCATCGCCGCGCCCAGGGGAGAAAAACTTTTCGCCTCTTCGAGCGCCCTTTTTACCCCTTCGCACAGCGAAGCCGCCGCCCCGTACAAATCGTTTTTCAGCAAGCCGCCGAACGCATGCAAGTCGTTTTGCTTTAACGCCGCAACCGCCGCCTGCGTGCACGGCGCATTCGTTTGTGCCGCTTTATCGTACGCGCCGTAACACCGCCCTGCGGAAACCCCCTCTTTGGGGCAGAGCAGCAAAAAATGCAAGCGGGGGAACGCGCCCAAAAATTCCGCTTGCGTGCCCCGCCCCGTAAGGCGGGCAAGCCCGCCCGTTAACATATAGCCCGCGTCGCTTCCGATTCGGTCGGCGATCTCTTTCAGCGCGGAAAAATCTTCCGTTTTGTAAAGTTTCGAAAGCCCCAAAAGCGCGCCCGCAGCGTCTGCCGAAGAGCCGCCCAGCCCCGCGCCGATCGGGATATTTTTATACACGGTGATATCCGCGCCCTGCGTGCGAAAGCGGGAAACGAACGCTTCCGCCGCCTTAACGGCGTTGTTTTTTTCGGGCGGGATCTCCTCGCTTCCCATGCCGCGCATGGTCACGTTTACAAGCGCGTCTTTCCGCTTTTTCACCACAATGCGGTCGAACAGGTTTATAGAACACACAAGCGAATCGAGGGTGTGATATTCCCCCTCTTTCCCCGTAACGTCTAAGGTAAGATTGAGTTTTGCGTACGCATTCAGCCGAACGGTATTCATTGCGCCTATTGTAGCATATTTTTACGCAGTTTGCAAGGTATAACGGGGGAAAAGAAAAAAACCGTTCGCCCTAAAGCGCAATTCCCATAGGGATTAAAAAACAAAAATTTTATAAGAGTTGCACTTTCAAGCGAGACAAAATGCTCTTGGACAAATAGTTCAAGAGCATTTTTATGTATAGTTACTGATTAAGCAGTTCTTTGATTTGTTCTTCTGTATAGGGGCTTACATAATCGCGCGCACACAAATGTGTTTGACTCCAAATCATCATTTGCGTTAAGATGGGAACAAAACTTTTTCCAATCTCAGTCAAAGAATATTCTACTTTCGGCGGCACTTCTTTATAAATTTCACGGTGTATAAAACCGTCGTCTTCCAACTCTCGCAACTGCTTCGTAAGAGTAGATTGCGTGATTCCGTCAATTCTTCTCAATAGTTCGCCAAATCGTTGCACCTTACCAACAGCTATATACCACAAAATAAGGAACTTCCATTTGCCGCTTAAAACGGATTGCAATGTACTCATCGGTACACAACGTGCCATAACTTCTCTTTTTCTGAATTTGTTGTCTGTCATAATGAACCTCGATATTTATTATAACGAATTTTCAAAGTTAAGTCAATCGTCATAGTATCTTTTTTGATACTACTACTAAATAAAGACAGTACTTGAATTGTAATACTATTAGGATTTATAATAGAAGAAAAACAAAGGACGGTTTTTATTATGCACTATACAGGTACGGTTTGGCGTCCGCCTTACGAAGCGTGGTCGGCTCTATTACAAGTTACGGCAGGTTGCACACATCATAAGTGCAAGTTCTGCACTTTATACGACGATGTTCCATTCAAGTTCCGTATGTCTCCTATGGACGAAATCGAAGAAGATATAAAAGAATTATATCATTATACCCCCGATGTAACGAGAGTATTTTTAGTCGGTGCAAATCCTTTTGTACTTTCTTCTGAAAAGCTACGGAATATTTCATATACGGCAAAACAGTATCTTAATCGACTGAAAACTATCGGCTGTTTTGCTCGAATAACCGATATTACCCCTAAAAGCATAGAGGAATTAAGGCAACTGCGTAGTTGCGGTTATAACGGCATTACTATCGGTGTAGAAACGGGCGATGACGAAGCATTGACCTTTATGCACAAAGGCTATACGTCTGCCGACATTTTGGAACAATGCCTTAAGCTCGACAAAGCAGGAATAGAATATAACTTTTTCTATCTCACGGGCATTTGCGGTAAAGGTAAAAGCAACCAAGGCGTCGAGAATACGCTAAAAGTATTTAATGATCTCAATCCTAAAATCATCGGCGCGTCTATGCTTACCGTTTACCCCGCTTCGGAATTATATACCGAAATACAAAACGGAAATTGGGTTGAAGAAAGCGAAACGGAAAAATACAACGAGCTGAAAATGCTTATAAACGGTTTGACTATAAAAACACACTTTGCCGCTTTGGGTGCATCTAATGCCGTACAACTGCATGGCAATCTTCCCTCTGACAGAGTGGAACTCATTTCAGTAATCGACGAAGTGATCAACCGCTACGGCGAAAGCGAATTGAATCGATACAGAAAAAACTTGAAACATCTTTAACAAAAAAGCCGAGATTTGCTCTCGGCTTTCTACGCTAAATTACTGTTTATCTTACAGCCATTACATAGCTTATAATACCAAATCATCAATTTAGCTTTTGCCCGCATTCGGGACAAAAGTTTGCACCTGCGACAATCGGCTTTCCGCACTTAGAGCAAAATTGGTGAATGGGATTACCGCATCCGGAGCAGAATTTGCTATCGGGTTGAATAGGTTTTCGGCATACGGAGCAAATATCCGACGGCGACACGGTATTTGACGAAATCAATTCTTTGCCAAGCACATTACCGACGCCAACGCCCAAAATCGTCCCCGCTGTCCCGTTTCCTGCCGCCGCTTTTAAGGCGTCTGCCTGCGCTATTTTAGCATACACGTCAACATTATTTCGCATAAGCCCAAGTCTTGCGTTTTCGTCTACGGCTTTTTCCACCTCGGGCGGAACGGAAAGATTCTCTATGTCGAATGCGGTCAGTGTGACGCCGAGTTCGCCGCAACGTGCCGCAACGGATTTTTTCACCTCCTCACTCAATTCGGTATATTTGGACGTCATATCCGAAAGGCTTACGTTACAAGTCGCAAACGCAGACGAAATGCTTCCCACCAGCAAAGTCCGCAATGCTTTATTCAACTTGTTCGTCTCGTAGCATTCCGCCATACCCGCGACCGACGTAAGAAACAATTCGGGAACTGTAATTTTGAACGAATATGCTCCGTTTCCTCTGATTCTTATAATTCCGTATTCTGTTTGTACGGGAACGGGATTCGACGTTCCCCACCGTATTCCCGTAATCTCCTTTACGTTAACAAAATAAATCTCGGATTTGAACGGTGTTTCAAATCCGTATTTCCAGGCAAGTAACTTACTTATAACAGGCAAACTGTCGGTGTTGAGTTTATACGTTCCCGCCCCGAAGACATCCGCCGTTTTACCTTTGTCGCAAAATACAGCCACTTGACTTTCGCGCACGGTAAGCGAAGACCCTTTTTTTATTACGTTGTCTTTCATATCGAACTTTTGCACCAACGTTTCATCGTCAAATGCGTGCAGCTCTATTATTTTAAGCATTCTCATATTTGAATTTCCTTTTATTAGTTAAACTCCATAGTTTTTATTGCGTGTTCGAAAATCGGCGCCCAATACCATCTGTCTTTACCGAGACAGTTCCAACTGCCGATACCTTGTTTCCCGTCCAACGAGAAGAAAAACATTGCGTTATATATAGGCTGGTCAATGGCATCGGAAATAAAATCGACAAAGAAAATATTGCCGCTTGACGCGATGATTTTCGCTTCCCCGAATTTTGCCGAAGAGAGCGAGTTTTTCAACATAGCGAGCATTTGCTTACCGAAAGCCGCAACGTCTTTGCTATTAAGCGAACCGCCGAAATTCACGTTCAGATTCACCGTTGCGTCGGGCGTAGTATATATGTAACGCGGCGCATTTGCGGGATACTTTATACGGCGCAATTCGTCCGACATCACTTCAAAACTTTCGGGCATTACGGCGGTGATTTTACCGTCCGCTATACGCGCCCGCACGAACTTTACGTCGGGCAGTTCGCATCCCTGCGGCATATCAGCGCGGATATTTTCGTAGTTTATGCCTCCCACGCTACAATCAAGCGCGTTACCTTTTACGATGAAAGTCGTCCCGCACGCCGAGCAATACGCGGTCTTTCCGTTTTCGTCAAGCACAATGGGGCTGCCGCATTGCGTGCATATAAGAGCTTCGAGTTCGTTTGCACGCCGAATTTCTATTCCGTCTGCTTTGCCGCGGATATTGCCGCAAGACAGGCATACTCCGTCTTCACCTAGCGTACCGCCGCAAGCGGGACAAATATTGCTTTCCAGCCGCTCGCCGTCCGAAATTTTAATTTTTATTTCCGCGCCGGAAAGTATATCGACGGAATCGCTCTTTGCTTTGACCATCGGCTTTGCATCACCGTAATTGTATTTGCGCTCTCCTTTAACATAAATTTCGCCCTGCGGTATATTGGTCTTTTCCGCAATAATCTCAAACGCTTCAATTAATTTATCGGTCAATCTGTCGAAATATGCGCCGTTATCTCTGCCGCGCACAAACGCGCAATAAACGATTTCCTTATCTGTCTGATAGTCGTTGGTCTGCTCCAAACGCACGGTAACAAAATAAGCGTTTTTGTAATCGACGACGTCAAAGCATCCCGCAGGAACAACGTCCACGCTGAATGCGGAATATTTGTGTTTAAGTTGTGATACCCACATTTTTAGCTTATTAAACAAAACCAAGTCATCGGTTTCGTCAATCAGTTTTGCGCGTTTACCATAATTTTTCAATATTCGGTGCGCTTTTGCAAAGCCGTACTGCTCCGTGATTGCATAGCAATAATAGGCTTTTTTCTCGTCATAATACGGACTTTTTTTATCGCCGTAAAGAAAACACCCGATAAGCGCACAATCGCAGTTTATGTTATCCAACGCATTGTCAAGATACGTCAAATCACTGTCCGTAATCGCATTATTCCGCAAGCGACATAAAACATAATGCGCACAAGCGTTATCGTCGCCGTTAAGCAAAAGTGTCATCAGTTCTTCTTCCGACGCATTAAAGTAATCGGTCGAAGACTTGCAATAAACTTCCCTGTCACGCTCCGTGTCGCATTTTATCGCTTTCAAATATTTTCCGGTAACTTTTCTTGCAAAAGCCACCGCCTGTTTATTTTGCTTTTCAATCATTCGCTTTTATCTCTTATTTGCGTAAATCTGTTGCTGATGCAACCGTATTTTTGGTTCGTATGATACCGTATAAATTATAACACTTTATTTATCGCATTGCAAGAATTATAGGAACAAAAACAGATACTCTTATGGCTCTGCACGGTAAGCGAAAAACATTATTCGTCAAATCTTAAAATTTGTCCTTTACTACTTGCAAATTCGCTGTTTATGGGTAATCGTTTCTGATGATTTTATGGTATAATTAAAATATCATAAATAAGGAGCAACGTCTATGGATATGCAAAAAATCGGCTCGTTTTTAGCTGAGTTGCGAAAAGAAAAAAATCTGACGCAGGATGAACTCGGTGCGCAAATCGGAGTCACGAATAAAACCATATCGCGCTGGGAAACCGGCAACTATCTACCGCCCGTCGAAATGCTTCAAACTCTTGGCGACAATTTCGGTGTAAGCATAAACGAAATATTGAACGGCGAAAGGATAAGCGACGGAAACTATAAAGATATTTCGGAACAAAATATCAAATCCGCGCTGACAAAAAGCGATTCGGTAATAGCGAAACACAGAAAAATTATGAACTGGGTTATCGCTGTCGTTGTGGCCGCGTTATACATGACGATTAGTCTTATAACTTTGAAATGGCAATATACCTGGATTATCTGGGCGGTTTATTGTGTGTATCGAACAGTCGAGAGTATAATAATTTACCGCCTGAACGTTCACGTCAAATCAAAATAGACATTATTAATCGGGTGTGAAGTTATTTGCTTTTTATTATTCTCAGTGCTATAATTTAGAATAAATAATTAGTAAGGAGTCAAAAATGGATATCGAAAAATTAAAAATCGGCGCCAAAAACGGCAACGTGGAAGCACAGTGTGCGTTAGGTAAAATCTTATTGCGTATCGATTACGATGGTACGGAGATAGACGAAAACGCAGACGAAGGCGTCGGACTGCTTAAAAGCGCGGCAAAGCAAGGCAATGCTGAAGCCGAGTTCAATTTGGGCTTGTGCTATCTTTACGGGCGCGGAGTTGACGAAGATAAAACGGAAGCATTCAAGCATACCCTATCCGCCGCAAAAAAGAATTATGCTTCCGCGCAAAATAATATTGGTACTTTTTACGAAAACGGGATAGGCGTTGAAAAAGACGAAAATGCCGCCTTCGAGTGGTATAAAAAATCGGCAGACCAAGGCAATGATATCGGGCAACTGAACGTAGGTAATTGCTATAAGGATGGAATTGCCGTAAAGCGAGATTTCTCGGAAGCTCTCAAATGGATGAAGCTGTCCGCCGAACAAGGGAATGCCGACGCTTTGTTCGAGATTGGTATTTTTTACGAAAACGGTTACGGCGTCAGCCGCGACGCTAAAGAATCGTTCAACTGGTATAAAAAAGCCGCCGAAAAAAATCACGGCAAAGCCATGTGTTACGTCGGCTATTGCTATCAGTACGGCGACGGTGTGGAGCGCAATCTTCAAGAAGCCGTTAAGTGGTATCAGGCGTCTATGGAACAAAAATATTTTCAGGCTTTCACCAATATGGGTTATTGCTATCAGTACGGCGAAGGCGTAGAAGAGAATATGAATGCGGCAATTATGATGTATCGTGCGGGCGCCCAACTCGGCAGTACGGACGCGCTTTATAATCTCGGCATCTGCTACTCTTACGGCTACGGCGTTAAACAAAGCGACGAGGAAGCCGCGAAATATTTTCTCGCCGGAGCAAACGCGGGCTGCGACAGATGCCAATTCAGAATAGGCGTTTGTTACGGTTGCGGCGACGGCGTTGAAGAAGATGCCGACAAGGCTATCGAATATCTGACTCGTGCCGCAAAACAAGGCAACGACGACGCAATGTATTCGCTCGGCGAATTTTACGAAAACGGTATTGGTGTCGAAGAAGATCTTGACGAAGCCGTGAAATACTATAAAGCCGCCGCCACGGAAGGCAATGAAGATGCAATAAAGAAATTGAAAAAAAGAAAATTCAAAAGATATATGTAAGCCGAATTAAAGGAATATAGCGCATATTTCTCCCTGTTCCCTTTTATATTCCGGACACTACTGTTCTATTCGCAAATATCAAATAAAGCCGCAATACAGCGGTGGCACATAGTTATGGACTAAAATAACACTAGAGCGGCACTATTCACACAAGGAAAGGTTTTGAAATTAAAAATCAATGAAAACAAAAAGTCGGGACTCCTTTCGGAATCTCGACTTTTTGCCAACTCTGCGGTGGGCAAATGCTCATAGAGCGCGGAAGGTTTGGGCAGTATAGCCGCCCGTGCCTTAGCTTACGGAAAGGGCGTAAGTTTTGTTTTGTTACGCAAAATTCGTAAGCCGTGATAGGCTTTTATAAGTGTACGATTTTTTCGGAAAACGGCACTAAAATCAATTCTCTAACTTAATAGAATGACCAACCATCATAGAGTACATTATGTTACTAAACACGGTTAGAAGTCGGTGATACAAGAAGTTATCAGCGGCTTTTTTCGCGTCTTTTTTACGGTATCTATTCCACTCTTTCTTGCGTGGATGAAGATATAAATAATCATAATTCGGAGGTAAAACTATGACAATAAAAAGCATATTCCCACACAGTAAACCGCGTGGGCGTGCGCTTTGCGCACGGTTTTATAGCAAGCTAAAAAACTACACGCTTTTTGTTTTCGGCGCAAATTTGCCTTTGCAAGCAAGCAAATTTGTTTCTCAAATCAGACCGCCTTAATATGGCAAGCAAACGCGAAGCAAAATCACAAGACACGGCAAAATCAAACAGCGCCTCTCGAACGGACAAAACGGGATATGCGGAGTATATCCATATCTCACTAGGCTACAAGTAGCCAAGTTCGCCCTTGCAGGGGGCAATTATTAAGGAGGAAAGAAATTATAAGATGTCAGGTAGTAAGAATAGAACCATTTAATAAAAACAGTTTAGGCAAAATCGGTGCCGAAGCGGAAAGAACTTCAGTGCATAACCGCAACGAAGATATAGACAGCGAACGCACACCGCTCAATCTGTATTTCAAAAGGTCGGAAGGCGGTCTTACCGCTCAATGGAAAAAGACTATGCAAGAGCTAAACGCAACATTCCGCGAGAAGAAAAAGTCAGTTGCTTTTGAAGATATGATTATTACTTCGGATACGGAGTTTTTTGAATGGTTCGGTTGGAAGAAAGGCGAAGGAACGCCGTATGCGGTAATGGAATTTTTCAACCGCTGTTATGAGTTCGCGTTGCAGGAAATCGGCTATAAAGGAACGGACAAAAACATACTGTCTGCCGTAATCCATATGGACGAAAAAACGCCGCATTTACAGCTCTACTACATACCAATCGTTGACACCGCCAAGAAGAAAGTCTACGAGAAAGGCGCAGACGGAAAAGTATTGCGGAACGAAAAAGGCTCGCCTATCCAAAAGAAAGACGAGCGAGGCAAAAGCGTTTATGAGTATGTGCCGTTGGAACAGCTGAAGCTATGCAGTTCGGACTTTTGGAGTGAACGCGGTGGACAGTTATCCTACGGCAATATGCAAGACAGCTTTCACGAGCAAATAGGTATTCGCTACGGTTTGGATCGCGGCGAAGTCGGAAGCAACAAAAAGCATACGACCAAGTACCAATGGCAGAAAGCACAACAGGAAGCCGAGCTTGCCGCTCTTAATGATGAGAAAGTCCACGCGGAAGAAGTAATCGAACAAGCGCAAGCCGCCGTAGAAACGAGAGATAAAGCGTTGGAAGAAATGAAACCGTTACAGGAACATTTAGACGCTTTCAAGGAAGCGAAGAGCGGCGAACTTCCTTTCTCGCCGAGCAAGTTAAAGAAAATGCTTATAGGATTGATGACCGAGTATAAGCGGCTCGAAGAAGAAAAGAAAATCACGGACAAAGACCGTGAAAACCTTTTTTCGGAATTGCAGAAAGCCGAGCGACGTATTCCCGAACTTGAAAAGTACAAAGAGTTTGTCTCTTTCATCAACGAATACGCACCCGATAAGTTGGACGAAGCAAAGCGCACGGCAACCGAGCGCAAGAACGCACCGAAGCCGCCGTTCAAATCCAAATCGAACGGCTGGAATAAGTAAAAAATCCAAAGTCGTTCCACTACTCTATCTAAACCGTTGACAAGATACCCATAAAAGCGTATAATAAGAAAAAGGCGTATCAATACGACACATATATTTGCGGAGGGTATTATGAAACCGAGAGCGGAAAAAGATAAGAACTACGAAGAACGGCACA
>CAJTPB010000008.1 GCA_910578065.1 uncultured Christensenella sp. | reverse complement strand
GCTCTGGCATTTTAATATCCTCCGATTGTGTTATTTTTTCAGACTGGCAGGTCTTACTTAATTGTACACAATCGGAGTTTTATTATCAAGACTTATCGGCTAAGACTATTTTGAACCACGCGACTATCGCGTGGTATTCTTTATACAAAAACAACCCGACGAAAAATTCCGTCGGGTCAAAACGTTGATAAAATTATTCCGCTTGCTCGGGCGATTGTTCTTGTTCGGGCGTCTGCCGCGCGCCCTTTTTCGCCTTAAAGTATTTGGGCAGATCGATGATGCAGACAATCGCGCATGCCACGATAAATCCGCCGAACAGCCCGCCGACGCCCGCAAGGATCAAACTTGTGCCGCCCTGTACGACGACCTTGCTCGTATCGAACGTAACTTCCGATTCTTCGTTATAAACAAACGAGATCACGCTGTGCAGCGTTTCCGTAGCCGTTTTCAAATTGTTGTAGTAAGCGGTCAAACGGCGATCGAACGGCGTGTTGTCTTGCGATTCCAAATTGGCAAGCGTTGTATTGATCGTTTCCAATTCCGTTTCGATTTTAATATTGCGCGTCGTAAGCGCAACGATTTCTTTACTTAACGCCTCCGTCTGCGAAAGGTTTGCGGTTTGCTCGCATTCTTCGCGCAGCGCGGCGATAATCTTAACGTTTTCTTCCTTTTCTTTCTGCAACGCACGAATCTGTAAATCCGCCGTCGATTTATACACGTCTTTATCGTACACGTATCCGTTTAATTCCAAATCGGTGCGCAGCGTTTGTTCCGCCGTTTTGCTGAATTGCAGCGCCGCCGCGGAAGCGTAATCGGAAATCGAACGCCCTTCGAACCGATACGATTCGCCGTATTTTACCATAAGTTCCGAATACTTATCTTGCAGATATTCGCACTGCGCGGAAAGGTAATCGATCTTCGCTTCGTAGGTAGAAACGCTGTCGTAAGCGTTTAAATTAAAATCGTAATTGGCGTTTTTCAACACCGTTTGAATATAATCTACGGGCACCGCCGCCAGCTTGCGCAAAAAGGAAGTTGCGACTTCCGCCGAAGGAAAGTACGAAGCCTTTACCGTAAACGAATAGTTGCCCATGGATTTTCTGACGCCCGAAACTTCGGAAGTTTCCGCAACGATGGTAATATCGTTGCTTTCGGACATCTTCGCCGTATCGACGGAAGCGAACGCTTCGTCCGAAGCCTTTACCGCGTTCAGCGTTGCAAGCGAAATTAAATTTTGATAGTGGAACGCCATTCCGTCGGGATAGCGCGAATTTTCGTGCCCCGGAAATTCTATCGTATATTCCAGCCGATATTCTTTGCGGCTCGTGTTGCTCAAAAGCGCGACGATCAAAACGGCGATCGCGGTAATTGCAAGCGTTACGCCAACGACGACCCAAACCCGTTTGAATATTACGCGGAACAATTCGCCCAGCGTAATGCCCTCTTCTTCCCTTTCGTATTCCTGCATAATCAACCTCGCGTATGATTTCACGAATTATTATACCCAAATAAACGGTTTTAGTCAACACGTTAGGGGGAATCGCGGCGAAATATTTGCTTCTTTTTACAAATCTTGCGGAAAAGCGCTATCACGGTATATTTTTTGCCCGCTGTTTCATACTTGTTTTATGAATCGAATCAGCGGAAATCTGAATGCGGACGAAAAGGCGTTAAAAGAAATTCTTTCAGCCGAAGATATTCTTACCTTTCCCTTCCGCGCAGACGGGGGAATCGAATTTACCGTCGTATATGCGGACGCCATAACCGATAAAGAACTTTTGGGCGAACAGGTCGTTCGTCCCCTTTTGCATTACGCGGGCAAGCCGCAGACGGAAGAGGTAAAAAAACGGCTGACTTCACCCGAACTGAAAACGGAAACGGACTTTAACAAACTTGCGCAAGAGGTATTAACCGGCAATCCCGTATTGCTGTGGGAAGGCATGAACGAAGCGATCGTAACGGGAGTAAAAAAAGTATTTCCGCGCGCGATCGCCGAACCGCCTACGGATATTGCCGTGAAAGGTCCGCGCGAAGGCTTTATCGAAGACATCAAAATAAACACCTCGCTCGTGCGCAAACGGCTGAAAACACCCGAATTGCAGTTGGATACCGTAACGGTGGGGCGGCGATCGAAAACGGTGGTAACGGTGTGCTATATCAAAGGAACCGCGCCCGAAAAAACGGTTGCGCAGATCAAAGAAAAACTGCAACGCATCGACATCGATATCATTCCCGATTCTTCTTACCTGCCGCATTTTCTTGCGGAAAAACCGCGCTCTTTATTAAAGCAAGTGGGCACGACGGAAAAGCCGGATATCTTCTGCGCGAAGATGGCAGAAGGCAGGGTGGGCATTTTGGTAGACGGTTCGCCCATCGCCCTTACGCTGCCCTATCTGCTGATCGAAGATTTTCAGTCAAGCGAAGATTATTTCGTGCCCACCTACCGCGCCACGTTTACCCGCCTTTTGCGGGCGTTCGCACTGTTCGTAGCCATATATATGCCCGCGTTCTACATTGCAGCGCAGCTGTTTAAACTGCAATTCTTCCCCATAAAACTGCTGCTGACGATAGCGGGAAGCATTCAAAACATTCCCTTTTCCCCCTCGTTGGAAATGCTGCTCGTACTGCTTGTGCTGGAAGTTTTAAACGAAGCGAGCATTCGAATGCCGAAATACGTGGGCATGGCGCTTTCCGTTGTGGGCGCGCTCGTTTTGGGGGAAACAGCGGTAAACGCGGGATTTGTTTCCACCCCCGCCATTATCATTATCGCGTTCAGCGGAATCGGCTTGTACGCCGTGCCCAACCTGATCGAAATTACTTCGGTAATTCGGCTTGCCATGCTTCTTGTTGCGGGCAGCGTGGGCACGTACGGCATTATTCTGCTTACGGCGTTTATCCTGTTTTACCTTGCCACAACGGATAATTTCGGCGTTCCCGTGCTTTCCCCCTTTGCGCCTTTCGTGCGGAGAGATCTGCGCGATTCGCTGATCAAGTTCGATTTGCTCTCTCTGGAAAAACGCCCGAAAACGCTGAAAAGCAAAAACAAACGGAGGTTGACCCATGAATAAAATTTCGGCAAGACAACTGTATTTTTTCCTTGCCTGCATTGCGCCCGTGGGCAAACTTGTGTTAATGCCAACGCAGCTCGTGCTGTTTTCCAAAAACGATCTGCTCTTTCCCGCACTGGCGAACTTTGCGCTGCAAGCGGGAATCATCTTTTTGATCATGCTGCTTTCCCGTTCCAATAAAACGGTATTCGAACTGCTGCGCTATACCTTCGGCAAAATAGGCGCGGCGATCCTTTCGCTTGTGCTTGCCCTCTTTTTTCTGTACGCGGCGTTCTGCCCGATGCTCGAACAAAAATTGTTCGTGCAAGGGGTATTTTACGATACGCTCCCCTCGCTTGTCGCGTTTGCGCCTTTCTTCATTTTCAGCGCGTATCTGTGCGCGAAACCCATCTTTGCGTTGGGTAGGATTTGGGATTTTCTTGCCCCCGTCGCCATTATCGGCTTTGCGGGTTTAATGATTTTTTCCATCGGGCAGGCGGATTACGGCGCGTTGCTGCCCGTGGGCGCGGGCGGCGGAAAGGGATTTTTCGAGGGATTCGCCTACACGCTCAGCTGGTTTTACGATTCGGCGATCGTCCTTCTTTTGATGGGCGGATTCCGCTACGAAAAGGGCATGGCATGGAAATCGCTGCTTTCGTACCTTGCGGGCGGAGCGGCGGTATTGCTGTTCCTCGCCGCCTATTACGGTATTTTTTCAGATATCGCCCTGCGCCAAACGTTTGCTTTTGCGAAAATTTCAAAGTACTTCGCGGGCGTTACCGTGTTGGGCAGATTCGACTATATATTTATTTGCATGCTTTCGCTTGTGATGGCGTTTTATATCACCATTCCCCTGCAAGCGTGCGTCGTGTGCCTGCGGGAAACGACGGGGCAAAGAGGCATGCCCCTTTGGTATGCGGTGGGCGTAAATTTAATTTTGTTTGCCGCCTCTTACTTTTCCAACTTTTACAATCAAACGGCAATCGAAACGGTAAGCGTAAAACTGTTTTGGATCTTCCCGCTGTTTTGCTGTCTTGTTCCGCTGTTGTGCATGCTGTTAAGGAGGTCTCCCCGTGAAAAAATCGTTCTCTGAATTTAAACGCCGCCTGCCCGTAAAACTGTACTTGATCTTAGCGGCGATCTTGTTTTTCATCTTCTTTTCCAACGACTTCGGTTTGGTGGACATTCAAAAAACGGCGATCATTCTTGCCGTAGGAGTGGATAAGTCGGAAGAGGGCTACACGCTTACGACGCAGATCGCCGTTCCCCAATCGCAGCAGGGGCAAACGGTTACTTCGAGCGTGCAGATACAGGCGGAAGCGCCCACCCTCTGCAACTGCCTTTCGGATATCTACGCAAAAACAGGCTGGGTGCCCAAACTGATTTTCTGCGATTTGATCGTCGTAGGCGAAGAACTTGCCAAAGAAGATATTTTCGGCAGCCTCGATTACTTTTTGCGCGACGAATATGTTTCGGACAGCTGTCTGCTTGCGGTATGCGAAGGAAAAGCCGCCGACCTTATTTCCTCTTCCAGCGCGATCGACAATACGACGGCGTTCGCGATTGAAAAACTGTTTTCCGACGCCTCGGAAAAAACGGGACATTTAAGCAAAAACACGTTGAAAGAATTTTCAATCGGCTATTACGGCGCGTCCGAAAGCGGATTTATGCCGTATATCAGGCAAATTCCGTTGGAAAAAGAAATGCAAAAAGAACAGCCGACCGCGGCAAAATCGGGCGAAGACGGGGGCGCGCAAGAACAGATGATCTATTCCGCCTCCGATACGGCGTTGTTCCAAAAGGGGAAAATGGTAGCGCTTTTAAATTCCGATCAAACCTTTGCGTTCAACCTGCTGCGCGGCAAAGTTTTTTCGGGCATTTTTACCGTACACGAAGAGGAAAAACCCGCTTCGCTTACCGTGCTGAAAAACGAGGGCGGCGCTTCGCTGAATATGAAAGGCGCGCCCACCGCGGAATTTTCCCTAAATTTAAAAGTTCGTATTCACAACAAGGGCGTGCCCTCCCCCATCGGGGAAATCGCCGATTCCGAACCGACGGAAGAACTGCTTTCCCTTGCAAAAGATAAAATAAGCGAAGACGTACTTTCGATATGGCAAACGTGCGTGCAAGCAAACTGCGACCTGTTTTATTTAAAACGGGAACTTTACCGATCCTCCCTTTCCAAGTACAACGAATGGAAAGAGGTGTTGCTTACTACCGTGCAGCCGAATATCAAAGTAGAAGTAAGCAAAGTAAGCTGAAAAAAAATTTTTTAAACTTTTTTTGAAAAACCTATTGACAAACTAAAAATACCTGCTATAATAAAGGTACAAAAAGAAAATAACTTTCATGAAATGTTATTCTTTAACAACAAGTAGGAGAACTCCAATGCACTAAGTCATTCAAAACTCAGGGCAAACGGAAAGCGGGCAGGAAAGTCCGCAATCACAGGGAGAGCGTGGAAGGACGTTAGCTTCTCCGAAAAAATTCATATCGAGGAGGTACGGCGATATGTTAAAAATTCTTTCCTACAAGGGTATTAAACTCGAATAAAAGGAGGATAGTCCGATGTACCACTTTATGAAAGGGGCGAAAATTTAAACCGACTGAAAACACGCGGAAAGCAAGTTGCCGCATGGGGATATCCCCGCATATAAGAACAGTCAGGTACGACCGAAGAGCGGAATGATTCCGCCCGATCCCTAACCGAAGTTTTTGACGAGCGAAGCCGAAGTTGTGCGCAGACGGAGGAAGAGCGAAGCAGAATGCGGAAACGGGAAAAGGCAAGGAAACATTTTGCAGACGCGGTATCTGCGCCCGACACAACTCAATACGAAAACGATACCCTCCGTGCGGTTGCGCGGAGGGTTTATAATTTTGTATAGTCCCCTTTTTCGAAATTTTATAACCTTGTACTGCCGTGCGGGCTTTTCAGCCGATCTATTTGCTTATTTAAACCGTTAGGATTAAGCGATAAACGCCTATATCATGTACCTGTACTACCGCGGAGACTATTGTTATCGATATCTCCCGCTTATTAAAACTATTAGTAATTAGCGATAATTCGCCTATATCATGCAGCCTGTACTGCCGCGCAGACTATTGTTGTCGATATTTCCCGCTTATTAAAATTGTTAGAATCAAGCGATAAAACGCCTATCAACAACATACAAGCCTGTTTCCTGCCATTTAAAAATAATACAGGCATGATTCCGCCGTAAAAAGAACGACGGCTAAATGTGCCGCCGTTCTTGCAAAAACCATACCGTCGCTTACAGAAAGCGCACAAATTACGCCCCCTTTCCGCATTCGGTTTTATTTGAACGTATCGCCCGCCGTTAAAATTTTTCCTGCCGCACAGCTGCGTAGGGGGTTATAATTACAAAATAAAACGATTCCGAAGAAACGCAACCTATGCGAAAACTATTCTTCCCATTCGAGCAAATCTAACCGTACGCGAATTGCGGGAACCACGCCTTCGTGCGAATGCGTCTGCGCGCCCGAAGTGGAAAATCCGCCGTCGCCCAATCCCCCGCCGATTCCGACGCAGCGGATATCGTTGCAGTATTTATGATGCGGGGAACGCAGCCACCAAACCGCGTTGTTGTATTTTTCGTCGCGCGTTCGGTATTCGGAACAATCTTGCGATTTTGCATATTCCGTCGCCTTTTTCTGCCGCGCACGGTTATCGCAAAACAGCGTTTGCGCCTCTTGAAAACTTAATAAAAACACTTTATCTAACGTATCTTCGCAGGCATACGGGTTTACCGCGCACTTCGTCGTTTCCGCGCCGTTTTTTACGGAAGCAACGATAATGGGCAAACGTTCCCTTTCCGTAAAGGCGGTTTCGAAAAAAACACCGTTCAACCATAAGCGGATCGCGCTGTGCCGATAGTTATTTTGATAAACTTCTTTTCCGCACAAATTTCTTACCGTATCCCCCGCAAAATATTCGCTTGCGTCGAGAATGTTTTCGGCAACGCAAAGCGCGATTCCGTTTTCTATTTTCAGCACGCGCCACGCAATGGGATCGTACGAAAAACGGTAAACGCGTTTTGCGATATAATCGCTGTATTCGTAACCGAACATTTCGTTTCTGCTTTTAAGCAAATATACGCAGCGGTATTTCTTCGCATCCGCAACCACGTCGGCGTACAGCGCGCAGCCGTAAATATAATCGTATTGCTTCCATGGCGCACGGTTTTTCTTAGGCGCGCCGCACAGCCGATCGAGTTCGGCAGCCGTCTTTTCGTCGTCTACTAAATTTTGCGGATAGCTTCCCCAATAAAACACGTCGCCCGCCGCCGGAAAACCGCCCCCGGTCTTTTTCATAAAAATTTACCTTAACAGTTTTTTTGCGATATGCTTTATTGTTTTTTGCGGCGTCTTCTTTTCGTAATCGGAAAGTTTATCGAAATTGCTGAACGTGCCGCCCTCGCTGCCCGACCAACCGATCAAATAAACGTTATGCAGATCTTCGGTTAAATTCGCGCTGTCCGATTTATATTTGAATATATGGAACAATTCTTTTTTTACGGTTACCGTGCCCAACAGTTCGATTTCGTCAGGCGGTTGATTCAGTTCGGTCGGATAAATCAACCAGTGCACAAGATCGCTTTTTGCAAGATATTCCGACGTGGCATACTGCGCGGGGAACAGATCCGCACAGCCGTGTTTTTCCAAAAGCCGATAGGTAAGTTCGGCATATTCCAAATCTTCCGCAAGCTCCGCAACTGTCTGCGGCGGAATGCTTTTTCCGTTTTGCAAAAGCGTTTCCAACGCGTAATAACGGATACGGTTTACTTTTACTTGCATCAATTTTTCAAGCGCAGAAAGAATGGCATCGCTGACGAAATATTTACACACGTCCGAAGCAAATTCCAAATTGTTGACGGTATCTTCTTCAAGCGGGTTTGCCTTTAACATGCGTTCCATATCCGCGGCGGTAAATTCGGCAAGCGCTTCTTTTGCCCCTGCGGAAAGTTTGTTCATACTCTCCTTATTTTCGTGTAGCGTTTGATACAGCATTCCGCGCTCGTATTCATCGGAAACGGATTTCAATATTTCGATTATTTTTTCGATATCCGCCCGTTCGATTTTCTCCTGCTCGAACGCCTCGTTCACCGCAGGTTCCACCCTTTGAGCGGCGGAAATAATTTGCAGCACAGATTGGATGATCGCCAAAAGTTCGTCGCTTACGCTTTCTTTTCCCATAAGCGCACAAAACGCAAGCAAACCGTCTGCGTAAAAGAAAATTTTGCTTTTTTCCTTATAGTTCTTTGCTTGGGGGATCGCGGCTGCGATCGTTTGCAATTCGCCCGCCGCAAAGCGGTCGGCTGTTTCGCGATCCGAAGCGGAAAGCGATTTTTTCTCGTACCTAAGCGAATTGACAAGGTATTGCAGCAACCGTCCTTTTGTTTGAAGGTCGTCTTCGCTTTTTAAATTTTCGAAAAATTCCGTTAATTGAATCATTTTTTTCTCCTTTATTTTTTCGCAGTCTTTGCGATAAAATACATCGGCGTTGCCGTTTCGCATACGACAAAATCGTTTTTCTTATAAAAGGGGATTTTTGCGTTTTCTGCGATCAACGCAACGCGCAAATATCCGCGATATTTCTTTTTCAGCATTTTTACAAGATGCGTGCCGATCCCCTGCCCCTGATAAGCGGGATCGACCAGTAAATAATGCGCGTACGCCGTCATCGCGCCGTCGTCCATGGCACACAAAAGCCCCACCAGCTTTTCGCCGTCGCGCGCGGAAAACACCGTTTGATATCCGCGCATTGCCTTTTGCAGCAGTTTGGGATGATTTCCGCTTTCCCACTTGACCGAAAGGAACAGTTCTTCCAACTCTTTTGCGGTAAACGCGCGCGTTTCGCCGTATGTAATTTGCATGTCTTTCTCCTTTTAATACAAAATCTGCGCGTCGTCGGGCAAATTCAATACTCCCGAATTATCCCCTTTTATCGTAAACTTTTCTTCGTGAAAGGTGGAATGCGGAATCATATACACGCGTTTTTCCTTCCAACTTTCCGCAAGCTCCGCCGTAAACATGCGGCGGGATAAGATCGCTTCCATCAGCGAACGGTTCAATTCTACGATCGCGGCGTTGTAGCCGTTTGCGAAACATTCGCGGATCGCGCTTCTTATGCGCATTGCCATATACACGTCTGAAAGCACGTATCCTTGGCGGGTGCAGTGCGGACAGGGCTTTAACAAAAAGGAAAGAAATTCGTTATTCACCCGCTTGCGCGTAAACAGCGTTACGCACATATCGCTCATGGGAAGCACGCGGCTTTTCGCCCTGTCTTCCGAAAGGCAACGTTCCAACTCTGCGTTTACGGAAGCGCGGTGCTCTTCTTCCGCCATGTCGATAAAGTCGACGGCGACGATCCCGCCCACGTTGCGCAAGCGCACCTGACGGGCAATTTCCCGCGCGGCAAGCAGATTTGTTTGCGTAACGGTGCTTTCCAAATCGGTATCGCCCGTAAACTTACCCGTGTTTACGTCGATCACCGTCATCGCTTCCGTGCGGTCGATGATCAAATACGACCCGTTTTCCAAATCTACGCGCGGACTAGCAAGCGCATACACCTGCCCGTCTAATCCGTATTGGGAATACATACTGCGCACGCCCGTATACAGCACGATCTTTTTTTCGCTTAGATCGGCGCGCAGTTTGGTCAGCCGCAATATCTTTTCGTACAGTTCCCGATCGCCCACGTAAATGCCCGTTACGCCGTCGCCGAGGCTGTCGCGCATTACTTTTACGGGAAGTTCGCATTCACGGTATACAAGCGCGCCTACGGGGGCGTTTTCCGCCCCCTCGGCAACCGAGCGGGCAATGCGCTTTAAATATTCGCTTTCCGCCTTTAACTGCTTTTTCTGCGCCGTTTCGGCGGCGGTACGCACGATAAACCCTTGACCCTTGGCGCGCAGTTTTTCCGCCTCGTCTAAAAGGCGCGCGCGCGTTTCTTCGTTCGTGATCTTGCGCGATATTCCCAAAAATTCCGAATTGGGCAAAAAAATCAAACGCTTGCCCACAAAAGAGAGCGCCGTCGTCAATTTTGCGCCCTTTGTTCCGCGCGGCGGCTTTACCACCTGTACAAGCAGTTCGTCCCCCTCTTTCAGCGCAAGCGCGGGCGCGGGCTTGTCCTCTCCGTCGTATTTGGAAAAACGCGTTTCCGCGTCGTTTAGCGGAAGGTATCCGTTGCGTTCCAGCCCGAAGGCAATAAACGCCGCCTGCATGCCCGCAACAATGTTGGCAACTTTTCCTTTATACACGTTTCCGACGAGTTCCCCTTCCCCCTCGTTTTCAACGCCCACTTCTACGATTTTTCCGTCTTCGGCATATACGACGATTTGTTCGCCGCAAAAACGGTCGAAAAACCATTCTTTTTTCATCGATACCGTAACCTTTTTTTATATTTCCGCACACGCCGCACCGTTTGAAAGTACGCTTCGTCTTATTGTAACACAAAAGGGAGTCTTTTTCAACCCCCTTTTTTAAATTTGCGGCAAAAGATTGCGCAAAGGCTGCGCCCAGCCGCCCGATTCCACCCCTTTCAACAACTCTTCTTCCGCAAGTTCGCCGTAAAATTCTTCGTTATCGAATAATGCGAATACGATATATCTGTCGTCGCGCAAAAAGCGAACGGCATACCCTGCGGTACGGTCTGCGGAAATCGCAATGCGCTTTTCTTCCACGCCGCGCGTAAACGACTTTTTGCGGGAAAAGCGGATATGCGAATATCTGCCTCCGCCGCCCGATCCCGCCGCGAGCAAAATCGAAAAGGTAAGCGCCGTCCACATGGGCGAAGAAAAACAGGTGTAAACAAAATATCCCAATACGGCTGCGGAAAAAGCAAGGCTTACCCCCTTGCAAATTGCGCGGGCGCGCTTTTCCCCCAGCGGGCGCAACAGCACAAGGAGCATTCTGCCCCCGTCGAGCGGAAAGGCGGGAAGCAAATTGACCGCGGCAAGCGAAAGAGAAACGTATGCCGCGGTATCGGTATACGGATACGTTTCCGGCCAAAGCCACCACAACGCGGCGAAAAAAAGGGCGGTAACCGCATTGACCAACGGTCCCGCCGCGCATACCGCCAATTCCTCCTTAGGGGAAATCCCGGAAATGTCGCCCGAAACGACCGCCCCGTACGGCATCAGCACGATTTTATCGAGCGTGTAGCCCATTCGCCGCGCCGCGAACGCGTGTGCGCATTCATGTTGCAGCGCGGCGACGGTTGCCGTAAGAAAGGCGGGTAACTGCCCCGTAAACGCCGTTACGATGCCTACGAGCAAAAACAGCGGATGGATATGCAGCGTGCCCCTTTTTTCTTTTCGCTTAGCTCCAAGAAATTTGGTTTTCACCGTTTACCGTATAGCAGTTTAAAAGCGTGCCTTCCGAATAGAACATTACGCGCACTTCCCCTTCGCCGTCGGAAAATCCTACGGGGATATTCGCTTTTACGCCGTCGCCCACCGCGACGTATGCGTTTTTCAGCCCACTTACAATGGTAGAGAAAGAATCGGAATGCTTGATTTCCATGGTGTAGCCGTTTTCCGCATCGCCGTTTACAGAAGCGACTTTGCCTTCGCAGGGCGCATAAACGCTGCATTTTGCAGTAAAGGAAAGCACGCCCGTTTCGGAAACCGCGATTTCCGCATCGACGTAATCGTTTACGACGGGGGAAAGTTTAAAATCGCTGTAACCGCGCGTATCCGTTGTTTGCGCGTTGCCCTGGAACAGCCCGCGAACGAACGTGTTGATCGCGCTGTCCGCAAGGAAAATATTGGTAAGGAAGATGGTCGCGCACAACACGCACACGGCGACGAATTCGCCGATGAGCACAATGCGGGAAGTCTTCGCGCGGCGCGGCTTGATCGCCTCTATACGCTGAATGGGCGTGCTTTCGGCATACGTGCCGTCCTCTTCCTCCGCGGGAGTTTCCTCCAAACGGTCGTTGATCTGCTCTACAAGCTGTTCTTGAAGGTCGGGTTCTTTTACCCGCTTTTTCTTCTCTTTCCGCCGCACGGTTACCGTTTCGACGGGAATTTCGAGCATTTCGGCATAATCGAGTTCTTCATTCATAATCGACACCTCTTGTTTTTGTATTGTGTCATAATGTATGCTTGTATTTTTGCGTTTAGAAGAAAAATCAAATGTCGAATGCACGTTTTGCAAGAAAAAATTCATATAATATTGTCGTTTTTCCCTTTCTGCGCAGAAAATGAAACATGCGGGGCAAATTTCCCGCATGTTTGCCGTTGTATTTATTTTTTATAGAACGGTTTCTTTTACCCAAACTATCTGCAAATTCTAACAGATGCGCCCGCGCAAACGATTGCTTTGAAGCAAATTTTTCGGCAGCGGGATTACCGAGCCTTTTAGCGTGTGCTTTTTTCTATGGCGAAGATTAAGCATATATTCCGCGCAGGCAATTATCTGATGTGCAAAATAAATTATCTTCCGCTTTTCTCATTTTACCAAAAACCCGCGCAAACAACTATCTTTGCCGTAAATGGTATTCGCTTGCCCAATGCTCCCGAACGCGCCGATTTTTTTATGACCGCACGCCCGCGCACGCAATAACCTGCTGTGCGGCAAAGTCTACTTCTTCTTCCGTCGTGTGTTTGCCGAACGAAAAGCGGATTCCCGAACGCGCCTGTTCTTCCGACCTGCCCATTGCGCGCATGACGTGCGAAGGAAGCGCCGCCTGTGCCGAACACGCCGCCCCGCCCGAAGCGGCAACGCCCGCTAAATCTAACCTGTGCAACAAACTTTCCCCGCGGGAAAAAGTGATATGGCTGATATTGGGCGCGCGGTTTTCCCCGTCTATTTGTACGGCGCTTCCGAGCGCGCGCAATACCGTTTGTTCAAACCGCTCGCGCAGAAAAGCCGAGCGCGTAACGAACGCTTCCCGTTCCGCCTGCGCCCGTTCGAGCGCATACGAAAACCCGACGATTGCGGGCACGTTCAGCGTGCCGCCGCGCAGCCCGCGTTCCTGCTCGCCCCCGCTGATAAGCGGCGCAAGCCCGCTTCCCTTTTTAACGACAAGCGCGCCCGCCCCGTGCGGCCCGTACAGTTTATGCGCCGAAAGGGAAATCGCGTCGCAAAGTCCGCAGATTTCTTTTAAGTTTTGCGTACAAGCGGCTTGCACGCAATCGGAAAAGAGCAAAGCCCCGCGTAAGCGGCAAAGCGCGGAAATTTCTTTTAGCGGTTGAATACACCCCGTTTCGTTATTCACCGCCATTACGCATACAAGCCCCGTATCGCCGCCGAGAGCGGAAGCCGCCGCTTGCGCGGTTACGATTCCCCTTTCGTTCGCCTGCGCGACCGTAACGCCGCCCGCGCGCAGCTGCGCGCTCTGCAAAACCGCATGATGTTCGATTGCCGAAACGCAAACGCTTCCTTTCCCCAAACGGCGCGCCGCCCAGTTATCCGCTTCCGTTCCGCCCGACGTAAAATACACCTCGCCGGGCTGCACGTTTAAAACGCGGGCGATCCTGTCGCGCGCCTGCGATACGGCGTATGCCGTGCGCCGCCCGTATGCGTGCGCCGAATCGGGATTGCCGAATTCCCCTTTGAAATAGGGCAGCATATGATCTAATATTTCGCTATCGAGCGGCGTTGTCGCCGCATAGTCGAGATAAACGTTCATACGATTAAATCCTTTATCACTTCGCCCGCCATCAAAAGCCCCATAACGGAGGGAACGAAAGAAACGGAACCCACCGTTTCGCCGCGGGCGCGCGGTTCTTCTTCCGAATATACCACTTTTACATTTGCAACGCCCCGCGCTTTCAGTTCTTTGCGCATTACGCGCGCAAGCGGACATACTTTTGTTTGGGAAATATCCGCGACCCGCAGTTTTTCCGCTTGCAGTTTATTGCCCGCGCCCATTGCGGAAATAACGGGGATTCCCTCCCTTTTCGCACGGCAGATCAAAGAAAGTTTCGCCGTTACGTTATCGATCGCGTCCACCAAATAATCGTATCCCGAAAAATCGAACATGCCGTCCGTTTCGGGCAAATAAAAAAGCACGCGCGCAGTAACCGCGCAATCGGGCGAAATATCCCGCACGCGCTGCGCCATAACTTCCGCTTTTGGCTTTCCCAAAGTGGAATACAGCGCAACGAGCTGACGGTTTACGTTGCTTTCTTCCACCGTATCTTTATCGACGAGGAGCAGTTCTCCCACGCCCGCGCGTGCAAGCGCTTCTGCGCAGTACGAGCCGACGCCGCCCACGCCGAATACCGCAACGCGGCTGTTTTTCAGTTTTTTTACCCCCTCTTCCCCGATAAGAAGAGCGGTTCGGCAATCCCGTTCGTTCATATCGCTTATCATAACACGGCGGCAATCAAATGTCAAACTCTTCCGCAAGAATTCCCGTAAACCGCCATTTCGCCCATAAAAAAACTTCCCCGCAAATACGCGAAGAAGCGTTATCGTTATTGTTTTTTTTCGTCCGCCCAGCGCACCGCGTCGCCCAAACGATCGCAAAGCGCCTGCCAATGCGCCTCTTGCAAAGCGCCGACGCGGATATCCGCATAAAATCCGTTGCTTCGGATATAGGCGATCAGTTTTTCGTTCGAATACATTACGGCGATCCCGTACACGTTCAGTTCGCGCAAAAGGCAATATTCGCTGCCGCAATAATTTTCCAACTCTTTTTCGATATTAAGCGTTGTTACCAGCGCGCCCTTGCATCTTCCCTTTTTTTGAACGGGTTTGCTTTCCAACGCCAGCGTAAGCAGGTAGGTCAAACAAAACTGATAACAGCAAATATCCCCTCTGTCGATCAGCCATTCTTTTTTATAAAACCGCGCAAGACAGCCGCTTGCAATATGATAACCTGCAACGGGCGAACGTTTCTTTTGAAAGAAAACGATCACGTCCTCTTCTACATAAATTTCGTCGAGGAGCAGAAAATGTTCTGCGCCTGCGAAATATTCTTTTTGATTTTGAATTGCCGAATAGATCAACTTTAACTCTTTCGGAAAAGGAAAATTCAGCCTTTTTTCGACGGCGGAAAAGTCTATTTCCAAACCCGCGTCGAGGTTGACGAACGTCCGCATTTTCAATAATGTCGCCTGTAAATCTTCGTACTCTTGCGAAAGCAAGCTGTGGTTATCCCATAAATAAACCGCCGTATCGTTTTTGCCGACTGCACGGTCGGATTTTATCAATTCCGGTTTAAGCGCGGAAATTTTTCCGTATCCGGAAACTTGACTTTCGTCATACAAACCGAAATAAACCTTTTTTCCGTAATAATAAAACCCCTCTTTCATAACGCTTCTTTCTTTCCGCTACAACGTTTGAATGCGGCGCAACACCGCGGGATTGCCGATCGCTCTTCCGCCGCCCAAAACGACCGCCATTTGCGGTTCTGCGGCAAGATGCGCTTCGATTTGCAGCTTTTCCGCAATGTATTCGGAAATGCCCGCAAGCATACATACCCCGCCCGAAAGATACACGCCGTTTTTGCAGATCGCGGCGGAAACTTCGGCAGGCAGCTTTTTTAAAATGAGTTCGGCATACTCTAAAATTTTATCCACGTAAACTTTAATGGGGAACGCCACGTCGGAAGAGGAAACGGAAACGGAACGGGGTTTTCCTTCCGTAAAGTCGCGCCCGTTTACTACCATGCTTTGATTGTCGTATTCGATCAAACTGCCTACCGTATTTTTCAGCTTTTCGCTTGTAAGCGACCCGATTTTTAAATTAAACTGTTCGGCAACGTGGTCGATGATGTGAATATCCATATTGTTGCCGCCCACGTTCATAGAAATGCCCGCGATGATCCCGTCCAGCGAAAACGCCGCGATGGAAGCGCAACCCGCGCCGATATCGATCGCAAACACGGGGTTGGATTCGCTCAGCGGCACGTCTTGCCCCAACGCGCTTAAAAAGGGAACTTCCACAAACGTTACCCGCGCAATGCCCGCGGCATTTGCAACGCGGTAATACTTTTCGCGCGATTCCGCCTTTAATCCGCAGGGAATGCCGATAAGCGCCTCTACACGGCTTAAACTGCCCTTTATGATCTTTTGCAAAAAGTATTCGAGCAGAGCGGAAGCAAGCGGTTCGGAAGCGATTTCCCCTTCGTATACGGGAAAGCGCACCGTCGTTTGTTCCGCCGTTTTGCCGAGCAAACGCTTTGCGTCGTTGCCGTACGCGCGGATTTCGCCGCTCTCTTTATCGACGGCAAGACAAGTCGCTTCGGCAAGCACGATCCCGCTGCCGATTTTGTAAATTTTCGTCACCGACGTGCCGAAATCGATTGCAAGTTTTAACATAATTCTTCTTCCTTTAAAATTGTGCTTAAACGTTCCAACGGCAGCCCCACTACGTTCGAATAGCTGCCCGCATAGCCTTTTACAAGCGGATATCCGTCTTGTATGCCGTATGCGCCCGCTTTATCGAGGGGAAGTCCGCTTTGTACGTATTTTTCTATTGTTTCTTCCGAAAGCGGATAACAACACACCTTTGTTTCTACCGTTTCCGCCCGTTCGCGCCCGCCGCAAATGATACATATTCCCGTATAAACGGAATGCTCTTTTCCGCTTAATGCGCGGAGCATGCGCTTTGCATCCTCTTCGTTTACTGGTTTTCCGAGGATCTCGCCGTTTAACGAAACAACGGTATCCGCGCCCAACACGGGGCGATCGGGGAAGCGGGCGTGCACTTCGCGCGCCTTTTCCCTTGCAAATAAAAGCGCCGTTTGTTCGGCGGAATCCCCTTTCTCTTCTTCTTGATATCGGGATGGGATCACGTCAAACGAATGTACCAACTGCGCCAATAATTCCCGCCTGCGCGGGGATGCGCTTGCCAAAATCAACTGTTTCATATTAAATGTAAAATCTGCTTACAGATTTGCTATTTGTCCTTTTCGTATATCTGCCAACGCATTTTACTGACTGCGCAGAAATATACTAATCTAAAACTCTTTATACACAATACACGGCTGTTCGCGGGTTTGCTCTTTGTCCTCTTCATATATCCGACCGCGCAGAAATATGTTTATCTAAAACACTTTCATACACAGCACACGGCTGTTCGCGCCGCTTCCTTACGATATTGAAAGCAAAAGCGCCCGTCGTATCAGGCGGGCGCGGAATCCCCGCGAAGGGTTACAAAATTTCTAAATTTTTACGGAAGGAACGCTTAAACTCGCCGTTTGCCGACATTGCAGAACTGATTTCCAAAGCGGCGTCGCCCGTGGTTTCCGTTTTCATAATCACCGAATCGCCCAATACGTCGCAGTTGATTCCCGCAATCGCGCCCGTACGGCTTCTATCTAAACTTTCCGCAATGCGAAGCAGCACGCCCAGCTTTTTCACAACGTCTAAATCCTCTTCGGCGACGATGTCTTTATAGCGCGCCCATTCCGCTTGATTGATATCTTCCTTTCTGTGACAGCCCGCCACAAACGCCGCAAGCACGATCTCGCGCTGAGTCGCGCCGTAAATGCGCGAATTTAAAATCATATAGCAGCTGTGCTTTTGATGATTGTAATATTTTACGCGCATACCGCAATCGTGCAGGCTCGCCGCGATTTTCAGCACCTTTAAATACTGACGGGGAAATTTGTGCAATACGCGCAGCTGCTTGAACAGCTGTATGGAAAGATGCACCACGTGTTCGACGTGTTTTTCTTCGCAGCCGTAATACTTTACAAGGGTGTTGAGCGAATAGCTTAAAACGTCGGAAATAGGGCGTTCCACCGTCATGGGAAGCGCTTGATTGAACATGATCCCTTCGCGCAAGCCCGAACCGCCTATAATAAAACTTTCCACATGCGCGTATTCGGTAAACGCCTTTACGATTGCCATTGCCGCGGGCATAATGTCCGCGCGGGCGGGCGAAAGCCCGCGGATGCGCTTGCGCTTTTCTACGTCGAGCACGCGCACCATCTCATAAATAGAATTAAAATCTTCTACCGAAAAGGTGTAATTATGCACAGTATCGAGGGGGTACTTGCGCACGATCTTATTGATTTTGTAAAGGTTGCGGAAAGAACCGCCCACGCCGATCATCTGCACGTCCGGTTCGATTTCCGTAAGCCATTCGATTTTTTTGAACTGTTCGGTGAAGAACTCTTCGATTTTTTCCGTTTGATCTTTGGGAGAAACGCCGTCGTCCGCAAACAAATCGGTAAGCGTAACCGCGCCGAACGGAAGGGTCGCATAGTTTAAAATCGCCCTGCGGTTATAATATACGATTTTCGTACTGCCGCCGCCGATTTCCAAAATAAGTCCCTTGGGCACGTCCATCGAATTGATCACCCCGCGGTAAACGAGCGTCGCTTCCTCTTCTTCGGTAAGCACGTTTACGCGAATGCCGCAAGTCGCTTGAATTTCGTCTAAAAACGAACGCTGGTTTTTTGCTTTGCGCACGGCGGCAGTCGCCACCGCGATAATGCGCGTAACCTCGCTCGCGTCGCAAAGACGGCGGAACATTTTAAGCGTTTTAATGGTTTCCGCAACGCGCTGCGGCTTTAAAAAGCCGTCCCGATCCATATCTTGACCAAGGCGTACGCTTTCTTTCAGTTCGTCTTCCACCATAAAATGACCTTCGCCGAATAACCGTACGACGACCAATCTTGCAGAGTTCGAACCCAAATCGATAATTCCTATTTTTTCCATATATCCGTATCCTGTTATGCGCCGTATTTTCGGAAAAGACAACGCTTTTTCGAAAACGTACCGCTATTATTTCATTCTACCCTATTTTAGCATACGAACGGAAGTTTGTCTATACCCTTTTAAAAAATTTTTGTGAATTTTTTGCACTAAATTTTAGCGGAATTTTGTACGAATCGTTACAAAACCGTCAGATAAAATATTGTTGCAACTGTATAAAATCGTCAAAAACGATATCCGCGCCCGCGCGCGCCAATTCGCCTTCTTCCGCATAGCCGAACGAAACGCCCGCCGCAAAAATGCCGCATGCTTTCGCCCCTTCGATATCGTTTTTGCGGTCGCCGATCATCGCGCTTTCGTGCGCGGACGCGCGTACCCCGTTCATCGCCGCCGCGATCTCTTCCCGCTTTTTCGAACAACTGCCGTCTAATCCGCTGCCCGCAACGCAGGAAAACAGATCGCGGATCTCGAAATAAGATAAAATGCGCTCGGCAAACACCGTGGGTTTGCCCGTTGCAACGGCAAGCGTTTTGCCCCGTTCTTTTAACGCGAGCAACGCTTCTTTCGCGCCCTCGATCAGCCGATTTTCTTTCCAACCGACGTCGTGATACCGTTCGCGGAATTTTTTAACCGCCAAGCCGTTTTGCTCCCCCGTTAAATGAAAGTAACGGGCAAAACCGTCCGTTAAAGGCGGACCGATACAGGCGCGCAAAAGTTTTTCGTCGGGGCGGGGCATGCCCAGCGATTCAAGCGCGTATACGATGCTTTTGGTGATGCCTTCGTCCGAATAAGTAAGCGTGCCGTCTAAATCGAAAAATAAGTATTTCATAACCGCATTGTACCGCAAACGCAGCCGTTTGTAAACGGTTTTCAGAAAAATTCTTTACGGCGATTTTCAGTGATTGTTTGCAGAAAAAACTTCGGCTCGGCACAGCGTTGTATTGATCCGCACGCAGCAAGCCCATGCGATAGCGTTCCAAGCTCCACCAACTCTCTGCAAAAAAGCGTTTTTAAAGCCCTGCGAGCATACGAAGCGCGCGCTTTTCGTACGGAATCAACATTCACGCCCCGTCAATTTAAAGAACATTCGACTGTTCCCGCTAACATTTCCTTTTTGTGCGCGCAAAGGACGCAGGAACAAACCGCAATAAACCCGATTATTTCGCCGCCGCTTTTTCCTGCTTGCGCGCTTGAAAATATCTGATCGCGGAAGAGAATTGAAAAAAAGAAAGCACGATCAAAAACACGCCGAAGCCTTTTTTCAGCACGACGGCGGGCAGGTGCGCGGCAAGCAGCGACCCGCCCACCGAAAAAAGCAAAGCGGGCGCGATCAAATAAAACAGCCCCTCCTTTTTCAGCAGTCCGTTTTTTGCATGCACCGTAAGCGCAAGCAGCGACATGGGCAAAAAAGAAAGCAAATTCACTCCCTGCGCCGCCCCCTGTTCCACGCCGCAAAAAATCGTTAAAAGGGGAATTAAAACGGTGCCGCCGCCCATGCCCATTCCGCCGAGAACGCCCCCCAATATTCCGCAGAGAAAGTACAGATAAAAAGACATTAAAACACCATCCTCACGCCTGCGGCAAACATTAAGAGGGCGAACAAAAAGGTGATCTTATCCGCCGAAAAACGGGCAAGCAGTTTTGCGCCCAAAAAACCGCCCGCGCTTACCCCCAGCGCGACGGGCACCAGAATTTCGAGCGGCACCAACCCGAACAGCAAATAAACGATGCCGCTTACAAGGGAGGCGGGCAAAATCACCGCGATTGCCGTTGCATGCGATTCGCGCGCGGGCAGCGCCGCCACCTTTTGCAAAAGCGGCACCGCAAGCATGCCGCCTCCGCCGCCCAAAAGTCCGTTTACCGCGCCCGTAAGCGCCCCGCCCGTAAGATAGGCGTATAATCCCTTCTTTGCTTTCATTTCCCGCTCCTTTTAAAATCAGTTTGCGCACGCGGCAAAAAAAATTTCGTTTTTTCCCCGATTTCACCCGAAACTGCTTGATTATCCTTGCGTTTTATATTAAAATAGTGTCGTATCGGATTTTTCCAAACGCGCGCGGCGCGCCGATTGCAACCGGAAAAATTCGGAAAAAACGATTAAGGTGTTTTATGGCAAAATTATTCAAAACAAAACGGTCGGGCAAACGCGGGCTCTTCGCGCTTTCCGCAATTCTTGCGGTTTCCCTTTCTTTGGGAACGTTTTCCGCTTGCGCAGCGAAAGACGACGATAACGACGACAACGATACCCCCGCTTCCAAAACGGATACCCAACTGATCAAAAACGGAAATTTCGAGTTCTGCCCCGATAACAACCAAACGGAAAAGAACAAAAAATTAAACTTGATCAACACGCCCGACAGCTGGTCGCGTTCGACGGGTTCCGATTCGACGGGCAGCGCGCCCACTTCCGACGCGGCTTCGGGAATTATCAATACGGCGGAATGGGATTATCTTGCAAAGCCCGGGCGCCCCTTTACTTCCAAAGAAGACGCGCTTGCGAATTGGAATGCGGAAGGCGTTACCGCTTACGACCGTTTAAAGGCGTACGAAGATTACGATATCGATTCCAAAGACGATTTTTCTTTGTACGACGATTATAAATATACCGTCGATTACGACGACGTAAAGGGATTTTGGAACGCGGAAGAAAACCGCTACGCAGTGGACAACCCCTTAACGCACGACTACTCTGCGGAAAACACCGCAAAAGAAGACAACAGCGTTTTGATGATCCACAACGAAAAGGTCACCAATTCCACCGTTTACGGAACGGCGCAGTTCTACACCTCTTCTTCCACCGTATCGCTTGCGGCGGGCACGGCGGCGGAACTTTCCGTTTGGGTAAAAACTTCCAACCTCGTTCACTGGGAAAACAAACCCGCAACGCAGGACTGCGGCGCGTATATCGGCGTTACCCATACGGTAGGCGGAACCACGCTCGACCAAATGCAGATCAAAAACATAAACACCGAGCAGCTGAATCCCGACAAGAACAACAACGGCTGGGTGAAATATTCCGTATATATCCGCGCGAACACGTATGCGGCAAGCACCTTCCGCATCGTGCTGGGGCTGGGCTTCGGCAGTTCTACCGATATGTACGAAACGATTAACGGCTACGCCTTTTTCGACGATTTAACGTGCAGCGTTATCACCAACGAAGCGTACGAAGAAAAAACGCAAAACATTACCGCGCCTTACACCTGCGATATCCGCGATTACGGCGAAGATAAAAAATTTACGGCGGGTACGGAATCGCAGTCTTACGCGCTCGATCTGTACGCCGATTTTACCGACGTTGCGCTTACGAACTCCGTCGAAATCGGTCTTACGAAAGAAACGTACGGCGGCAGAGAGTACACGACGGAAACGTACGCGCCCATTTCGCTTTCCAACTCGGCAAACAACTATGCGCAAGTCGCAAGCCCCAAGGCGATGAAAGAAGCGGACAATAAATACTTGAAAGCAGTTCTCGAAAAGGATTTTGCAAAATACCCCTTTGACGAAGAGCAGCCCATCGTTATGCTGATGTCGGCAAACGGCGCAACGTATACCGCAAAATCCCCCTCTTTCTCCGTTCCGGCGGGCGAAAAACTTCTTGTTTCCTTCTTTGTAAAGACTTCCGAAATGAAAGGCTTTAAGGGAGCGGGAATTTCCGTTGTAGACGGCGACAACAAAACTTCCATTAACCCGTTCGATTCGACGACGGTCGCGAAAGTGGATATCAACGACGACGTAAAAGATATTTACGACGGCTGGGCGCAATGCTTCTTCTTTATCTCTAACGATACGGAAGAAACGAAAAGTTTCAGCCTCGAAGCGACTTACGGTTCCCAAACGGTCGTAGGAACGACCAAAGCGGATTATACCGACGGCTACGCGGCGTTCGCCAACTTCCAAACGTACGCCATGTCCGAAACGGAAATGAGTTACGTTTCCACGGGCGACCGCGCGGTATCCGTTTCCCTTACGGGCAAAGCAAGCGCGACGAGCAAATTCGACGACGTAGCCATGAACGACAGCGATTCCGTTAAAACGGACATTGCAAAACCCGCGAACTATTTGGGCGTACAGGGCGGCGACAAACGCGTAGGCGGAGAGATCGACTCTGCGTTCTCCCCCGCGCCCGAAGGCGTTTATGCGGGACTTGTAAATTCCGATCATACGGACGCTTACGAAAACACCGCATGGAAAACCGCGCTTTGCGAAATTGCGGCCCAAAAAGGCGTATTGACGCAGGCGGTCGCTTCCGATTGGTGGGATATCCTTCTCGGCACGGCGAAGCAGCCGCTCGCCATTATCAATAAAGTGGAATCGGCTTACGGATACCTTGCGCATACGACGACCAATCTTGCATCTTCCGGAACCCGCCGCATCTCCGTTCGGGTAAAAGTTTCCAAGGGCGCAAAGGCGTTCGTGTATCTGATCGACGCTTCCGACGTGCACAAGGGATATTCCAACGGTCTTTCGCTCGACCTTCCCAACCTTACCTATTGGTACGACGACGAAGGCAATATTTGCGTGAAAGATCCTGCGGATAAAGAATTCAACAAAAAGACGGACGTCGCGTACGTATTGGGCGAAAACGGCTTATATACCAACGCTATCGATAAAACCGATACGAAAGTATATGCCAACCTTGCAAATTACGAAAAGGACGACGAAGGCAACCTTGTGACCGAAGAAGAAACGGTTGCGTTCTATGCAAAAGACGGAAAAATTTACGCTTATCACGACGAAAAGAGCGGCGCGTATACGACGGAAGTTACCGACCTCGACCATAAATACGCGAGATACGACTATTCGCATACGACCATGCCCGAAAGCGTGATCACGGTCGACGGCACGAAAGAAGGCGTTGCGGATAAGTGGATCACGGTATCGTTTAATATTAAAACGGGCAGCGACGCAAAAGACTACCGCTTAGAAGTTTGGAGCGGTTCGCGCGACGGCAACGTGAAGAACCCCGCGGGAAGCTACGTCTTCTTTGACGACAACGATTCCGCAGACCTTTCTTCCGACTATCAAAAACTGCTCGATGAAGCGGTCGCTCAGCTGAAAAAAGATAAGAACAACGTCACTGAAGACGACAAGCTGAAAAATGCGATTTATTACAGCTATTCGTTCTACGACGATCCTTCCTATCTGCGTTACGACAAAACGCAGGATACCGAAAAGGCGGGGAATCCTTATTCCTCTTATAAGCAATCGGCGTATACCGAAGCGATCGCTTCCCTCTATTACGAAGACACGCAATCGATTGCGGGCGAAGCCGTTTATCAAATGTTCCTCGATTATTCCGCTTCCGACGTAACGGTAGAACGGGATAAGACGGACGATACCACCGAAGAGGAAAAGCCGGACGAAACGGAAGAAACCGTAGGCGCGAATATCTGGCTGATCATCGCTTCGGGCGCAATGGTATTTGCTTTGATCGTAGTAATTGCGAGCATGGCGATCAGACGGGCAATGAAAAACAAAGCGCCGAAAGTGCGCAGCGCGGTTTCCGTGAAAAAACAAAAAGCGGAAAAGGCAAAGGAAGAAAAACCCGAGCCTGCTCCGAAGGATGAAAACGATCCTTATAACGAATAATCATAAAACCCCCGAATCATTCGGGGGTTTTATTTTATGCCGTGTTACTTTGCCCTTTCGCAAAATTACTTATACGAAAGATCTATAATGCAGCCAAGCACAGTTGATTCGCGTTTGCAAGATAAACTGTACTGCTATCCTGTCGCGACCATCTCCGGCTTTTCCCTTTCGCAAATCGGCGATTCGGAAAATTTTTTTAAAAACCACCCAAAAACAGTTGATTCGCGCTTGCAAGATAAGTTGTGCTGCGATTCCTATTATAACGATCGCCGTCAAAAAATTTGAAACCGTATTCGTTAATCCCTTTTGCAAAGTTTGTCGTTCGGAAATTTTATAAAGAAAACAGCCCGATCGATAACGGGCTGTTTTCTGATTCAACCAATGATAAAATTTATTTTACAAACGCAACGACTTCCGATGATTTGCTCATACCGATATTTTGATAAAAGTCCTGTTCCGAAATTACGATTGCCCTTTTCGCGCCTTGGTTTTTAGCGCGGCGCAACGCCTCGTATACGACGGCTTTTCCAAGCCCTTTTCTGCGATATTCCGGAACGGTTGCAACGGGTTCGATATATGCCGTTTCTCCCCCATTATACCATAACCCGCAATGGGCAGCATATTCGCCGTTTTTTATCGCAAACGTTTTAATGTATTCTTTGGTTTGCAGATGTTTTTCCGCCTCCGCCGCTTCCCCGCTGAGCGTTTGCGGTATCCCATCATGATCGAAACCGCGGTGAATCACCAATCGCCATTGCCATTCGTCAATCGGCGCATTCTGCTCGTTTATACAAAATCCCGTCGGAAGCCGATAAGAAAGATCGTGCGATAAATTTACAGCCA
The DNA here is from genome assembly GCA_910578065.1 of uncultured Christensenella sp. Classification (GTDB taxonomy): domain Bacteria; phylum Bacillota; class Clostridia; order Christensenellales; family Borkfalkiaceae; genus Gallimonas. The sequence goes on along the minus strand of CAJTPB010000008.1, from coordinate 62,147 downwards.
AAACATATTCCGAAAATTGTTTTTTGAAATTCATTTCTTCGAGCAGCTTACAAAGCGCAATATCGTTTAAATTTGCCTTGATTGTCGGCGCGGAATCGACGTCGTTTATGTATGCCGTCATCTGCCGCAAAAGTTTTTCGTCGGAAACGGAATGCAACACGTACCATCCATTTTCATATTCTGTATCGAATAATGCTGTGCCGACGATCGTACCGCCGCTATCTTTAAACACAGTGATTTTAGGCAGCATTTCGACGTCGAGACACGGATGCGCCATCATCCAGTCTAAACGCCCCCAATGAAAATGTTCGTTAAAGCCGCTATCTGCATTGTTCCGAAGAAATCGACTGATTTCCTTATAACATTTGTGAAAGCGCTCTTGTTTTTGATAGTTTTCGATTGCGTACATAACAACACCCCTTAATAGTTTAATTATAATAAAACGGCACACAAAATGCAACAAATACGGACATTTCCGCCTAAATTCTTTTTCGCATTTCATTATAAATCTTACGCCGGCGCCGCCGATATAAACAATTCGGAAAATTTGTTGACAAACTGATATGCGCTTGTTATAATATTGATAATAAAAGAAAATTAAATTAGGAAACTTCGCGCCACCGGGTGCAAGAAAATGCCGCGGCATTCCTCTTTTTCTATCGTCAGGTCTAAGTAGATAGAAAGCAGGAACGCCGCTTTTTTACAAGGTTGTTTATGAAGAGACTGAAACGCTTTTTTTCAATGTTTACCCCTTTCGAATATGCGCTTTGGGGAAGTTCCGTTGCTCTGATCTTGCTATCGTTTTTCCTCTGCGGGAACACGCAATATTTATACCTTGCCGCCTCCCTTACGGGCGCGTGCGCTTTGATCCTAGTTGCAAAAGGGAATGTTTGGGGGCAAATAGTATCGATTGCTTTTTCTGTTCTGTACGGGATCATTTCTTATTCTTTCCGTTATTTCGGCGAGATGATCACCTACCTCGGCATGTCCGCGCCCATTGCGCTGATCACCGTTTTCGTTTGGCTGAAACATCCTTCCGCAAAAAAAGAAGAAGTAAAAATACGCAAAACGGACGGAAAAGAACTTATCCTTGCCTTAGCCTTAGGCATTGCGGTATCCGTTGTGTTTTATGTGATTTTAAAAGCGCTGCACACCGCGAATTTGCTGATTAGTACCTTTTCCGTTTTTACCAGTTTTGTTGCTTCGTGGCTTACGCTGCGCAGAAGCACGCTTTATGCGCTCGCTTACGCTTTGAACGATCTTACATTGATTGTATTGTGGGCGTTTGCGACAATCGAAAATTTCGAATATCTCTCGATGACCGTCTGTTTTATCGTGTTTTTTATAAACGACGCTTACGGATTATTTAATTGGATCCGTTTATACAACAAACAAAAATTGCAATAACAGCATACTTTTTTTATTCGATGACGGTCTTTTTATCGGAAACGACGGTTACGGGTTTTAACCGAATTCGTTGATATTACAAAACGTTTTTTTAAACTGACAACCGTCTTTTTATCGGGAACGACGGTAACGTTTTAAAACAAATTTTATACTACAAATAAAATAACGCCCTCGTTTTTCAAGGGCGTTATTTTATTTTGCGCAGTCCTTTGGGCAGATGATTTTTCACCCTGCCGTTTACGATTTTCCCCATGCCTAACGGAAACTCTTCCACGCCGACTACGCACCAGCCGTTTGCAAGCGCGCATTCTACCGTATCCCCGCGAAGATACGTTTCCGACTGCTCTATTCCCAACGAAACGAACTTTGCCGCATTCCCCCCGCTTAAACACATGGCAAGCGCGTGCGCCGGTTTGAACAGTTTGCCGTCCCATTCGCCCAATTCGATCCCTGCGCGCAATACGCGGATCCCGCCGAAATCGGGCATGCCTTCTGGAATTAGGTACATGCGCCCGTCTGAAAGAGTAGAAATTTTGCCCAAAAAAGGAAGTTTGCCTTCCGCAAAAAAATCTTTCGCAAAGTCCGCAAACGCGCGTTCCGCGCCTTTATTCGTTTGCACGGCAAATTGTTTCGCGCTTCCGCATTCCCCCGCTTTCTTTTTTAATACGGCTGCAAAATGCCCTTCGCCGCGCACTTCGTGCGGGTACAGCGCGTGCGTTTGCACCGCTTCGAATTCGGAATGCCTATTCAAAAAGGCGGCGATCTGCCCCTCGTTTTCCTCTATTGAAAACGTGCACGTAGAATAAACGAGCGTTCCGCCGCCCCGCAGCATACGCGCCGCATTTTCTAAAATTTCCGCTTGACGGCGCGCGCAGTAAATAACGTTTTCCATACTCCAACCGCTTACGCTGAGCGGTTCTTTTTTGAACATGCCCTCGCCCGAGCAGGGCACGTCTACCAACACTTTATCGAAGTATGCGGGAAAGCGTTCGGCAAGGCGAAAAGAATCGGCATTCGTCACCGCGCAATTCGTAACCCCGAGCCGCTCGACGTTTTGCGAAAGCGCGCGGGCGCGAACGGAATCGTACTCGTTTGCGACAAGAATCCCCCGCCCCTTCATATCCTGCGCCAAGCGGGTGGTTTTGCCCCCCGGCGCGGCGCACAGATCAAGCACGCGCTCCCCCTCTGCTGCGCCCAATAACGGCGCGGCGCACATGGCGGAAGGTTCTTGCAAATAGTACATCCCCGCAAAGTGATAAGGGTGCGCGCCCAATTTTTCCTCTTGCACGTAAAAACCGTTTTCTTCCCACGGAACGGGCGCAAGCGAATAGGGAAAACGGCGCAAAAATTCTTCCCGCGGAATTTTTAAGTTGTTTACGCGCAGTCCGCGCACGGGCGGATTTTGATAAGCAGACAAAAAGTCGGGAAACGATTCCCCCAGCTTCTCTTTCATGCGCGCTAAAAACAATTCCGGAAGATTCATAACTTTTCCAATGCGTTGGTAATGGTATCGAGCGGAACGAACGCCGCGCCCGCCGTGATCGCGTTGTTGCAGCGCACGCCCTCTTGCGTACGTCCGATATAAACGTTGCACTCGGCGGGATGCGAAGTATACCTTCCGCCCGATGCGAAAATCGCTTCCACCAGCTTTTTGGATACCGCGTTGTCGTCTTCGATCTCTTTGGCAAAACAGAAAATTTTGCCTTCGAGCGAACCGCCCTGTTTGCGCCTGTGCATGTGCTTGTTTACGAAGCGGAAAAACTCTTCGTGTGCCTTGGCGCGCTTTTCCCGATTTTCTTCCCGTATGCGCTCATACTCTCTGCGCGGCGCGGAATCGGGCTGGGTAATGCGGTATTTGGAAATTCTCCCCGCCGTAACCGCATACTTTTCGATAAGTCCTTGCGCGGAAGTTCCCTCCCGCTTGCAGAGCGCTTCACACACCCGCATGGTGGCGTATGCGTCGTCTACCGCGCGGTGAGGGGTAAATTCCACCCCCAACTCTTCCGCCATCGTCTGCAATCCGCACTGGCGCCCAAACGCGTTTTCGCAATTCATATACAAAAACTGCGTATCGTGATAGGAAAAGCGGAAAGAAGGGAGTTTATACCGCTTTGTTTCTAAATTTAAATAATTTACGTCGTTTAAAGTAGCGTGCCCGAATACGAGCGTATCTTCCCCTTCCAACAGTTCTTTTAACTGCGCGTACACGGCGGGAAACGCGGGATACCTTTTAAAATCTTCGTACTCGTACGGAAGAACAAGCCCCTGCTTCCCCTTGCGGTCGGTCAAATGAAACTTCCCCTTGGGGTTTAAAAGAATTTCTTCCCGCTTTAAAACGGCAAACGATTCGTCTGCGACCACGTACCCGAACGCGCAGATTTTAGCGACGTGTTTGAATACGCAAGCGCATTCGATATCGAAAAAAACGTATTTCATAAACAGAATGATCTAACGCATAAGCGTTTGCAGGAAAATTTATTTTTTGGCTTCGATGCGGTCTTTTCCGCCCATGTACGGGCGAAGCGCTTGGGGAATTTCTACGCTTCCGTCTTTTAAAAGATGGTTTTCGAGGAAGGCGATCAGCATTCTGGGCGGCGCGACGACGGTGTTGTTCAGCGTATGCGCAAATGCCGTTCCCTTTTCGCCCTTATAGCGAATGCCCAGTCTGCGCGCCTGCGCGTCCGTTAAATTGGAACAGGATCCCACTTCGAAGTATTTTTTCTGGCGGGGGCTCCAAGCCTCTACGTCTACGCTGCGATACTTCAAGTCGGCAAGATCACCCGTGCAGCATTCGAGCGTACGCACGGGAATTTCCAAAGATACGAACAGTTCCACCGTGTAATTCCACATTTTTTCGTACCATTCGCAGCTTTCTTCCGGCTTGCAGACGACGATCATTTCTTGCTTTTCGAATTGGTGAATGCGGTAAATGCCCCGCTCTTCCAAGCCGTGCGCCCCCTTTTCTTTACGGAAGCAGGGGGAATAGCTGGTAAGCGTTAAAGGAAGCTGTTTTTCTTCGAGCGTGGTGTTCATAAACCGCCCGATCATGGAATGCTCGCTTGTGCCGATCAAATACAGATCTTCCCCTTCGATCTTGTACATCATGCCTTCCATTTCTTCGAAGCTCATCACGCCCGAAACCACTTCCGAACGAATCATATACGGCGGAATGCAATAGGTAAAGCCCTTGCCGATCATAAAATCGCGGGCGTACGTTAAAATTGCGGAATGAAGGCGCGCGATGTCCCCCGTTAAATAATAAAAGCCCTGTCCGCTGGTGCGGCGCGCGCTGTCGATATCGATTCCGCTTAATTTTTCGAGAATATCGACGTGATAGGGAACTTCGAAATCGGGAATTTTCGGATCTAAAAAGCGCTCGCGTTCGACGTTTTCCGAATCGTCTTTGCCGATCGGCGTTTCTTGCGACACGATGTTGGGAATGCTCATCATCACCTTTTTCAGCCGCGCGGAAACCTCTTCCGTTTCCCGCTCGATTTGTGCAAGGCGCTCGGCGTCTTTATTCACTTCCGCCTTTACCTTTTCCGCCTCTTCCGTCTTTTTTTCTTTCATCAGCAAGCCGATTTGTTTGGAAAGCGCATTGCGCGCGGCGCGGAGAGAATCCCCCTCGTTTAAAAGAGCGCGTTTCTTTGCGTCCAACTCGGCCGCTTCGTCTACAAGCGGCAGCTTTTTATCTTGAAATTTTTTTCTGATATTTTCCCGTACGAGTTCGGGAGCAGTGCGGATCAGGTTAATATCGATCATCCGATTTTTCCTCTTGCGCGTTTGCGCGCCCAAATGTTTTTTTCAATTATACAACTTTTTTAACGGAAAAGCAACATTTTGCCCCTTGCTTCTGTTTTCCTCGCGCAAAAAAATAAAAAACAAGCCGTACTTTTTTTGTAATTTACGCAAAAATATGATATAATAGGGATACGCGGGCGCATACAAAGCCCGTAGGAAGAGAGGTTTTCGGCGTGAAAAAAGATCCGATTGAAAAAGAACCGAAAAAAGCGAAGCCGCCTAAAAAAGAGGCGGACCCCCAATTACAGGAAGAAACCGTTCTTCCCCCCGCGGAGGGCGGCGAAGAAGCGGAAACGGTTCCTCCCCGCAGTTTTTCTTCGCGCGTGCTTGACGCGACGGAAGTAGAACAAGACGGCAAAAAGAAAGACCGCAAAAAACTGATGCGGAAGTTCCGCAAAGCGAAGTCGATCCCCTCCGAAGGGGAAGTGGAACGCTTTAACCCTTCTATCGATAAAGGATTGACGCAGGAACAGGTAGAAACGCGTTTTCAACAGTTTCTGTTTAACGACGTAAATAAAAAGTACTCCAAATCGTACCGGAGTATCTTTTTCGGCAACCTGTTTACTCTGTTCAATTTGCTGTGTATTCTTGCCGCCGCCGCGCTGATCTACGCGAAGGCGCCCGTCACGCAATTTTTATTCGTAGGCATTTTTGCCTGCAATATCGTGATCGGCATCGTGCAAGAAATCCTCGCAAAAAAGCAGGTGGATAAACTCGCCGTGCTTGTTTCGTCTAATGTAAAAGTAATGCGAAACGGCACGAAATTAGAGATCCCCATAAAAGAACTTGTATTAGACGACGTAATTATATTGGAAGCGGGGCAGCAGGTGCCCGCGGACTGTAAACTTGCGGACGGCAACGTAGAAGTAAACGAATCGCTTTTAACGGGCGAATCGATCCCCATAAAAAAGCAGATCGGCGATATCCTTTACGCGGGATCGTTTATTTCAAGCGGTTCGTGCCGCGTGATCGCCGAAAAGGTGGGAAAAGCGACCTACCTTAATAAACTTACGTCTAAGGCGAAAAAGTATAAGCGCCCGCGCTCGGAAATTATGAATTCCATTCATACTTTCATCCGCGTAATCGGTATCGCAATCCCCTTCGTTGCGGCGGGCATGTTCTTTGTAAATTGGAGTGCGCTCGAAGGAAACTGGCAAGCGATCGAATACGAAAAACTTGCCGATTCCATTCAGCGTACCGCTTCCGTCGTGATCGGTATGATTCCTTCGGGCATGCTGCTTTTGACCTCTATTGCAATGGCGGTGGGCGTAAGACGGCTTGCAAAAAAACAAACGCTCGTGCAAGATTTGTATTCGTTGGAAATGCTCGCACGCGTAGACGTTTTGTGTTTGGATAAAACGGGAACGATCACCGACGGCAGAATGACGGTAAACGACTGCATGATCTTAAACAACTACACCGAACATTCGTTAGACGATATTATGGGCTCGATGCTCGCTTCGCTTAACGATAACAACCAAACTTCGATCGCGCTTTACAATCGGTTCGGGCATTCTTCCGCCTTGCAACCGACGGCGACCATTCCCTTTTCTTCCAAGCGCAAACTTTCGGCGGTTTCCTTCGGCGAGACGGGAACGTTCGTAATGGGCGCGCCCGAATTTGTGCTGCGCCCCATGCCCCCGCGCGTGGAACGCATTGTAAAACAATATGCGCAAATGGGCTTGCGCGTGCTGTTGCTCGCCTATTCGCCCAACCAGATAAACGGCGACAGGCTGCCCGCCCTCTTCCGCCCCATGGCGCTGATCACCCTTGCGGACAACATTCGAAGCGACGCGATCGAAACGATCAAATGGTTCCGCGAAAACGACGTAGACATTAAAATTATTTCGGGCGATAACCCCGTTACCGTTTCGGAAGTGGCGCGCAGAGTGGGCGTGAAAAACGCGAACAAGTTTATTTCGCTCGACGGGTTTACCGATCTCGAAGTGGAAAACGTTGCAACGCAGTATACCGTATTCGGACGGGTCACCCCCGAACAGAAAGCCATTCTTGTAAAAGCACTGAAAAAGCAGGGAAGCACGGTTGCCATGACGGGCGACGGGGTAAACGATATCCTCGCCTTGAAAGAAGCGGACTGCGCCGTTTCCGTCGCTTCGGGAAGCGAAGCGGCGCGCAACGTTTCGCACCTTGTTTTAATGGACAACAACTTTTTAAACCTTCCTTCGGTGGTATACGAAGGTCGGCGCGTGATCAACAATATTAAGCAGAGCGCGGCGCTTTATCTAATGAAAACGCTGTTTACGACCATTCTTGCGATCATCTGCATTTGCTTGAAAACGCCCTACTTCTTTAAGACGAATAACATGCTCCTGTTCGAAATTTTCGTTGCGGGCGTTCCCTCTACCATTCTTTCGCTGCAACCGAACAGCGAACGGGTGCGAGGAAAGTTTATACTGTACGTAATTTCGCGATCGATCCCCGCGGCAATTACCCTAACGCTTGCCGTAATGACGGTTTACCTCGGCAGCACACTGCTCCCCCTTACGTTCGAAACCAACTTCTATCCTATGCTGATGCTGATCGTTACGTTTACGGGGCTTGTAATGCTTTTCCGCATTCTGCAACCGTTTAACGTACTGCGCGCGGTCGTTTATGCCGCAATGGTAACGATCAGTATTGTGGTAGTCGCCGTTCCCATTCTCGGCAATATCGTTTATACCGATTGGGATCAAGTTGTGTTTAATATAACGGAAATTCTGTTTATGATCTGTATTCTTTTGGCGGCGTTCCCCGTTTCCAATACGCTGACGCGCGTATTCGATTTGATGAACAGCACCGATTAAGCGATAAAATGAAAAGGCGGAGCTTAGGCTCCGCCTTTTTTTATTAAAAGGAGAAAATAATGATGTCATGTTTCGTTAAAAGGAGCGGCGGAAAGGTACCGCTCGCCCGTATCGGGGAAAATCGTTACAATGATTTTTCCCGCGTTTTCGGGGCGGCGGGCAAGTTCTGCCGCCGCATAAAGCGCCGCGCCCGAAGAGATTCCCGCAAGGATCCCTTCCCGCCGTGCGAGTTCTTTTGCGGCAGAAAACGCGTTTTCGTCTTTTACCGCAATCACTTCGTCGTAAATTTGCGTATTCAGCGTTTGGGGAACAAACCCCGCGCCGATTCCTTGAATGCCGTGCAAGCCCCCTTTCCCCTGCGATAAAACGGGGGAAGAAAAGGGTTCTACCGCAACGATTTTTACGGCGGGATTGCGTTCTTTTAAATACGCGCCGACGCCGCTCAGCGTGCCGCCCGTGCCTACGCCCGCAACGAAAATATCGATTTGCCCGGCGGTATCTTCCCAAATTTCGGGGCCGGTCGTTTGAAAGTGCGCTTGCGGATTGGCGGGGTTTTCGAACTGCCCCATAACGATACCCCCCGTTTCGCGCGCCAATTCTTCTGCGCGCGCGATCGCGCCCTGCATGCCCTTTGCGCCCGCGGTAAGCGCCACTTCCGCGCCGTACGCCTTCATCAAGTTGCGGCGCTCTACAGACATGGTGTCGGGCATAACGATGATCGCTTTGTATCCCTTTGCCGCCGCGATTGCCGCAAGTCCGATTCCCGTATTGCCCGAAGTCGGTTCGATAATCGTCGCCCCCGCGCAAAGTCTTCCTTCGCGCTCTGCCTGCTCGATCATCGCCTTTGCGACCCTGTCTTTTACCGACCCTGCGGGATTGCCGCTTTCTAACTTTGCAAGCACCCTTGCGCCGAGCGCGTGCGCCCTTTGGTAGTTGATAAGTTCGATCAGCGGCGTATTGCCGATCAGTTCGGTTACAGAACGGTAAATTTTCATACAATGCGCCCACCTTTTTTATAAAGTATACAAACAAAGAAACAAAACGTCAACCAAACGGAAACATTTTTTTATTTATATGTTACGGTTACGCCGTTTAGCAAAACAAGATTGGGGAATTCGTTATTTTTGCTGCCCGCGGGAATATTCATACTTCCGCGACCGCCCAAACCGCCCAATAACGATACGTTGTTACAGCCTATTGTAATTGTTCCGCTTACATCGAAAGCAATTCCGCCTAATCCCCCGAATGCACTCATTGAGGTGTCTGCGCCGTTTCCCCCTTGAATGATTAAATTATCCGCTTCGTAAATTTGCACGTTGGTACATTTTATAGCATCGAATCCCGCTGCGCCGCGCTGCGTTGCATCGGCGCCGATTATTTTAACGTTTCCGTATGTATGCAAATTCAGTTTACAATTACCTTCCATATAAATTGCCGCGCACGCCGTATAAGAATTTACGTACGCTTTTATTGTAATATCTTCTAAATACAAATCTAAATCGGTATTTCTGGATTTAATATAAATTTGCATTTTCCCTGCCACACCTCTCGAATACAGGTGTAATTTTTTAACGTTGCTTCCAACTTCCAAAGTAAGCGAACCGTTTACAGAAGCGGGCGCTATTAACGTTGCTTCCGAAAGATTTATTGAAAATGTACTTTGATTGGAAGGAATCTGAATATGCTTATTGCTGACGCGATCTTTCCATTTCGCCGTTAACGTAATGCTTGCTTCCATGCGGTGCGTAAGCGTAGTTACCTTTTGCCCGTTTAAATACCAGCCTTGGAAATTGTAATATTTTCTTACGGCGTCGGTTAAATTGAGTACTTCGCTGTATCTGATTTCCTTAGGGTTGGAATGCGTGCCCGCATAATTATAAATTATTTTGGTAACGTTTTCTTGCCACGTGCCTATAAACGTAATATCGCCCGTTGCAATTTCTTCTTCAACGTTTAAACCGCTCTTGTTCCAAACAAGCATTTGCCCGTTTTCGCGTATTACGTTTAACGTAAAATTTTCCGATTCCAAATTATACGTTAACGGGTGCCCGTACGAAGATTGCTCGCCGTTTTCGATAATGTAAGTTATTTTGTAGTTATGCAACCGATATGCCGCATATAAAACGGTAATATCGCTATCGATATCCCAATCTTTTATGCCTTGCATATTTTCGTCGATATACTGCGTGCCTTCCCCTTCCGGTTGGGTAAAGAACCCGATAAAATCGTAATATTGTAAAACGGGAATTTCTATTTTTTCCGACGTATTTTTAATCAAACAGTCTAACGGCTTATCGTATTCGGCAACGGTAATTATATCCCGTTCGCTTTCGTTTTGTAATTTTAAAGTTACGTTGTATTTTTTATTTCTCCACTGCGCCGTTAAAGTTATATCATCCGATTTATCCCAGTTACATACGCTGTTCATCTCTCTATCGTAATACATTTTGTTTTGCGTATTAGAGATATAAAAATATCCTTCAAAATTATAACCCGTGCGCTGCGGTTTTACGGCTGCGGGCATCGGCTTGCCGATTTCCGCCGTTACCTGTTCGGTACCGCCGTATCCGCCGTTCATATGAAACGTAACGGTGTTTTCCGTTTTCCACTTTGCGGTTAACGTTATATTTTTCTTTTGGTTATACACCGTTTCCGCCGTATAGCGAACGCCGTCTTGCGTATACCAGCCTTCGAACACATACGTACTGTGCAGGGGAACGGGAAGCTCGCCAACGGGCTGCCCGTACAATACGTCTGCCTTGGCAGGGCTTACCAAACCGCCGTTGGCGTTAAACGTGATTGTATAATATTCGTTATCGAACACAATGTCGCACGCGGAACCTACGCTCCAATCGATATGCCAACCCACGTTGTATTCCCAATTCCATTGGGGCAGCGCCGCCTTGTTGTGAACGTACACCGTTTGTCCCGCTTCCCATGCGAAAATCAAATTGCTTTTTACCGTTTTTAAATTATCGTACATGTGCAATTCTTTTATCGCAACCGTGCCGGAAAATGCAGATTCTCCCGTTACGGTAAACTGTTCGCTTTGCGGCAAAACCACAACCCCCTCTTGATAGCTTGCGTCGAATTGCAGAGGATCGCTTAAAAGATTTACCAAATCGCTTCGCGTTGCAGAAGAATCCGGCGCACGAAAAAACACATTGGTTAAATTGCCGCAATCTAAAAACATACAATCGGATAATTGCGTTAACGAATCGGGAAGAACAATATTTTTTACCGTGCAAGTTGAAAAGGTATTGGCGGAAATTTGATTGTTCGTTAAACTGTAAAATTCGATCGGACGGTTAATTACAATGTTGTTCCCTTCCGCCAACATAAACAAATCGGACCCCAACATAAGCGCGCGTTCGGAATATTCGACGATCAGCTGATCGAACTGATTCATTTCAAAAGCAAAATCGTCGATCGCCAACACGGGCGCATTATCTACCTGCGCGGGGATATAAATGTTTCCGTCCGACTGCTCGCCTTCTGCGATTGCCGAAGCGGAGCGCGCGTAAAACGCTTCGGTACGGGGTTGTCCGCTTGCCAATACGTAGCCGGATACAATGCCCGACCTTGCAGAACCGCTTTGCGCTACTTCCAATTCCAACGGTTGAACGTATTTGCTGCCGAATTCTACGTTCGCGTTTGCGTTTCCCGTATTCCAAGCGGACGCCCAACCCGTAGGCTTTTCCGCTTGACGCGCCCGCACCAACGTATTGTTGTTGCGAAAAACATACGTGCCCACTTTTGTTGCCGATTGCGGAATTACGATATCCGCCAAACTCGGACATTTATAAAATGCCGTATTGCCGATTTCTTCTACGTTCGCAAGCGAAACGCGCTGCAGCATAGGACAGTTTGCAAACGCATTCGAACCGATCCTTTTTACCGTACCGGGTAAACTTACGCGCACCAATTTAGAAGAAGACATAAAGCCGCTCGAAGCGATTTCGGTTACGTTGTATTCCACCCCGTCGATTTCCGCCTTAGAAGGAATTACCGCTTTGGTCGCCGTCGCCTTGTTTTCAAGCCGAACGCTACAATCGCTTTCGTTTAAGCGGGTAAAGCTGTATTCGGCGGGCGTCATATTTTCGTATTCGGTTACAACAAAATTCGATTCCGCCCAATTCGCGCTATCGCCATGCGCAACCGATAAAGCCTTCGGCAAAAAGAACGCGAAAATTCCCGCCGCGCCCAGCATAACCGAAAACAGTATGCCAAGCAAAATAAGCGCCGTGTTTTTTGTTTTGTGTTTCATATAGTTCTCCTTTTTTTTAATTATTTTCTATTTTTTCGAATATCGCGAACGCGCCCACACCCACAATCACCTTATCGCGCCGCAAAGGGGTTGTTACACCGTCCGTCCAGCGCACAAAGCGATAACCGGGTTTTGGAATCGCCTCTACGCTTATTTCCGTTCCATAAGACATCATTATCGATATATCCAATGCATTAACCACTCTTATATCTTCTTCCGTAGCGCCTTGCGCGTATTTCAGTTCAAGCGTGCCCCCGCCGAAAATTCCGTTTTCTACCGCATACCCGGCCCCCAATTTCAGTTCGTGCTTAAAATAAGCAATAGGAATGCCGGCAGGCTTACCGTTAAACTCTGTTTTTCTTAATAAAAACAGTTGAATTGTTTTGATATAATCTACGCGTTGCCCAACGACGTACTCGTATATAATTTTATGTAAATTGCCTTCGTCGCCTTCTATCCCGCAAAAAAATTCACAGACGTGCGCATATTCATGATAGATGGTTTCCAACATATCCCAACCGAAGTACTTCCTAACGTACAAATTTGTACTGCCGTACGGCGCGTAAAAGTAAATAAAGGCGTTTTTATTACCGCCCATACTGCAAAGATCGGCAATTTCATTATGATCGCCCAGTACCGTAAAAAAAGTTTCGTAATACGGTATTAAATCGTCAACTTCCGGTATATCGCACGCGTCTACACAAACATTTAAAGATTCGGCCGTTACGGGTTCGGTAGTAAAGTAACAATCTATCTGAAACTTTGCGATTCCCGTAAACAGTTCGTTTATAGAATCTATAAACGCATGAATCACATTGTAATACAATCTCCGTTCAACGGCAGTCGCAACATATCCGATCACATCGGGGTTGCCCGTTACTTTTTGAAACAGTTCTTGTTCCGCCGTATCGATAATTACAAACAGCATCCTTTGCACGTTTTCTATTTCGTCTTCGTTTTTTCTCCATTTTGCATACAGCGTATCCGTTTCAAGCGCCAACCCTTGATAACCGAGCATATACTTTCCGCGTCCGTTTACGACCATATCTTTATAATCGCGGTCGGCATACCATCCGCAAAACTGATACCCTTCCATGCTCGGCACAAAAAATTTTGTTTCTTTTATGCGATCGCGGTTTAACGTTACTTCGTTTACGACGGGCGCGCCCGCTAAATCGCCGTAATCGTAACGGAAGGTCTTTTCGATCGGTTCGAAAAACGCCGAATAAAATTTTTCGATTTTTCCGCCTTCCTTTATATCTTTATACGTATCCGTCCGCGTACTTTGCACCTTTAAATTAGACCAGCAGTTAAACCGATACCCCGCATGGGGAACCGCCGTAACCGATTCAAACGTTACTTCTTCGCCGTATCTTATATATTTTGTTTGAACCGTTTTGCCGATGATCCTTCCGCCCTCTAAGCAGCTTTCGTCTACCAAATAACTTACTTGTACGATCTGCCCGAAAATAGCGCGTATTTCACGCGTATCGCATATGTTTTTTTCTTGCCGTATCGGCGACGTTTCGCCGTCTTCCCAGCCCATAAAAACATATCCGTCAACGGGAATCGCGATAACAAAACTCGCGTCTTCGCCGTGGGCGATCGTTTCGGAATATACCTGTTCGCTTTGATTATCTCGATAATAAACGAAGCCGCCCATCGTGTTGTGATAAATCACTTTATACGTATACTTTTCGAAAATGGCGGTAACCGTAATATCGGAAGTTACGTTTTTGTCCATTCGCCGCGAACTGATATCTTTTATATCAGACCAGCCGCAAAAACGATACCCTTCGTTGGCGATCGGGTCTACTTCTTGCGTGCTTCCGCCCTTTTCTACCGTTTGCACGGTATTTCCTTTTATGTATCCCCCCTCCGTAGCAAGATACTTTACGGTATACGTAATAAGTACTTTTTGAAACTTCGCTTCTATTACCGTAGCTTTTTTGATATTCGTATCCGTTCTTTCGGGATTGGCCCATCCGTCTGACCAGCCGATAAACTTATACCCTTCTGCCGCCACCGCAATAACTTTTTCCGCATTGCTTCCGTTTTTTACCCTTTGCTTCGCCGTTCCGTCTATGTATCCGCCCTCGACAACAAAATATTCAACGATAAATGTTAAATTATCCATGTCGATCACCGACGAATCATCGTTTTGCGACGGAATTTGCGTTCCGCCTTCCCCCTCGGAATGCGGCGCGCATGCAAAAAGCATAACGGAAATTAACCCGATCACCAAAGTTACGATTATAAAATACAATTTATTTAAACGTTTCATATTTTTATTATATCACGAAATTTTCCATTTGTATATATAAATGGAAAATTTTTACAAAAAATATTATTATTAAAAAATTTAGACGTACAAACTAAAATGACAAAAATCTTATCTTTATTCAAAAATTAACTGCATTTAAAATATCCTAACAATGGAATGCGCAACAAAAAAAGAGGAAGGCTAAGCCTTCCTCTTTTTTCTTACCCGCAACTATTTGCGGGGATTTTTAATGTTAGCTTGTGCTGCCGAAAGGCGTGCGATGGGCACGCGGTAAGGCGAGCAGGAAACATACGAAAGCCCGATCTTGTGGCAGAACTCGATAGACGAAGGATCGCCGCCGTGTTCGCCGCAAATACCGCAGTGCATTTCGGGGCGGATGCTTCTTCCGAGTTTTACCGCCGTATCCATCAGCTTGCCTACGCCGATCGTATCTAAACGCGCGAACGGATCGGATTCGTAAATCTTGTTCGCATAGTACGAAGGCAGGAATTTACCTGCGTCGTCACGCGAGAAACCGAACGTCATCTGCGTTAAATCGTTCGTACCGAAGCAGAAGAATTCCGCTTCTTTTGCGATTTCGTCCGCCGTGAGCGCCGCGCGGGGAATTTCGATCATCGTACCGACTTCGTACTTCAAATCCGCTTTCGCCTTTGCGATCACTTCGTCCGCCGTCTTTACAACGATATCTTTTACGAACTTCATTTCCTTCGCTTCGCCCGTAAGGGGAATCATGATCTCGGGAACGATTTTCCAATCTTTGTGCTTTTTCTGAACCGCGATCGCCGCTTTGATAACCGCTTTCGTCTGCATTACCGCGATTTCGGGATAGGTTACCGTTAAACGGCAGCCTCTGTGACCCATCATGGGGTTGAACTCGTGCAAGTCGGAAATGATCTGCTTGATCTGCGCAACCGTCTTTTTCTGCGATTTTGCAAGCGCCGCGATATCCGCTTCGTCCGTGGGAACAAATTCGTGCAGAGGAGGATCGAGGAAACGAATGGTTACGGGATATCCGCCCAACGCTTCGAACAAACCTTCGAAATCCGCCTGCTGCATCGGCTCGATCTTATCGAGCGCGGCTTCTCTTTCTTCCACCGTTTCGGAACAGATCATTTCGCGGAATTTATCGATTCTGCCTTCGCCGAAGAACATGTGCTCGGTACGGCAAAGACCGATCCCCTGCGCGCCGAACGCCGCAGCCTGCTTTGCGTCCTTAGGCGTATCCGCATTGGTGCGCACGCCGAGTGCCTTGTATTTATCCGCAAGTTCCATAATTCTGCCGAAGTAACCGCTGTTGGGATCTGCGGGAACGGTGGGAATAAGGCAATCGTAAATGTTACCCGTAGAACCGTCGAGGGAAATGCCGTCGCCTTCGCGATATACTTTTCCCGCAAGCGTGAACTGCTTGTTTTCTTCATCCATCTTAATGTCGCCGCAGCCGGAAACGCAGCACGTTCCCATACCGCGCGCAACGACCGCCGCATGCGAGGTTTGACCGCCGCGCACCGTTAAAATACCCTGCGCGTACTTCATGCCCTCGATATCTTCGGGGGAAGTTTCGAGGCGGACGAGAACGACCTTCTTGCCCTTTTTGCCTTCGATCACCGCATCTTCCGCCGTGAACACGATGGAACCTGCCGCCGCGCCGGGGGAAGCCGCAATGCCCTTTCCTACAACATTCTTCTTATCCGCTTCTTTCAAAGCCTTCGGATCGAACTGCGGGTGCAGGAGCATGTCCAAAGACTTCGCGTCGATCTGCATTAACGCTTCTTGCTCGGTAATCATGCCTTCGTCGATCAAATCGCACGCGATCTTGATCGCCGCCGCCGCCGTGCGCTTTCCGTTACGCGTTTGCAGCATGTAAAGTTTTTCGTTTTCTACGGTGAATTCCATATCCTGCATGTCGCGGTAATGGTTTTCGAGCGTTTTGCAAACTTCTTGGAATTGCTTATAAACTTCGGGGAATACTTCCGCCATCTTAGCAATGGGCATCGGCGTGCGCACGCCCGCAACAACGTCTTCGCCCTGCGCGTTGGTAAGGAATTCGCCCATAAGCCCCTTTTCGCCCGTAGCGGGATTACGCGTAAACGCAACGCCCGTTCCGCAGTTGTCGCCCATGTTGCCGAACGCCATCATCTGTACGTTTACCGCGGTACCCCAGCTGTAAGGGATATCGTGGTCCATACGGTAGATGTTCGCGCGGGGGTTGTCCCACGAACGGAACACCGCTTTGATCGCTTCGAACAGCTGTTCTTTCGGATCGGTAGGGAATTCCTTGCCGAGCTGCTTTTTGTATTCTTTTTTAAACTGATTCGCAAGTTCTTTCAAGTCGTCCGCGGTAAGTTCGACGTCCTGCGTAACGCCCTTCTTTTCTTTCATTTCGTCGATGAGCTTTTCGAAGTATTTCTTGCCTACTTCCATAACGACGTCGGAGAACATTTGAATGAATCTTCTGTAACAGTCGTAAGCCCAACGGGGATTGCCCGATTTCTGCGCGATCGTTTCGACCACCGTTTCGTTTAAGCCGAGGTTCAAGATGGTATCCATCATGCCGGGCATGGAAGCGCGCGCGCCCGAACGAACGGAAACAAGAAGAGGATTCTCTTTATCGCCGAATTTCTTTCCGGTGATTTTTTCCATCTTGTCGATATAATCCATAATTTCCGCCTGAATGGACGGATTGATCTGTTTGCCGTCTTCGTAATACTGCGTGCAAGCCTCCGTGGAAATGGTAAAGCCCTGAGGCACGGGAAGACCGATATTGGTCATTTCCGCAAGGTTCGCACCCTTGCCGCCGAGAATTTCACGCATCGTCGCGTTACCTTCGGTAAAAAGGTAACAGTACTTTTTTGCCATGTAAAATGTTCCTCCTAATTTATTACTTTCATATTTTACAACATTTAGCAATAAATTTCAAGCCCTTTGCCCGAAAAAAAGAGGTAAAATTTGTAATTTTTATGAACTATTTTCATATTTCCGCAAACATTAAAAAATTAAGCGTCTATTTGCGAAAAACGCCGCGCATGCCCGCCCCTTTCAACGCCGTTTTTATGCAAAAGCGCGCTTCCTAATTAGAAAGCGCGCCTTATAAAAAATCAAACGGAATACCTTTTAATAAACTGCACGTCGTTCATAAGACTTTCGCTGGTAGCGCTTGCTTTGGCGAGCAGTGCATTCTGCATTTCCTGCCCTTTGATAACCGCGCCCAACCGCTCGGCAATCACGCTAAGCTGTGCGGAGATGGCGGCCGCCGCCGTGGCAATCGTGCGGCATACCCGTTCGGAAGCCATTTCGATCGCACCGACAATGCGCTGCGTTTGCACTTCGCGTTCGACCAGCTGCAACGCCTCTTTCATGCTTTCCGCCCTGCCCGTTTCGAAATAGAAAATAACGAGATCGACGTACTTCCAATCGCGCGGGTCGAGCAACGCCGAAAATTCTTTTTCCAATGCGGAATACAATTTTTCGTACGTGCTTTTTACCGCTTTCAACGAAGTTGTCAGTTCGTTAGAAACGGTTTGCGCCTGCGCCTGATACTTGCCCGAAATCGATTGCACGTAGTTTTTTAACATAACAGACCTGTTATTTTCCGATTTGGAAATGCGCCAATAGAAAAACATGATAAATGCAAATACCAACGTTGCAATGCCGGCAAGCCCCGCGCCTGCCGAAAAAGCAACGTTAACGGATATCAATAACGAAAAAACAATGGTCGCGATTGCGGCGACGATCGTAAGCACCGTCCATACCACGGCGGTTTTTTTACTGCCCTCGTTTTCCCACTTATAATGTCTGCACTGCTCTTCATAATAATTTTTTGCCTGCCCGGTACCCAGCCATTTGGCGTATACCGCCTTAGCGCGCTTTTCTTGTGCGGCAGTATTATCTCCGCATTTTCCCCTGCGCTTTTCCTCTTCTTTGGCGACGGCAACCAAAGAACTTCTTTCTTTGCGCCGCCCGCTCCTCACGTACGAAATCGATTCAGCGGGGCTGACGCAATTTACAAACGCATACGCAGTATGCGGCGCCTCGTTTTGATAGCTGTCGTCATACTGATCGCCGAATACGTATTTTTCCGCGCCCCGCGTTGCCTCGTCCGAAATTGCGGTAAACGCATTTTCCGCCTTTTCTTCGATAACGGGAATTTTGTCCGCTTCTTCCGAAATCTTTGAAAGCCCTGCGCGAAGCGCATACAGTTGCATAACGACCTCTTCATTTTTTTGCTCCATTTTCTCTGCCTCCTTTTTTGATTTTTTGTAAAAAAATAAGAGCGTTCCACAAGGGAACGCCCGCATAAGGTATCCCTCATGTTTGCGCTACAAGTCCAAATCAAATGGAAAATAAGGATACACCGATGCCATTGTACCCATTTGATCTTTTTTATAAACTTGTAGCGCAAAATCACTATACCATATACAGCGAAGAAAATCAAGCAAAATTTCAAAATTAAAAAAGAGCGGACAAATTCACGCAGAAATCGAGGGATATCATAATCCATAATCCTGCGTTCAGCACGGCGAACGGACGGGTAGGAAGTTTGCTTAAAACCCGTTCGAGCGGCGACCAAATAAGCCCCATCGCCGCGGCGATCATGCCGCCCCAGGCAACGCTCATGGGCAGACAGATATACCCCCGCCATTGGTGCGGGTACCCGCGGTACGACCAAAGGCGCAAATCGAACGCCGTATCGAAAATCCAGCCCGTAAGCAATTCCGCCGCCGTCGCCACAAGCGCCGCGCCCGCGCCGTATATAAGCAGGCGTACGACGTTTTGCGGGTATCCTTCCCCTTGTTTTACGGGAAGCCCGAACAGCAAACGGATCACAAGAAGCGACCCTCCGTAAATAGGGCATAACGGCAACGTTAAAAATCCCCTGTCTTCGTTTACCCCGTAGGCAAGCTGAAACCAAATTTTTTCGATGCACCAGCCCGCGAACGAGCAGAAAAAGAACAAAAACGAAATTGCAAGCGCGCGGCGCAATTTATCTTCTTTCGATTGTACGACAGCCTTCCCCATACGCGCAGTTTGCGCAAAACCGCCGCAAGTTATCCGCATAAAAACGCGCACCGAGTACGCGCGGCAATTTATTGAACCATTAAACAATCACTACGCAAGCATTTTTCAATAAAGTAAACTATGCTAAAAGTTATCTATATAAAAAACCGCGCCGAATAGGCACGGAAATCGATATGAATATTATAATCACCACGCAAGCATTACCCAACCAAGTACAGCGCGTCGCAAAATCAACGCCAAGCGCGCGGAAATTCGTTAAAACGTTAAAAAATTGCCGCCGCAAGCCACAGCCCGCCCAACGAGGCGAACAGCGTAGGAACGGATACAACCGCGCCCGTTTTAATAAAATCGGCAAAACCGAATTTTACGCCGTTTCGGTTGACGATGGAACTGAACATGATTCCCGCAAGCGCGCCGACGGGCGTTAAAAACGCGCCGACGTTCGAACCGATGATCGTTGCGAATACCGCGGTGATCCCCGCCGCCCCGCCCGCTTCGATTACGGAAGAAAACAGCACGCTCATGGGAATGTTATTGATGAGATTCGCCGATAAAAACGAAAGCGTTCCGTACTTCAAAATAGGAAGATCGGAGCCGAGAAAACTGCCGATCGCTTGGGTTACGCCTACGTCGTCGAGCACAATGACGATGGTAAACATAGAAAGCATAAACGGGATCATTTCATAAGGTAAACGCAAAAAACTTGCGCCGAGCTGTTTGGGCTTTTTTCTGCGTACGGCGGAAGAGATTAAAACGAAAACGACCAAACTGCAAGCGCAGGCAAGCGAGGCAAGCCACATCTGCAACCCGATATACGAGCCGATTGCAAGCAAAACGGTTGCGACGATCAAATGCGCGATTCCCGCCCAAAGCAAAAATTTATCTTTTACCGTTACTTCTTCCGCCTCGCAGCAAACGGGCCGATTCAGCTTTTTGCGAAAAAGCAAATACAATGCAATCAACGACGCCGCGCCGCCGAACACCGCGGGAAAAAGACTGTATTGTAAATATGTTCCGAATCCGATTCCCGCCGAAGCGGCAAGATAAATATTTGTGGGATTGCCGATGATCAACGCCATGCTCCAAGTATTTGCCGCAACAAATTCAGCCGCAAGATAGGGAACGGGATCGATTTTCGCGTTTTTCGCAAAATAGCAGAGAAACGGCGTAAACGAAAGAATGATTACGTCGTTCGAAGTAAACACGGTTAAAAGGGAAACGAGCGCGTACACCCCGAAAAACAAGCCTTTCTGCCCCCGCTTGTTTCTTTTTAGTGCCAAATACGCCAACTTTTTAAAAAAGCCGAGTTCGTCGAGAAAGACGGACAAAACCGTCATCGACAAAAACAAAACAAGAATTTTCAGCGGATTTACTTCGCGGTCGGCAAGAAACGCTTCGCCGATTTTTTTCCATTCCGCAGAAGAGCACGCAACGATAAGCGCCGCGCCGAGCAGCGCGATCATCCAATATGTGCTGAATTGCGCTTTTCCCGCTTTCAGTTTGGGGAAGAATAAAACGCTCGCGATCATCGCAACGCTGACGATAACCGCTATTATGATCGGCGCAAGCATATCTTTTCCCCCTTTGTTTATTTTTACGCGTTAATTTACAGCGTGCAAAAAACCGCCCGCCCGAACAGCGCGGTTCGAACGGGCGGCGTTATCATTTAAATTCCGCGCTTTGCAAGTTTTGCCTTGCCGCGCCGCATGCGTTTGGGTTTTTCCTGTTTACCCTTGTTGCGCATGCAAATGTAATACGTTGCGATCAAAAACACGTCCGCCGCCAGCCACGCCATGGGATTGGAAAGACAAATACCCGTAAATCCCCACAGCTTCACAAAGACGAACGCCGTGATTACTCTGCCCGCGACTTCGGTTACCCCCGCAAACATGGTTACCGTACTTTTGCCCATTCCCTGCAAGGCGTTGCGGTAAACGAAGATCGCGCCCAACAGCATATAGCAGCCGCTTTGGAACAGCAAAAACTTTCTTCCGTACGCGACGATCTCTTCGTACCAAAGGGCGACCGTTTCATCCGTTTCGGGATTTAAGAACAGACCCATAAGCGGACGGCACAGCCCCGTGCAGAACGCAAGCCCCAAAAGCGCCCCCGCGACGGTATACAGCAAGCATACGTTTACGCCCTTGCGAATGCGGTCGTACCGCCCCGCGCCGTAATTCTGCCCCGTGTAGTTTGCGACCGCCACGCCGATCGCCACGAACGACTGCGTTGCAATGCCGTCTATTTTCGAAGCGGCGGTATAAGCGGTAACCGCGCCGGGATACGCCGCGTTCAGCCCGTTCAGCGCCGTTTGCTGAACGATACAGCCAATCGCCGTAATGGAAAATTGCAGCGCCATGGGAAGACCGATCGCGATATGCCCGCCCGCGAGCCGCCAATCCCAAGCGAAATCCCCCTTACCACACCGTAAAAAGGGATACCTCTTTAACATGTAAAGCAAGCACGCGATGCCGGAAAGAAGCTGACTTAACACGGTTGCGAGCGCCGCGCCGCAATAGTGCATGCGCAAGCCTACGATAAACGCAAAGTCGAGCGCAATGTTCAGCGCCGCCGCGATTACCAAAAAGACGAGCGGCGTTTTCGAATCGCCGATCGCGCGCAAGATCCCCGCGATAATATTATAAAATACCGTTGCCCCGATCCCGCAAAACAGCGTAAAAAGATAATAATACGCGTAGTCGAAATATACTTCGGGCGTGTTCATCAAGCGAAGCAGCGGCGAAGTTAACGGAACGGAAATTGCCGTTATCAATACCGTTAAAAGGATACAGAGCAAAAAGCTCATCGCCGCCGCGCGGCGAACGCCTTCCGTATCGCCCGCGCCGAACCGCTGCGATACGCGCACGGAAAATCCCGCCGTAAGCCCGTTGACGAACCCTAAAATCAAAAAGGAAATGGGACCTGTAAGCCCTACGCCCGTAAGCGCCGCCGCGCTGATGGTATTGCCGACGATAACGGTATCGACCATATTATACAACTGCTGAAATACGTTGCCTAAGAACACGGGCAGCGCAAATAAAAATATCAGCTTAAACGGATTTCCTTTTGTTAAATCCTTCATAAAACACCCTGCCGCAAGCGATTTGTTTGTTACGGCGATACCATACTATATCCGCAAAAACGGGAAAATGCAACAATTTACGGCATGATAATTTGTAACGGACGATTATGAAAGAATTTATCACGAATCGTCTGATTTTGTCACCGAATTTTATGCCGCCCGAAAAAATTTTCCGTTCGCCGTTGACAGATTGGGAAATATATGCTACAATGGCAATATCAACTAAAAGAGGTAAATTATATGATCAAATATTCGTTAAAAGCGCTTACCGCAGACGAACTTTCCTTTAAGGTAAATCCGTTAAAGGTTTCGCCCGATACAAAATTCGAAATCAAGCCTTTTTTCTCCCGCCAAATCAGACAGGCGAACGAAGACGGAAAAATCAACATTGTGATTCTCGAATGCAAAATCGAAAACACGGAAGATTCGCCCAAGCCCTTTAACCTGTTGGCTCGTTTTGTAGGCGTTTTCGAAGTGGAAGACATGAACACCGACGAAGACAAGCGCATTTTCGCGATCAACGCAACGGAAACCATGTTCCCCTATTTGCGCGCGGCGATTACCAACTTAACGGCGGACGCGCTTGTAAATCCGCTTACTTTGCCCGTCGTTCCCGGCGCGACGCTGTTCCCCGACGACAGAGGCCCCAACCAGTACACGTTGAACTTCGATCCTACGGTGCTGAACTAAACGTTATAACAGTTATGCGCTTCCGCAATGCGGAAGCGCGTTTTTTATACGATGGACTTCAAACATTAACCGAAAGAGAATCGAATATTTTTACGATATGTAAACCGAACCGTTTTGCATAAACGGTATTGGTTACGAACCGAATCGAGCTTTTGCTTTTATATTTACGCCATTCGATTTTCGCGAAGCACCGTTAACGAAAAACGTTACCGCTCTTCCGTAAAAAATAACGCCCCGCAAAATTGCGGGGCGTTAATCGCCTTATCTTATTTGCCGAATTGGTTGTAGATCGCAAGCGCTTGCGCATCCGTTACGGCGTTCGTGATCAATAAGTCGTTTGCCGAGGTAATTTGCGCCCCGTCCGCCAACATAAAGCCGGATTCCTTTACGCAATCGATTAAAACCGCTACGAAATCCGCCACCGTTTTACTGCCGATTGCCGCGGTAAGCGGATATTGCTGCGTCAGTTCGCCATTCTGATAGTAGCTTACGCCCGTTGCGGCAGAAACGCAAACGGTTACATAAGACGTCTTATCTTTATACGTATCAGATATATGTCCGTTCTTATTGTAGTTCGCTCCGTCCGCCAAAGGATACAAGTTGCAGTCCGTGGGGAAATTTACGGGGCGGGTCGACGTAACGTTGTTCCAAGGATCTAAGTTCGGCAGCGTGATCGCCATGCCCCAGCTGTTAATCAAAGTCGCCTGCCAATCGCTGCCTCCGCCCACGAATGCAGTCAACGACACCGCAAAACCTTCGGGCGAAGTAAATTTGCCTATCTGCTTCGACTTCACGTTTCCGTCGATCTTTTGGATCAGCGAAACGCCCTCGGGCAGATCGATCTGCACTTCGCTTGCCGCGTTCGCCCATAAACTGCCGCCCTGCGCGGAAGTTGCCGTAATGCTGAGTACGCCCTTTCTTTGATACGTGCACCAAGCGGGCGCAATTACGCCTTTGTATTCCGTTCCGCCCAAGGTGAGCGTTATATGGCAATCGTTTTGCACGCTCCACGTGCCCGCTTCGGAACCGCCGTTGGTAATTTTGCCGTCCGACGTCAGCGTGTATCTGATCGAATCGACAAAGGTCGCCGTCGTATTCGTCGTATGAACGACGATATCGTAATCGCCCGCGGCGCGCGTCGGCGTCACTTTACCGAGCGATTCTTTTGCATAACGGTTGGGCGCAAGCACGGGCCAACCCTCTTCGTTAAAGAACAGCTGATTTGTCCGCAAACTATGATAACTCGAAACGTTGTTCGTAGACGCATCGTAACGGCGGGCGTGATATACCGCCAAATACTTGCCGTCTTTTTTGATGACGGAATTGTGCCCGAGCGCGGCATAGCCGATATCGCCGTCGAACTTATAGTTGCCCGTAAGTTTATTTCCGCCGCCTGCGGAAGCCGCCATATCTTTGCCCGTAATATCGGTATAAGGACCGTCGGGATTTTTACTGCGCGCAACGCGCATGTTATAGTTTTTGTTTAAATCGCCGTCGCTTACCATCAAGTAGTAATAATCCGTTTCGGGCGCATAGAAGATGAACGGACCTTCTACGCCGACGCTGTTGCCCTTCCAAAGAAGTTTTCCGTAATCGTTTAATTCGTCTTCTTTGGGAAGCCCTGCCTTCTCGCCTTCGGTATACAGTTCTTTTATGTAAATACCCGCATAGAAAGAACCGTAAACCATCCACAATCTTCCCTCTTTATCGTAGAACAGTTCGGGATCGATACAGTTGGGCTGCCCCGCCCCGTCGCTTTTTAAAATCAGTTCTTCGTTCGAATAGGGTCCTAAAACGTTGTCGGAAGAAACTCTGCCGATTACCGATTTGTTCTTTCCGAATGCGCCGGTCAGCGAATAATACATGTAATATTTGTCGCCGATCTTTTCCACGTCGGGCGCCCAAGTATTTTGATCGCCGCCTACCGCCGCATACGAAAGGGGAAGCGTTTCCGCTTTGTTGTCTTTACCGTAAAGCGTTTTATACCCCGTGTCGCCCGGCACGTCTTGCCGCCAGGTGATAAAATCCGTTGTGGAAGCGACCGCGTAGTGCGAACCGAACGCATAATAACGCCCGCTCGCACGATCGTAAAAGATCGAAGGATCATGCACGAACACGTCGTCGCCGAACTCGCCCGAAGAAGGCAAACTTACATTCCCGCGCGAAGTAACCGTAACGGTATGCGTTTTGCTTGCGGGGTTACCCGCTTCGTCTGTTGCGGTAACCACAATTTTATACGTGCCCGCAACTTTGGGGCTGAATATACGCGTTTGTGCAAAATATACGTCTGCAACGTTGCCGTCCGCCTCGTCTTTTACCGCAACGATCACGTTAAGTGCGCTTTCGGGCGAGATGTCGTCCGATACCGTAAATTGCAACGCAAGCGGCGTGCCCAATTCTACCGTGGAAGGCGTTTCGCCGAAATCGATCACGGGCGGCGTTTTATCTTCGTCTAATTCGGGCGGACGCTGCCCTTCTTCGTATACGGTGATCGTTTGCTTGACTTCCGCTTTGTTGTTCGCTTCGTCATACGCCGTTACCGCGATCACGTATTTTCCCGCAACCGTAGGCGTAAACCGTTTGGTCGTTTCGTCGTATAAGCTTACCGTTACGTCTTCTCCCTCTTCCGTTTTAACCGTTACTTCCGTGCGGATATCCGCGCGATCGCTGATATCGTCCGTAACCGTATAACGAATGGTGGAATATCCGCCCAGCTTTAACGTTTTTTCCAATGTAAAGGAAATCAGCGGCGGAGTCGTATCGTTTACGATAGCGGGAACAACGGTAATTTTCCGTTCCGTTTTACCGTAATTGCCCGCTTCGTCGTATGCGCCGACGACGATGGTATATTTGCCCGCAGACGTGGGCGTAAACTTCTTTTCCTCTGCGTTGTAAACCATCGAAGCGACGTCTACGTTCGATTCGTTCAATATGCTTACCGAAAACCTAATCGCCGAAGCCGCGCTTTTGTTATCCGTCGCAGTAAACGTCAGCGTAAGCGATTCCCCCGCCTCCATGGTCGCAGGCGTTTCGCCTAACGTTACAACAGGCGCCTGCGTATCGCGTATAGGCTGTTCCTGTTCGGTTCCGTTTCCGTTTCCGTTGCCGTCGCCGTTATCGGGCGGGTTCCCGCCGCACGCCGCAAAACTTGCCACAAACGACAAACTTAAAAGCATTGCGGCTATCCGTGTGCCTTTTCTCATACTTCCCCCTTTTCGGATCACCGAAATAAATGATATAATACAATTATACCCCCCCCCATTGTTTTTTGTCAACCCATTTCTGTAAAAAACTTTCTAAAACTGTGAAAATGCGCATGATTTTTCTTTATTTTTTGTTTGTAACCATCTATAAATTAAAAAACCGACGAAAAACTTCGTCGATTCTTTTAATTCTTATACCGCTTTCATCGTATTTAATTGTTCCGCGCACCTTTTCGCGCTTGCAGATTCGAAATAAAATAGGGGTATTTTACAGACGCGCGCAGTTTTTACGATTTTGCAAAAAAATCGGAGAAAGCGGTTCAACTTTCTCCGATTCTGTGTTTAGTTGATAAAAATACTGCCCCATCTATTCCTAAATAAAATCTTTTAATTGTTCCGTCAAAATGGACAAATCTGTAGTTTTTAAGTTGATATCATTTTCAATATTGTTCAATACGTAGTTTGCTACTTCGGGTTGCCAATAAATTTTCAGTTTTTTCTTCGCTCTGGTTACCGCCGTATAAAAAATGTTTTTCGTTACTTGCTCGTCCGATTCTTTTGTTATCACAATCTTAACCGAATCAAACTCCAAACCTTGCGCTTTATGTATTGACATTGCATACGATATCTGAAAAGGTAGTTTCGTTCTAGTATCCATATCCGAATCATACTTATCGGTATAATACTTCATTTTATCGACTATAGCATATTTCGTGGAATTTTCTTCTACCACCTCAACTTCGGATGATAATATCCCATTAGTAATTTTGCTATCTGATAATTCTATTTTGAAAGTAATATTTTCCGGTTCATCGTCGATATTTACAATTTTACCGCTTAAATTATTATATATTCCGTATTCGCTGTAATCATTGGTTATAAAAACAACGGGATCATCAACTTTATACAAATTTTGCTGATATTCATAAGCTTCGTTTGGATTAGATGCTTGTAAATATCTGTTGATATTGTTTATTCCGTATAGACCGTCGTAATTTAGACAAAGCACCACCTCGTTACCTTGAATGTTAAAAATATCGTCATTTATTTCATCCGTCATCTCAAAGGCGGAAAGCAGTTCTAAAATGTCATTCTTTTTACCAATTCTCACCTCATTCCAAATTTTAGTTAACTCAACAACTTTAGTTCTATACTCAACGTCAAGAGTAAAAACAACATTCTTATTATTAAACAAATTTATTAGTAACTCGAACCAATTACCAAAATCAATGGACTCGATTTGACTTGGATCGCCTACGAATAGAAATGCCGAGTTATTATACATGCCAATAATCTTTTCAATCGATTTCGTTGAAACAAAACTTGCCTCATCAACAATAATTATTTCATAAAAATCATGGGATTTTTCGATTTCAAATTGGGATATATTTTTATATGTGACCGCACCAAGGAAATCTTTTATTTTCAAATTGTTGTTTGCTGTATTCGTAGTCGTTAAACATAAAATTCGTTTTTCGGCATTATTCTTTATAAATTCTTTTATTATTGTCGTTTTTCCCGTACCCGCAGCACCGGTAACTAATGCAATAGATGAATTCATCAACAATTTACTTAGCACAGTCTTTTGCGCATCAGACAAAACTTCGTTATCAGAATAATTATTGTTCAACTGAATTTTTTGAGCTTTACATAAATCCGCAGTTTTCCGGATAACGTTAATTGTTGAGTTGTAGTAAGCCTCAATCGTATAATATCCGTCCACTTCAATTATTTGATAATCAGAATAATAAGAATTTTTTCTTAAAAGTTTATCGTTAAAACCGTTTTTTAATTCAACAAATTTTTCGTTCGAATATCCGATATTACAAGGCTTTACAAAAAGAGAATTTTTTTGATTTATATAGTCTACCAAATTATGGTATAGTATTTCATCTGCAGAATTCGACGCATCATAAAGTTCGAATAACGTGTGCAACGATGGTCTGGCTTCTTTAGGAAAAAAAGCAAATGGCATCAATTCAAACGACTTCGAAGCCAATCTGATTCTCAGATCTGCAAATTTATCATTATACAAGGGCATACTTCCATACGGCTTATAAGTCTGAGCTTTTATCGTACTGTTTCTCATATCCAACAACAAAAACCTTATTAAATTTGTTCCAAAGCTATTTTTTCTAACAAATTCTTTGATAATATTTATAAACTGAGTATAATAACCTTCGGATGAAAATCTGACATCTTTTTCACTATCAATCAAATCTACTAGCGACTTCCCTGCACTCTTAATCAATTTCATAAGCCTCTTGTATTCTTTATCCCTTTTACATTTTGCATTATCATAATTTATTAAGTACAGCAAATTTTGGAATGCGCACGGTCTTATCGAATATTCGTATTCGTATATAATATTTATATACATCTTTGTATTTAGATAAGTTATTTGCCTTTTTGAAAGCAATAGCTTCAAATCATAGTCAAATCTTATACTATTAAAACTGTAGCATACAAACGTGTTAAACTTATTAGCCTTGTCATCGGAAACATCAAGGACATATTCGTAAAATATGTATCCGTTTATATATTTCATAGATCTTTTTTTGACAAAATATTGATTGCGAGTCATCTTAGTTGTTTCGGGCTTGGAATTTAGTAATACAAACAAAATTTTCTCATAAAAAGAAACAAGACTATTATCTAAATCCAACGGATATTTGTCTATATTTTCAAAAACCTTTATCCCATACTCTTTTATCAAAAAGACTTTTAATAATAAAAGTTTCGGAATATATTTTAAAGTTAAAGCTTCAGACTGCATTGAACCAAAATCCATATGTCCGACACTGGCATCCAGCAAGGAATGAAATTTCCAAGTATCATAATAATTGTCCTTAATATATTTACGGACTATCTTTAAGTTATCCTGTGTCTGATATAAATCTGCTGCATTTTCTTCGTCATAAACTTTATACATAAATGCTTCGCAAAAATTTCTCAGATGAGACAAAACGTCAGCAGACACTTCACTTCTGTTTTCTTCATTTACTTTAGAAAATTTACAATCTATAGCATCTGCCGTTTCTTTAAGTCTCTTATCTATTATTTTCATATATACCTCCTTTGTACGCAAAGATGAACATATCATCTCTCGTCTTAAAATAATCTTTGGGTATTTTTACTTACATTTGCAAGGATAGCAACTTTTTCTATATTTAGCCACAGCATAATTTCACTCATAGCCTTTAATTCCTTTGACAGATTTTTTCTTGATAAATTTCCAAGCAAGTGTTTTCGACATCTAGCCGTTTCAACAATTCGTTTAATTTCACTATTGTTGAATACTTATATCTGATGACTTCATTAACTGTCTGGAAATCCTCATCATTGTATGTCAACGCCAGAAGCTTAACTGTTCTTTTATATGATAAAACATCAGCTCCTTTCATACTTATACCGACATCAAGTATTTCCAACAAAGATATTAAATCTATTATCTCGTCCGTAAACTCTAAATCAACTTTCTTTAATAAAAAGTCATCAATCGTTTTTTGTTTATTAGCTATCGCATTGGTATAAATCTCTACTTTATCATCTTGGTATGCGGTAAGACCGATATTATTAAACAACGTATATCCAACCACCATTCCTTTGCCTTTTTGGGTATAGGCGTTTAATATATCTTTACTGTTAGTTATTTTATTTCCAACTCTATATATGCCTTTTGAAACGGTATGTACTACACCCTCATCTTCAAGGCGATTAAATATTTTAAGCAATGTTTTGTATGGAATATCCGAAAATACGCTATTTCTGATTATCGAAATATCTATTAAAGAATTAGCGTTCTTTTCGCAATATTCTCTTACCTGCTTCGTATAATTCACATTGGTCTCCTTTTAAATCATTATAACATATTTTTTGTATTATGAAAAGTCGACACTCTCTGTTTTATCAGAAAATGTCGACTTTTTTCGCTGGTGCCCGAGTCCGGACTTGAACCGGCACGGTATTTCTACCGAGGGATTTTAAGGCATATGCGTCAAAAATTGACCTTAACAAAAACCATAAAATAAGGGCATTTTTAGCCGAAAACAGCCTAAAAACGCCCCAAAATCAAACTTTTTACCTATTTAAACCCAACTTATCCGTTTGTTACAAATTCCCTAAAATCAGCAACTTCCCAAAACTTCCCAATTCTTTTCACAAAAATGAGCCGTCAATTACGGCTCATTGATTTATCGTAGCTTATATCGCTCGTCCAATAAATTAGGAATATCTTTCCAATTTACAAGTGGCTTATTCATCATAAAAAACATATCATCGGGCGAAATAAAATGTTGTGGGGAATCATTTTCTTCTAACACTAACTGCACTAAATTATCGTCTTTTAATACATCTTCAGAAATGTTAGGAGAAACCGCATAATGCTCACAATACTTAAAAACAAGATAATTTATATATTGCAACTTTTCACCGACTTTTAGCCTATTAAATTTCCTATTAAATTTGATGTAATTTCTATCGTCTTTATGATAAAAAGCCAATACTACTGTTGAATTTTTTAAGGGAAAAATGCCAATGTGTAATTGTTGCATTTTTATGTTATGGTCAAAATTATCAACATCGTTCACAATTTCTCCGTCAATATCTCTATGTACTGCCAAAGGCCCTTGCATTGCTATAGGAGTTACATAATTCAAGATTTGATAAAACATTAAAATGTATCCGGATTTTAAATTGTTTTCAATAATCTTTTTAGCACGTTTCAAATCATACTGATAATCTCTAATATCCAACTGATGCTCTTCATCTAATAAATCCTTTCGTTCAATTCTATCATCAAATTTTTTATAAAGTGCAACTTCATGATAGCGTTTTGCTAATTGCATCATACTGTTCTTCAAAGCAATTTCCGCTAGTTGTTTTGTTGTAGGTTCTTTAATTAACGCCTGTTCGTTTTCATAATCCGCAAAATATTTTACATCACATTCATTACATATCACTTTGAATGTCCAAGTACTATTTATTCCCTTTTTACTTTCGATTACTTTATCATTTGGAGTACTGAAAGCACTTACACCTTGTAATACATAACCCTTTTCTGCGATTGATTTTAGTATGAACTGGGGAATAATATGTGAGTTACAAAAGCTGGTGCATAATTTGCCACAAATTAAACACTTATCCCTTTTAGCTTCCTGCATCGCTTCTCTAAATACCCGATTCATTTGTTTTTTTAATTCAATATTATCCATTGTAAAACCGCTAATTTTTTCGTATATAGTATGTTGCGCGACCCGCTTCGCGTCTTTCAAGATAACCTTTGTTCAGCATAAAAATTGTCAAATTTAAAAATCATTCATCTATCTCTATTTCCTCACTAAGTTCTATAAAATCTTCTTGAGAATTTTTGAAACAACGTCTTAGATAATCAAGGCCACCATCAACACTACAACACCCACAAGAACAAGTTACAAAGTTATGCCGATGAGTTGATTCAATCACATCGCCACAGTGATTACACTTAATCGCATTTTTAATTATTTTAATCAATGAGAATTCTCCTTTTTCTTAGTCAATAAAACGTATTCTTTTGCTTTAATTGCAAATTTTGAGTTGTCAAACAATTCTTCACCTTCATCAAAATCGAAAATATATCCCAGATCTAAAGGCACTAATGGGTTCGCACTAGAATTTACGAATATAACCTTATATCGATTTTTATTGGCTCTTCCTACATCAATTTCATTTTGAGTCATGACAAATTCGATCTTGTCCGAAGAGGATGATTTAACCTCAACAAAAATAACTTCCCCATTATCGTCAACATATTCCATATCGTAACCGTAATCATCACTGCCTTCTGGATTACCGTACTCCTTGGAATAACCGGAAATCCATTTTGCCTTGTACTTTTCTTGCAGTTTTTCTAATACAGCTTTCTCGCATAAGAGCCCATTCCGCAATTTCGTTTTCTGTAAATCTTCAGCACGAAAGCCACCATGCGGTTTCCCATCATGATGTGATTTAGGTTCGAACTCTGCTCTCCCAATATTGGTGGCCTCAATATTATTCACCTTTTTATCTTCGAGCTCATTGTCTTGCTCATATTCTTCTGAATCGTCATTCAATGGCTGAAAATCATTTTTCTGCTCAAACTCATCCTCTCGTCCTAAAAGCTCCGCGGCCCGCATCAAATCTAAACTGCCACTCATTGCATCAAGAATCTTTTTATCAGCAGTTTCAATCGTATTAAGTTCGTCCACGGACACACCGAAAAGGTCGTTAAACTTTTGATAAATATCTTCGTTTACGCTGTTTGTAAAAGATGCGTCGGTAAAAGCATATTTACTGAGTAACGATAAAAACTCTTCAATGGACGCACCATTGCATTTACCGAGTTTATAAAGATAGCTATAATATTTGTTTTTGAGCGCCAGCTTTAAACCCGTAAGCTTTTTCTTCCAGTACGGGATAAGGTTTATTTCGTTTATCGCACGCGAATTGTACTCATCGACATCTAGTTCCAATTTTTTAAACAGGGAAACTATTTCGTCTAAACTTTCTACGCTGTGTATATTAGTAAAATCGTTGTTAAATTCACCAATGCTGAAAGCCTCTTTAACAAGTCTTTCTGCTTCGCTTTCGTCATTGTATCCAACATCAAGACAGTCCGCAATTATTCTCCAAAAATCCGCCCTGAAATCAGACTTTATCTTTAACTCGGCCATTGCCTGTTTAAGATAACTGAGCTCTTCATCCCCGCGGTCATTGCACATAATGTAGTCACGGGTGCTTTTTGAACCGGCAAACAAACCTCGGAAAAAGTCTTTATCCCCATCTACGTCTAAAATGTTCGTAATTACTTCAGCTACTGCGGCAGAAAACTCAATTACACCTGATTTAATTTTTTCAATATCGTTATACCTGTTGGGCACTTTTATGTACGCCGTTTTATCATTTACAATATAGGCTATTTCGAAATCGTTAATTTTTGAAATATACTCTTCCCCATTTAAAGCAAATTTTACATCTATTTCACTGACCAGCAGAACTCTTGTATTAATAAGATTTCTTAGATCCTTCTGCGGCTTTTTTACTGCCATTAATCTGCAGGCGTAAACGTAAGGCAAAAACTGCTTATAAATTTCCTGAAAGTCGGAATTAAGGGGGTGCTTTATAACCTCTCCCGATAATGAAATAGCAATGTTTTTCAAAGGGGAAACGCCGAGTATTTTTTCAACCTTACTTTCGCCGCTTCGCGCGTTGACGCACAGCATATTGAATTTTTTTAAGATTTCACCACTGAAGATTCGGTTGTCTGTATAGCGAGCTCTCTTTATTGATGTATATGCCTTTTCACCATCGTGCTTACATAAAACTTTGCCGTTACGCATAAATTCAGTGTATTCTGCGTTGCTGTTAGAAAGGTTTTCGATGTCTTCTAATTGCTTAATCAGTTCGTTATATATTTTACTTCCTTTCGAACAGTCGGTATCAACTTCAGGTAAACGCAATAAAATATCGTATATAGTCCGTTTATCCATATTGGCAATACCGTCCGATACTCCGGATTTACTCAAAGTCTCCTCAGCTTGACGTTTTGCGCGCGGGCCGAACAATTCTTTTAATGCCGTTAAATCGTATTCGGGTACACCTATCAATGAAGATATGCCGTAATCGGTGAAGCTGCATTTATCGACAGCATAATTGTTTCCGTCGTGGCATTTTACCCAATTGACACTTTTCAGCTGCCACTGAAAATAAGAACGCATATGGTTGCAGTTAACCGTTCTTAAATTATATTGAGTGTACCTTTTACCCCTTATATAAGAACTTCTATAAATTTCAGCGTCAACCGCCAGCATTTCCTGAACTCTATTATCCGCGATAAACCACGCCAAAATATCTCCAAAGCAGGAAGTTGATAGAATTTTATTAAGGTGTTCAAAGGTTGCGACTTTACACTCGTAAATAGAAAACTCATAGCCACCGTATCTTTCGCCGTTGTCACAAATATATTCACTTGATACTTCCCTATGGTAATTATCAAACAAGTTCCTTTCGTCTCTTGTAAGCGTCTTCGTGCGTACTCTAGGATATTTACTTACACCCAACCACGTTAAAAACGCTTGAACGCTTTCTTTCGTTTCACTTCCAAGCTCCAACGTATCTGTATCGGCTATAAAATTATCCGTAATAGGTGCAAGAACGTTTTCGCCGATTATATTTTCGTACTCCTTCCCGAAATAACATTCGGAAGCATTAAGCAATTCCCCGTTTCGACTGATTACCTTTATTTTAAGCCCGTCGGGGAATTTATTGCCGTTTTTATAGCAAGAGTACAACCAACTTAATATGTCGCGGCAATGATCAACCGTTAAATCCTCCGAAGCAATTTGCCCATTTAAATTTCTTAAAACCTTTTCAAAGCTGTATTCGTCAACATTAAATATCGACATGGATTGGGCAAACCGCCTGACGCTGTAGTCGTCCTGCCCAGATATTTCAAATTCCTTGCGCAACAATTGTTCCATTTTATCGTTTAAAAAATGGACTTTTACCCAGTCAGGCAAACCAACAAACGTCTTGCCACCACTCAACGGATAAACTTTTTCTTTATCACAAATTGCGTTACCATTTATGTCAACAAGCAGATACGGCGCGCCAACGCCTTCGTCGGGATAACTATACTCATCTTTAAAACAACTGATAAGCTCGCATTTGTCTTCTAAAGAATAATAATCTAAGTCACTGTTGATTCTATTGCACAGTTCACTTTGGCTGTAAAAGCCGAGATCAAGGTCTTGTATAAATGTTCTTATGGGACCATCAGGCTCATTTTTCAAAAGTTCAGGGAATTTTTCGGGATTAACGGTACGCTCAAAACCAGAAATTGAATACTTAGGACAGTCTTCAACGGACAAATACTGGTTGCTTATCGTGGGCAATATTTTTGCCGTTCTTAACTTGCTACTTAGTATAGAGTTAAAACCATACTGAGTATCTAAAGTAAAAGAACTCAAATCGGATGTCAGCAATTGTAACGGAGCATAGTCACATTTGCCCGAAGACAAGGATATATTAACTGCAGTATCAATCATAAAATCAGTCAATTTTTCAATAAGAATCTTATTAACTGAACTACCTTTGATTAAGTTGTTTCTGTCACTTGATAATTCAAATGTACCATGAATAAGTGCAGGAAACGGCATTTCGACATCGGTCTTGAAGTATGAATAGAGTACATTATTTCTGTTATCATATTTTTCGTTATATGCAATTATAAACTCATATGTTTTAATCTTTTCTTCAATCTCTATCTCGCCGTGAGTCCTAAATATTTTCCAATTTCTTTCTTCTTCTATTTCGGTAAGTTCGTCCTTTTCTCTTAAAAACACTTCGCCATTAACTTCAATTTTTTCTATAGTGCGATAAATATCTTCCGTCTTGATATGTATAATTTTAAGATTTTTTAAGAATATAAGCTCCTCTAATGTCAAACTTTGTATTTCATTTTTAATTTCCTCAATTAATTTTTCATTGCAATCAAAAACTATTACAGTATCATATCTATCATCAGGTAATAGATTTTCGTCAAGAACTCTTGGACACGAGAGAAGCGATATTGGAAAATCTTGTTTAGTAAGCAACTCTATATCCGAACGCAAATTGTGGTTTTCTTCTATAATTTTACTAAAAAACGATTTAGCATAATCTGTAGAAAATTCAACGCAAAAATCTTTAGTCAGAATTTTTATAGAATCAGTCCAATTCAATATCGCCCTGAAGCCGAGCCCCTTATTGCCTATTTTATTTTCATTTATAAGTTTAGGGCTCGCGTTTGGATGCATAAGAGATTTTATACCCCTGAAGGAAAACGGAGTACCTGTATTTTTAATTGTTAGTTTTGTCCCATCCAATTCTATAAAAACTTCGCAGTCAACATTCTCCGCTTCATCGTCGGCATTTTGTAATAATTCATAAATTTGCCGCCCCTCATAATCCTTTCGCAATGACTCTTCGCGATTATAATCACTTACAATTTCTTCAGCCGAATGCAAATATTTATTATAAATTTTTCTAATTTCTTCCTCAATTTGTTCTCTTATATTCATAATATCTTTCTCCAAAGTTAGTAACGAAAACCTAAAAATTAAATTCCTTATTAGTACAAATCATCACCACTAACACACTCATATTTTGAGGATAAATTCTCAAAGCCGTTCACTGAAATAAATCCAATTGTACCAACAGCAAGTCCTTTTATATTTCTGATTTGTTCTTCTTCCGCTTGCATTTCTTTTAAAGAAAGTGGTTTAGAATAATACTTGACTTCGTAAATATCGTAATTATCTTTTCTCTGCAATACAACATCAAATTCTCCGTTTGTCTTTGTTGCGCTGTCATCGTAGTAATACGTTCCGATACGGAATATACCTTTCCTCTTACCTTCTTTAACTTGTAATGAGAAAAACGTCCTTGCTATCTCTTCAACCCTATGTGAGATAAAAGTTGTGATAGACGGTTCAATATAATTATCGTAAAATGCCTCTGCCCCTAACATCTGTAACGCACTTTTATTTTTATAGACGTAAGTATACCAAAACCGCAAAAGGTTATCCGTCATTTCATAGGAAACTTTTTTGTTGTCGTCTTCCTTATTTATGGGATAAACTTTTGAAACCATATCCATATCAAGTAAAGTTTTTAGCTGTTTACTCAAAAGCCCGTTATTTGTCAATCCCAACTTGCTTTCAATTTCACCATACTTCTTCCTTCCATTTGCTATAACGTTTAAAATGCGCTCCGCATTAACACTTCCGGACAAATCTGAAACAAGAAGATTTTCCGCATAGGAATAGACAGCGTTTAATGGATTTAACACTGTTCTCAAAATATTTTGTTTTAAATCAGCTCTGACGTCAAGTTGTTCATTAACAAAAGGCGAACCGCCAAACACAGAATAAAATGCAATTTTATCATAGGCGGTTTTATCATTGTAAAATACCGCAGTTTCCCTGTAATTAAGTTCTTTCAACTTGATATTCAAAGAAAACCTACCGTACAAGGCATTCTTCTCTTCCAGCAAATCTTTCATCATGCCAACATGTGAGCCCGATATAAATAACCTTATATTAGTTATGTTGTTGTCAATGATTGTCTGGAAAATCGAATCCACCGTTTCCCCTTTATTAAACTGCTTTAAATAGGGATACTCATCAATAATGATATTTAAAGTTTTATCCAACGTATTCAGATACTGAAATACTTCCTGAAACGATGAAAACCCCATTTGTACAGGCAATACCTTTATCTTGACAAGTACAGAAACAAATCCGTTGATATTATCCTGCATTGAAGATTTAAGGCACTCATAATAAACAGTAGTGTCTTTACTGCTTTTAAGTGCCTCTAAAATGAGAGTTGTCTTGCCTACTTTTCTCTTCCCATATACAAGCACACTTCCACTCTTTCTTTCAAGAATACCTTGTATGGCTTTCAATTCTTCTTGCCTTCCAATAAACATTTAGCGCCTCTTTACTGAATTTATTTTCACTGAATTCAAATTCAGTATACATCATTATTGCAATTTTGTCAATAATAAAACATTAATATCACAAAAATGAGCCGCATATCGTGGCTCATTTTACATTTCAATTATAGTTCAACTACGGTAACACCGTGATTGCAGACTTTTAAAAGTTGTTCTAATTCTTTATATGTGCTTTTAAGTTCTCGCGCTTTGGCATTGAAGATATCAAAATCTTCTCCGTTTATCACGGCTTTAACCGTTCCGTTTCTTGCTTGAGCGTGAAGCCACTGCCTAACTTTTTCTCTTATGACTCCGCCCCTTCCACTACTGCCATAACCGTGGATAACGTACAAACACCCGACGTTCCCACTCTTAGCATTTACTATACTTGATTTTAACAGTTTAAGTGCATCGGCACTTGTTGGCATACCGACTTCCAAATTAATTTCTTTTAATCTTTTCATATTACATTAATACCGTACTAACTATTGCTTTGGCTTGCTCCTTTAAGTGTTCCAAATATTCTTTTCGCGGGTACTCTCCGCGTAGTTTGATGGCGGTTTCAATTAATGCTTTAAAAATATTAAATTCCATAAGGCGCAGAGTGGATAGTTCGTTTTGTAGAGCAGTCCTTTCTTCTCCGTCTGGCATTTCTCTTATTTGCCCCTGAATTTGATGAGCGCGCTGAAGGTTAATTTCTTCCTGCTTAGTATATTCGTCGTAAATAATCTGCACGTCGGCGTTGTAAAAACTGTATAAATACTCCAACTGCTTTAAATCAAATTGCTTGAACACTTTGCCGTGAACCTTGTGATAGTGCGTAAACGGAACTATACGCATATCCTTGGCAAAGCGCGACATGTTTGAAGTGAGGTTGCACCTCTCTAAAAACTCGACCGTCTGCATAAGTTCGTCAACGGTCACAAGCGGGTCGAAAATTATGTAACCTATATCCTGTTCGATGCCAAGCTTTGTAAGAAGTTCTATCGCTTCAACACTTTGTTCGGCGGTTACGCCCTTGCAATAACGCCTTAGCTGTGAATCAGAACCCGATTCAATACCTAAGAATAACGAGCGAAGTCCAGCCTCTTTAAGCTTTAATAATACGGCGTTAATGCGCTCCTGCGTAATAGGTCTGTCGCAATATTTGCCGAACAGCGCCTTTACACTTGTACTTGCGGCAAAGTTGAAATCTTGAGATATTTCCCCGCACTTTTTAGCACTGATAATTTTATCTGCAAGCTGCTCCATTCTGTCGTAGTCGCCGCTTATAAATTCCTCGTCGGTGAAATAAACTGTTTTAACTCCGTCCGCCGAGAGATTTTTCATCTCTTCGATAACTTTTTCCACGGGATAAGGGCGCCATTTGCTTCCGCAATATTTCATCTTTAAAACGCAATACGAACAGTTATTCCAAGGGCAACCCCTGCTGGCTTCCATTCTCACACAGCCCTTGGCGTCATTAATTCTTTTTGCAAATATATGTGCAGGCACGCTATTCATTATAGATAAATCCAACACACTGCGCTCGGTTGTTATAAGCTTGCCGTCCCGAATAAAAGCAAGGTTAGGGCAATCGCTTTGCGCCATTTCGCATAATTGCAATGTAGTCTTCGCCTTATCTATATTATCAAGAATTTTTACGATAGCCTCTTCGCCTTCTCCGACTATACAAAAAACGTCGGAATAAACATTAAGAAATTGCTCAAACGCATAAGTTGCATACAAACCACCCACAATAATCGGAATGTTTCCAAGCTCTTTTCTTACTGCCGTATAGACCTCGTCAAAGTACTGTAACGAACCTATACTTGTGGAAACGCACACAACATCGGGTTTATTTTTTAAGAGGTTTTCAATAAATTTCTCTTCGATATTGCGGAACGATACGTATAATTGCACATTGAGATTTCTCTTTATATAATCGTATAAAACGGCTATTCCCAGCGGTTCGTTCAAGTCAACTCTGTCATACCCCACGTCAATTAACGCAACTTTCATTTTTTCATTAGTATTGTTTCTCATCAGTACCGTGAAACTCCTTTTTATACCTGATTCACTTGCTCCGTTTGCAGTCTTTTTAATTCACGTTTACGGAAGAAAAGCCGTTCTTCTATTATGGAAACAATTAAATGCACTACCATACCAAAACCGAACATCAAAATAATAACGTCCATAGTAAATGTAATTGCTTTCGTCAAATAAAGAATAAAGAAAATGCCGTAGTAACCAAGATTTATAATCAACGAATTAATCGCATTATAAATTGTGTGCCCAGTGCCAACGAAATAATTATCAATAATAGCGCAACCCGCATAAGCGATATAGAACGGCGCAAGCTTGATTGTAATTAAAAATATTTCATGCGCATTTTCAAGCCCTTCCGCATAACGATAGAACGGAGTCCATAAAGGAATTGTGACTACCCACAGTAAAACGACACAAGCACCGATAAAATAGTAATTGAATTGTTTTAAGGCAAGATAACCGTCTTTACTGTCGTGGCGAATAACCTCACTCAATGCCGTTATAGGAATTAACATCCAACCCCATATAAAGTTGTTTGCTATCCAATAATTGCCCTGTTCGGCTACCATATTAACCATTTGGCCAATCATTACGGCGTATATCAAGTTGTCGATAAATTGTTGAACTCCTGAAAATACGCCTACCTTACCCCACTCCTTAAACGTCTGCAAATCGCTCTTTTTATACCAAGTAGGTCTGATAAACTTTTGTAAAAACAATACCAAAAAACCCGCCACGGCGAGCAAGGCGTTTACAATAATATTAGAAGCGGCTATCCCGTAAACACCCAATGCGGGAATTAACAAGAAATCTGCAATAACCGACAATACTGTTTGCACGCCTAAAAATATGTATACGTTTTTATCTTTACCGACCACAACGAAAACCACATTGAAAAAGCTCGGTAAAATTCCAACCATAAAAGCAATAGTTTCAAGTTGCAGGTAATGATTAGTTACGGCAAGGTCAACTTCAGCAGGGTTCATTGCGGCTACCAATACGGAACCGTAAATTAAAACCCCGACGGAGAACAAAGTATATAATGCAAAAGCGACTACACCAACCCTAAAAGTATGTTTAGCAAAGTTTTCTTCGTCGTGCTTCAATAACTTATTTAATACCGAATAAAGCGGAATTATAAGAAACGCTCTCAACGTTTCATCGATTAAATCGTACCACTCCATTTGCCCGATGATATCGAACACGCCGCTTTCGCCGTTAGACGAAATAATGAATGTTCTAACTGTTTGGTATATTGCAGGTATGAGCGCAAGCGCGCAAAGCGCCGCGAACAGTCGCCAATTAAAATCTTTTAGTTGCTTAAACTTTTCTTTCATTGTAATTCCTTATTGTTTCGTCACTTGTTGCAAAAATTAGTTTTCTATGATTACCATACAATACTTTTTATTTGAATAGTCGTAACCGTTTGCCCAATACTCAGGATCATTTCTCGATGTCTTCTGAACTTGATATGTCTGACCGTCATAATCAGATATAAATGTCGTCTTGTCCGCTTTTTCATCATTTGTAAGAATATGAACAATTTGTTTATTATCTTCAGTATCTGTTCCACCTTTAGAAAGTGGCTGAATATGGTCTATGTCCCAACCATACTTGGAGCCTTGTTGACCAAAAGCACCCCTTAATATTTTTCTGCCAACAAAATCATAGGCTTCTTGAACATCACCGAACTCTTTCTCCCAAAAACTCATACGCTTATCACCTATCCTAAAAATTGAATAGCCTCCTTTATCATTTCGTTGAACCTGATATCGAATTCCGTCAATTGTATAAGTTAGCCGTCCATTTCGCAACGCATTTGCTTCACAACTAACAATATGAATGTTATCTTGCGTATCAGTACCGCCATTGTCTGGCGGTAAAATATATTCCAATACCCAGCCATACGCAGACCCCTTTTGTCCATAAGCCGCTTTTTTTATTTGCCTACCAGTATAATCAGTCTCATCCTGCTTCTTTCCAAAAAATGCTTCCCACCATTGACTTGCTGTTGCCATAATTAATCTCCTTAAGAATGAAATAATGCTCTCACCGATAACGGAAAGAGCATAAAATAAACCAAGATATTTAAAATGGTTTCGGACGAATTAGTGAACCTAATAAGTTGCCGTTGCTCTCCAGTTATCAAAAATGATAAGTGAGAATAAAATAAGTAATCTCTATAAAAGCTTACACTTAAATATTGATTAATTATATTATAGTACAATTTATTTTTTTGTCAATACTTAATAGAAAAATATCAATACAGCTTTAGTTTGATATCTCGTCTGCTACTGTTAGACTTATTGTTTTCGCAAAAGCGTTAATCAGTTTTTAATTG
This sequence comes from uncultured Christensenella sp., assembly GCA_910578065.1. Lineage (GTDB taxonomy): Bacteria > Bacillota > Clostridia > Christensenellales > Borkfalkiaceae > Gallimonas. The sequence continues at coordinate 19,730 of CAJTPB010000008.1, read as the reverse complement.
ATGCACGTTCTAATTCTCTTTAAAAAAAGCTAATTGCCTAAAAATACGAATTAGAATTGGCAACAATAAAATTACTGTTAAAACTGTACAAATTACTTGTGGTACAACTGCTGCTAACGATGCAATAGCATAAGTTTTCATTGTGTCTATCGAAAACCCATAATAAAGCGGAGTAATAATATCATCTAACACCGTAAATATTACAGTCAGTAAACTTGCAATAATAACTATCAATACCAAGAGTTTCATATTCAACTCTTTTTTAAACTTAGCTCCTAAAATACCAAACACTACCACGAAAAGATTATAGTAAACTAAATATAGAATTATAACATTAACAAAAAAGCCGAAAATGAAACACCTCAATAATGAGAACGCATTTGCAACAAGCAATCCTCTCCTTATTCCAAAATAATAAGAAAAGCTTAATAGTAGTACAGTTACAATTTCAATACCAGAAATCCCACTCAAAACAAATTGCCCACCTATCAGAAGAGCAGTGAATACGCTGATAAACGCAATTTCTTTAGCAGTTCTCATATTAGAAAGTTTGATATGCCCAAATATAAATGCAGTCTTCTTTCACAATCAAAGCATCTGCACCCAAAGTCGCTGAACCATATATTGAATCTTCATATTCAAATGTACCCCATTCCTGATTGGCGTTTTCAGAATCATTAGTATAAAGCATCCAGTAACTATTTGTTGTATTTGATTTACCGTTAATCGCCGTTATCATTCCGTTGTTAATGGAATAAGTAAACTTTTGATTTTCCTGTAAATAATCCATATATTCCTTTAGTGTTTTTTCATCAAAATCAAATGATGAATCAGAAGCAGTAATAATTACAGTATTTTCATCTGCTTTTATAGGTTCTTTATCTCCGCAAGCAGCAACAAAGCAACATGCAAAAATAGCTAAAATAGACGCAAAAAGTGTTAAAATTTTTTTCATAAGTACCTCCATAATAAAAAATTGTGCTCACAAAAATGGGCACAAAAAATACGTTACCAAACTTCTCCACTGCCCAAGAAAAAGTAACGGTAATTTCAACGGGTAGGCAATCGGACTTTTACCGTAATGACTGTTGCGACGGATTTTCACCGCACTTCCCCTACTTTCAGCAAGAAATCTTGCTACTCACATTGAATTATTAAGTTGTAAATATTATATTACTTTATAGTTATTTTGTCCATCAAAAACAACTGAGTTATTTTTTTATTTTGCAACCATCTAATGAAATTATCATATGCATTTTCAAAATCGAAATCACTTATTTCTTTAAGATATAGTTTCAAATCGCTCTCATAAGATAGTTCTATCTTTTTCTTGATAGCCCTCTTTTGCTCGGCAACACTCATAGACTCAAATTTCAAAGTATTATCTTCCTGCTCTGCAGACAGTTCAATGTTCTCTTTGGCCAATATCCTTAAACTATCTAAAGCCTTTTGGCGCAAATCAACTAATTTCTTTTCGTCTGCCTTCTGCTTGCTTTTTGCTGAAAAGTAATTAGATAATGCATACCTTGTATCATAGATAATATTTACAAATTCCGCTAACATTCTTAAAAAATCTAAAGACGCCGTGTCTGTAACTTCTATAAATGTTCTTCTTGCATTAGCAACAATATTAACCTTATCCGTAATATAAATCATTGCGCCAATACCTTTTACAGATTGTAATTGACCATTGGAAGTATGCTCAAGTAGACCGAAATGATCTAAATTTTGTAACAGTTCATTTTCGTCACATAAAAGCATATTATCTATATAAATACGGATACCAGAAAAACTATTGTCTTTATCAATAGCTATCTTATTGCCATTGAACGAATGAAACCCTACAGCATAATTAAAATTATTTTTGCACAAATATTTTCTAATATCTTTATCTTTTATAGGTCTAAATAATTGCCGATCGCCGTAAAAGATTCGACAATATCTTATTGGATTGTCGTCAGTATTGCTTGTTAACTCTCTAAACAACTCCCCTTTATCCGAACAATATAAGTCCTTTTCAAAATCTACAGGCAATAGCCAGTTCAGTCTGTTTATGAAATCATCATCTTCTATTGTGTTTTTTAAAACTGTTTTAATCTTTTTCAAAATCACAATAAACCCTGCATTTGTAGTTTTTAAAAGATTTTCATAATTTTTAATTTGATTATAGTATTCGTATTCCTTTAAATTTATTGTCTCACTCTTCCCAATTTTAGCCATAAGCTCTTTAAAGCTTAACAATACATCTTCCTCAGAATCTTTTAAAGCATCATAAAGCTTACCATTAATACTATAAGTTTGCGCACACCCATTTGCATAATCATTTATATTCACAAAAATAAGTGTTTCACAATACGGAACACCAGATAAACGTCCTATACCCTTATAACCTAAATTTTTTTGCTTTTTCTTGCTTGAAGACCCTATTTTGGTCATTTCTGCTTCAAATTGCTCTTTTTTTATTCCTTTACCATTATCCAATACAAATAGGTCGTTTCCGCTACGCCAAATTCGTATTGCACACTTATCATTATAATTCTCCAATCTATAAATTGAATCCGCAGAGTTCTGCACATACTCACGAAAAACAACTAGTGGATCATCGTACAATGATTCAGTTATAATACTCAATATGCTCGCTCCAACATCATAATTCGCCATTATCTTCTTCACCCGTAATTTTATTTTTTAATTCCTCAGCATCAGTAAACTCTTTAAGCAAAAATGTGTACTTTTCATAATTTTTTACATCATATTCAAAAAGCTGCTTATTTTTTTCTATATTATCTTTTATCTTTTGTGGCTCATAACTTTTTAAGATAGTACTATCATCTAAGTCAAGCTTCTCGTTTTCCCATAAAAACTCAAATGGTTTAATATAATGTCTTTCTTTTAAATCGTTTACACATCTTTTATATTCGGGGTCTTTATTTAACGCCAAATGTGTGCTTTCATCTATCACTATTATCGGATACTTAGAAATATTACTCTCCAATAAATATGCATCAATGACACTATCACCAAAGAATTGATATTGTTCTTTTTTGTATAAATTGCCTTTTGCAATGCCACCTCTAAAAAACACGTTATTGGACATAGCATACAAATTAAAATGAGAAAATATCTTTATAAACTGTAAAAGATAGTCTTCTCGTTCTGTATAAAAATAGAGGCTATCAGAAGTTTGTCCAGCATAGCATCCTGTTTTCTCACCCTGCATAAATTTTGCTGAATTCATTAAAGAAAAATAATAATTAAAAACATCGCGATATTTATTCGGTGCTTCTTCATTATTGGAAATTTTTAAATCATCGAATGCTTTTTTAAACCCCAATACATCAATAAATGCAAAGTAAACTTTTTCAATTGTTGTATAATCTGATGGCTCGGCGTTTCTATCTTCTACTAACGTTTCATCTTCTATTTTTGGAGTTGGATTTTGATAAGCCATTTTAGCCCCTCTTTAGTATTAATTTTCCGCATCATTGCGTGTAGTTTTATAATATTTCAGTAATTCTTCAATCTCATCATCATCGCAAACATATTCGCCTTCGTGAAACTTATTTAAGGCTATAATTGCTTTTGCTTTATCCTGTTTCTCTTTTGATAAGGCGTTAAATTTACCCCACCATTCGTTTGCTAAATTGCAATCATTGGGCGAATGATTTTTATAACGATCAGCCAATCGTTTGCGTAAATCCGCATCATACATCCTACGATAAATGATAAATGTTTCCGGCATCCAAAGAATCTTCATAAACTCTTCGACATCTTTGCCGAAAGCTTCTTCAAAGAATTCTACGCCTTTACCTATTTTCCCCTTTGTCGAATTCAGCACCGCTTGAACAGCACGAATAAACTTTCTATTCCAATGCTTCCCAATATAATCCCTATTCATGAAAAATTCTTTATCATTAATCGGATGATATTTCATCGGGAAAGAATATATGCTTGCACCAAGTTCTTCACATAAATCCACATTCATTCGCAATCTATAATACAACTCTTCAGGCTTGTCCTCGAAATTGTAAAGCAGATAATTGGAAAGATTTTTTATCCCACTTTTAACTGCAGTTCTTACAGACTGTTCATAAATATCTTTTAAGCTCCAATGGTCAAATGCAATTCTTAATGGATAAATATTTACTTCAGCAAGTTTTGTCATATTTTCCGAAGTAATTAGACGAGAATCAATCCCTTGGTTAAAATCAACTATACGTTTCTTGTGTGTTGGCTTAAAAATTTTCGCATATAACGGTTTTACATGTTCATCTAGTTCAAGGATTACTTCTTTCGTTGCCGTATAAAAATTAAGACAATGTTTTTCTTCAAGTTTAATATACAAATCCCTTTTTTCTGATTCATCCTGCAAATTGTCAATTATATATCTATAAATTTTAATTGCTTTACGAACATAGGCTCTATCATTATAAGAATCACGTAGATTCTTTATCATAATTTCATACTCATTAGGAGTACAGTATGTTGCACCAACTCCAAAATCGCATTCCACTATTTCATCAATTATTTTATCATAACACTTAGATGCCAAAACATTATTATCAAGTAATAATAAATCTTTCTGTTCACCAAATCTTTGTTTAGTGTACTCAAGTTTGTCTTTTAAACCAATATAGTCACAATATTGTGGTTCCAATTTGGGCACAGCACAGAATCGACATTTATTTACGCAACCTCTGGTCATATATGCAAAATAAGCATTATGTGCAGGATAAATATAGTCAATTTCTTCTAATATAGAGTAATCAAGAGGCAATTCATCTATAATTAAATCATTATCTTTATCAATATCACCCTTATGATTTAACAACCCGACAAACGGTTTTATACCAGTCGCCGCATAAACCTCATCCGCTAATAGTGATGACATAATTCCGCCAACCATTACATCTTCTTGTGATTTGCAAAGTTGTTTGGCAAAATTTATCGTATCTATAGTCCTATCCCAATAAAAAGTGAACAGTGTTGTAATTCCAACTTTATCGAATCTGGGATTAGCAAAATAATCTTTATCTATATACTTTTTTCGATATTCTTTAATGGCATTTAAGACATCTTCTTCTTTAAATATCTCGTCACCGTCGAGAAAAGAATATCGACCAAGTTTAATAAAATTAAATAGTATTGGATAATATGATTTCCAAAATATATTAGGACGAATAATGTTTAAATGATTAATTAAATCCTCACAAATAAGCTCGACTGCCAATAACCGCATGTCCCCCTTATAGAATCGAACATCGTCGCCCACCATGCGATAATATGTAGCCAGCTTCATTAATCCCATAGGTGGATATTTATTTTTATAATTTGGCTCTACAAGCAAAACTTTTCTATTCATATGTATCCTATTTCAATTCTTCTTTAATTTTTTCAATTATATTTTGAGCAATTTCTTTGGGTGCAATATCTGTAATAATTGCTAAAATTTTACCCACCAATTTTCGCTCACTTCTCGAAAGTTTAGACATACTGGCAGTAATGTAACCTTTTTTCTTTGAATCAACTTCTTCAACAGGCACTTCGGTTTCAGCAGCCTCAAGCTTAAGCTTTTCAGAATCAAATTTTATTCCGATACTTTTATGCACTTCTGCTATTGGCGAATCAGCATTAATACCGTCATATTTATCAAGCTGCTTCCGAGCTTCTTCGGCATCTCTATGTTTGCGTTCAATCTCATACTGCATTCTCTGTCTATCTTCTTCATCAACGAATCCACTTTCTGCCGTTTTGCGATTGAATTCTGATACTATAGACAGGTATTCTTCTTGACGCTTATAGGCGTTTTTTATTTTATTGGCATCATAATACAACTTATGTAAAGTATCGTAAAAATAAACTCTTAATTGATCCTCAAATTCAACTCGCATAGGGTTCTCATTGAAATAATCTCGTTGAGAATTTGGAATCAACTCTTTATTAACAGCAAACACTTCGCCAACAAAATAATAATTTCCTCTCGGCTCTTTAAATAGCTCGGACAATGCATCATCATTCCCTATCTGTATGTTTGCACTTCTTAAACGAAGTCCTCTCATTGCGTTTATTTTAGGAATTTGTTTTTCAAAACGAGATAATCCCACCCACATCCAAGCAATCAAATTACCTTCCGCATCTTTAAAATTATGGAATTCTAATTTTGAAATTGCATCATAATTTTTTATGTTGGCCCCAGACAGCTCTTTTAAATTCGTAGTATAATCTTTAAAAATTTGTGCGCCATTAACTTTAACACAATATTCGTCAATTTTTAATCTATTATTTTTTATATAGTCGTAAATTTGGCTACGCAAAATAAAAGTGTTTTTATAAGGTACTGGTGATACAAAGCTTAAATATTCTCTTATTTGAGTCTCATCAAGTAAATCTGTATTTTCACCTTTTATATCAACCAGCTCAACCTCAAAATAGTGTGCGTCTATCTCTTCTTCGCCAAATTCATAAGAAACATTGGTATCCCAAATATCATCAAGAGAATACTTTTTGTTCTCAACCAACATTTCACGCATACGTTTGGCATCACAAATCATTATAGATTTCTTACTCTCGCCTTTGTAACTTGTTGTAAATTTTAACTTTTTACAATATCCAATACCACAAAGACGACCAATACCGCGAAATCCTTTATTCTTCCCAATTTCTTTATTGCTATTAGCAATATCCCCTAATTCTTTTTCAAATACATCTGCTCTAACTCCAGTTGCATTATCTTTTATACTTATGTGCCTTTTAAGCGGGTCAATAAATATATTTACAAGCCCCTCATCTTTACCAAGCAACCCTATCTCAATAGCCTTATCTATTTGGTCACAAGCATTCTGTATATATTCTCGATAAATAACTCTAGAATCCTTATACATGCCCGTTGTCAGGTTGTCAAGTATATTTTTTCCTACAGTTGCCATAATTTATCCTCACTTGTATTGTTTATAAATGGGTTTAGGGAACTTAATACTCAATAATGACCTAAACACAGGATTTTGAATAATATATTCGCCCTGCTTCAGTCTCGTCATCATAGTTTTATATACAGGAGGAATGCTCTTATAATCACTCTTGGTAGCTTCAATCGAATTTGTACGCCCATAAGCATGTGTCGAGCAGTTACCTGTTATCCTATCATGAATAGCACTTCTAAATTGTTCCGCAGCAAATAACACTACTCCTAACGAACGTCCTCGTTCCGCTACATCCAAAACCTGCCTTAATATGGGAGAATTCTTAGGAGTTTCTTTTGATGCGTATTTATTTAACTCGTCAATAAAAATAACTATTCTTGAGGGCGGATTAACACCTTCTTCACCGCTATATTGCCCCAATTGCAAATCATAAATCGTTCGTATTGCATCTCCGAAAACATATGCTTGCTTGTCCTCAGAGAGCTTTGCAATATCTATAACATGAACCTCATTTTTCTTTATGTGCTTAATGGCATCGCCAATGCGTGTCTCTGATTCGCCTTCACGAATATCCCTTGCAAAAATTTTATTATCTGTAATGCTTTTATTAATTATACGATAAAATTTTCGCCAACTCACTACTGGAATTTCTTTATCTTTACCAGACGATTCTGTCGAACACTTATCTTTTACAGCTTCTAAAAAATCCTGCCAATCATTTACCTGCGCAAACTTACCTTGTCCTGACATAATATAACTAATTACGGATTCCATAGTTTGCGTGGAGTCATCAATATTAGCAAACATCAAATCAAGATTTTCTTTATCGTATTTATATATATATTTAAATTTTTTAGCTTTCTTCTTTTTAATATTATCCTCTACTTCCTGCGGAGTTAAATATGTATTCCAATGACGCGTATTGGGAATAGAATATGGATAATAATAATGAACATTCTTAAAAGGCTCTGGAGTTAATCCTAATGATTTGTACAATTCGAATGTTGTCTTCTTTTCCTGCTCTGGATGTTGCTCGCCCTCAAAATCATTTAATTGGTCAATGGCGAGAAGATCTTTCCCCTTAACGTTGAACAAAACAAAAGCAACACTATCTTCTTCCTCTTCATCACCAAATTTTTTTAAATAGCTATCTTGAATTGCTTTTAAAAGGAACATAGCATACGAGGTTTTGGACGCCAAACCAGAAATGCCAGAGATATTTAGATGTGCGCCTTCTGGTCCCACAATAAATTTTGAATTTAAGTTCACGGGGAGAGTAACCTTCTCACAATCTTTTGTTCCCTCATACATATCTAAATACCCACAAACTAATGGATTTTTTATATCGTTGAGCCCCAAAGCATAGTTAATTTCATCTGCTGTTGCCAGCATGACTTTTGCGTTACTCTGTAATGGAATATAAATATTTGAAGTATTGCAAATTACTTTGGCTTTTACATATTTCATCCCCACTCGCAAAGTGTTTTCTTCGGCAGAAACATCGCCAAAATCACTTGAAATAAAGTTTGTTAAAAAACTTGCCGCATCCGTTATATGCGCAATATCTTCAATTACCCCATAAGAATACGAATTATTTACGTGTTCAACTTTAACTATATCAAACGGATTTAAAATTAAATCTGGTGTAGTCCAGAATGTAAAATCATCTATTGTCGTAGGATTTTTTTCTGTTGCTAAAATTCTACCAATTAAAGTATTCGTCATTGTCCATCTCCTTAGAATAAATGTAAAAACATTTCTGTGCTTAAATATTTACTTTTAACATACGACTCGGTTAGAAATACTGGATACAAATGATTTGCCCAACGTCTATCCATGCCATAGCAAGTCGGATTCCTTTCATTAATGATGTTTGCAGAAATCAAATCAATTACATCACTATCAATGCCCCTTTCAATTTCATCATCCATCATAACCTTTTCAACTTTAACAACACCATCAAATGGTGTTTGAGTTCTTCTTTTATCCCTTAATCTAATATACCATACACCAAATTCAACATCTTTCCCAACATAGCTGCTTACATATCTTGCAACGGGAATCCTATGATATAATGGCAAGTCCGCTATGTAGTTCGAGTTTGGTCTCCCAGTATGATCAAAACACAATTCTGGATTAAAAGACTTTGAAACACCTATAACCCAATTATAATTATGTTTAATTTGCTGTAGTGAACGAAATTCGTCCTTCCCATAAGACATTTTTTGATATTCAAGCGAGCCATCTTTTAGCAAATAACTATCCTGACCGAGCTTATTATTTTTCACCAGCTCAGCAACCATTCTTTTCTCCGCCTCAACCATATAATCCTGAATTTTTCCAACAGCCAAGTTATCAAGTTTAGTAGTCGGCACTCCCCATTGAGAAGTAGAATACGGTAGAATTGCTGAAAATTGAATGTCTAAATTTTTTAGCTCTTGACTTTCATTTATCTTCTTTAGTTTTGCAGCAAAATAAGCTTTATCGTCCCACCCATCCGCATTCGCCTTATCTGGTAGAGAAAGCACAAGCTCTCTATAAAAAAGTTCCTTGTACATCTGCTTATTTTCACGTCTACAGCAACCGACCCCTATTTGACCCGCGACAACAGGAAAAACTTGCTTATTATATGCAATATCGTCAACTTTAAAAACATGCCGAGAACCATCTAAAAAATATTTAATTAATGGTTCTGCCATTACAATTTTATCGGCTAGTGGCTTTAAATCATTGGACTTCTTGTGTTGTATGGTTTCCGCCGAATCTTTCCATTTCATAACCTTGTTAGGGTCATCATCATAATCTATAGACGGTAAACCTATTGAATCATAGCTATACTTATAGGTATGATAACTTTTTCCTTTGGTCTCCCTCTCAATAATCTCCATTATTTTTGCCATTGTGCGCCTCAAAACACTTAATTTACGATTAATATTTATTTTGTATTCGTTTAATTTATATCCATTGATAATTATAACATAATTCTACAAATTTTTCAATTAATAATTACTTATAATAAAACACTGCTAAATATCCTATTTCCCATATTGTACACCTTATAGACAATAGTTATAGCCTGTTTGTGACATTATTCGACCGCACTATACTTCTAATAAGTCTTCCATAGTACAACCAAGAGCTTTTGCCAAGTGGTAAAGCGATTCTGATTGTGCCTTATTTATATCCTTGTTCCTCTGCTCGTACATCTGAATAGAACGCAAGCTCACACCGGACATTTCTGCAAGCACTCTCTGGGAACAACCGTAAGCTGTTCTTATGCGCTTCAAGTTAGTTTCGTGATAAAATGCCCTTACTTTTTCGTCAATTACTGAAGCAATCTTTTCTACACTTGCCTCGCGCAAAGTCGGGTAAAGCCCCAACATATCCTCGAATGAAACAACTTTAAAAATATCGGCATATCTTCTTGAAGACCACCATTGATAATAGCACACCGCCCAGCCGCACCAATACTGCGCACTATGATTAAACTCCTCACTCGGCTCGACTGATAATTCTTTGCCTGTAATTTCATATACACATTCAATAGCGATTTCTACTCCGCTTTTGCCGGAGATAACGCTTGCCTCGCCATTCTCAATTTTCTTACAGGCGGTACTTGCAACAAACATCTTAACGAACTCAGTACCGTCTATTTTGCAATCGTTTATAGCATAGTCAAAAGCATCGCCCATTTTCTCCATAAACCTATTAAGTTGTGATTCAGAATAAGGCTTTGGTTTCATAAAATTTATTATAGCATATAGAAGCCTGTACGTCAATATTAAGCTAAAAATACATATCACCACAGTGATACAAAAACGCGGGTTTCCCGCTTGTTTCAAGCGAGCGAAGTGAGCGGTGTCGGAGGTGGTAAAATACCACCTCCCTTATCCTGCTTAGGATATATTTAAACGTCCCACTTTGCAACAGCTAACTAGGGTAATGAAAAAGGTGTGGATTGGCTCCACACCTTATGTTATTTTGTTTAATTAAGTAACTCATCAACAATTTTTCTTGCTTGCTCTTTTGTTAATAGATTTGCCTTCTTGTGATTATAGAAATATATATCTTCGGAAGGTATTTCTCCAAACCTATTATTAAACTTTCCTACTTCCTGTTGTAAATATTCGTAATCAAATTCAGGATTATCTGAAAGCATTTGCTCTATACTTACACCGTAAAATGCGGACAGTTTAATTACGGTTTCCAGCATAGGTTCACCACCTTTTTTAAGTCGGGTTAAGTTTCCTATCGAAATATCCAACGCCGTACTTATCTTTCTGTAACTAACTCCCAAGTTCTTATGTAGGTTGTTAAAGTTCCTTGTAAAGTTTTCAGCAACACCTTCGTCTCTGTTTATTTTAACTGCACGCTCTTCCTTATTAAGTCTTGCTATTTCTGCTTTTAGTTGGTTGTTCAATTCTTCATAAATACTGAGTTCACTTATACTTAACTGTTCTTCTAACCAACTATTTATTTTGTCTTTAACTATGGTATAATCTCCGCCTACCCTGCTTACAAATCTTTTAAGCATCTCAAATTGCTCTACTTTATAAAAGCCTATATCTTTATTACAGAGAGTATCTATATCTACACAATATAATTCAGCTATTTGTTTAGCAACAGATATATAGGGAGATACACCATACTTATCATAAGATAACATAGTAGGCTGTGGGATTCCGGTATACCTTGTTATATCTTCATAAGTTAACCCAAAGTACACCTGTTTACTTAACCCGATATTCCGAGAAAAAGTTTCCTGACCTAACTTTAAATTTGCTAAAATTTCTTTCATAAAAATGTGTTTAACCTCTTGACAACCGTTCATTATCGTGATATAATGCGAATGTAGCCTGACTTATCGGCTTTCTTTTATAGTTTATTTTGTTCATTATCACAATAATATTGCTCTCGTTTGAGAGTTTTATTTATCCGATATTTTGTTCATTATCATAATACTATAAGAAAGTTGTATTGTCAAGCGACTAAAAATAATTAGGAGGTATTTTATTAAAAGATATAAAATTTGGAGAGATGCTGACGGGTATCTTATAGAAGAACCGAAGAATTACATGTATGTAAACGGTAAGCGAATACAGCTTCGTTCACGCATGCCACACGCAACTGTTTCTATTATTACTCATAGGCAGGACTTCGCTAAAATGGATGAGTATTTGGGACTCGATTATGTTGAATATTCTGTTACGTTCTTAAAGCCAAAAACACTAAACTTTGAGGATAGCTGGCAACAAGTATTTGCAGGAATGGATTTACAGTTTCATAAAACAAAACGAAGTATTTACTATGAATGTATTGCTTTCGGAGGAAACAGTGAGTTTTGGGAAGGCATGAGTATTGAAAACAGATTACAATACTTCAAGTGGTGTTATGAATTTGCTATAAACTATATAGGTTATAACGGAACAGACAGAAACATAATGTTCGCCTATGTATTGGAAAGAGAAAACAGGCACGTCTTAGAAGTTTACTATTTACCTGTAACACACAATATTCAAAAGAAGATTTACAGTCACGAACGCAGTTTAAGTGGCGGTTACTTACAGGCAAAAGATTTAGACGGAAACTTCATTTACGAATACGTTCACTCTCCCCAACCGCATCTATCACATTATCAGTTTTGGATTGAGCGCGGCGGAGAAACTGCTTACTCTTCTTTACAAGAAGACTTCTTTCAGCAAGTATCCGAAAGCTACCACGTCAAGCGTGGAGAAAGTCTATCACCTACTCGGTACACTTGCGATGCACAAAAGCGACGATACCATCGCTATGAAGGCGACGAATACGACCAACTTTATATGCCGTATGATGAAGACGAAGATGAAAATTAAAAACTTTATTCAGGTCCTTGACTTTTTACGCTGGGTCGTTATAATCGTATTAACATTTTTTATCGGAGGTATTTGCAGAATATGACAGACAAAGAATTATTGGCAAAAGCCGAAGCGAACGAGGGCTTAACGGTGAACGAGATTAAAATATATCAACAACTTGTAAAACCGCAAAAGCACGTTTACGGCAAGTACGGAACGCTCAAGCGCAAGTATCTTGAAGACAAAGGGTTAGATTGGACGATAGCCGATATCCCCGCCTATCTTCACTGCGTGGACAAGCAAGCTGAGGATATGCACAATGTCCTTTACGCAAAGCTCTTCTCCTCTCCGCTGTACAAGTGGACGGGCGAGTTTATGGAAGATTACCGCAGACTGACCGCTATGCAACACGCCATCGAAGAAGAAATTTTAAGCGAAATAATTTATACGGAGGAAGTCGTATGAAACAACCCAAGTCGCAAATAGACAAACGCTATGAAGACAAACATAAAGAGGAACGCAAAGCCGCCCACGCGGTTTGGGGTACTTCAATGAAACGTGAAGACTTTGAGGAACTGAACAAGTTCCTTAAAAGTCATCACATACCAAAAGTTCAGCTCATTTATGCGGGATGGACAGCATTAAAAGAACAATTATCTAAAAACAAGGAGGAAAACAGTTTTGAAAAGAGAACATAGTATTCATAGCTATAAGGGCGCGGTAAAATAAAATACCGCCTGTCCGAATAAGGATACTTGACAGACAACGAATTACAAAAAGTATTAAATGCAATTAAGTACATACCGTCCGAAAACGAGCGCGACGAGGTTACGCAGATTATATTGAAAGCGGCTTCGGAAAGCATAACGCTGGACAGGTTGAAACAACTTACCAGAAGGGAAACAAAAGCTGATTTTAAGGAGAACGGCACAAACGGATTTATCAAATTTACTAAAAAGGAGATAAATTCTATGTCAGACTACTTAAAGAAATTATTTACCATAAACGACAAAATCGTAACCTACCGCTATGTGGACGGCTTATATCAGGCGCGGTTCCGCAGAGACGGTTACAATATCGAGGTTGCTTCCAAGAGCTTCGATATAATGAGACAAAAATTCTTGGACAAGCTGCTTGCCACCGAAAGGGCAAAGCAAAACGCAGGCTATCCCCTATTCGCAGACTTCATAAACGATTGGCTTAAAGTCAAGAAGCAAACGGTTAAAGAGACTACTTATAAAAGCTACGTCAACTTGCTTACGAGAAACATTTTGCCGAAGTTCGGTCATTTCCACGTCAACGAAATTACGAGAAAGGACGTTCAAGACTTTTTATTTGAACTGACGGACGGCGGCAAGAACCGCACGGCGCAGAAACTGAAATTACTACTCTCCGCGATATTTGACGTAATCGTCGAGGACTACGGCATTAAATCGCCGATGGCGAAAATCGTACTTTCGCACTACGAGGTCAAGAAAGGCAAGGCATTTACCAAAGCCGAAGAGAAAGTAATTATCGACTTCTGCAAGGAAAACCCGCACTACGCAGGCAACTCCGCTATTCTTACACTACTCTATACGGGTATGCGAGTGGGCGAGCTGGAAACGATAACTTATGACGACACGTTTATTTACTGCGAATCGGAAAAGACAAGAAAGGGCTATGCAAAAGTTATAAGGCAGATACCTATATCACCTATGATGAAAAAAGTTATGCCGCTAATCGATTTAGAGCAGGCAAAAGCGACTAACCGCTACACCATACGAGATGCACTCAAAAGGATATTTCCCGAAAGACATATCCACGAACTGCGTTACAGCTTCATTACAAGGGCAAAAGAATGTGGGTGCAATCCCGAACTTGTTATGAAATGGGTAGGACACGAGTTTGACTCGGACGTAAAGACTTCGCGAGTGGACAGAGGCTATACAACATACTCGCAGGAGTATATCTTGCAAGAAATTGACAAAATAGACTATGAACTGTAAATAATGCACAAAAACACCTGTTTTGGACTAAAATCGGGCAAAAACTACTTCCCAAAGATAACAAAACGGGAGAAATTTTGTGAATTTCTCCCGTTTTGATGGTGCTCGTGGCCGGACTTGAACCGGCACGGTATCTCTACCGAGGGATTTTAAGTCCCTTGCGTCTGCCTATTCCACCACACGAGCGTGCATTTTACGCTTCCATATATTATACGCTTACACTTAAAAGCATTGTTATATTATCAAAATCCTACTAAAAAGTCAATCTTTTTACCACCCAAAACTTGCGCGCACAATAATTTTATGATAAAATCAATTTAGCTTTTTTGGAGGATATCTATGGAAGAAATATCAAACGAGGTTGACAACGAAAAACAAGTTGCGCCCGCCGAGCCCGAAAACCTTACTAAAAAACAGCAATTTATCCAAATTTTAAAGTTTACGGCGTTTTCTATTTCGGCGGGAGTAATACAGTTGGTTTCCGACGGTATTTTATGCGATTGGACGGGCTGGCTACCCTGGTGGCCCGCTTACCTGATAAGCGTAATTTTATCGGTTATTTGGAATTTTACTTTCAATCGGAAATTTACCTTTAAAGCGGCTAACAATATTCCGCTTGCAATGGGGCTCGTGCTCGTGTATTACTGCGCGTTTATCCCCGTTTCCGTATTCGGCGGCGACGCGATTGCCGCGCAACTGCCCAAAAATTTGGGGCTTTTGGTAACGTTTATGATGATGGTTATAAACTTCGTCACCGAATTTATATGGGATAAATTTATAGTTTTTAACCGCAAAGTTACCGACAAAATTGAAAATTTATTTAAAAAGAAATAACGAAAAGCCCCTGCGAAAAACGCAAGGGCTTTATTTTTTGGAGGCGCCACCCGGATTTGAACCGGGGAGTCAGGGTTTTGCAGACCCTTGCCTTACCGCTTGGCTATGACGCCTTATAAAAAAATAGTGCGGGCAATTATTGGAGCGGGAGACGAGATTCGAACCCGCGACATTCACCTTGGCAAGGTGACGCTCTACCACTGAGCCACTCCCGCATATATTTGCCGCACTATTTTCGTTGGTGGGAGCTACAGGGCTCGAACCTGTGACCCACTGCTTGTAGGGCAGTTGCTCTCCCAACTGAGCTAAGCTCCCAAACGCTTAATTAATATAACAAATTAGAAATTAAAAATCAAGCGTTTTTTTAAGTAATTTTTATTTTTTTATAAAAAATTTGCGGCGTAGTTGAAAGGGGTGCAGCGCACCACAATATATTGTATGACTCCCCCCTTAAAAAGGTTAATAAAGTATTAACTAAAACAAAAATAATCACGCAAAAATTTTTTTACGTTATGAGCGTATAAATTTTATCAGCGGCGGCAATAAACTTACCCGTAACGAGGTGATTTATGAAAAAGTTATTTGCGGCGGCATTTGTTGTTATAATTTTGGGGGCTACTCTTGTTTTCGTCAACCTTCACGGCGAAACCGCGCGGGCGGAAAACGACTACCTGCGCATACACGTTAGAGCCAACTCCAACGCGCAGATTGACCAGGACGTTAAATATATAGTAAAAGACGAAGTGGTAAAATTTATTACCCCCTACGTTGCCGGTTGCGTGGACAAACAGACGGCGATTGATGTAATGAGCGGGCTGCTTGGCGAGATTGAAAAAATATGCGACGAAACGCTTGCCGAACACGGATTTAACTACTCTTCGCGGGCGCAAATCCGCGCGGAAAATTTTCCTACCCGCGTTTACGGCGACCTTACGCTGGAACAGGGAGTTTACGACGCGCTTATAGTTGAGCTGGGCTCGGGCACGGGCGATAATTGGTGGTGCGTAATTTATCCCCCTCTCTGCTTTACCGCGGCTTCCGCCGACGTTGAGTACCGCTCGGCAATAGCCGACATAATAAATAAGTTTTTTAAATGAACGTAACGCCGTTTGCGCTAAACCGCAAACGGCGTTTAATTTTACCGTTAAAGCGGGGCGCTGGATTTTTAATGCGCCCCGCATATTTTTTTCTTCAATATTCATAATAATTGCAAAGGCGGGTTGCCGTTTTGGTTTACCGCCCTTAAAAACACATATTTATGACGCTCGCCGCACACGGCAGAGCAAGGAGGAAAAATGAAAAAAGCACTTAGAATAGGCGTGGCTTCCATTGCGATGGCCGCTGTGTGCACAACGGGCGCCTTATTCAATTTAGGACAAACGAACGAAGGCGACTTGGCTTCTCCGTTCATTCAGACGGCTGTATTGCGTCAGGGTGCGACGGGCGGCGAAGTTAAAGAATTACAAAGGCGCTTAAAGCAGTGGGGTTATTATTCCGGCTCGGTTGACGGAATTTACGGCTCGAAAACGGTTGAAGCGGTAAAAAAATTCCAGCGCAAAAACGGACTTACCGTAGACGGCGTGGCGGGCATTTCCACCTATGCCGCGCTTGGTATGAACGACAGCGTTAAGGTACTTGAAAACGACAAAAAGCAATCCAACTCCAACTACACCAACTCCGACCTGTATCTGCTTGCAAAATGCATTTACGCAGAAGCGCGCGGCGAAAGTTACACGGGACAGGTTGCGGTAGGCGCGGTTATTATGAACCGCGTTGCTTCCTCTTCTTTCCCCAACACTATTTCGGGCGTAGTTTACCAGAAAGGCGCGTTTACCGCGGTTTCCGACGGGCAAATAAATCTTTCGCCCGATAAAACGGCTATGAACGCCGCGCAGGACGCGATGAACGGCTGGGACCCCACTTACGGATGCCTGTATTATTACAACCCCGCGGTGGCTACGAGCAGCTGGATTTTCGGAAGAAAGACGATTACCACGATTGGTAAACACGTTTTTGCTATTTAGGAGGGAATTAAATGAACAAGAAAGTAACTTCAAGCGGAACGGAAAAGGCGGAAAGCCTTACCCGCAAAAGCCCCGCAAAAAAATCCACGGCAAAAAAGACAACCGTTAAACGCTCCTCTTCTTCGCCCAAAAAGCAAAATAGCGTAAAGAGCGAAAATAGCGTTAAAAACGAAAAGTCTGTTAAACCCGCTAAAACCGCTAAGAAAAAACAGGTTAAAGCGGTAAGCGAAAAGAAATTAAAGAGAAAGCAGGCGCGCGAGCAAAAAAGACTTGAAGCCGCGAAAATACGCGCCGAGAAAAAGCAAAAACGTCTTGAAAAAAGGCTTGCGGCAAAACAAAAGCGTCTTGACAGGATTGCCGCGTTTAAGCAGGCAAGGCACGAGCGCATAGAAAAAAGACGGGAGCGCCGCGATATATTGAAGCACGAATCGAAAGAGGCGCGCATAGAGCGCAAGAGAGAAGCGCGCGCGGCTAAAATAGAGGCGAGAGTTGCAAAGCGCGAAGCGGCGCTGGCTGAAAAACGGGCTAAGCGCGAACACCGCCTTAAAGTACGCGCCCAAAAGAGAGCGGAAAAGAACGATAAGCGCCACGCTCCCGGTTTCGGCGGCTGGCTTGCAGCGGTAATTTCTCTGGGCGTTACCACCCTTGCCCTCGGCACTATGTTAACTTTCGGCTGGATAAATATGAACGGTATGCAGGCGGACCTTGCCACCGTTCACACCGAGTCGTTATACGAGCTTAACTCTATAGTAGACAATCTTGACACCAACCTCTCCAAAATAAGAGTTTCCAATTCTAAAAACGAGCAGGTTAAACTGCTTTCCGACATAGCTATAGAAAGCGAAATGGCGGAAACCGTGTTAGAGCGTTTGCCCGTAGATATGCAAATGACCGAAAGCATTACCTCTTTCGTAAACAAAATGGGCGACAGCGCGCAGTCTATGCTGTACGCCGTTGCAAGCGGCAACAAGCTGACCGATAGTCAGATAGCTACTATCGAGCATATGTATAACACCAATCTCGAGCTTAAACGCACCATTAACGACCTTTGCGTCAACTGCAACGAAAAAGATATGATTGCGGCGCTTAACGGCAAGAAAAACAATTTCGTTTACACCACTTTCGACACCATCCAAAACAACACCGTAGAAACCCCCAAGGAAATTCAGGACGGTCCCTTTGCCGAAAATATAGACAAAGTAACGGCTAAAAACCTTGAAGGATTAACCGAAATTTCGGCGGGACGCGCGGAAGAGCTTGCAAGAGAATATTTTAAAGACTACGATATACAGGACGCGCGTTGCACCGGCGAAACCGTTGCCGAACAGCTTTCCCTTTACAATATCACGCTTACCACGAAGGACGGCGAGATGAGCGCACAGCTCTCTAAAAAAGGCGGAAAAGTAGTTGAGTTCAACAGCTATAAAGATTGCTCGCAGAAAAATTTCTCGGTAGAAAGATGTATTGACATTGCTGAAGATTTTCTTGACGAGCTTGGCATTGACGATATGAAGGCAGTTTGGACCAGCGAAAACGGCTCTACCTGCAACCTTAACTTCGTTTACGAAGACGACGACGTTATCTTCTATGCGGATATGATTAAAGTAAAAGTTTGCGAGGAAAGAGGCATCGTTACCGGTATGGAAGGGCTTGCTTACGTGCTTAACCACACCGAAAGAAACGCTCCCGAAGCGGCTATTTCCAAAAAGGAAGCGGCGGCAAACCTGCACGCGGGATTTGAAGTTGAAGGCGTAAGGCTTTGCGTAATGCCCGTAGACGGCGGCGAAGCGCTTGCTTACGAGTTTAACGGCGTTTACGACGGAAGCGAGTTTTATATCTACGTTGACGCAAAAACGGGCGAGGAAATCGACGTGTTTACCGTAATCGGCACTGCACAGGGCAGGGCGTTGATGTAATTCACGTTTAATATAATTAATGAGCCCGACGGCGTTAATGAGTGTGTTCCATAAGGAAATTACAAAAAATAGAATTTTTAGAGTTGCACTTTCAAGCGAGGACAAAAGCTCTCGAACAAATTGTTCGAGAGCTTTTTACTACAAACTATTTAGAAGGATAAATTGAAATTTATTTGTGTTTTAGAGCGTGCAATTTTATGTTTTCGACAAATCC
>CAJTPB010000007.1 GCA_910578065.1 uncultured Christensenella sp. | reverse complement strand
ATTAGGGCTATGCCCGAAAATGAAATACCACCCGCTATGCGGGTGGATTATTATTTCTTGCGCGTACGTGCCGTTTTATGCGTTCGGCAAATAATCTTGCGGTGGTCGTAAAAAAACCTTGTTTTTGTAAGACGTTTCATGTATAATAGGCGCGATGGAGCAAGAGCAAAACAATTACGTATATATCGTACGCTGTGCAGACGGAAGTCTGTACACGGGTTGGACGAAGCATATCGCCCGCAGAATAAGCGTGCACAACGCGGGCAAGGGGGCGAAGTATACCAAAAGCAGGCTGCCCGTAACGCTCGTTTATCAAGAATCGTTTGCGACCGAACGCGAAGCGCGCAGCCGCGAATGGCATATAAAACAACTATCGCGCGAAGAAAAACTTGCGCTCATCGGGGAAGGGAATGTATTTGCGCCGTAAAGAAAGTATCGCAGCCGCGAACGGCATATAAAACAACTATCGCGCGAAGAAAAACTTGCGCTCATCGGGGAAGGGAATGTATTTGCGCCGTAAAAAAAGTATCGCAGCCGCGAACGGCATATAAAACAACTATTACGCGAAGAAAAACTTACGCTTATCGGGGGGAGAAATGTATTTACACCATAAAGAGAGTATCGAAAAGTTAAAAGAATATTTCATCGGGCAAGAGGGAGTTGCGGCGATCGTGTTAGACGGCTCCGTCATAAAAGGGAATGCCCGTCCCGATTCGGATATCGACGCGGTGATCGTTGTAACCGAAGAGCGGTTTGCCCGCCTTTCCGCAGAGGGGAAATTTGCCGAGGTGATCGCGGGATACTGTACGTACGAGGGCGGTTATTTCGATATTAAGTATAAAACGAAGGCGTTTTTGCAAGAAGCGGCGATTCGCGCAAGCGAGCCTACCCGCAATGCGTTTGTAAACGCGCAAACCGTTTATTCGACGGACGAAGAGATTGCTTCCCTCGTGCAAAAAATCGCGCGCTATCCCGAAGAAGAACTGCCCGAAAAGGTGCGCTGTTTCAATGCGAATTTACAGCTTAACCGCGGTTATTTTTTGCATTGCGTACAAGCGGAAAACACGTATATGCGCGCGCATTTGGCGCAGGAGATCGTTTACAGCGTATACCGCTTGATCTTGGCGGAAAACAGAATGCTGTTTCCCTGTAACCGTCGGCTGGAAGAAGCGGTGCGCGCGTGCCCGCGCCGCCCCGAAAATATTTTGGAATTGGGAAAAGCCTTTTTAAACGATATTACGGTAGCCGCGTGCGAAGCGTTTGTAAAAAGTTTTTTAACGCAAAGCGCGTTGCCTTTAACGGAAGACGTAAGCGAAAATTGTTCACAGTACGTGCGCTTTTACGAGGATTGGTGGCGCAGAGAAAACGCGCCCTTCCCCAACGAGTGGTAACATGAAACGGACGTTTGCGGCGCTCCGCTTTACGGAAGACGAAAACATTGCGGATAAAACATATTGGTACGCATGCGATTTTATGGCGCGCGAAGGGGAGCAAGTGCTCGCGCCGGTGGGCGCGCATAACCGATTGCAGCGCGCCGTGATCGAGCGTATTTGCGAAGCGGAAGAGCGCGCCGCTCCTTACGATATCAAGCTGATTAAGCGCGTTGCCGCAAAATACGGCGCGCGCAAATTTCCGCTTAACTGCGTAAGGAATTGCCGCGAATTGGGCGGGGTGAAAATAGGCGAAAAACGGTATTCCAAATTCGGCGCGTATCTAAGCTGCGACTTTCCCGCGTTTATGGGCGAAGAGGATGCGGAACTGCTTGCGGATTACGGTGTTGCCGCGTTGATCGATTTTAGGGAAGAATCGGCAAAACAGGCAAACGAGCGCGCAGGGGAATATTTTTCCGTATTGTCTTATCCTGTAACAGATCACGGCACTGCGGTCGATTGCGGGAAAGAAGCGGAAACGCGGATAAACGAACACACGAGGGAAGATAAATCCGAATTATATCCTGTAACAGATCACGGCACTGCGGTCGATTGCGGGAAAGAAGCGGAAACGCGGATAAACGAACACGCGAGGGAAGTTATTTCTTTGCAGTCTTATTTTAAGAATACGGCAATCGATTACGAACGTCTTGCACAAAGCGCGGGTATGCGCGGCGCGCTGAAGGCGTGCGCGCGTGCGGAAGGATGCGTGCTGTTCGGCGGCGGTGCGGGAACGGAGGCAACGGGCGTGCTTTCTGCACTGTTGCTTTCGGCGGCGGGCGCAAGCGCACAAACCGTTCTGCGCGAATTTCTGCTTTCCGCGCGGTCGGCGGGGGAGGCGCAGGTAAACGCGCGGGAAAAGGCTTTTTCCCGTTTTCTTAAAACCGTCGTCTGTGCGGGAAGCGCGAACTATCTGCGCGGTTTGGGATTAGACGAATGGGAAATAAACAAAATACAGTTAAAACTGACGGGTTGTTCCGCAGGCAGGTGAATATGAAAAAAATTTTAATGATCGCAACGGGCGGCACGATCGCCTCTAAAAACGCGGGCAAGGGGCTTTCCCCCGTGATCACGCCCGAAGAACTGCTTTCGTACGTTCCCGAAATTGCGGAAAAGTGCGCGGTAGAAACGGTAAGTCCGTTTAATTTAGACAGCACCAACGTGTATTACAAGCATTGGCTCGCGCTGGCGGAAATCATCCGAGCGAATTACGAAAAATACGACGGATTCGTTATTACGCACGGAACGGATACCATGGCATATACGGCGGCGGCGCTTTCGTACCTTGTGCAGAACAGCGCAAAGCCGGTGGTGCTTACGGGGTCGCAAAAATCCGTGTGCCTGCGCGATACGGACGCGCGCGGAAACTTATTCGACGCGTTTTCCTTTTGCGCGGACGAAAAGGCGTACGGGGTGCGCATCGTGTTCGACGGAAAGGTGATTTTGGGCACGCGCGCAAAAAAAACGCGCACGCGCAGTTATAACGCCTTTTCGAGCATCGATTTTCCCGAAGTCGCCGTTGTGCGCGACGGTGCGCCCGTGTATTATATCGAGGGGGAAAAGCCCGCGCAAAGCCCTGTGTTTTACCGCTCGCTCGATCCCAACGTGTTCGTTTTAAAAATGATCCCCGGCATGCGCCCCGATATCTTCCGCTATCTTGCCGAGCATTACGACGGCGTGATCATCGAATCGTTCGGTTCGGGCGGGCTGCCCCGCTATGAAGACGATGAGTTTTTCTCCCTTCTGCAAGACTTTACGGCGCGGGGAAAAACGGTCGTCGTCGGCACGCAGGTCGAGCGGGAAGGAAGCTCGCTCGATAAATACGAGGTGGGCAAACGGCTGTTTTCCTGCGGAAACGTATTGGAGGCGCGCAACATGACGTTGGAAGCGACCGTTTCTAAACTGATGTGGATTTTGGCGCAGACGCGGCAAGAGCAAGCGATCAAGCGCATGTTCGAAACGCCCGTCGAACGCGATTTAATATAAGCGTAACGCGCCCCGCGAACGTTCGCGGGGCGCGTTGTATTTTGTTTATTTTTCTTTTACAAAAAAAGTATATATGCCGTATTTTGCGCCCGTAGAGGTTCGTTCGTAAATAAGCAGATCGCCGTAAATATAAAATCCCTTCGGGTTCCATTCGTTGGTTTCTGCGTTGCCTACTTCGATAAAATGCCGTTTTTCGTTTAATCTGCAATCGTAATTGCGCTCGAAACTGATTCCGCCGGATAATTTACACCTTGTATTATCGGGAAACCAAGCGGTTCCGCCGAATTGAAAGTCTTTTAATCTTTGTTCCGCGTGTTGCAATTCGTTCTTATTTTTTTCTTCGTCCGTCGTATAAGACATGTATTCAACGTCTATAAATTTATAGCGGTTTCCGCCGTAATCGGTAGAAATATCCGCCTCTCCGTCTTTCACAAAGGTATAGGTTACGGTTATCCCTTCGATTGTTTCCATTAAAGATAACCGGTCTCCGTCCGATTGTAGCGTTGCGCGTTCGAGCGAATCGTCTTTTAAAAATTTTTGGCGGATCGGTAAACGGTATTTATCGGGCGATTCGGCGGTAGAAACGTCGATGGAAACTTTTCCTCCGTTTACCGCATATTTCGTCAGCCGATAAGTTCCGTTGCAGTTTGTCAATAAAATGTTGGTATTGCCGAATTTGTAAAATGTGCAGTAAGGGTTGTCGGCAGTTCCGATCGTCGCTCGAACGGTTTGTATCTTATTTTCGCAATCGGTTTTTGCCTCTTCGC
The DNA here is from genome assembly GCA_910578065.1 of uncultured Christensenella sp. Lineage (GTDB taxonomy): Bacteria > Bacillota > Clostridia > Christensenellales > Borkfalkiaceae > Gallimonas. Next base: position 88,737 of record CAJTPB010000007.1, on the reverse strand, counting down.
TTGCGGCGTTATCGTATACGGCGGAAATTTCGCTCAAACGATATTGTTTTTCGGTAAAATTGTCCGCGCCGCACCCGCCGAATGCGAAACTCGATACGATCATCGTAATCGCCGAAATAAAAGTAACGAATAGTTTTTTCATGGTTTTCTCCTTAGAAAGATATGGTTACATTATATTAGGTCTTTTGACCTATGTCAAGACTTTTGACCTAAATAATGGTAAAATTTTTTTATGTCGTACATCGAGGTCATCAAACAGATCATGGCGGAAAACGCCCTAAGCCAGCAAAAATTTGCGGATATTATCGGCGTAAATCAAACAACGGTAAGCCAATGGCTAATGGGGAAGAAAAAGCCCAATTACGACAGTATTTATGCGATTTACCGAAAATTTCACGTAGAGCCGAACGTTCTGTTCGGAATCGATTTGTAAAAAACGCCCGACCGAATAATTCGGTCGGGCGAAACCATACAATAAGCGGAAACGCTTTATATAGTTAAGCGGTTGACAAACGCGTTGAATTGTGATAGAATACGATCAAACCCCGGAGGAAACGCCATGCAATCGATCATGCTGAACACGCTTAGTTTATACGAAGTATTCGCGTACTTTTTTCTGTACTCTTTTTTGGGGTGGGTAAGCGAAGTTGCCTTTCACGCGGTAAAGACGGGTAAATTTATCAACCGCGGATTTTTAAACGGACCCGTTTGCCCTATCTACGGCGTAGGGGTAACGTGCATTTTGTTAATGCTGGGCAAAGGGGCGGAAAAGGCATGGCTCGTCTTTTTGGTGGGGATCGCGTTCCCTACCTTGATCGAACTGATCACGGGCTGGGCGCTGGAAACGTTTTTTCATAATAAGTGGTGGGATTATTCTGCATGCAAGTTCAATTTTAAAGGATATATCTGTTTGGAATTTTCCCTTATTTGGGGGCTTGCGGTACTGCTCGTAATAGAGGTGGCGCATCCGCTCGTATTTTGGTTTGCCCATTTGTTCGGGGAAGTTTCGGGCACCGTTTGGGTGTGCTTGTGCGCGGCGGCGATGGCTGCCGATCTTATCGTTACCGTGTTGCAGGTATTAAAATTAAACCGCGGTTTTAAAGAGTTGGAAGAAGTTTCCAAAGCGATGAAACGGGGTTCCGATTTAATCGGTAAAACGGTTGCGGGCGCGACGCTCGCCGTCGGAAAAGGGGTTTCCGCCGCAAAAGAAAAATGCGGCGAAGCGGTGTTAAAAGTGGTGGCAAAAATGCCCAAACGGCTGTTAAAAGCGTTTCCTTCGCTGCGCTCCCGCGCCAATCCCGAATCCGTTCCCCTGGCGCAAGAGGGAATAAAGCAGTTAAAGAAAAATCCTTCTTATAAAGGGGAATTGGAAAACGAAGCGGCGATCGGAAAAGATAATAAGTAACCGCAAGTTCGCGCGAAAATCCTGTTACGATTCGCTTGACTTTAAAGGGCGTATTTTGTTATAATACATACATGAAAGGTAACGTTTTTCGCAACTGTCGGAACTGCGGAGCACCGCAAGGGAACGGGAAACGGAATAATTATGTCGTCCGACTGGGCAGTTTTATCTCTTGCAGGGGATAGAACCGCCCTTTTTTACTTTGACGGAGGAAATTTTGTATGAAAAAAGTAGCGGTAATTATGGGGAGCGACAGCGATCTTCCCGTAGTGGAAAAGGCGTTTTCGGTATTTGCGGAATACGGCGTTCCTTACGAAGTGCACGTATATTCTGCCCATCGCACGCCCGAAGAAGCGCGCGCGTTCGCCGCGGGCGCGGCGGAAAACGGCTTCGGCGCGATCGTAGCGGCGGCGGGAAAAGCGGCGCACCTTGCGGGCGCGCTTGCGGCGAACACCGTTTTGCCGGTGATCGGCATTCCCGTAAAAAGCTCCACGCTCGACGGGTTAGACGCGCTGCTTTCTACCGTGCAAATGCCCTCGGGCATTCCCGTTGCAACCGTCGCGATCGACGGCGCGGCAAACGCGGCGCTGCTCGCAGTGCAGATTTTGGCGGTAGAGGACAAGTCCTTGCGCGAAAAATTGCTTTCCGCGCGTAAAAAGGCGGCGGAATCGGTGTTGAAAAAGAACGCGGAAATCGCCGAAAAATATCATCTTTAAATAATTTTTTAAAACAAAAAAAGGAGATAAAACAAATGGAAAAGACCGTTCAGCTGTATGAAGGAAAGGCAAAAAAAGTGTATGCGACCGCAGACGAAAATTTGTGCGTCGTTGCGTACAAAGACGATGCGACCGCGTTTAACGGTTTAAAAAAGGGCACGATCGTAGGCAAAGGGGTTGTAAACAACCGCATGAGCAATCTTTTAATGCGTTTGCTCGAAAAGCAAGGCGTTCCCACCCATTTCGTAGAAGAACTTTCCGACCGCGAAACGCTGGTAAAAAAGGTGAAGATCGTTCCCCTCGAAGTGATCATCCGCAACGTTTCGGCGGGCTCGTTCGCCAAGCACTACGGCGTGGAAGAGGGTATTGTGTTCGACGAACCGACCATCGAATTTTCGTATAAAAACGACGATTTGGGCGATCCCCTGTTGAACGCTTATCACGCGCTTGCGTTAAAGCTTGCGACCAAAAAAGAAATCGAAACGATCAAATCGATGGCGTTTAAAGTAAACGAAGTGCTTACCGCATATTTCAAAACGCTCGGCATTCGCTTGGTAGACTTTAAATTGGAATTCGGGCGCCTTTCCGACGGAACGATCGTTCTTGCGGACGAAATCTCCCCCGATACCTGCCGCCTTTGGGATATCAACACCAACGAAAAGTTAGATAAAGATCGGTTCAGAAGGGATATGGGCGGCGTAGAAGACGCGTACAAAGAGGTGTTCAAGCGCCTTATGGGAGAATAATATGGCGGAAGAAATTCACGAAGAATGCGGGGTATTCGGCATTTTCGCGCCGCAAACGCAGGAAGTCGCGCGCACATCGTATTACGGATTATTCGCCTTGCAGCATCGCGGGCAGGAATCGGCGGGGATCGTCGTCAACCGCGACGGCGTGTTCTCTTCGTATAAAGACGCGGGGCTTGTGAACGACGTTTTCACCACCGAGATTTTAAACAAACTCGGCGAGGGGGAAATGGCGATCGGTCACGTGCGGTACAGCACGACGGGCGCAAGCGGAAGAGAAAACGCGCAGCCCATTGTGGTGAACCACTTAAAGGGGAACATGGCGCTTGCTCATAACGGCAATTTGATCAACGCCTACGAACTGCGTTCGGAACTGGAAAACGAAGGAAGCATTTTTCATACCACTTCCGATACCGAAGTTATTTCTTATATCATCACCAAAGAACGGGTAAAATCCCGCTCTATCGAAGATGCGGTCGTATCCGCAATGGATAAGCTGAAAGGGGCGTATTCGCTCGTCGTCATGTCGCCCACAAAATTGATCGCCGCGCGCGATCCGCAGGGCTTCCGCCCCCTTTGCTACGGTACGCGGGAAGACGGCGCGATCATCGTCGCTTCCGAAAGCTGCGCGTTAAACGCAGTCGGCGCGAAGCTCGTGCGCGAAATTCAGCCGGGCGAAATAATCGTGATCACCAAAGAGGGGATCAAAAGCGATACTTCCCATTGCGGCGGAAAGCGTTCCCTTTGCGTGTTCGAATTTTTCTATACCGCCCGCCCCGATTCGGAAATCGACGGCTGTTTCGTACACGACGCGCGCAAACGCGCGGGCGCGTTCTTGGCGGAAAAATATAAGATCGACGCGGATATCGTAATCGGCGTTCCCGATTCGGGGTTGGACGCGGCGCTCGGTTATTCGCAGGCTTCGGGCATTCCCTACGGCATCGGATTTTTAAAGAACAAATACATCGGCAGAACGTTTATCGCGCCCGATCAAAAAATGCGCGAAGACCGCGTTAAAATAAAGCTGAACGTGATCGCTTCGGCGGTAAAGGGCAAACGGGTGATTTTGGTAGACGATTCTATCGTGCGCGGCACCACCAGCCGTCCGATCATGAAGCAGCTTCGCGATGCGGGCGCAAAAGAAATTCACTTCTTATCTTCCGCGCCCAAGTTTTTGAACCCTTGCTATTACGGTACCGATATCGCTTCGCGCGATAATTTGATTGCTTGCCGTTATTCGGAAGAGGAGATCGCAAAGATCATCGGCGCCGATTCGGTGGGCTATCTCGATTTAGAGCACGCGCGCTATTTAACGGGCGGCGACGGCACGGGATTTTGCACGGCATGCTTCGACGGCGTATATCCGACCGATATCCCCGTAGAAGTAAACAAAAGCAGGTTCGAACGCCCGCGCAGCGAAAATCCCAAATTTCAAAAATAAGTAGGTTCGCGGTACGGATAGATCGGTGCAAAGCGCAAAAGTTTACGCAAGTATTTGCAAAGCAGTGCGCGTTGTGCAGGTACGGGAATTTTAACAAACATACCGCAGGCAAAGGGTTGTTTGCCCAAGCGGTTCGGCATAGGGATAAACTTCGCCCGCGGAGAAATCGGTAACAGCGCGTGCCATAATCGTACGGGAAAGAAAAATAATTTTAACAAACATACCGCAGGTAAAGTGGCGTCTTCCCAAGCCGTTCGGCATAAGGTGAAACTTTGCCCGCGGGGAAATCGGTAACAGCGCGTGCCATAATCGTACGGGAAAGAAAAATAATTTTAACAAACATACCGCAGGTAAAGTGGCGTTTTCCCAAGCTGTTCGGTATAAGGTGAGCTTAACCCGCGGAGAAAATTGAAAATACCGCGTAACGGTCGAGGATACTTTTTTACGCGTAAGCGCAAAGCAGTATCGTAAAAATCAAGGAGTATTTATGGAAAAAAGTTTTTCGGAAAGTTATAAACAAGCGGGCGTAGACATTACCGCAGGTTACAAAGCGGTAGAGTTGATGAAAAAGCACGTCGCGCGCACCATGCCCGAAGGCAAAGCGGATATCGGCGGCTTCGGCGGTTTGTTCCCCCTCGACATGGCGGGCATCAAAAATCCCGTGCTCGTTTCGGGTACGGACGGTGTCGGCACTAAACTGAAAATCGCCATGCTGTTGAATAAGCACGATACCATCGGCATCGATTGCGTTGCCATGTGCGTGAACGACGTAATCTGTTGCGGCGCAAAACCGCTGTTCTTCCTCGATTATATCGCCTGCGGAAAGAACGTTCCCGAAAAAATTGCGGAAATCGTGGGCGGCGTTGCGGAAGGCTGCGTGCGCGCGGGCTGCGCGCTGATCGGCGGCGAAACTGCCGAACACCCCCAAATGATGCCCGACGACGATTACGATTTAGCGGGCTTTACCGTGGGCGTTGTCGATCGCGATAAAATCGTCGATCAAACCGCCATGAAGGAGGGGGATATTATGATCGCGCTTCCCTCTTCGGGCGTGCACAGCAACGGTTTTTCTTTGGTTAGAAAGGTGTTCGACGTAGAGCATTGCGATCTGCTTTCTCCCGTGCCCGAGTTGGGCGGAAAACCGCTGGGCGAAACGCTGCTTGCTCCTACCGAAATTTACGTAAAGCCCATGCTCGCGCTGTTGAACGAAGTGGCGGTAAAGGGCGTTTCGCACATTACTGGCGGCGGATTTTACGAAAACATGCCCCGCTCTATTCCCAAGGGTCTGGGGGTTAAAATCATGCGGAGCGACGTAAAGGTGCTTCCCATCTTTACGCTGTTGCAGAAGAAGGGGAACATTTCCGAACACGATATGTTCAACACCTTTAACATGGGCGTGGGTATGAGCGTCGTCGTTGCGAAAGAAGACGTCGAAAAGGCGATCGCGCTGTTAAAGGCGCAGGGCGTAAACGCGTATCCCATCGGCGAAATTATAAAAAGCGGCGACGGAGTCGTTTTATGTTAAGCGAAAAAGTGAGAATCGCCGTCCTCTGTTCGGGCGGCGGTACCAACTTTCAGGCGATCGTAAACGCGCAACAGGCGGGCATGATCCCGCACGGGGAAGTCGTGCTTGTCGTATCCGATCACGCCGAAGCGGGCGTACTGGAACGCGCGGCGCGGTATGCGATCAAAACGGAAGTCGTAGACAGAAAGCAAGTGCCCGACCGCGGGGAGCGGGAAGAAAAAATACTTGCAATCATGCGGCGGGAACAAATCGGGCTTATCGTTTTTGCGGGATTCATGACCATTTTAAGCGAAAAGTTTACGGCGCATTTTCCCTTCCGCATGATCAACGTACACCCTGCGCTTATCCCTAGTTTTTGCGGGAAAGGATTTTACGGGCTTCACGTGCACGAAGCCGTGCTTGCGCGCGGCGTAAAGGTTACGGGCGCAACGGTGCATTACGTAACCGAAGTGTGCGACGGCGGACCGATCATCGCGCAGAAAGCGGTACAAGTAAAAGAGGGAGATACGCCCGAACTGCTGCAAAAGCGCGTCATGCGCGAGGCGGAATGGGTGATCCTGCCCGAAGCGGTAGAAGCGGTTTGTAAAAAGCTGTTGCGATAACCGCTGCATAAAGGTTGCGTGCAATCAAGCAGAAAGCGGTAGAAGTAAAAGAGGGCGATACGCCCGAATTGCTGCAAAAGCGCGTCATGCGCGAGGCGGAATGGGTGATCCTGCCCGAAGCGGCAGAAGCGGTTTGTAAAAAGCTGTTGCGGTAACCGCTGCATAAAGATTGCGTGCAATCAAGCGGAAAGCGGTAGAAGTAAAAGAGGGCGATACGCCTGAACTGTTGCAAAAGCGCGTCATGCCCGAAGCGGTAGAAACGGTTTGCAAAAAGCTGTTGCAATAAATGTGTGCGGCGCAGAAGAAAAGACATATACGGAGGAATTTATGAACACATACGAAATCAAAAGCATAAAAGAAAGAATCGCGGGCAATCCGTACGTAGGGCGGGGAATCGTGCTCGGCAAATCGGCGGACGGTAAAAACGCGGTATTCTGCTATTTTATTATGGGCAGAAGCGAAAACAGCCGCAACCGTATTTTTTCGGAAAAAGGGGACGAAGTGATCATTTACCCTTATGACGAAAGCAAGGTAGAAGATCCTTCGCTTATCATTTATTCCCCCGTAAAAGTCGTCGGAAAAGATATTATCGTGACCAACGGCGATCAGACGGATACCATAGAAGCGCATTTAAAAGCGGGCAAGTGCTTCCGCCGCGCCCTTACCACTCGCTGTTTCGAACCGGACGCGCCCAACTTTACCCCGCGCATCAGCGGCATTCTGCATTTAGACGGCGCGTTTGCGTACGAACTTTCCATTTTAAAGAGCGCGGACGAAAAGGGTTCGGCATGCAACCGTTACACGTTCGACTACGAGCCGTTAAACGGCGTGGGACACTTTATCCACACGTACGTAACGGACGGCAACCCTTTGCCCACCTTTACGGGCGAGCCCGAACGGGTAAGCATTCCCAACGACGTTAAGGCGTTTGCGGAAGAGGTATGGAACAATCTTTGCGAAGAGAATAAAATTTCGCTTGTCTGCCGTTATACCGATATAAAAAGCGGCAAGTTCGAGCAGGTAACGTATAACAAACACGAGGTGAGAAAATGAACGAATTTTCCTTAAAGTACGGCTGTAATCCCAACCAAAAACCCGCCCGCATTTACATGGCGGACGGAAGCGAACTGCCTGTCGAAATCGTAAACGGCAGACCGGGATACATCAACTTTTTAGACGCGCTTAATTCCTGGCAGCTTGTAAAAGAAATTAAAACGGCTACGGGCATGGCCGCGGCGACTAGCTTTAAACACGTTTCGCCTACCTCGGCGGCGGTGGGAAAAACGCTTTCCCCCGCATTAAAAAAATCGTGCTTTGTAGACGATATCGAGGGATTGGATGATTCCCCGCTTGCCTGCGCGTATGCGCGCGCAAGGGGAACGGACAGAATGTCTTCGTTCGGCGATTGGATCGCCCTTTCGGACGAGTGCGACGAAGTAACGGCAAAAATCATTTCTCGCGAGGTATCGGACGGGGTGATCGCGCCCGCGTATTCCCCCAAGGCATTGGAAATTTTAAAGGCAAAGCGCAAAGGCGCGTATAACGTCGTAAAAATAGACGCGGGGTACATTCCCCAAGAAATCGAGCGCAAGCAGGTTTACGGGGTAACGTTCGAACAGGGCAGAAACAACTTTGTGATCGATCGGGCGTTGCTTTCCAACGTCGTTACAAAGAACAAGGCGCTGCCCGAAGAAAAGGCGATCGATCTGATTATTGCGCTTATTACGCTGAAATACACGCAGAGCAATTCGGTATGTTTTGCAACGGACGGGCAGGCGATCGGCGTGGGCGCGGGGCAGCAGTCGCGCATTCACTGCACCCGGCTTGCGGCGCAGAAAGCGGACTTATGGCACTTGCGCCAGCATGAAAAGGTGTTAAATCTGCAATTTGCCGAAGGCGTCGGCAGACCGGAAAAGAACAATATTATCGACTTATATCTTTCCGACGATTACGAAGAAGTCATCGGCGACGGCGTTTGGAAAAAGAATTTTGCCGTTCGTCCTCAGCCGTTCACGCGGGAAGAAAAAGCGGCGTATTTAAAAACGATTACGGGCGTATCTTTGGGGAGCGACGCGTTCTTCCCCTTCTCGGATAACGTAGAGCGGGCGTACCGCAGCGGCGTTTCGTATATTGCCGAACCGGGCGGCTCGGTGCGCGACGATCTTGTGATAGAATCGGCAGACAGCCACAACATGGTTATGGCGTTTACGGGAATGCGGCTTTTCCACCACTGATAAAATTACGGCGTACATGTTAAGGCAAAAATCCGCTTTAAACTTTTACGGCGATGATTTTATAAAGTTCATATAAGCCGCGCTTTGCGTTGCATATGAAAAGAATACTGCTTCTCTTTGGGAAGCAAAAGTAAGCAGTATGCTGCGATTTGCGTTAAAAGCGCGTAGGGATACAAAGCAAAGAATGCGGCGATAGCCGAAGCAAAAATATGGAAATGTTACCGCTTCCCTTTTGGAATAAAGGGCAAGCAATATATCGCGCTTTGCGTTGATAAATGCAAATGTGTAGCAAGCAAAAGGATAAGGGCGCAGCATTTGCGGCGATAGGCGAAGCAAATCTGCGGCAAACAAATTCGAGGGAAAAACTTTTATGAACATCTTAGTTGTAGGCGGCGGCGGAAGAGAGCATGCCATTATAAAAAGTTTAAAAAAGAACAAACGGGTGCACAAGATATATGCGCTTCCGGGGAACGGCGGGATCGCCGCCGATGCGGAATGCTGCCCCGTTAAGGCGAACGACGTGCAGGGGATCGTATCCTTTGCGCAGTCGCATAAAGTGGACTTTGCAGTCGTCGCGCCGGACGATCCGCTTGTTTTGGGCTGCGTAGACGAGTTGGAAGCGCTCGGCATTCCCTGCTTCGGTCCGCGGAAAAACGCCGCGATCATAGAAGGAAGCAAAGTTTTTTCCAAAGATCTTATGAAGAAATACGGTATTCCCACGGCGGAAAGCCGCGCGTTTACCGATGCGGACGAAGCGATCGCATATTTAAAAAACGGCAGTTTCCCCGCCGTGATCAAAGCGGACGGGCTTGCCCTCGGCAAAGGGGTGATCATCGCCCAAACGGAAGAAGAGGGCGTGCGGGCTGTGCGCGATATTATGTGCGATAAGGTGTTCGGCGCAAGCGGCAACAGCATTCTGATCGAAGAATTTTTAACGGGACCCGAAGTTTCCGTTTTGTCGTTTACGGACGGAAAAACGGTGATCCCCATGGTTTCCTCGATGGACCACAAGCGCGCGCACGATAACGACGAAGGGTTGAATACGGGCGGCATGGGTACGGTTGCGCCCAATCCCTATTACACGCAAGCGATTGCAAAAGAGTGCATGGAAAAAATCTTTCTGCCTACCGTAAACGGAATGCGCGCGGAAGGTCGTACCTTTCAAGGCTGTTTGTATTTCGGGTTGATGCTTACGCCCAAAGGTCCGAAAGTGATCGAATACAACTGTCGGTTCGGCGATCCCGAAACGCAGGTCGTTCTGCCCCTTTTGGAAAGCGATCTGCTCGATATCATGATCGCCGTTCATGAAGGAACGCTTACTTCCGACATGGTAAAATTCCGTAACGGCGCGGCGTGCTGTGTGGTGCTCGCTTCCGAAGGGTATCCGCAAACGTACCGCACGGGGTACGAAATTTCCCTTCCCGTTCCCCAAGAAAACGAGTACGTATATATCGCGGGCGCAAAGGCGGAAGGGGAAAAGCTAGTTACCGCGGGCGGGCGCGTGCTCGGCGCGGTGGCGGCGGCGGAAACTTTGCAGGCGGCGGTAAACGGCGCTTATGCGCTGGCGCATAAGATACGGTTCGAAAACGCTTACATGAGAAAAGACATCGGAAAGCGCGCGCTTGCCTGCGCGCGGGAGGATTAAAAATGGTATATCGCGTATTTGTAGAAAAGAAAGAAGGATTCGATGCGGAAGCGCGTTCGTTAAAGGCGGACGTTACCGAATTGCTTGAAGTAAAAGGCGTGGAAAAGATCCGCGTTTTAAATCGGTACGACGTTGAAGATATCGAAAAAGAGTTGTTCGAAACGTGCGTAAAAACGGTGTTTTCCGAACCGCAAATGGATACCGCTTCCAAAGAGGCGGACTTAAAAGGCGCGCAGGTATTCGCGGTGGAATATCTTCCCGGTCAGTTCGATCAGCGCGCGGATTCGGCGGCACAGTGCGTGCAGTTGATTTCGCAAAAAGACCGTCCGCTCATTCGTACGGCGAAGGTGTACGCGGTGTACGGCGACGTTTCGGAAGAGGGCATGGCGGCGATCAAAAAGTACGTAATCAACCCCGTAGAAAGCAGAGAAGCCGCGCTTGAAAAGCCCAAAACACTGAAAATCGAACATCCCGTTCCTACCGAGGTGGAAACGTTAAACGGCTTTATTTCGCTCGAACGCGCGGGGTTGGAGGCGTTCGTAACCAAATACGCCCTTGCGATGGATGCGGACGATATCGCGTTCTGCCAAGATTATTTTAAATCGGAAAAGCGCGATCCCACGTTGACGGAGATCCGCATGATCGATACCTATTGGTCCGATCATTGCCGCCATACTACCTTTTTAACGACGATCGACGGCGTTTCGTTCGAAGACAAACTGCTGCAAAAGGCATACGGCGATTACCTTGCCGCGCGCAAAAAGTTAAAGCGCACCAAGCCGATCAACTTAATGGATATCGCCACGCTTGCGGCAAAGTACTTAAAGTCGCAGGGGCGGTTGGATCGGTTGGACGAATCGGAAGAGATCAACGCCTGCACGGTAAAAACGACGGTCACGGTAAACGGAAAAGAGGAAGATTGGCTGCTTTTGTTTAAAAACGAAACGCACAATCACCCGACCGAGATCGAGCCGTTCGGCGGCGCGGCGACTTGCATCGGCGGGGCGATTCGCGACCCGCTTTCAGGCAGAAGTTACGTTTACGCCGCAATGCGCGTAACGGGCGCGGCAGATCCGCTTCGCCCCGTAAAAGATACGCTGAAAGGAAAGCTGCCCCAGCGCAAAATCGTAACGACGGCGGCGGCGGGATACTCTTCTTACGGCAATCAGATCGGGCTTGCCACGGGGCAGGTAGACGAACTGTATCACGAAGGATATGCGGCAAAGCGGTTGGAAATCGGCGCGGTGATCGCGGCGACGCCTGCGGAAAACGTGCGCAGAGAGCGCCCTTCCGCGGGGGATAAAGTAATTTTATTGGGCGGAAGAACGGGGCGCGACGGTTGCGGCGGCGCAACGGGTTCTTCCAAATCGCATACGCTCGGCTCGCTTACCGCGTGCGGCGCGGAAGTGCAAAAGGGCAATGCGCCCGAAGAGCGCAAACTGCAACGCCTGTTCCGCAACAAAGAGGCGATGCTGTTGATCAAGCGGTGCAACGACTTCGGCGCGGGCGGCGTTTCGGTCGCGATCGGCGAACTTGCCGACGGACTTGCCATCGACTTAAACGCGGTTCCCAAGAAGTACGACGGCTTAGACGGCACCGAACTTGCCATTTCCGAATCGCAAGAGCGCATGGCGGTGGTCGTAGAACCCGACTGCGCGGAGCGCTTTATCGCGCTTGCCGAAAAAGAGAATTTGGAAGCAACGGTCGTTGCGACTGTAACGGAAGAACCTCGTTTGGTAATGAATTGGAACGGCAAGACCATCGTAAACATATCGCGCGAATTTTTAAATTCCAACGGCGCGGAAAAGCACATCGAAATCGCGCCCGAAAAAATACAAAGTTACGCAAAAGCAAAGGTAAGCGATTTTAAAAAGGGTTATAAAGATCTCGCTTGCGATTTGAACGTATGTTCCAAGCGCGGGCTTTCCGAACGGTTCGATTCGACGATCGGCGCGGGTACGGTGTTAATGCCTTTCGGCGGAACGTATCAATCCACGCCTTCGCAGGCGATGGCGCACCTTGTTTCGGTAGAGCAAGGGCACACGGATACCGTTTCTTATATGGCGTGGGGGGGCAATCCCTACGTTGCGGAAAAAAGCCCTTATCACGGCGCGTATCTCGCCGTAGTGGAAAGCATTGCAAAGCTGATCGCTTCGGGCGCGTCGTTTGAAGAAGTGTATCTTACCTTCCAAGAATATTTCGAAAAACCGCAAAAAGATCCCAAGCGGTGGGGTCAGCCTTTGTCCGCCCTGCTCGGCGCGTTTAAAGCGCAACTCGATTACGGCTGCGCGGCAATCGGCGGAAAAGATTCCATGAGCGGTACTTTCGAACAGATCGACGTTCCGCCCACCCTCGTATCCTTTGCGGTAACGACGGGCAAGGTAAGCGAAGTCGCCTCTCCCGAATTTAAGGGCGCGGGGCATATCGTCGTTTGGTTAAAACCCGATTACGATAAAGACGGGCTTCCCGTTGCAAAATCGGTGATCAAAAACTTTAAAACGGTTACAAAGCTGCTGCATTCGGGCAAGGCGGTCGCGGCGTATACGCCCGGGTTCGGCGGCGTTGCCGAAGCGGTTTTAAAAATGTGCATGGGCAACCGCATCGGGTTTGCGTATGCGGATAAAGTGAAGGCGGAAGATATTTTTGCTTATTCGTACGGTTCGTTCGTGCTCGAACTTGCACAGCCGCAAAAGGTAGGCGTCCTGCTCGGCGCTACCGTTCAGGCAGAAGAAATCACCCTCGGAGGCGAAACGCTTTCTCTGCAAGAACTTACCGATCTTTACGAAAATAAGTTGGAACCCGTTTATGCGTGCAACATAAAGGCGCCCGAACAGAAGGTAGAAAACTTCACCTTCGGCGGAAAAAGCGAACTCACCTGCGCGGTAAAACGGGCGCAGCCCAAAGTATTGATCCCCGTATTCCCCGGCACCAACTGCGAATACGATACCGCAAAGGCGTTCCAAGACGCAGGCGCGCAGGCGGATATTTTCGTGATCCGCAATACCACGGCAGACGACGTTTCCCGTTCGGTGGAAGCGTTTGCAAAGAAGATAGAAGAAAGTCAAATCGTGTTTATCCCCGGCGGCTTTTCGGGCGGAGACGAGCCGGACGGTTCGGGTAAATTCATTACGGCGTTTTTCCGCAATCAAGCGGTAAAACAGCGCGTGGAAGAACTGCTTTCGCAGCGCGACGGCTTGATGGGCGGTATCTGCAACGGATTCCAAGCGTTGATTAAATTAGGGCTTGTGCCGTACGGAAAGATCGTCGAAACGGACGAAAAATGCCCTACGCTTACGTATAACGATATCGGGCGGCACCAGTCGCGTATCGTGCGCGTGCGGGTGGCTTCCGCAAAATCCCCTTGGCTTACGGGCGTGAACGCGGGCGAAATTTACAGCGTTCCCATTTCGCACGGCGAAGGCAAATTTATTGCAAGCGAAAAACTCGTAAAAGAGCTTGCGGCAAACGGGCAGATCATGACGCAATACGTCGATCTTGCGGGCAGCGCAACAACGGATATCCGCTTTAATCCCAACGGCAGCACGGCGGCGATCGAAGGCATTTTATCCCCCGACGGCAGAGTGTTCGGCAAAATGGGACATTCCGAGCGCAAGGGTTACGGCTTGTACAAAAACGTACTCGGCGAATACGATATGAAGTTGTTTGAAAGCGCGGTAAAATATTATAAGTAATCGAGTGCAAAGGGGCGATCGCAGTAAAGATTGCGATTGCCGCCGTTATGGAAAAAGTGCGTTTGCACTTGAACGGGCGAATTTATGCAAACGAACGTTAAAATACGCCGTTGCATGCGAACGGTTAAACTTTGATGTTTTGCGCGACAAGCAAAGAAAATTTATGAAGAAAGCGAGTCTGCAAGCAAAACCGCGTTTTTGCGCAGCAGGCCAACATTTGTCGAAAACATTCGACTTACAAAGGAAGGGTAAATGCGGGCGAAATAAAACGAGCGCCCTAAAAATTCGCCCGCAGAGGGAAATACTCGGCCGATAGCGCGAAGCGCGTGCGGACCGTGGTTTCCTTCAAATCATGAAATTTTATTTGCGCGACAAGCAAAGAAAATTTATGAATATATTTAAAGGAGATCATACATGAAAACGGACATCGAAATCGCACAGGAAGCAAAATTGCAGCCCATTCTTCAAATCGCGCAAAAAGCGGGTTTAAAAGAAGAGGAAATCGAATATTACGGCAAATATAAGGCGAAGGTAGATTTGTCCGTTCTCGAAAAAAATAAAAAAGAGGGCAAGTTGATTTTAGTTACCGCAATCAATCCCACGCCCGCGGGCGAAGGAAAAACGACTACGACGATCGGGCTTGCGGACGGGCTTTCCCGCTTAAAGCACAACGTCGTCGTCGCTCTGCGCGAACCTTCGCTCGGTCCCGTGTTCGGCGTAAAAGGAGGCGCGGCGGGGGGCGGATATGCGCAAGTCGTTCCCATGGAAGATATCAACCTGCACTTTACGGGCGATTTCCACGCGATCGGCGCGGCGAACAATCTGCTTGCGGCAATGCTCGATAACCACATTTTTCAAGGAAACGAGTTGAATATCGACCCGCGCAAGATCACTTGGCGCAGATGCGTAGATATGAACGATCGCCAGCTGCGCAACGTGATCGACGGCATGGGGGGCGCGAAGAGCGGCGTTCCGCGCGAGGACGGGTACGATATCACCGTTGCAAGCGAAATTATGGCGGTGCTCTGCCTTGCGACCTCTTTAAAAGATTTAAAAGAACGGTTATCCCGCGTGATCGTCGGGTACACTTACGACGATAAGCCTGTTACCGCGGGGCAGTTAAAGGCGGCGGGCGCAATGGCGGCGCTTTTAAAAGACGCGATCAAACCCAACCTCGTGCAGACGCTCGAAGGAACGCCTGCGTTCGTGCACGGCGGCCCGTTTGCGAATATCGCGCACGGTTGCAATTCGGTAATGGCTACCCGCGTCGCCTTAAAAATGGGCGATTATGTGGTGACGGAAGCAGGCTTCGGCGCGGATCTCGGCGCGGAAAAATTCCTCGATATCAAGTGTCGCTTTGCGGGCTTGACCCCTGCAGCTGTCGTGATCGTGGCGACGGTGCGCGCGCTGAAAATGCACGGCGGGCTTGCAAAAACGGAATTAAACGGCGAAAATCTGAGCGCGCTCGAAAAAGGGCTTCCCAACCTGTTGCGCCACGTTTCCAATATCAAAAACGTGTACGGGCTTCCCGCCGTCGTTGCGGTAAACCGCTTTCCCACGGATACCGATGCGGAAATCGATCTTGTGATCGAAAAGTGCAAGCAGCTTGGCGTAAACGTTGCGCTTTCCACCGTATGGGCGGAAGGCGGCAAGGGCGGCGAAGAACTCGCGCGCGAGGTAGTGCGCCTGTGCGAAGAGAAGGGTTCCTTCCGTTTCTGTTACGACGAAAAACAGCCGATCAAAGAAAAGATCGAAGCGATCGTTAAAAAGGTTTACGGCGGAAAAGGAGTTTCTTACACGGCGGAAGCGGAAACGCAGATCAAGCGTCTTACCGAACTCGGATTCGACGGAACGCCCGTCTGTATGGCGAAAACGCAGTACTCTTTTTCGGACGACATGGCAAAGTTGGGCGCGCCCGAAGATTTTATTGTAACCGTTCGCAGCGTAAAAATGGCGGCGGGCGCGGGATTTGTTATCGCGCTTACGGGCAATATTATGACGATGCCTGGGCTTCCCAAAGTTCCCGCGGCGGAAAAAATCGACGTGGACGAACACGGCGTTATTACGGGGCTGTTTTAATGGAACGAAAGCAAAGATTGATGCAAGCGGTACCGCTCCTTTTAGAGTGGTACCGCCTTTCTAAAAGGGATCTTCCTTGGCGGGAAAATAAAGACCCTTACCGCGTGTGGGTTTCCGAAATTATGTTGCAGCAAACGCGGGTAGAGGCGGTAAAAAGTTACTATCTCCGCTTTTTAAACAGATTTCCCACCGTAAACGATTTGGCTTGCGCCAGAGAAGAGGAAGTGTTAAAGATGTGGGAAGGGTTGGGCTATTATTCCCGCGCCCGCAATTTACACAAAGCGGCAAAACAAATTGCGCAAGAGGGCGCGTTTCCCCAAACGTGGGAGGGGGTGCGCGCGCTTGCGGGGATCGGCGATTATACCGCGGGCGCGATTTGTTCCATCGCGTACGATTTGCCTTGCCCTGCCGTAGACGGAAACGTTCTGCGCGTGCTCGCGCGGTTGCTTGCGGACGAAAGCAACATAGACGAACCGAATACCCGTAAGGCGTTTTCTGCGCAATTAAAAGAAGCGTATCCTCCCCAAGCGGGCGATTTCTGCCAAGCGCTTATGGAACTGGGCGCGATCGTGTGCGTGCCCAACGGCGCGCCCTTATGCGAGGAATGCCCGTGGCAAACGGTCTGCCTTGCGCACCTTGAAAATCGGGAAGAGGAGTACCCCGTGCGTAAAGAAAAGAAGGCGCGTAAAATTGTTCCCGTTTCGGTATACGTTTTGCAAAAAGAGGGAAAGTTTGCTTTGCAAAAACGCGGAGAAAAAGGTTTGCTTGCGGGGCTTTGGCAGTTCCCTTTAAAAGAGGGGGAAGCTGCGCCTCCCGCAATGGGCAAAGTGATAAAAACAAAAAAATCCAAACACATTTTTACCCATGTGGAATGGCATATGACGGGATACTATATAAACGCGGAAGAATTTTATTGCGATTATGTGTGGGTTTCTGCCGAAGAAATTGCGCAGTTTTACGCGCTGCCCTCGGCGTTTAAAGGGTATTTCGAATGGCTGAAATAACAGATGCGATACCGTTTGCGGTATCGTATCTGTTATTTAAAAAACATTATTTTACATTTCAATGCGCGGAAAAGTTATTGAATGTTTGTAATTACTTTCAATCAAATTGCGCTGCGCGTTATACAGATAAAATTGTATCTGCACATAAGATAGCGGTTTATACCCCAATGCGCGGTAAGGTTTTTGCATGTAGTTGTCTTGTTCGCTACATAAATAAGTATATGCCGCGGGCAATACCGAAAGAATTATTTTCTTTCTTTTATCATCTGCACGTAGGGCAGCGGTTTATACCCTAATGCACGGTAAAGAGTTATCGCGTGATCGTTATCTTGTTCGGCTTCTAACCGAAGGCGCGCCGCACCCAACGTATCGACGTAGCGGAAAAAAGATTTCCCCAAACCTTTGCCGCGGAATTCGGGGCGGATATAAATTTCTTCCACCCAAATTACCGTTCCGCCCGCCTCGTGCGAAAAGGTTTTTGCGGTAAGCGCATAGCCGACGGGCGTTCCCTCTTTTAAGCACAAAAGATACCCCTGCGCATAATCTTGCGAGCGCATCAACTCGTCAAACGTGCGTTTGTGGTATTCTTCGGGAATATCGTGCAATACCGCTTCCGAACGGTAAAACTCGCGCGAAAGGGTCAAAAACAGTTCTTTATCGCTTTGTTTGATTCGTTTGATCATAATAAACCTCGGCAACAGTATATCCGAAAGAAAAATTTTTGTCAAATTACTTGATTATATCTTGTAAATTTTCATAAAGTATAGTAAAATATTTTCGGAAGCATATTCCGAAAGAAAAAAGAGGTGCATAAATGAGCGTATTATTGTTTGATTCCAACGGCGAGTTATGGCATACCCGTGCGGAAGAGTTAAAATTAGATTATATTTCCATGCCCTATTATATAGACGGCAAAGAATATTTTTACGATTTAGGAAAAGCGACCGATTTCCGTCAATTTTACGATGCGGTGCGTGCGGGCGCCGTTCCCAAAACGCAGGCGTTGAATCCGGAAGATTATAAGCGGATTTTAACCGCGTATTTTCAAGCGGGGGAAGACGTGCTGTACGTCAGCTTTTCGCATAAGATGAGCGGCACCTTTCAACAGCTCGAATCCGCTTTAAAAGAGTTAAAGGAAGCGTTTCCCGACCGCAAGTGCATCGTATTCGATACCAACAGTATCTCGCTCGGCGCGGGCATTCAGGCGGAACAGGCGGGCGTCTTAAAGCAGAAGGGCGCGAGCGACGAAGAGATTCTCGCCTTTTTAAACGAGTTTACCCATAAAGTGGCGGTTTATTTTGTCGTAGACGATTTAATGCACTTAAAGCGCGGCGGGCGCTGTTCGGGAATCGCCGCCGTGGCGGGCACGCTTTTGGGGTTGAAACCTATGCTCACGTTCGACGAAGAGGGCGGGCTTTCCGTCATTGCAAAATTGGGAGGAAGAAAAAAGGCGATTTCCACCCTTGCGAACAAAGTTGCGGAAGAGTTGACCGACGAAGATAAATATGCCGTTTACGTGGTAGACGCCGACTGCAAAGAAGAGGGGGATAAGCTGCGCGATATGATTTTGGAAAAGCGCCCGAATGCGAACGTCGTGCGCCAAATCGTAGGACCTGTTATCGGTTCGCATTGCGGACCCGGCACGCTCGGCGTTATTTTCGTCGCGCAAAAGCGTCCTATTCCTTTAAAGCAGGCGTGACGCGCGTTGTTGACAAAACCGCATGCGGTTGGTATAATGAAACGGTTATGAACAGAGGAAAATTTATCGTATTCGAAGGGATCGACGGCAGCGGAAAGAGCACGCAGCTGAAAATGCTTTCGAAATATTTACAAGGCAAGGGGATCCCTTGCGTAACGACGTGCGAGCCGACCGATTCGCCGTTCGGCGGGCTTTTGCGCGCCTGTCTTACGGGCAGGCTGGAAACGGACGAACGGGCAATCGCCGCGCTGTTCGCGGCGGATCGCATGGATCATCTTTTTAATCCTGTAAACGGAATCGAAAAGCGGCTGAACGAGGGCGTTACCGTTTTGTGCGACAGGTACTATTTTTCGTCGCTTGCGTACAACGGCGAAATGACCGATTCGGTTTGGGTGGAAGAATTGAACCGCCCAGCAATGGAACAAATGCGCCCCGATTTGGTGATCTATATCGAACTGACGGCGGAAGCGGGCATGGAACGCGTGGGCAAAAGAAGCGAGCGGGAGCGGTACGAAACGCTGGAAAAGCAAAAAAAGATTCGCGAGCGGTATTTGCGGGTGTTCGAAAAGCGCGCAGCGCAAGAATCGGTCGCGGTAATAAAAAGCGAGCGGGATAAAGAGCGCACGCAAGAAAAGATCCGCGCCGCGGTAAACGGATTATTCGGAATTTAAAAAATATGGAAAACAGCTTGATCGTCGGTCAAATCGTAAAACCGCAGGGAATCCGCGGGGAAGTAAAGGTAGTGCCGTTTACGGACGGCGCGGAAGATTTTCACGCGTTTAAACGGGTGTTTTTAGACGGGGAAGAATACAAGGTACTTTCCGTGCGCGTAAGCGACGGCATGGTATATTTGGGGCTTCGCGGCGTGCCCGACCGCAACGCGGCGGAGTTGCTGCGCGGGAAAAAGGTAAACGTTCTGCGGGAAGACGCGCCCGAACCGGAAGAGGGGCGGTATTATATCGTAGATATTTTGCAAAGCGAAATCGTAACCGAAACGGGGGAAGTTTTGGGCGTGCTGAAAGACGTCCGCCAAGCGGCGACGGACGTTTACACGGCGGAAATTAACGGAAAAGAGGTGCTGTTTCCCGCGGCGGACGGCGTGATTTTATCCGTCGATATCAATAATAAAAAACTGACGGTAAACAGAAAAAGATTTTATGAAGTAGCGGTGCTGTGACCGTGCGCCGCAAAGGGGGAACATGGGCGTTATTCTCGAATGCGAAAATCTTGTAAAGAATTACGGAACCAATCCCGCGCTCGGCGGGGTGAATTTAAAAGTGCAATCGGGCGGGATCGTCGGGCTGCTCGGTCCGAACGGAAGCGGAAAGTCTACGCTCATCAAGTTGGCGATGGGTATGCTGCAACCCACTTCGGGGCGCATTTTGATCGACGGAAGATCGCCCGGCCCTGCGACGAAAGCGGTTACGGCATATTTGCCCGACGCGAACTTTTTAGCCGAATGGATGCGGGTGGAACAGGCGCTTGGGTATTGCGCAGACTTCTTTACCGATTTCAGGCGGGATAAAGCGGAAGCGATGCTATCCCGTTTGGGGATAGGGTTAAAGCAGAAAATCAAATCGCTTTCTAAGGGAACCAAAGAAAAGTTAGGGCTTATTTTAACGATGGCGCGCGATGCCAAGCTGTATATTTTAGACGAGCCGATCGCGGGGGTAGACCCCGCTGCGCGCGATTTTATTTTGGATACCATTATGAGCAATAAACCCAACGATTCTACGATTTTTCTGTGCACTCATTTGATTTCGGATATCGAACCCATTTTAACGCACGCGATCTTTTTGAATCGCGGACAGATCGCGCTCGACGCGCCCAAGGCGGAAGTGTGCGAAAAGGAAGGAAAAACACTCGACGGGATTTTCAGAGAGGTGTTCAAATGGTAACAAAATTGATGAAGCACGAATTGATCGCGTTATTCCGCGTGGTGATATTTCCCGCGGCGGCAATGCTGCTGCTTGCGGTGTTGTTTCGCATCAGTTTGATCGGCGAAATAAGAATGCAGATTTTGTTGGGAACGTTTTACGGCTTTGCGCTAACGGCGACAATGCTCGTTTGTTTTGCGATGGGCGTAATGCGTTTTTCCAAATCCTTTTTTTCGGGCGAAGGATATATGACGTTATCTCTTCCCGTTACGGCAAGCCAGTTGATCTGGGCGAAACTTTTAACCGCGCTTTTGACCATGCTGTTCGGGGTAGTAGTGTGTTTGCTCTCTACGTTGGTATTTTTGATCGGGGTAGATCCCGCCGTGTTGGAATCGATTGGGCGCTTTTTCGAATCGGTCGGCGCGAACCTCGCTTCCGTGATCAGTTCCGAACCTGTTATCGTAATCGAAATGATTTTGCTTATGATCGTCGGTATTCCCGCGACTCTGCTCGAATTTTATTTTGTTATTTCGGTAGGGCAAATGTTTACGACAAGAAACCGCAAAGGCATGACGGCGGTCATCTATTTGGTCGGATTTTTTATCATGGGCATGATCTCTACCTTTTTAACGCAGCCCGTCGCAAACGTGGCGATCTACGTTTCCGTGCACCTTGCAATATGGATTTTGATTTTGTTGCAGGCGGCGATCGACGTAGCGTGCTTTCTCGGCGTACGGTACATTTTAACGCATAAAGTGAATTTGGTCGCATGAAGATAACCGTATTGACTCTTTTCCCCGAAATGTTTTCCGCGCTTTCTTCGAGTATTCTCGGAAGAGCGCAAAAGGAAGGGAAAGTTTGTTTCGAAATTTTAAACTTGCGCGACTATACCGAAGATAAGCATTTAAAGTGCGACGATTATCCCTTCGGCGGCGGCGCGGGCATGGTAATGATGGCGCAGCCCATCGGCAGCGCGATTAAAGCGATCGACCCCGAACACAAAGCGCGCCGCATATACCTTTCGCCCAAGGGGGAAACGTTCCGCCAGCAAAAGGTGTTCGAACTTGCCGAATGCGCGCATCTTATCTTGCTTTGCGGGCATTACGAAGGGGTGGATCAGCGCGCGATCGATTTGTATATCGACGAGGAAATTTCCATCGGCGACTACGTGCTTACGGGGGGCGAACTTCCCGCCATGGTGCTGATGGATTGCGTATCCCGCTATGCGGAGGGGGTGCTTTCGCCCGAGTCGCTGGTGCAGGAAAGTTTTTCGGAAAATCTGCTCGAATATCCGCAGTACACGCGCCCCGTCGAGTACGAGGGACTGCGCGTGCCCGACGTGCTGCGCAGCGGGAATCATGCCCAAATCGATCGGTGGCGCAGGGAGCAGTCGGTGCAGCTTACCCGAAGCAACAGACCCGATTTACTCGGTAAGGAGGAATTGTAAATGCAGTATCTCTGCGTAATGGCGGGGTTCGACGAAGAAACGCAACGGCACTTGAAAGAGATTTTTAAAAAACTTAAAAAAGAGGGATTCGTCGGCGAAAACGAAGAAATTCCGCCGCACATTTTCTTGGGGAGATTTTCCGTTTTAAACGGCAACGGTATCGTAGAAAGAATGCAAAAAACGTCGGCGGAATTAAGCCGTTTTGCGGTGTGTTTTCATCATTTCGGATTATATCAGCGAAATAAACAGTTGATTTTATCCCTTTCGCCCTCGCAAAAATTGCTCGCGCTAAAACAAAAATTCGGCGAGACGTACGATTGGGCGCCCTGTATTCCCTTGTTCGAAGGGGAGCCGGAATTGACGCTTGCCGCCGTGCCCGTTCTTGCGGAAGCGTTCGAAGAATTCGACGGGATCGTAGACCGTTTGTATCTGTACGAGTTTTCCCCTACGGTGCCCCTGCTCGAAACGATTTTAGAGGGGGAACTGAAATAACTTACGATGAAAACGATTCAATGGTACCCCGGGCACATGGCGAAAGCCATGCGCATGATGGCGGAAAATTTAAATCTTGCGGACGCCGCTGTATTTGTTTTGGATGCGCGCGCGCCCGCTTCTGCGTTTAACCGCAAGCTGCGCGATTTGGTTGGGGATAAGCCCGTTTTATACGTGTTGAATAAAGGGGATCTTGCAGACAGCGGGGCGGATTCGCTGCTCGCCGCCATGAAAAAGAGCGGACTTTCCGCGGTAAAAATCGCGGCAAATTCCTCTTCCGCGGCGCGCACGCTTACGGCTGCTATGGAAGCGCTCGTTGCGGAAAAACGCGAACGCATGGCGCAAAAAGGGCTTGTAAAACCCGTTCGCTTTTTTATAGCGGGCGTTCCCAACACGGGCAAAAGCACGGTGATCAATCTGCTGTGCGGCGGCAAAAAAACGGTTACGGGCGATAAAGCGGGGGTCACGCGCGCAAAGCAGTGGGTGCGCTGCGGCGCGTTCGAGTTAATGGATACCCCCGGAACCATGCCCCCCTCGTTCGAAAATCAAACGCTTGCGTTAAGGCTTGCCTATCTCGGCTGCGTGAACGACGACATTCTCGACATCGACGACGTCGCGCTTGCGCTGTTAGAAGAGCTTGCGCAAAAATATCCGCAGGCTTTGTTTGCGCGGTACGGTATCGAACAGCCCATGACTCCGCTCGAAATGTTGAATGCGGTGTGCGTTCGCCGCGGGTTTGTGCTGCGCGGAAACGATTTCGATTACGAACGGGGCGAACGCACGGTAATAGACGATTTCCGCAAAGGGCGTTTGGGAAAAGTTTGTTTAGATCGCCTTTCCGACTTAAAAGACGCAGGGTTAATATAAAAAAACGGTTGTCTGCGCGGCAAACTAACGGCGTTTTATATTGCAATCCGTTTGCCGTATTCGGGCGCGGTTAAGCACTTGTTTAGGCGATAATTTTTTTGTCATGCACCGCGACCGAACGGTGCGGGCGTTGCGGGTTGATACATACTTGCCGAAATTACATGCGATATATTCTTACGGAAAGTACCGCAAATCGCATTGAATTACGAACAGCGCGCGGGGATATGCAACTTACCGAAAATTCGTGCGGTAAATTTTTATATTTATTACCGCGAATTGTACGGAAATCGATCGGCGCGCGGGCATCGTTAAATAGATATATTGCTTGCCGCAGGGCGGAGGGGAAACTTAAAATGGATACGCTGGAAACCGAACGCGCGTTGTACGAAAAAGGATATTATGCCGTTGCAGGGGTAGACGAAGTGGGACGAGGTCCGCTTGCAGGTCCCGTCGTCTGCGCGGCGGTTATTCTTCCGCTTGAAGAAGAAACCCGTATTTTGGGGATAGACGACAGTAAAAAACTTTCTCCCAAAAAGCGCGATGCGCTTGCCGCGCTTATAAAGGAGTGTGCGCGCGCCTATTGCATTGCGGAAGTGGACGAAAAGACGATCGACGAAATCAACATCTTGCAGGCGACCCGCCTGTGCATGAAAAAAGCGGTGGAAGGGTTAAGCGTTCCGCCCGATTTTGTGCTGACGGACGGCAATATGAAGCTGGATATTTCGTTTGCGCAAAAGAGCATCGTAAAGGGCGACGCAACCGTCTGTTCTATCGGCGCGGCGAGCATTCTCGCAAAAACGTACCGCGACGGACTGATGAAGGAATACGATAAAATGTATCCGCATTACGGGTTTGCCCGCAATATGGGGTACGGCACGGCGGAGCATATCCGCGCCATTGGGGAGAAAGGCTTATGCGCGATTCACCGAAGAACGTTCACAACCAAATTTTCGGCAAGCAAGGGGAATCCGCCGCTTGCAGATACCTAAAAAAGCGCGGATATAAAATTTTAAAACGTAACTATAAAACGCCCTTCGGCGAAGCGGATATTATCGCTTTCCGCAGGGGTGTGTACGCGTTTGTGGAAGTTAAAGCGCGCGAAACGGACGCGTTCGGGCTTCCGAGCGAGGCGGTCACGCGCGAAAAACAGCGGCGATACCGCACCATCGCGCAGTATTTTTGCATGGCGCTGGGGGAAGAGGTTCCCGTTCGGTTCGACGTCGCTTCTTATTACGGCGGCGAAATCGAATACTTCGAAAACGCGTTTGTATAAAAAACTTTCGGGCATTTGCCGAAAGTTTTTTTGTTATAATGTCATTAAACTGTTTTCGTAATATTTCGCGCATTTACAAACGAAAACGTGCCCTTCTTCTTCGAGCAGTTTTTTTGCGGAAAAACGGCTTCGGGATATTTTGCGTTTCATTCGCCGTCCGATTTTAACATGCGCCAAAACGGGGTAACGTTATCATTTCTTTTCTAACTTGCCCGCGCAACGACGGTTACAAAAATTCCCGCCGTCATCGGGTCGGCAAAACGGCGTAGTTTTTCTTTGTAAAGCATTCTCTTATTTGTCGAACGGTCAACAGTGTTCCGCGGGGAACCCGTTTTATAACG
Organism: uncultured Christensenella sp.; assembly: GCA_910578065.1. Classification (GTDB taxonomy): domain Bacteria; phylum Bacillota; class Clostridia; order Christensenellales; family Borkfalkiaceae; genus Gallimonas. The sequence goes on along the minus strand of CAJTPB010000007.1, from coordinate 63,655 downwards.
TTATCGTAATCGCACGGCGGCGCAAAGTACATGCGATTCCCGCCGTATTTTGCGATCGGTTGCGTTTTGGACATGTCTTTTTTGTTTTTCAACATGGCGTTAAAATCTTTTTTGGTTATCTTCCCGCGTTTGCTTTCTTACAAAAATTATTCGATCAACGCATTTTTCAAAAGCCAAAGCGCAGCAAAAGGCAATCGCGCGTTTTCGGCATTGCAAAAAAATTCTGAAAATCGGCGCGCGTTCCGTAATTTTAAAAATATTGTCGAAGCGCAAAATTATACTTTCTTTTTTGCCTAACGGGTTGCCATTTACGGAAAATAATGGTATAATAGCTATTGCATGTAATAAACGTTCGGCGGTAAGGAGGTATTTAAAACATGAAATCCAAACGTCCCGTAAAAGATAAACTTGCGCTTTCCGTGCGCTTTCCCAAATACGTGGGATATGCAGATTATTTTCTGCGTACGCCCGTTTCCGTATTGGTGAAAAACGAGTCTGCGGAAGAAGTTTCCGTGCGCGTGCTTTCCGAAAGCACGGAAGGCTTGATCGTGCCGTTCGAAGCGGCGGCGGATATTCCGTTTGAAAGTTCGGTAGAACTGAATGCGGACGCGATTTTTTCGCCCCCGTTTTTGGCGGAAAACGACGAAATGCGCGAATGCACGGTAGAAACTTCCGCATGGATCGAAGACGCGGAAGTATGCCGCGATAAAACCAAAGTAACCGTTTTGCCGTACGATTGGTGGGGGGGATTAAGCGGAAACGCAGAATTCCTCGCTTCTTTCGTGCGCCCCAAACTTGCCGACTGCGCGCGCGTGCTTTCGGACGCGGGGCAGCGGCTGAAAAAGTGGAAGGTAGACGCCGATTTTTACGGCTACGCAGGCACGGATAAAAATGCCGTGCGTTTGATTGCGGCGGCGATTTATGCCTCCGTTAAGCAGCTTGCCGTAGAAAAATCGTGCGAAACCGATTTGACCGCGCCCGTTTCCGTAGTGGCGGAATCGGTTGCCAAAACGCGCAAAGCGAGCACCGTTCAGCTTGCCGTATTTACGGCGGCTTGTTTGGAAGCGGCGCGCCTTCATCCCGTGCTCGCGGTAGGACCCAACGGGGTGGGCGTAGGCGTATGGCTGTACGACAGCTGCTTTTTAGACAGCGTTACAGACGACGCCGAAATCGTAAGCAAATATATTTCGGAAGGGATCAACAACCTCAGTTTCTTCGATGCGGACGATTTGTTCATGACCCGCAATTTTGCGTTTACGCCTTCCGAACAGCATTTCGCGCAAAAACTGAAAGAAGGGTATTTCGAATACTTCGTCGATATCCGCCGTTGCCGTATGGGGAACATTCATTCCCTTCCTCTGCGCGGCAAGGGCTTGCACGGCTATGAATTGGTAAAAGAGGAGGACATGTCGGACGAAAAAGCGCCCACGCCCCTTCCCATTTTGCGCAAGCTGAATTTAGAGGGCAAGCAGCCCAAAAACAAGCAGTGGGAACGTCGCTTGCTCGACTTTTCCGATAAAAACGCCCTGCTCAATTTTGCGGGAAAAAACGCGTTGCACCTGTATTCGGCGGGGTGCGACATGCTGCATACTTTGTTAGACGAAAAGGGTTCGCTCCGTTTAAAATCGGGCGCGGACGCCATTACCACCGCCGCGTTCGGCGGCGCTTCCGCCGACAAGAACAGAAAAGAGCTGATCGAACTGGAACAGCGCAAAGGGGTCGTGCGGGTATTTGCGGACGCAAAATCGCTTGCCGAAGTTGCGCTGCGTTTAATGCGCAAGAATAAGGAAGCGGACGAAGAATCTGGCGCGAAGATTCTGTATCTTGCATTCGGCTTTTTGCGGTATATCGATAAAGAGGACAAGCAACCCCGCTACGCGCCCCTTGTGTTGGCGCCCGCGGCGATTCGCCGCGCAAAGGGGAACGAAGATTTTTCCGTCGCCCTTTCCGAAAAAGAGTACTTTGTAAACTCTACCTTGCTCGAATATTTAAAGCAGGAATTCAACATCGACGTGCGCGGTTTGGGCGGCGACGTTTCCGCGTTGAAAATTTCCGAAATTTCCGCAATGGTGCGCGCGGAAACGGCAGGCATGAAGGGGTGGGACGTGGTAGACGACGTGTACCTTGCAACCTTCTCTTTCCAGCGTTATTTGATGTGGAACGATATCCGCAAACGGTTTTCCGAATTAAAAAAGAACACGCTTGTATCCGCGCTTTTAAACAACCGTATGGAGCGCAAAGAGGGCGCGGGCTCGGAAGAAGATTCGGGCGCGCCGACGGAAACGTTGGTGCCGCTGCCTGCCGACAGTTCGCAGTATTCGGCGATCGCGCTGTCGCAAACGGGCACCAGCTTCGTCTTGCACGGCCCTCCCGGAACGGGCAAAAGCCAAACGATTTCCAATATCATCGCAAACGCTTTGAACGACGGCAAGCGGGTGCTTTTCGTTGCGGAAAAGAAAGCCGCGCTCGACGTGGTAAAAAAGCGGCTCGATTCCATCGGGATCGGCGATTTCTGTTTGGAACTGCACTCGAACAAGGCGGACAAGGCGGAAGTCGTTAAGAACATCGAACACACGTTATCCCTTCCCAAAGAGGGGGAAGACGCGGGCTATTTCGAACGCGCGGAAGAAATCGTATCCCTGCGCGAACATTTAAAGCAGCCCATGCTCGCCCTGCACAAAAAGCGGCGGCTGGGGGTTTCCGTTTATCAGGCGATCTTGTATTATTTGCAGAATAAGAACTCGCCCGATATTATGGATATCGAAAGTTCTTTCTACGATTCGTTGACGGAAAAGAAACTTGCCGACTGCAAAAACATGATCTTATCGGCTGCGGCTGCGGCAAAAGAATGCGGCGGGGTGTATAACTCTCCCTTCGAAAACGTAAATCTGACCGAGTATTCGCAGGAACTGCGCGATACCGTTTATTGCTCGTGCGAAGTGGTAATGACGGAGATCCGCCATTTAAAATCGTATTTGGGTTTGCTTTTGGAATTTTACCGCCAAAAGGTAAGCACGCTTACGCAGAAAAAACTTACCATGATGTCGCGTATTTCCGAAAACCTTTCTTCGGGCATATACGATAAATATTTTGCGGGCGTAGACGAAGGGGAATTCTTCCTGTTCTACAACGCGAACCGCCGTTTAGACGATTGCTTAAAGTACTATCATAAGTCGTTCAAAACGCTTGTCGACGTCGATAAAGAATACGAAGAACTGAAAAAATTCTGCGAAGCGGGGGGCGATTACCGTCTTTCGCGCATTGCGACGAACGCGGTAAAAAAACTTTCGCGCGCGGCGACGGGGAAATTTGCGGAAGAAGACATTCCCAAATACCTGCAAACGCTTGTGGAAATTTACGGCGCGATGAAGCGCATTTGCGGAAACACCAACCTTTCCAAACAGTTTACCGACCGCGGGGGAAATATCATCTTCCGCCGCAGAACGGAATTTCTTGCCGACTTGTACGAACTGCATGCGCTCGCTTCGAAGGTATTCCTCGACTACAATCCGGACGCGTTCAACGGCATGTGCGTGCGCGCGGCGTGCGGCTATACGCAGCCCGTACTGCGCGGATATTTAAAGGCGGTAGAAAGTTTTGCAAGCGCGCAGGAACAATTCCTCGCCGTGACCAACGCAGACGTAAACAAGATCCGCGAAGAAGACGTGTTGGATTATTACGCTTCGAAGGCGGGCGCGCTGATCGACAATATCGACATGCTTTCCAACTGGTGCATGTATAAAAAGACTTCGGAAGAACTTGCCAAAGCGGGCTTGAACTTTATTACCGACGCGCTCGAAAGCGGCAGACTGCGCGGCGAAAACGTGCTTTCCGGCTTCGAAAAGAACGTATACAAAAACTTCCTCGAAATCAATATTCCCGCAGATCCTTACCTTTCTTCCATGACGGTGGGTACGCTGGAAGACACCATCGAAAAATTCCGCTTGGCGTGGGAAGATTTCTCCCGTTTAAGCCGCGAAAAGATCCGTGCGAACTTGCTTTCCCGCCTGCCTTCGCCGGACGGAGAAGACAGCCTCGCCGTGGAAATTTCCACCTTTACCCGCCTTTCCAAAAGCAATTTGCGCGGAACGGGCTTGCGCGGGCTGTTTACCGAAATTCCCACCCTTATGGGCAGGGTCGCGCCCTGTATGCTGATGAGCCCGATCACCGTCGCGCAGTATTTGCAGCCGACGGCGGATCTGTTCGACCTCGTCATTTTCGACGAAGCGTCGCAGATGAACACGGCGGAAGCGATCGGTTCCATTTCGCGCGCGAAATCGGCGATCGTCGTAGGCGACCCCAAACAGCTGCCGCCCACCGCATTCTTCCACAACGCGTATGTCGACGAGGAAAACCTCGAAAACGAAGATCTGGAAAGCGTGCTCGACGACTGCCTTGCGCTCGGCATGCCCGAACGCCACTTGCTGTGGCATTACCGCAGTAAGCACGAATCGCTGATCGCTTTTTCCAACATCATGTATTACGACAACCGCCTGTGCACCTTCCCTTCACCCGACTCGCTGGAAAGCAGGGTGAAACTGGTGCCCGTAGACGGCTGTTACGATAGGGGTTTTACCAAGCGCAACCGCAAAGAAGCGGAAGCGCTGGTCGCGGAAGTGATCCGCCGTTTATCCGATCCCATTCTTTCCCGTTCGAGCATCGGCGTCGTTACCTTTTCGAGCGCGCAGATGGAATATATCGACAGGCTTTTGACCAAAGAGATCGCATCGAAAAAGTTGGAGTCGGCGGCGTACGACAGGGAAGAACCGCTGTTCGTTAAAAACCTCGAAAACGTGCAAGGGGACGAACGCGACGTGATCTTGTTCTCCGTCTGCTACGGACCCGATCAGTCGGGCAAAGTTTCGCTCAACTTCGGTCCTTTAAACCAGTCGGGCGGCTGGCGGCGTTTGAACGTTGCCGTATCCCGCGCAAGGGAAGAAATGCTCGTGTTCTCTACCATGACTTCGGCTATGATCGATCTTTCCAAAACCTCGTCTAAGGGGGTTGCGGGATTAAAGGCGTTCCTCGAATTTGCGGAAAAGGGCAAAACCACGCTTGCGGTAAAATCGGCGTTTGTAAAGGGCGGCGCGGGCATCGGCAAGTTTATCGCGGCAGATCTTTCGGGCTACGGCTACGAATGCCGCTGCGACGTGGGCGCTTCCGACTTTAAGATCGACGTTGCCGTGATCGATCCCAAGAACAAGCACCGCTTCCTGCTTGCGATCGTCTGCGACGGCGACGAGAAATTCTCGGTAAAAGACAGAAACATTTTGCAGGTGCAAACGCTGAAACGGGGCAACTGGAACGTCATGCGCGTGTACACCGTAAACTACTACAACAATCCCAAGCGCGAAATCAAGCGCATTAAGGATATGCTCGATAAACTTACGGGCGCGGATAAGAAAGCGGGCGTTTGGATGCAGAAGTATAAAAAGCCTTACCGCGCCGTAAAAGAAACGGCGGTTGCGGAAACGGCGCTGTTCGTAACGGGCGGCGAAAACGACGTTGCCATTATGGCGCGCTTAAAAGAGATCGTCGCTTTGGAAGAACCTATTTCCCGCGCGTTCTTAAAAAAGCGCTGCCTTGCCACCTTCGGGCTTACCAAGAGCGGCGCCAAGGTAGAAAGCAAACTCGATTCTTTGATCGACGCGTGCGCATTCCGCAGGGAACGCCTGCTGGGAAGCGACTACTTCTTTAAAACGGATCGCGCGATCGCGCTCGATAAATTCCGCGTGGAAAACGCGCCCTTCCTGCGCAAAACGGAAGAGGACTTTACCCCTTACGAGGTTGTTTCGTTGATCCGCGGCGTGCTCGGCGATCGGGTGGCGCTGTACTTCGACGAACTGATGGTAATTTTGTGCAACGTGTTCCACGTTGTGCACCCTTCCGATAAGTTCGCAATGTTCGTGCGCGATTGCATCGCGCACGGCGAAGAAAAGGGACTGTTCGTCCGTTCGGTATCCGATCGGATCTCGCTTGCATAAGAAAAAATGAAACCCGTATTGCCTGCCCGAATCAATTTTCGCCCCGTACTGTTCGCGGCGTTCGGGCTGGCATTCGGGATTTTTCTTTTCTTCAAAATAAAATTCGGCGCGCTGCGGGCAAGCGACTTTTTGCTGTGCGCGCTGTTTTTATGCGGTATTTTCCGCCGTCCCGTTCGGTTCAAGAGCGCGGCGGCGGTTTTTTGCGCGTTTGCGATGTTTGCATCCGTCGGGGCGGGATTGGCGTTCGCCCAAACCGCGCGCTTTTCTTACGGCGTGCCCGCGGGCGAATACAAGGTAAGCGGAAGGGTGATTTCCGCCGCGGAAGAAAACGGCTATTCGTCGCTTTTGCTCGACTGTCTGTATGCGGACGGAACGCCTTCGGGCGGAAAACTGCGTTTGCGCGTCGGGCAAGAGGGGGTGAAAGTGGGCGACATCGTCGCGTTTACGGCAACGTTAAAGCGCGCGGAACTGCCGCAAAACGGCATGGGCGAAGACGCGTTTGCTTCCGATCTGCGTTACACCGCGTCCGTATCGATCTGCGAAGTGACGGACAGAACGAAAGATCCCTTTTTGCTGTTGAACGCAAAACTGTACGAAACGCTGCACGAAAACATGGAAAAGGACGAAGCGGATATCGCTTACGCATTGCTTACGGGTAACGGGCGCGGGTTAGACGGCGAATTTTCAGAAGGGGTGCGTAAGGGCGGTATCGCGCACATTTTCGCCGTTTCCGGCTTGCATATCGGCATTTTATACGGCGCGGCTTATCTGTTGTTCAAGCCGTTGCGCAGATGGCGGTTTATTCCCGCGGCGGCGCTCGCGCTGTGCTATTCGGCGCTGTGCGCGTTCAGCGTTTCTTCGCTGCGCGCCGTTTGCATGTGTACTACGGCGGGCGCGTTACGGGCAATGGGCGCCAAACGGGATTTTTTAGAAAGCATTGCGCTTGCCGCCGTTATCGTATTGGTGTTATTCCCCGCACAGTGGCTTGCGGTCGGGTTTCGTCTTTCCTTCGGCGCATGTCTGGGGCTTGCCTTGTTTGCGGGAAGTTTTTCCCGCGCGTTATCCTTTTTGCCGAAGCCGCTTTCAAAGTACCTTTCGGCAAACGTTTCCGTACAGCTTTTCACCTTTCCCATATTGATCGAATCGTTCGGGTATTGGTCGGTTTGGGGAACGTTGTTAAACTTTTTTGTCATTCCCTGCCTGCCCGTTTTGTTTTTGGGGCTGCTCGTTTGCGCCCTTTTCGCATCGATCGTTCCGCCCGCCGCGGCGTTTGTATGTTTGTTTCCGGAAGGCATGCTTTCGCTTATGACGCTCGTGCTTTCGGTGAGCGATTTTTCGTTTGTGCTTACGGGCTTTTCGTTGGGCGCAGGCGCAACTGTTTGGTATCTTTCTTGCGTGCTGCTTTCCGAACGGCTACGCCTTGCAAGAGCGGCGCGCGCGGGCATTGCGCTTTTGTGTGCGATCGGGCTTACGGTTTGTATTTTGGCAGAAAACGCCGTGTTTTACGGCTGTAAAATATCCGTTTACCGCGCGGAGCGCGGCGGGTGTGCCGCATTGGTGCGTACAAGCGAAAACGCCGTTTTGCTGATCGACGACGAAATTTCCCTTTCTTCTTGCAAAGAATTTCTTTCGCATACTTACGGCGGAACGCTTACCGCCGTTGCGGTTTTGGGCGAAGAAGAGGGAAGGGCGATCAACGTTGCGGCATTTTTAGGCGCGGAAGAAGTTTGGGCGCGGGAAAAAATCGAAACGGGACTGCGCGAAACGAATATCGTCTTTCAAGAAACGTTTACCGTGGGCGAAGCCGTGTTCCGTTACGAGGGCAAATCGCGCATGATATTGTTTGTCGAAGACTGCTCGGCAGAGTTCGCCTTTTCTCGGCAATCGGCATATCCCGCCGATTTGTTCGTGAACGAGGGGTGCGGCGGCTTGATTTTTTTCTTGCACGGTGGTATAATCAAAAGCGTGTAAAGTTGCGCAATAGTAAGGCGATAAAATCGTGCCGCTATTTCTATGTTTTAGGCGCAATTCCGCGAACGCGCGGCAGAGGATAAAAAGGTTGTAGAAATAAAAGAAATAGAATTGTTAACCTATATGCTTTGGGCGCATTTCCGTGAGCGCGCGGCGGATAATAAAAAGTTTGTTGAAATAAAAGAATTAGTATAGTATGCTATATGTTTAGCGTACTTCCGCAAACATGCGGAAGATGATAAAAAGGTTGTTGAAATAAAAGAAATAGCGCAGTTAACCGTATGCTTCGGGTGAACTTTCGCGAACATACGGCAGAGGAAAAATGAAATTCGTTGAATTTAACAAGACAATTAAAGAACGCAGTTTTCCCGTGTGCTTGATCGAGGGGGAAGAAACGTACTTCCGCGAACGCGCGGTAGAGGCGGTGCGCGACGCGTATATTACGCAGCCTATGCTAAACGACGTGCGGTTCGAAGGGGATACGTTAAAGGGGGATAAATTGGTATCCTTCCGCGACGGCTTATATGCGCTTCCCTTTTTAAGTGAAAAGCGGCTTGCGCGCGCGTACGAATTTTATCCTACCGAAAAAGAGTACGAAAGCGTGTTAAAAAAGTATGTGGAAAATCCCTCGCCTTCCACCATTTTACTGATCGTAAACAGCAAAAAGAACGCGTACGATTTAAAGAAACTTGCAGGGATCACGTACGTAGATTGCGGGCGCGAAAGCGAAGAAACACTATGCAAATGGCTGTACGGCATGTTGCGGCGCGCCGAACTTTCGCCCGATACCGACGCAGTGCAGTTGATGGTGCGCTATTGCGCGTCGGACGCGGCGCGCATGAAGCGCGAAATCGAAAAACTCACCTGTTTATTGGGGAAGGGAGGGCGCGTTACGCGGGAAGCGGTAGAAGAATACGTGAATAAAGACGTCGACTATAAAATATACGAACTCACGCAAGCGGCGTCGCGCAAGTCGTATGCGGCGTTTGCCGAAATTTTAAACGATCTGCTCTTAAAGGGGTTCGACGAAAACGCGGTGCTCGCTTCGCTTACTTCCCATTTCCGCACGCTGTACGACGTAACTTCCATGAAAGGCTCGGATGAAGAAGCAGCCAAATCTTTGGGCATAAAACCGTATGCGGTAAAAAAGAACCGCGAAGCGGCAAGGGCGTTTGGAAAAGAAAAAACAGCCGAATATTACACCGCGCTGTATACGCTTGCAAGCGGCGTAAAGGGGGGCTTATACAACAAAGAAAGCGCTTTGTTTACGGCAATTGCAAAAATATTTTTTTCTTAACGAAAAAAGTTAAAAAACGCTTTTCATTTTTTCTTACAAAAGTTATAATAAAAACAAGAATCCCGTTAAGGAGTTACTATGAGAACAGCAGCCGAAGTTTGGCAGTCGTTAAAAACAATGTTTACGTCTTTTTCTTGGACGTATGCCGTAGAATGGATCTTACTGTTTTTGCTCGTTTATTTCGTTATGAAAACGCTGTACGGCAACAATGCGAGAAAGTTGATTTTCGCTTATCTTGCCGTGCTTATCGTTTGCGGCGCGGTTTCGGTATTTACCGATCATATTAACGCGGGGTATTTTTATATCGTCGTCGTGTTGCTTTGTTCGCTGTTCTTCCTGTTGCTGTTCAGCGTAGAGATCAAGCGCAGCATTTGGAACGTAAAGAAAACGGCGCTCGTTTCCGCAGAACGGCACGCGCCCAAAACGCAGATCGGCATTCATGCGGAAGAGTGCATTACCGCCATTGTAAAAGCGGTGCAAACTTTTTCGAAAAACGATATCGGCGCGCTGATCGTGTTTTCCAACGGCAACCTGCCCAAAGAGATCGTAGAAAGCGGCGTTACCTTAAATTCGAGTATTTCCAGCCAGCTGATCGAAGGGATCTTTATTCCCAAAGCGCCCTTGCACGACGGCGCAATGATTATATACGGCGATAAAATTCAGGCGGCGGGGTGCTTCCTTCCGCTTACGCAAAGGGAATTCCCCAAAGACTTCGGCACCCGTCACCGCGCGGGCATCGGGGTAACGGAAGTTGCCGACGTTATGACGGTGATCGTTTCGGAAGAAACGGGAATCGTTTCGGTAGTACGTAGGGGCAATATAACCCGCTACGTCGATTCGGACGGATTGTACAAATTCCTGCGCGAATATTATTGGAAAGAGTTTAATCAAGAGGGAGGGAAACGGGCGTGAAATTTACCGAGTTTTTGAAAAAAGCGTTTACGACGAACATCATGTTAAAGGTAACCGCCCTTGTCGTCGCGGCGGCGATCACCATCGTATTGCATATTTCGTTATGAGAAATGTGATCCGCATTCCGCACATTTTATTGCCGATCAAAGATTTTGCGCATTGGTCGGTTATCGCGTGCGATCAATTTACCTCCGACAGGAGTTATTGGGAAAAGGTTGCCCGTTCGGTGGGCAACCGTCCTTCTTCCTTGCACTGTATTTTGCCCGAAGCGTATTTGGGCGAAGAGGACGAAGAACGCATCAAGTCGGCGAATGAAAGCATGTACGAAGCGTTTACCGACAGATGGCTGGAAAAGTTAAACCGCGGTTTTGTGCTTACCAAGCGAAAGACCTTTTATGGGGTGCGCAAGGGAATTGTCGCCGCGATCGATTTAGAAGCATATTCTTATAAGGCGGGCGAAGAAAACGTAATACGCTCGTCAGAAGAAGTCGTGCCCGGTCGCCTTCCGCCGCGCGTCGCGCTTCGGCGGGGTGCGATTTTGGAATTTCCGCACGCGATCGTCTTTTATAAAGATAAAAAAAATAAGTTGATAAGCGCGCTCGAAGAAGAGGATTTGGAAGAGCTGTACAACTTTAACTTAATGGAAGGGGGCGGAAATATCAAGGGGTATTTTATTCCCGAAGATCTTGCCGCTGTCGTTGCGCAATCTCTTCATACGCGCGGCGATCCCTGTTTTGCGGTGGCGGACGGCAATCATTCGGTTGCGGCTGCCAAAGCGTATTGGGAAGAGTTGAAAGGGGAATTGAGCGAGCGGGAACAGCGCACGCACCCCGCGCGGTTCACCCTTGTGGAATTTGTAAATCTGTACGACGATTCCGTGGTATTCACCCCCATTCACCGCATTGTAAAACACGTCGATAAAGAAGCGTTTTGCGATTACTTTCAAAAAGCGGTCAAGTGCCGCAGGGTCGGCGATCTGCTTTATCCCGCATTGGCGGGCGGCGGCGCGGGCGTTGCGCGCGCGGACGAATTGATCGAAGCGTATTTAAAAGCGAATACGGGCGCGGTGGATTATATTCACGGCGAAAAGCAGTTAAAACAGCTTTCCGAAGAGGAAAACTGCGTGGGCGTCGTACTTGCCGAAATGGAAAAAGACGACTTTTTCGAGCAGTTGAAAGGGGGGAAGAACTTCCCCAAAAAAACGTTTTCGTTGGGAAAAGCGCAGGATAAGCGCTATTATTTAGAGGGCAGGGAAATCAGTTATGATTAAAGTTTGCAAATTCGGCGGAACGTCTATGGCAGACGGCAATATGATGAAGCGGGTCGCTTCTATCATAAAAAGCGACGGAGAACGCCGTTACGTCGTCGTATCCGCCCCCGGCAAGCGGTTCGGCGGCGACGTTAAAATTACCGATTTGCTGTATCGCTGTTTCGATTCGGTAAAGCAGACGGGCAAATGCGGCGAAGCGTACGAAAAAATAAGCGAACGCTTTCGCGGAATCGTATCCGAACTGGGCGTTTCGCTGGATATCGAAGGTATTTTGCGCGATACGCAGCGGGATATCGAACGGGAAAAGAGCGAAGACTTTACCGCTTCGCGCGGGGAATACCTTTCGGCGCGGGTAATGGCTTCGTTGCTCGGCTTTGCCTTTGTAGACGCGCGCGACGTGGTGAAATTTCGCGCGGACGGTCAGCTCGATTCGGAACGCACGTTCGAACTGATGGCAAACGCGTTAAAGGGTAAAAAATACGCCGTCGTTTCCGGCTTTTACGGCGAGGGCGCGGATGGCAGAGTAAAAACGTTTTCCCGCGGGGGAAGCGATATTTCGGGCGCGATCGTAGCGCGCGCGGTAACGGCGGATCTGTACGAAAATTGGACGGACGTAAGCGGATTCCTTGCATGCGATCCGCGCATTGTGGAAAATCCCGCCGAAATTCATTCTATGTCTTATAAAGAACTGCGCGAACTTTCGTATATGGGCGCAAACGTGTTACATAGCGAATCGATTTTTCCCGTGCGCGCGGCGAATATTCCCATTCGCATAAAAAACACCTTCCGCCCTACGGATAAGGGAACGGAAATTTTGCCTATCAGCAAATACCGTTACAACGGCAGGATCGTTACGGGCATTGCGGGAAAGAAGAATTTTACCGTTATCTTTATCGAAAAATCGTTGATGAATGCAGAAATCGGGTTTGCCCGTAAAGTGCTTTCTATTTTAGAAAAGCACGGGATCTGCTTCGAACATATGCCTTCGGGAATCGATACCATGTCGTTTGTGATCGACAGCGAAGAATTAAAGCACGGCGTACAGGAAGAATTGCTTGAAGAGATCCGCAAAGCGGTGAATCCCGATACCATGCGCGTATTCGACGATATCGCGTTGATCGCAACGGTAGGGCACGGCATGAGCAAAAACGTTGGTACCAGCGCAAAATTGTTCGATGCGATCGCGCGGGCGGGGATCAACGTGCGCATGATCGATCAAGGTTCCTCCGAATTGAATATTATCGTGGGGGTAGATAACGATAATTGCGAACGCGCCATACGCGCCATTTACGAAGAGTTCTTTAAAAAAGATATGTCTTTCGGGTTATAAGTTTTGTTTAGAACAGGGGGCGGATACCGCATGCGGTATCCGCCCCTTATTTGTGGTTCTTTATATTGATATTTATTTGTCAGACGTGTCGTCTAACAAATAATCTACGGAAATATCCAAAACAGTACAAATTTTCTTTAACAATTCCAACGAGGGTTCACGAACGCCTTGCTCATAGTGAGCATAGCAAGCGCGGGTAATGCCAACCGCAGTTGCCGTTTCTTGTTGCGAAAATCCTTTTTTAATTCTTGCGTAATGTAATTTTTCATTCCATTTCATGTTTATATTATAACATAAATTGTATCAAAAAGCTTAATACAATAAATGATTCCCCCATAGTCTTATGGGATTTTTCTGCCAATCAATTCGTCAAGCGAAATTTTATAATAATCGGCTAAGGCAACGCAATAAGAAATGCTCGGCTCTACTTCGTTGTTTTCCCATCTGCTGATATTTTGTTGAGATGTGTTTATTAGTTTTGCCAAAGTTTCTTGATTTAAGTTTGCTTCTTGTCGATGATGCTTTAATTCATTTCCATAATATTTCATAACTTATCTCCTAAAATATTTTAACACAAAATTGTGTATTTTACTTGACTTACACAAATATGTGTGGTAATATATTATACACATATTTGTGTATACAAAAAGTCGTTGGTCGCCAAACCAAATAAAACGATGAAAAAGGAGATTCAAAATGAAAGAAGAAAACAAAAAGTGTTTGAGATGCAGAATGCTAAACCGGTACTTTGTAAAAGGCGTAAATCATTTACACGCCACGGAATTCGGCTTGTGTTTCGAAAAAAGAGAAATCGTAACCGTTCACGATACCTGCGAACGGTTTCAACTAAAAGTTTACAAACGTTTTAACCATGGGCTGCGGTATAAGTTGAGCGGTTTATTGGCGGAAATTTCGGAAATCAGAAATATCATCGAGGCGGAACATGCAGAAAATCAAAGGGACGAATCGCTGTAACACATGTAATTATTGTAAAAAGGTTTACGAAAATCATTGGTATTCTTTTTTCGGAGAAATGAGTTTGCGTTATTGCACCGTTCATAGAATATTGACAAGGTTATCAAGCGGGTGTGAAAAATGGCACAAACGGGAATACGAGTACGATTTATCGCCGCAACAGTTTAACAAAGTAGAATCGGATATCAAATACATAATGGAACAGACAAAAGATATATAAGGTATCGTGCTTGTGCGGTTGAAATGCAGAAAAGGTTACCTAAGCAGCCTTTTTATAAAGTAAAATTGCCTGCCGCCTATCCCAACGGCAGACGCAAACTACCCAAGCAGTTTATTTGGTAAAGAAAACACACCCGTCTGTTGCGCAAGGCATCGCAAGCTATTCAAGCAGCCGTTTTGCAAATTAAAAAAGCGTTCGCAGACTAAGTGGATTATTTCCATAAAGAATAAGCGCCTATCTATTGCGCAAGGCGCCGCAAGCTATTCAAGCAGCCGTTTTGCAAAATAGAAAAGAGTTTGCAGATTAAGTGGATTATTTCGATAAAGAAAACACACCCGTCTGTTGCGCAAGGCATCGCAAGCTATTCAAGCAGCCGTTTTGCAAATTAAAAAAGCGTTCGCAGACTAAGTGGATTATTTCCATAAAGAATAAGCGCCTATCTATTGCGCAAGGCGCCGCAAGCTATTCAAGCAGCCGTTTTGCAAAATAGAAAAGAGTTTGCAGATTAAGTGGATTATTTCGATAAAGAAAACACACCCGTCTGTTGCGCAAGGCATCGCAAGCTATCTAAGCAGCCTATTTGCAAAATAAAAAAGCCCCGAAATCGTTCGGGGCTTTTAGCGCTTTGTTACTCCGCCTTAAAGGGGAGGAGAGCCGCTACTCTTGCGCGCTTGATCGCGCTTGCAAGCTCTCTTTGGTGTTTTGCGCACGTACCGCTCATTCTGCGGGGAAGAATTTTTCCTCCTTCCGCAACGAATTTGCGCAGACGCGCGGTATCTTTATAGTCGATTACCGCTACCTTTTCTTGGCAGAACAGGCACACCTTTTTATAAGATTGCTTTTTGTAGCTCTTTTTTACGGGTTTTTCCTTTTTCTCTTCTTCCATGATAATACTCCTTTTCCCTTAACTTAAAAGGGAATATCTCCGTCGTCGTCAAACGATTGCAGGGTGGGCTTTTTCTTCGCAGGCGCAGAAGAACTTTGCGGCGCATCGTAAAAATCGTCGTTCGAACCTGCCGCGCTCTTCGAAGTTAAAAATTCGATATCCTGCGCGATCACGTCTATCGCGGTGCGCTTGTTGCCCTGATTGTCTTCGTAATTTCTGATTTGTACGCTGCCCGATACCGCAACTTTATGTCCTTTTTTCGTAAAGCGCGCAATGGTATCGGCAAGTCCGCGCCATGCGGTTACGTTAAAAAAGTCCGTTTGGCGTTCGCCGTCCGATCCCGTATAATTGCGGTTTACCGCAATGGAAAAGTGGCATACGCTTACTCCGCCCGAAGTTTCGGAAAGTTCGGGGTCCCTCGTCAGATTTCCGATCAAAAACACTTTGTTCATGTTTGCCTCGCTTTACGCAACTTTTGTGATCATGCGTCTTAATACTTCGCCCGAAATACCTGCGATACGATCGAGCTCCGTTACGACAGAGCCGTCTGCAACGAACGTCATCAAAACGAAAAACGCTTCCGTTTTGAACTTGATGGGATAAGCCGTTTTTCTTACGCCCCATTTATCGGTGCTTTCGACGGTGCCGCCCATGGAAGTTACGATGTCTGCGTACTTTTTCATTTCCGCTTCTCTCGCTTCTTCGCTCAGTTCGCTGTTCAGCAGATACAGCATTTCATATTTCGCCATTTTGTTTCACCTCCCGGTCTGATTCGGCATGCCTTTTGGCATGCAAGGCAATAGCTAAGAAGAAAACTTTTTTCTTCGTTTTTCTATTATACTTTATTTTGCAGGACAAGTCAACGACTTTTCCCTTGCGCAAAAAAGAAAAAGCGGAAATTTCCGCTTTTTTAAAGATTATATCATGCTATATTTACAAGCGCGACCGATTTGTTTATGGTAAGCCGATCGATATTCCGCACGCAGTCGGTTGTTCCGATTCCGCTAATCGCAAAATGATAGAACGGATATCCGCGTGGGGGGGACTGTTTTCGCACAGGGTTAAATCATGCTGAGCAATATTTTTACAAGCGCGACGGACTCGTTTATCGTAAGCTGGTTGATATTCCGCACGCAGTCGGGGCAGACGGCAGCGCCGGAATTGTGGCTTGTTCCGTTTATATGAAAGTGTATGGAACTGATATCCGCATCGGGCGGGGTTGCGCCCGAAAGCACGTCGTGCATCCATAAATCGAGCAAGGTTGCTCCGTCTACGTTCTTTGCCACATTGGTTACGATCTGATCCATATCGAGCAAGGCGAAATCTTTTTCCACAAGCGTTCCCGAATCCTCGTCTTTTACGTGTAATAAGAAGTGCCACATGCCGCGGATAAAGCGGTTAAGGGGGGTAGGGTCTACCGTGGGGGCTCCTCCGTCGGGCGTAGTAACTTTGTAATACTCTTCGCGAACGTCCGCCGCGTTCACTTCGATCGCCGCGCCGCCCGAACGGAAATAATAACTTTCGTATACCCAAACCCGCCGTTCGAAATAGTCGTATTCTTCGGTATCGTTCTTTTCGTGTAAAATATCGTCGAGATAAACGGCGTTTTCTTCTTCGTCTTCTTTGTTTTCGGGGCGGGGAGCAATGGGCGTGCCGTTCAAATAGTACGTGTAAACGCGGTCGAGGTCTACCCTGTACTGTTTGGTAATATCTTCCGCGTAGTCGTTTTCCGCTTCGTCTGTTCCCAAATACAGGCGCACCAATTTGCTTACGGGATACTTTTCGCCGTTTTCGTCCGTCGCTTCTTCGGTAAACGTCATTTCGAAATATTGCTTGCTTTCGCCGTTTACCGTTTCCGTTTGAACGGGCGTTTCAAGCGGTTTTAACGCGCCGCCGTCTTCGTGATCGACTACGTAAAACGTGTAATCGCTTGTTACCCTTACCCGCTCTTTATAATAGTAGGGCGTTTGCCATACGTAATCGACGGGATCGCCTTCCGCTTCCGCCTGCGCGAGTTCGCGGTTGCGCTTTGCGATCAGCGCGTCGTAATAAATCGTTTGGTTTTCCACCAAGGTTCCGCCCGTAAGCGCGGTAAAATATCCGAGGGTGAGTTCGTTTCCCGCCGTATCTTTTTTAACGGTCAAAACGGAAACCTTATCGGCGCCCGGCGTTTCTTCCGCAAGGGGAACTACGTCGATGGGCTTTCCGTAAGCGTCTTGCGTTTGGTAATAGCCGTAAATTTCATCGCCGAATACTTGCTGTACGCTAAGCGCTTTTACGTCGGAAGCAAGGGTATCTACCGTGCTGTTTTTTAAGTGCTTTAACAGTTTGTTACTTTCGAGTTCGGGGATCATTTCTTCGAGGCGAAGCGTTTTGATCGCGTCGTCGAATTTACCCAACGTCGCCGACTGCAAAGAGCGCAGCAGCAAAGGGGAATCTTCCGTAATCGTCAACACGTCGTTTATCGTAAGCGAGTTGATCTTGTCTTGGTCGGAAAGATCGCAAATGCGCCAATCGGCGATCGCCTTTAACAGACGGGAAGAGGTTTCTTCGTCGATCGTTAAAACCTGTTTCAGTTTCAGCCGTTCGATACGGCTTTGCTGTTTCAGTTGGGAAACCGTCCAATTTTTAATGGCGCGCATTAAGTTGGAACTCTCTTCCGTAATTTCCACCAAGTCGCAGATGCGTGCGTTGTCGAGCAAGGAAGAATCGTTTTTGGAAAGGTCTTTCAGCTGTTTGGGTTTGCTGCCGCCCAGCATTTGTATCGTTTTTTCCTGCGTGGATTCGTCGGTTACAATCTCGTAATCGACGCCCTCTTTTCCGTAGGCGAGATAGCGCATGGAAGGGGAGGAATCCGCCGTTACTTCCATCATCGTAGATACTTCTACCCGATTGATCACCGAAGTTGCGTCTTCCGCCATTTGCTGAATGGTGGTGGCGCTTTTTCCCTCGTTCATTACGATGTTGCCTTCGGCGTCTACCGTGTAATCTTCGTTTTCTTTTCCGTAGCAGATCGAAAGCATCAATTTATCCGATTCGGGGGAAAGGGAAAGCACGCCGCCCAATTCCGCGCTTTGGATCACCCCTTGAAAGTAAGGGCTTAACTCGCCGAACGCCGTAAGCATAAATTCGTCTACGTTAAGATCGATGCCGAAGTCCGCCAAAAGTTCTTGCACCTTTTCCAGCTGTTTTCGAAGCAGAGGGGTAAATTTGCCGATAGACTGCAAATTTTCAAACGGGGTGGAAGCCAGTTCTTTGCCGATATCGAGCACCGTTTTGCTTGCGTAGTCTTCTTCTACATATTTGTGATAATCGATTCCGATTTGGCCAAGCAAGTCTTTTACGGATATTTTAGACGCGGCAAAATATGTTCCGCCTATAAGCCCGCCGATCCCCGCGCCGATCCCAATGACAAAGGCAAGCGAAGCGGCAAGCGCATTCCACAAAAAGCTGCGCCGTTCGTATTTTACGCGCGGTGCGATTTTGCCCTCTTCGATCAGCGTTTTTTCAAGCTCGCGCTGTTCCGCTTCCTGCTGCTTTTTCAGCGCTTTCCGCTCTTTTTTCGTCAGCTTTTGTTCGCTCGAACGGTAGTTTTCCGTTTGCTTTTTTGCCATTTGAACCTCACTTACGCATTACAATAAACGAACAAACGCCGTTTATTTCGTATTCGCCTATTTCTTCCGCAACGAAGATATCTTCCGCGCAAAAAGAAATTTCCCCCCGCGCCCATTTAAAATGACCGCTTCCCGTTAATATTTTAATTCGATCGACAGACTGCGTTTCCAACTTATATCTGCCGCCGCTTTCTACAAGAAGAATATTTTCGTACGCGCGCTTTTGCCCGCCCTGTACGCGAACGGGCGGCGAAAACAGCGATCGGTCGATGGAAAAATCGCAGTTGCAGTTCTCTTCGTTCGTTCGATACAATCTCTTCATGCGATTATTATATTATAAAGGGAGCAAAATTGCAAGTGTTTGCGCCCTTGCGCTCAATCGTTTTCGTCGGAAATGGAAAGGGGTTCTTCCGCCCCGCCGAACGAAGAAAGTTTTCTGCCGATCGTGCGCGTTTTTTTGCTTGCGCCGTCGATCGAGTCTTGCGCTTCTTGCAGCTTTTTGCGCGTTTTTTCGAGCAAGTCGGAAAATTTTTCGAAGTCGGAATGAAATTCGGAAAGCATTCTTCTAAGTTCGCCCGAACGCTTTTCGATCGCGGCGGAACGGAATCCCGTTTGCAAGGTGGAAAGCAGCGCGCCCAAATTGGCGGGACCGCACGCGAGGATCCTGCGCCCGTGCAGATATTCGGAAAGCCCGCCCGTGCGCAATACTTCGGCATACAGCCCTTCCAAGGGCAGATACATGATCGCAAAATCGGTTGTGATAGGGGGCAGAATGTACTTTTTCGCAATCGATTCAGCTTGCAGTTTTACCGCTTTTTCCAAATTTTTGCGCGCGCGTTCTTCCCCTTCTTTATCGCCCGCTTCCGACGCTTCGCACAGGCGCTGATACTCTTCTACGGGGAATTTGCTGTCTATGGGCAGGTATACCCGTTCGCCGTCTTTCGAGGGCAGAATTACCGCAAAATCGACAAGGGTATTATCGAGCGGGTTCAGCTTTACGTTGGCGCGGTACTGTTCGGGCGCGAGCATCTGTTCGAGCAGGGTGTTCAGCTGCGCTTCGCCCCAAGTTCCCCGCAGTTTTACGTTAGTAAACACCCGCTTGATATCCGAAACGTTATCGGCAAGGCTTTTCATTTCTCCCACGCTTTGATACATTTTTTCCAGCCGTTCGGAAATCCGTGCGTAACTTTCGGAAAGTTTTCCGTCCAGCGAAGAGGTTAATTTGTCGTCTACCGTGCGGCGGATGCGTTCCAAATTTTGCGCGTTTGCGTCTACGATATATTTAAAGTCGTCGGCAAGGCGCGTTTGTATGTTGTTAAGCCTCGTTTCCGTCGCGCGGTTTAAATTTTCCAAAGTGCGCGCGTTAAAGTCGGCAAGGTTTCCTACCGCGTCCGTCTTTTCTTCCAATCGGCGCAGGGCGTCTTTTACGGAAGGATCGGCGCTGCCCGCGGGCGTTTTGCGCAAGAAAAGCAAAACAAGCAACAGCAGACATACGCACACAAGCACGATCAAAAGAATCAAAAGGGCGGTTTCGTTCATAGTATCTCCTTTTTTCCGAAAGTTTATTGCAATATTTTTTCGCGGATTTATGTTTTTCGTTCGGCGGCGCGAGGTGTTTGTATCGGATATGCTCGGCAACGTTTTGATATGCACAGGTATTTCGACCTATCCCAGAGAGCGGGTTGACTGCCGTTAGTGTAGTATATTTTTCGTTCAACGGCGCGGTTTTTTTCTATCGGATATGCTCGGCGGCGGTTTGATATGCACAGGCATTTCGACCTATCCAAAGAGCCGGTTGACTGCCGTTCAGGGCGCACGAATATGCGTTTGACAATGCGGGTGTTTGCGCCGCATTTGTGCGTGATCTGATGCGCAAAATTTTCTGTTTGCCTTGTGCATAAGAAAATTGTTCGCGTGCTTACAGTGCGGAATTTCTTGTGCCCGATACGCTCGGCTGATAGGTATAATTATAAATTGCGAAGGACGTTGTTTGCGTGTTTTAACAGGGCGGACTTTATATTTTTTTCGCCGTTTTGCGCCGCGTATAAAAGCAGTTCGTTTAAAATTGCGCTTACCTTTTGCGGGGGGATTCCGTTTGCGATCAAATCGCTTCCGTTTATCGCAAGTTCGGCAAGGGTGCGGGGCGCGCCCTCTTTTTGCATTTGTTCTGAAATGCGTGTCCACTTTTCTACCGTAGGGGCGGGGGAGAGATCTCCCTTGCAGGCGGTAAAGTCCGCCTGTTTTAAGGCGAGCAGATCTTGCAAACAGGCAAAATTTTGTACGATTTCCCTGCGTACCTTGTTTTCGCGCATAGCGCAGTTAAAATCGTACATGTGCAATAAAACAAGCCGTTCGGTATCCGCCGTCAGCTTTTTGGGCGCTTTCAGCCGTTGTAAAATTTCCCTCGATATGCGCGCGCCTTCCTGCGGGTGCTCGTAAAAATTTCCGTCCCGCTTCATACAAAAAGGCTTGCCGACGTCGTGTAACAGTGCGGCAATCCGCAGCCGGGGCGGGGCATATGCGGCGCAGCGGAAAGAATGTTCCAACACCGTATGATCGTGAAAATCGCTGCGCTGCGCCATTCCTCTACCCTGCGCCAATTCGGGCAGAATACGGTCGAGCACGCCCGTTACGTCGAGCAAGCGCAAACCGCGCAGAACGCCGTCTTTTACCCCGTGCGCTTCGTCCGCATGCAGCAGCAGTTGCAGTTCGGAAAAGATCCGTTCGGGCGCGATATCGCAAATAAGGTCGGCGTTTTCGCGCGCGCCCGCAAGGCATTCGTCGTCGGGCGAAAAGCCGATCTGCGCCGCCTGTCTGCACAGGCGAAGCAAACGCAGCCCGTCTTCGCCGAAAACTTTTTTTGCGAAGGAAACGGTGCGCATCGTTTTTGTTTGTATATCCTTTATGCCGCCCAGCGGATCGCAGAACGCACCGCTCGCAATATCGTAGTAGACGGCGTTGCAGGTAAAATCCCTTCGGCGCGCGTCCTGCCCGATATCGTCGGTAAAGAAAATTTCGGCAGGGGCATGAAAACCGCGCACGTAGCGATCGGTGCGGAAGCGGGTAAATTCGCAGTCCGTACCCGCGCCGTCCGTCAGTTTTACCGTGCCCGTGTTGCGGTAAACGGCGCGCGCCGTAAAGCCCGCCTTTTGCGCGGCGGCGATCAAACCGTCTTCCGTTTCGCTCGAACAGATATCCCAATCGGGCGCGCTTTTCGGGGGGAACCCGCACAGAAAATCGCGCACGCTTCCTCCCACCAAGTACAGCGGTTTTTCGCATGCGTTTGCCAACGCGATCAAGTTTTCAGGTAAAATTCCGCGCATGTTCGCCTCGGTGAAAATTTTATAAAAACAGTATAGCAAATTAAGAAAAAAATTGCAATTCTTCGCGAAATGTTATATAATACGTTTGTCGCATTGTTTTACAAAAGTGAGAGAAAATCATGCTGAACGTTATCGTTACGCCCAAAGCGTTGAAAAAGAAGGGGAAAAAGATTCTTGCGCAAGCGGAAGCGCGTTTTCGAGCAGAGGGGATGGAATACTGCGTGCACGTAACGCAAAAGAAGGGGCATGCAACCGAACTTGCGCGCATACTGACCGAACGGGGAGAAAACTTCCTCGTCGTAATGGGCGGCGACGGCACGCTGAACGAAGTGTTAAGCGGCATTGCGCGCCCCGATCGGTGCGTGCTCGGATTGATCCCCGCGGGTACGGGCAACGACTTTTCCGCAGCGGCGAACGTTCCGTACGGGGCGGCGGCGCTCGATTTGCTATTTCATGCCGAGCCCAAGCCCGTCGATTATATTCAGTTTCAAGACGGCAGACGCGCCCTTAATATAGCGGGGGTAGGCATGGACGTGGATATTTTAACGCGCTGCGAGCGCGGAAAAATCTTTCACGGAAAAATCAAATATTTTTTCAGTTTAATCGCTTCGCTGATCCGTTACCGCGGAATCAAGATCCGCGTTTCGGCAGACGGCGTTTACGAAGAGCATAAAGCGTTGATCGCCGCGGTGTGCAACGGAAAGCAGTTGGGCGGGGGAATCCCCCTGTGCCCGCCCGCCGTGATCGACGACGGAAAATTGGAACTTTTGGTGATCGAAAGCCCCAAGCGGAGCAAATTGCCGGGCGCGCTGATCAAGTTGATGAAAGGGGAAATTTTAACGCTGCCCATTGCAAAGCGCATCGCTTGCACGCGTGCGGAGATCGTGCCCGAAGCCGCCTGCACCGCGCAATACGACGGCGAACTGTTCCTTGCCCGTTCGCTGTGCGCGGAAATCGTAACGGGCAAACTGAAACTGTACCGAGGTTGAAATGTCGAATTTATATAAAAGCGTGCTCAATTCCATTCCTACGGCGGCAATCGTCGTAGATAGGAATATGCGGGTGCGTTATGCGAATAAGGCGTTCCGCGATTACTTTTCTTCCGTGTTAAAGGGGAAGGGGAGCTTGCGCGACGCCGTTTCCTGCGGGGAAAAGGAACAAAAGTGCGGTTACGGCATTAAGTGCGCGTACTGCCCCATTCGCAACCTGTTCAGCGACGCGATCGGGGGCAACGGGCTTGCGTTCCGCAATATTATTTTAAAGAGCGGGGAAGACGGCGAAAAAAACGTAGGGCTTCGCATTAAGGTAAAACCGCTCGGCAAACTGTTTTTGGGCATTGTAGACAACGCGTACGAAATGGAGATCGCGCGGGAAATGCACTCCGCGCAGGATATTCAACAGCGTTTGCTGCCCCCTGCCAAGGCGGAAGGCGGGGTGCCCTATTCGTTTATGTACATTCCGTGCAGAGAGATCGGCGGCGATCTTCCCGACGTGTACGAATTGCACGGCAATACGGTAGGGGTGATCGCAGACGTTTCGGGCAAGGGAATCTCGGCGGGCATGCTTTCCGCATTTGTAAAAGCGGGCTGGGACAGAAGCGAGCCTTCCCCCGCGCTTGCCTTAAAAAAGCTGAACGTAAAATTTCAAGAACTCAATTTAGACGAACGTTCTTACGTGACCGCGGCGGCGGTGAATTTAGATAAGGAACGGCGGGAGATCCGCTATTCGGCGGCGGGGCACAACGCACCCATATTGCTGAAAAGCGGCATGGGGATTGACGAGATCGTAATGAATTCCCCCCCTATTTCCAACTGGATCCCCGATTTCGAATACCGCGACGGATTGATCGGCTACCGCAAGGGGGATATCCTCGTGCTGTTGACGGACGGAACGATCGAAAGCAAAAACGATTCGGGCGAGCAGTTTTCGCTCGAACGGGTAGAAGGTATTTTACAGCGATCGTTTAACGCCGAACATTTTATCGAGCGGTTGAAAGCCGCGCTTACCGAATTTTGCGGTACGTTTAACGACGATTTAACGGCGATCGCGTTCGATTTATAAAAGGGCATGCAAAAACCCGCCTGCACAAGCAGACGGGTTTTTTGCTTTGATTAGACGTTCAGCAGACGAAGAATGTGTTTGCTGACGATCATAAGAATAAGATCGCAGATCCAAATAATGGTGAATCCGAAAAAGAAGCGGAGCAATGCCGCTACGATCTTACCTTCGGAAAATCTCGTAATAACGCCGCAGAGCCATGCCGTAAAAGGAATGATCGCGAGGATAACGCTTACGAGGTAACCGAGTCCGAAATAGTCGCTCTTTCTTGCCATGATACGTTCTCTCCTTACTAAATTTTTGATACTTTCATTGTACACATTATATGCGGCGTTGTCAAGTATCTTACCGCTTTTTTTGTTTTTTTGTCATTTTTGCCGATATTATGTTTTTATTTGTTTTGCAATGCAATATAAAAGAAAAACGGAAGAAGTCTGCGTTGCAGATTTTCTTCCGCGTTCGATTTTTTATTGCAAAATGCCGTTACCGAACAAGTTCGGGAGCGATATTTTCTTTGCGGAAAATCTTGCCCGTTTCAAGGTCGATCCAAGCGAGCGTATCGCCTTCTGCAAGTATGCACGAATGGGGGGAATTTTCTTTGGGAATGGAAACGGAACCGCAGTTTACGTACAGGCAATCTTCCCGCTGTTCGAATGCGGGCACGTGAAAATGTCCGTTGAACAGCATATCGCGTTGATTCTGCAGTGCGGGCGGGTTGTGTCCGTGCGTTGCGATCGCCGCGCGCCCGCCCAGTTCGAACAGGAAAAAATCCGCCCGAACGGGAAAATCAAGCACCATTTGATCTACTTCGCTGTCGCAGTTGCCCTTAACGCAGACGATGGAAGTTTTCAATTCGTTTAAAATTTCGGCGCATTGCAAGGTATTGTAATCGCGGGGCAGGGGATTGCGCGCGCCGTGATAGAGCAAATCGCCGAGCAGCAATAATTTTTCCGCGCCCGAATTGCCAAAGCATTCTGCAAGCAGTTTGCAGTAATAAGCGGAACCGTGTATGTCGGAAGCGATTAAATATTTCATATTATTCTCCTTTGATCTGTTTGAGCATTTCGTCTAGCATGAGAAGCACGCCCCCTTCCGTATTGGCGGGCACCGTACGGTGAATGATCTTTTTTAAGGGCGGGTACGCGTTTTCGGTAACGTAAGCTTCTCCGCACTCCAAAAGCATTTCGTAATCGTTCATGTGATCGCCGAAGGCGGCGCATTCTTCCTTTTTCAAGTGAAACGCATTGCGGATAAAGCGGATCGCTTCCCCTTTGTTTGCGGTGGGGGAAGATACGTCGCACCAGTCGTAACCGGATATAATGGTGCGCAACGCAGGCAAGCGCTGAGGCAAATGCTTCATGCAGTTTTCCGCCGCCGAGATCCCGTCGTATACGGCGATCTTGCACACCGCTTCTTTGCCGATCACTTCGTTTAAGCTGTTTACCCGCTTGCAGTTGGTATAAGCGTGCGTTGCGTATCCGTAAAACGGTTCGTCGTCGTTTTCTATGTACGCGCAGCCGCTGCCGCACAGCATGGGGAACAGGTGGGGGAGCGCGCGTATTTCGTCGAGCGCGGCGGGCAGCGCTTCGTCGGCAATGGGATTGCAGTAAAGCGTTTTTCCTTGATAGGCGACGAGCGCGCCGTTTTCGCAGATGAACAGCACCTTATCCGCAACGGGCGCGAACAGTTGTTGTAAGTTTGCGTACTGCCGTCCGCTTGCGGGCGCAAATAAAACGCCCAATCGGTGCAATTCTTCGATCAACGGAAAAATTTCTGCGGGAAGCCGTTTTTGTTCGTCCAGCAACGTGCCGTCTAAATCGGTTGCAATAAACTTTATCATAAATAAGTCCTTCTAAAAAACCCTTAATCGTATCGGTGTAACTTGTGTACGCAGAGGCTTTGTTTTTCTGCCGGCGGTGCAAAAGTTTTATATTGCGCAGGAACGGAAGTTGCGTTTGTCGTTCGCGCAGAAGCGATATTTGTTTGCAATGCTATGTCGCCATTTCAGCGTTGGTATTAAGTGAAGCAGAAGTTGCGTTTTCTGTCCGCGCAGGGGCGATAGTTGTTACGTAATGCGATGTTGCCGCTATTTGCATTGGCGCTTTGTATCGTATTTTTTATTGCCCTGCGGGCGGCGTGTATCTTTTGTGCTGTATTAAAAATTCGTTATTTTGCATGGGCGCTGCGCCCGTATTTTAAAAGAGTGGGGAAAGCAAACTCAGCGCGGAGGCGAAAATCTTTTCGCAAACGCCCGCTTTGGGTACGGGAACGCCTTGCTCCCACATTTCGAGAAAGTCGCGCTCGATGGCGCGGGTCAGCGTTTCGTCTTTTACGAGAACGCCGCACTCGTACTGCAAGTACAAACTTCTGAAATCGAGGTTATACGTGCCGACCGCAGATAACGCGCCGTCCGCCGTTAACGTTTTTTGGTGCAGAAAGCCGCAGGTATATTCGCGTATTTTTACCCCGCAAGATTCCAGTATGCGCGCGCAGCGGCGGGTCAAGGCGAATACGCTTTTTCGGTCGGGAATATGCGGGATCATCAACCGCACGTCCGCGCCCGCTTGCGCCGCAAGGATCAGCGTTTGCAAAAACACGTCGTCCGCGGTAAGGTAAGGCGTGCACAGATAAAGCGTTTTCTCCGCGCGGGAAAAAACCGTGCGGTACAGTTTGGGACAAACGCGTTCGCGGTAGGACGCCGGTTCGTCGCAGTAGGGAATACAGGGAATATCCCCTTTCTCCGCACAGGGCGAAAAGGGCGCGGGATCGTTCGGAAAGCGATAATTCCATCGTTCCGCAAACAGCTTTGCGAACGCGCCCGCAGGCGCGCCCGTAAGTCTTACGGCGGTATCCTTCCAATGCCCGTATTTTACGGTAACGTTGATATATTCGTCGGCAAGGTTAATGCCGCCCGTATAGGCGGTCGTTCCGTCTATTACGGCGATTTTTCGGTGATCCCTTTGGTTGAGTTTGCGCAGCGGAAACGCGCGCACTTTTTGGAAGGGATAAGCGGCGATCCCCATTCGTCGCAGTTCTTCCGCATACCTTTTGGGCAGGGTGGAAACGCAGCCGAAATCGTCGTAGATCAAGCGAACGTCTACGCCTTCGCGCGCCTTTTTTTGTAAGATCGCAAGAACGGAATTCCAAAATTCCCCCCGTTCTACGATATAATATTCCAATAAAATAAATTTGTTCGCGCCGTTTAAATCGGCAAGCAAACGGGGATAAAGATCTTTCCCCGTGGAAAAATATTCGACCGTCTGCGCGAGAGAGGGGGCAAAGCCGCAATGCTCGGCAACCGATTGCACCGCCCCGAACGCGCCGCAAAAGCGTTCCGTTTGCGCGGGGCACGTTCGGCTGCGCTCGTTCGCCCGTTTTTTGCACAGGCGTAAAACGGCGCCCGTCCACGGAAGAAGCAGTACGATCAAAAGCCACGCCGCGCGCGTTTCGGGCAATTCCGTTTGCCGCATGGTGAACAGGCATACCCCCAGCGCAAAAGCGCGCTCGATCGCCATGATGGGCAATAATGCTATGGGCAAATAAATAGAAAGCGCAACGATCCCCGCCGCCGTCGCCGCCAAAAGCAGCGCGCAGGGGAAAAGTCTTCCCAAAAAAAAGTATCTGAGTTTCCGAAGCATATGTAAAGCGGGAAGGAAAACTCAGATATCCGTTATCAAATCAATTCCGCAATCGAAAGGGCGCTGATATCGCCCGTGGGGTTGTGCGCGATCTTTTCCAGCTCTTCGGAAATTTTGTTCGCGTCGAATGCGTTTACGGCAAACTGCGAAAGATCGATCGCCTTGTTTGCAAGCAGGTTGATCGCGGTGGGAATATAGTCCGACCCGTTGGTAACGCCGTATACGGTAATCTGTTTTTTTAACGCGTTGTTGATGTTTACGGTAAGGTCGTGCCCGTGGAAGCCCGTAAACACGGCGCTCGTGGCGCGCGCGCTTACTTTAAAGGGCAGCGCTTTATCTTGCAATCCTGCCGAGGTAACGTAAATCGCGCCTTCGGCAAGTCTTCCTCCCGTAATTTTGGCGACCTCGTCTACCAAAGTATCGTCTGAAAAAGAGGTATAATATATGCCGCATTTTTTCGCGAAATCCAACCGTTTGGTGTGGTTGTCGATCAAAACGGGCGAAGCCTGCTGATAGATCAAAAGCTGACAGATGAAGTTTCCCAGCATGTCGCCGCCGAACACCGCGATATGCTGACCTTTTTGTACGTCGAGCAGTTCGACCGTCGCTTTTGCAAGGGCAACCAGTTCGACGAGCAGTGCCGATTCGTCGCTTACGGTATCGGGAATGGCGATCAGTTCGTCTTGACCGACGCAGACGAAATCTCTTAAAAAGCCGTCCGCCGTCTGCCCGCAGATGCCGTAGTCGTCGGCGGAAAAGTCTTTTTTCTGCGTGCCCGTATCTTTGCAGGGGCGGAACGTGTGCATTAGCACCCGCGTGCCCTTTTGCAATCCGATCGGTCCGTTTTCGCTTACCACTCTGCCCACGGCAAATCTTCCGGGGATCAAGGGATAAGTGACCCGAATAGAGCCGTCGTGGATCATAGCGTCCAGCCCGTTTACGAGAACTTTGGTAATGCGCACTTTCAGTTCGCCCTCGCCGGGTTCGGGATTTTGCTGTGTTTCTTTTACAAGACGGTTGGGAGCGCCCAAAGTCCAGACGTTCATAGAAACTCCTTTTATATCAGTTTGCTCAATTCGCTTTCGTTATTATACAGCAGGAATTTTGTTTTTGCAAGCAATTCGCGGAAAAAATACGCAATTCGCCCTGCCGCGGGCGGGTGCGGGATAAAATTAAAATTTTTTTGGGAAAGAAAAGCAAGTTTTTTCGTTTCACTTTCAAAATCAGTTGACGAACGGGAAAAACGCTGTTATAATAGGAAAGTATTCGAAAAAAGACTATGCGAGGTGAGTTAGTATGAAGTCTGATATTCATCCGAATTATCACGAAGTAACCGTGGTATGCGCTTGCGGCGAAACGTTCAAAACGGGCACGACCAAAGACGTAGAGGTTTTGAAAGTGGATATTTGCAGCAAATGCCATCCTTTCTTTACGGGAAGACAGAAGCTCGTCGATACCGGCGGACGCGTCGATAAATTCAAGAAAAGATACGGAATTTAACAAAGCACCGGCCTCAGACGACTACTGGGGCTGTTTTGTTAATTTTGCACCTTGAAAAAGCAGACGGGACGGAGCAGTATGAAAAAGAAAAAAAATTGTACGTACATCGGCGGGCAAGCGGTAATGCAAGGGGTTATGATGCGCGGCAAGCGCGGCATGGCTACCGCCGTGCGCGATTCTGCGGGCGAAATTCAAATGGAAGCCAAGCGCATTAAGCCGCCCGAAAAGAGAAGCGTATGGACGAAGATCCCGTTTATAAGAGGGGTCGTTAATTTTGTAAGCTCGCTCGTTGTGGGAATGGGCGCGCTTTTGCGTTCTTCCGAAGTCGCTTTTGCGGAAGAGGAAGAATCGCACACCAAACTCGAAAAGTTTATGGCGGAAAAATGGAAGATTAGCCTTTCGGGCGTGTTGACGGTGGCGGCAGTCGTCATCGGCGTTTTGCTTGCGCTTGTGCTGTTCATGTATCTGCCCCAAAAGTTTACTTCGCTTATTTCGGGCGCTTTGCCCGACTACGTGCCGGAAAATTCCATTTGGTACAATTTGATCGAAGGCGGATTCCGTTTAATTATTTTCGTCTGTTATATTTTGCTTACGTTAATATCGAAGAGCGTGCGCGATACCTATTGCTATCACGGCGCGGAGCATAAAACGATTTCCTGCTACGAATACGGCATGCCGCTTACCAAAGAGAACGTAAAAAAATGTTCGCGCGTACACGATAGGTGCGGAACGACATTTATGTTCTTTGTAATGCTTATTTCCATTGTGGTATTTTCGCTTGCCAATTTTCTTGTCGTACAAAATTGGATGCACACGGGCATCGCTCCGCTCGACTTTGCCATTCGCTTTTTGTTAAAGCTGCTGCTGTTGCCCGTCGTTGCGGGAATTTCTTACGAGTTGTTAAAACTGCTTTCAAAAACGCAGTCGCCGCTGGTGCTTCCCTTAAAGGCGCCCGGTCTGTTGTTGCAACTTTTGACCACGCGCGAACCGAACGACGAAATGATCGAATGCGCCATCGCCGCGTTCGAAAAGGTGCTCGATATGGATTCCGACCCCGAATCGCCAGAAAAGACGTTTGCAACCGAAACCAAACTTTCGAAACTTTCCGCATTGATGAAAAAGCAGTTTGCGCAAAAGCAGATCGACGAATCGGACGCGGAATGGATTTTAAGTTTAACGCTGGGCGTTCCGCGCAGCAAACTTGCGGAAGAGCGCGTCGTTACCCGTAACGAGTGCAGAAAGGTGCTCGATATCTTCGAAGAACGGCTTACGGGCAAACCGCTTTGGTACATCTTCGGCGATACCGAATTTTACGGTTATAAAATCAAGGTGGACGAACGCGTGTTGATTCCCCGCCCCGAAACGGAACTGCTCGTGCAGCAGGCGATCCGCACGGTGGAAGAGGGGGATAAAGTGCTCGATCTGTGCACGGGAAGCGGCGCGATCGCGATCGCTTTGGCGTGCGAGGCGGCGAAAGATAAAAACATTTCGGTGACGGCGGCGGATATTTCCGAAGACGCGCTCGAAGTCGCGCGCGAGAACGCACGGTATAATAAGGCGAACGTCACGTTTGTAAAATCGGATCTGTTCGACAGCGTGCGCGGAAGATTTAACTTGATCACGGCGAATCCCCCCTATATCAAAACGAAAGACATTCCTGCGTTGCAGCGGGAAGTGCGCGATCACGAGCCGCATATCGCCCTTGACGGCGGAAAAGACGGGTTGGATTTCTACCGGAGAATCGCGGAAAAACTGACGCGCTACCTCGTGCACGGCGGTATGCTGATCATGGAGGTGGGCGAAGATCAAGCGCAAGACGTTCTTAAAATTTTCTCTAAATGCGACTATGCGATGGTCGTAAAAGATTTGGAAGGAAAAGAACGCATTGTAAAAATCGTCGTGTAAAAGTATGTTCGAACGGTTAAAAGAAATTTTAAAGAGATATCAAGCGTTAAACGATTTGCTTGCTTCTCCCGAGGTGATTGCATCCCCCGAAGAATGGACGAAATATTCCAAAGAGCGGGCGGAACTCGAAGAGGCGGCGGAAGCGTATCTTGCCTATTTAAAGACGGAAGAAGAAATGAACGCCGCGTTTGCGGAAGCGGAAACGGAATCGGACGCGGAATTGAAAAAGCTGCTTTCCGACGAAGGGTACGCCTGCAAAGAACGGCTTGCCGAGCAGACGAACGAACTGAAAATTTTGCTTCTGCCCAAAGACCGCAACGACGAGCGCAACTGCACGTTAGAGATTCGCGGGGGCGCAGGCGGGGAAGAAGCCGCGCTGTTCGCCTACGAGTTGTACCGCATGTATCAGGCGTATTGCGAAAAGCACCGCTTTCGCTGGGAGATCGTCGATCTGAACGAAACGGAACTGGGCGGTATGAAAGAAGTGATCGTAAACGTAAGCGGCAAGGGCGCGTATAAAAAGTTAAAGTACGAAAGCGGCGTGCACCGCGTGCAGCGCGTTCCCGAAACGGAATCGCAAGGCAGAGTGCACACTTCCACCGTTACCGTTGCGGTGCTTCCCGAAGCGGAAGAGGTGGAAGTGGAAATTGCCGAAAAGGATATCCGCGTCGATTTGTTCCGTTCGTCGGGCGCGGGCGGGCAAAAGGTAAACAAAACGGAAACGGCGATCCGCATTACCCACTTCCCCACGGGGATCGTGGTAAGCTGCCAAGACGAGCGTTCCCAGTTAAAAAACAAAGAAAAGGCGTTCCGCGTGCTGCGCGCCCGCCTATACGATTATTATAATTCGCGGCAGTCCTCGCAAGAGGCGCAAAACCGCAAAAGCCTTGTCGGCACGGGGGATCGGAGCGAGCGGATCCGTACGTATAACTTTCCGCAAAGCCGCGTCACCGACCACAGGATCGGGCTTAGTTTATATTCGATCGACGCGTTCATGATGGGGGAAATCGACGAGATGATCGAAGCGCTCGCGCTTGCAGACAGAGAGGCTCTGCTCGCCGCAAGCGGAAACTGAACGGGCAACATTTTTTACGAAACGAGGTATGGATATGACGGAAAGACTTGCACGGCGCATTCGCGCCATTTCTCCCTCTTTGACCCTTGCGATCAGCGCAAAAGCGAAAGCGATGAAAGAGGCGGGGGAAAACGTAATTTCCTTCGGCGTGGGCGAACCCAACTTCAACACGCCCGCGCACATCGTAGAGGCGGCGGAACAGGCGCTCGAACTGGGGCACACCAAGTACACCCCGTCTTCGGGCTTGCTGGAACTACGCCGCGCCATTTGCGAAAAGTTCAAGCGTGATAACGGTTTGGAATACGACTCTTCGCAGATCATCGTATCCAACGGTGCGAAGCATTCCATTTTCAACGTCTGCTACGCCCTGTTGAACGAAGGGGACGAAGTAATCATTCCCGCGCCCTACTGGCTTACTTATCCCGAAGTGGTTAAAACGTGCGGCGGCGTGCCCGTCGTGGTAAAGGCAAGCAAATCGAACGGCTACAAGATCACGCCCGAACAGTTAAAGGCGGCGATCACGCCCAAGACCAAGCTGTTTATTTTTAATTCCCCGTGCAATCCCACGGGCGCGGTGTATTCGGAAGAAGAGGTGCGCGCGCTCGCAAAGGTGTGCGAAGAGGCGGAAATCTTCGTCCTTTCCGACGAGATATACGAAAAGTTGGTGTACGGCAACGCAACTCCCTTTTCCATGGCGGCGTGTTCGGAAAAGATGAAGGAGCTTACGGTTACGGTAAACGGCGTTTCCAAAACGTACGCGATGACGGGTTGGCGCATCGGCTATCTTGCCGCGCCCAAAGATATCGCAAAGGCGATCGACTCTTTCCAGAGCCACGCAAGTTCCAACGCCAATTCCATCGCGCAGTACGCGACGATCACGGCGCTCAGCTCGCCCGAGGCTTCGGTAGAAGAAATGGTCGCGATTTTCGCAAAGCGCAGAGAAGCCATGTTAAAGCGCATTGCCGAAATGGAAGGGGTTTCCTGCGTGGTGCCCGACGGCGCATTTTACGTAATGCTTGTGGTAAGCGGCGCGTACGGCAAAAAGTTCGGCAATCACGTGATTAGCGATTCCGTTTCTTTTTCCGATTGTCTGTTAGACGCGGCGAAAGTAGCCGTTGTGCCGGGGGTATCGTTCGGCGCGGACGACTGCGTGCGCCTGTCTTATTCCCTTTCCATGAAGGATATGTTGGAAGGCTTAGACCGCATCGATGCGTTTATGCGCAGTTTGGCGTAATTTTTTAAAAGAAAATTTTCGCAAAACTATTGAAATATCCGTAAAAACTTGATAGAATATATGTAATAAAAGAGAGCCGAAAGGCACCCAAGGAGGATTTAATACTATGATCAAAATCATTTGCGGCCCTAAGGGAAGCGGAAAAACCAAGCAGATTATCGACGCGGCGAATACGTCGGCGGCGGAAGCGAAAGGGCACTTGATTTTTATTACCGATACCAAGAGATATATGTACGATTTAAAGCGCGACGTTCGCTTTATCGACGTAACCGATTACAACGTTGCGGGCGAAGACGCGCTGTGCGGATTCATCAAGGGCGCAATCGCGGGCAATTACGATAACGAGTACGTGTTCGTAGACGGCGCGGCGCGCATTGCGGGCAAACCGCTCGGCGAAATGGCGGCGTTCTTCTATATGCTGGATAAGGTTTCCGAACTGCGCAATTTGCAGGTAGTAGTTACTTGCAGCTGCGCGAAAGAAGATCTTCCCGACTTTGTGGCTAAATATCTGTAAAGCAAGAAAAAAGGTATTTTACAGACTCTCGGAATTTATTCCGAGAGTCCGGTTTTTAAAACGCATAAGGAGTACAGCGAATGAATTTTGTCAGCACCAGAGGGGCGGAAAAGGTAAGCGGCGCGCGCGCGATCGTGCAGGGTCTTGCAAAAGACGGCGGATTGTTCGTGCCCGAAAAATTCCCCGCGGTTTCGCGGGAAGAGCTGGAAGAAATGCTCGCAATGGATTATCCCGAACGCGCTTCTTTCGTTCTGCATAAATATCTCGACGAATACGACGGGGACGAACTTACCGCGGCGCTGAAAAAGGCGTATGCTCAGTTCGAAGGGGACGATCCCGCCCCCCTTGTAAAAGTGGAAAACGGCATGTACGTGCTGGAACTTTTCCACGGTCCTACGTGCGCGTTTAAAGATATGGCGCTTACCGTGCTCCCTTACCTTTTGCGCAAGGGGTGCGATCTGTGCGGGATAAAAGAAGAGATTTTGATTTTGGTGGCGACAAGCGGCGATACGGGCAAAGCCGCCCTCGAAGGATTTAAAGACGCAAGCGGCATTAAAATTATCACTTTTTATCCCGACGAAGGCGTTTCGAAAATGCAAAAGCTGCAAATGTGCACGCAAGAGGGGGAAAACGTAAACGTAATTGCGGTAAAAGGCAATTTCGACGACTGTCAAACCGCCGTAAAGCGCATTTTCGCTTCCGAAGAGTACGCGAAAGAGTTAAAGGAAAAGGGCGTTTTGCTCTCTTCGGCGAACTCTATCAACTTCGGCAGGCTTGCTCCGCAGATCGCGTATTATTTTTCCGCTTATCTCGATCTGGTTTCTTCCGAACAGATCCAAATGGGCGACAAGGTAAACTTTACGGTACCTACGGGCAACTTCGGCAATATCCTTGCTGCGTATTATGCAAAGCAAATGGGGCTTCCCGTGGGGACGCTCGTCTGCGCTTCCAACAAGAACAACGTTTTAACCGACTTTTTCGAAAAAGGCGTGTACGACAGCAAACGCCCCTTCTTTAAAACTATGTCGCCTTCGATGGATATTTTGGTTTCTTCCAATCTCGAACGGCTGCTGTTCGAAATTTCGGGCAGGAACGCAAAGGTTACCGCCGAGCGCATGAAGGCGCTTTCCGAAAAAGGGCGGTACGAAATGAACGCGGAAGAAATGAAGCTGATCCGCGCAAGTTTCTTTGCGGGGTACACCGGCGAAGACGACACGGTAGACTGCATGTACGAATTTTTTACCGAGTACGGCTATCCGATGGATACGCACACGGGCGTTGCGATGAACGTCGCGCAAAAGTTCGAAAAGCTGAAAGAGGACGATCATAAAGAGGACGGCGTTCCCATGGTCGTCGTATCTACGGCAAGCCCGTATAAATTCCCGCAAGACGTGCTGTACGCTTTAACGGGGAACGACGTAAAGGATAGTTTTAAAGGGATCAAGCGCATCAATTTGTTGACCGCCATGAAGGTGCCCGAAAGTTTAAAAGCGCTTCGCTATAAGCCCATGCGTTTTAAAACGACGGTATCGCCCGATAAATTGTATGCGGAAGTTTTAAAATTTATTTAATCGTTTGTTTCGCCCGCCGAATTTTCGGCGGGTTTTCTTTTTGTAAAATGTGTGAAAATTCGCCTAATTTTGCGTGAACGGGAACAGAACTTTCCCGCTACGCATTGCAATTCGCGGAAAAATATGGTATAATTAAAATAAGTATTTTTATAGGACGCATTATGGAAAAGAAAATTATGTATTCCGCCGTTCAGCCGAGCGGGAATCTTACAATCGGAAACTATGTGGGCACGATCCGTAATTGGACGCGCTATCAAGAAGAATACGATTGCTTTTTTGCCATGGCGGATATGCACGCGATCACCGTGCGGCAAGATCCCGCCGATCTGCGCAGAAGAACGCTGGAACTCGCAGCGCTTTATCTTGCGTGCGGGGTCGATCCCAACAAGTGCGCCCTTTACGTGCAATCGCGCATTCCGCAGCACGCCGAACTGTGCTGGGTGTTGAATACGCTGACGTACGTCGGCGAAATGGAACGCATGACGCAGTTTAAAGATAAAAGCGCAAAACACGCCGATAACATCAATATGGGGTTAATGGATTATCCCGTGCTGATGGCGGCGGATATTTTACTGTATCAATCGGATCTGGTTCCCGTGGGGATCGATCAAACGCAGCATGTAGAGATCACGCGGGACATCGCGGTGCGCTTTAACAACCGTTACGGCGAAACGTTCCGCGTGCCCCAAGCGCTTATCCAAAAACAGGGCGCGAAGATCATGTCGCTGCAAGATCCTTTAAAGAAGATGAGCAAGTCGGACGAAAACCTTAACGCAAGCGTTTTCCTTTCGGACGATAAAGATACGATCATCCGTAAATTCAAGCGCGCGGTCACGGACAGCGATTCGCGGATCGTCGCTTCGGCAGAAAAACCGGGCGTTACCAATTTGCTTACCATATACGCTTCGTTTGCGGGGATCACCGTTGAAGAAGCGGAAAAGCAGTTCGAGGGCAGGGGCTACGGCGAATTTAAACTTGCCGTCGGCGAACGGGTGGCGGAAACGCTTGCGCCCGTACAGGCGGAACAAAAGCGCTTGCTTGCGGATAAGGGGTATCTTGCTTCCGCATTGCAGGCGGGGGCGGAACGCGCGTATAAAGCCGCGCGCAAAACCCTTTCGAAAGTACACCGTAAAATCGGTTTCTACTTGGGGGAATAAGGTGTTCGGTTACGTAAGGTACGATCTTCCCAATTTATATATCAAAGATTTTATGTTGTACAAGGCGATGTACTGCGGGTTATGCAAGGGGATCGCCTGTTCGTGCGGGCACAAAGCGCGCATCGGGCTTTCGTACGACGTGGCGTTTTTATCCGCCCTGCTGCATAATATCGCGGGTGCGGATATCCGCGTGAAAAAACAGCATTGTTTCGAACACTGTTTTGTAAAACAGCCCATGGCGGTTGCGGACGATTTAACCAAAGAGCTGGGCGCGCTCAACGTCGTGCTCACGTATTTTAAGCTGACGGACGACATTGCCGACGGCGACAAGGGGCGGGGGAAACGGCTTTGGTTTAAAAAAGGGTTTAAACGCGCAAAAAAGAAGTATCCCGAATTGGTGCGCATCGTGGGCGAACATATGAAAACACAGGCGCATACCGAAAAGCAAAAGGTATCTTCGCCCGAAATCGCGGCAGACCCTACCGCCGATATGATGAAAGAACTTTCCGTCTATTTTTTAAAGGAAAAGGCGACGGAATACACAAACGGTTTGTTTTACGCGCTCGGCAAATGGATCTATCTGATCGACGCGTTAGACGATTACGAAAAGGACAAAAAGAAAAAAGCGTACAATCCCTTTCTTTTAACGTACGGCAGCGAAAGCAAAGAAAAACTGCTGCAAGAACACGGAAAGGATATTTCTTTTCTGTTCGATACCGCTTTTTACGATATGCGCGAAAATCTTGCGAAAATTCCCTTTTCGTTTAATCGGGATTTAACGGATAATATTATTCTGCGCGGAATCCCCATGGAAACGATGCGGGTATTCAAAGGCGAAAAGCGGAATAAAATGAAAAAAAGAATCAAATAAATAAGGACGGAATCATGAGTAAAGAAAATTACGAACTGTTGCAGGTAAGCGAAGACGCTTCGGACGAGGCGATCGAAGAAAGTTATAAAGCGTTAAAGGCGAAGTATAACGAAGAAAAATGGCAGTACGGCGAAGCGGGAACGAACGCCGCCAAAATGCTGGGCAGGTTAGACGCGGCGTATGCCGAAATCATCGCCGAGCGCAAAGAAAAAAACCGCACTACGAGCGGAGCTTCCGCATATGACGAAGTATCGGAAAAGATCAAGCAGGGGGATATTTCGGGCGCGCAGGCATTGCTCGACGGATTTAACGAGCGGGGCGCCGAATGGCATTATCTGCAATCGGTCGTATTCTATAAAAAGAGTTGGATGAACGAAAGCAAAAAACAGCTCGAAATTGCGATGCAGATCGATCCCGCGAACGCGAAATACCGCGAAGCGTACAACAAACTTTCTTCCCGCGCCGAATATCAAACGCAGAACGGCGGCGCGCCCAACACCAATCCCAACCTCAATTCCGATTCCGAACAGATGGGCGGAAATTGGTGCATGACCTGCCTTAACTGCTGTTACACCTATTTGTGCGTCAACTGCCTGTTCAATCTCTGCTGTAATTGCAGTTAAATGAAACGCCCTTCCAAGTCGTTCGAAATTGCGCTTTCGGCAATTTCCTGCGCCGTCGCAACCGTATTTTTGGTCCTCGGTTCGTTCAGTCCTTTTTTGCTCGCTACGGGGTACATCGTCGGCTGTTTTGCGCTAATGGTGCCCCTCTCCAAAGAATTTATTTGGGGAAACGTTCTCGCGTTTATCGGGGCGAGCATTTTATCCTTTTTATTGGGCGGTTTCAATTATTGGAGGCTGCTTCCTTTCGTCGTCTTTTTCGGGCTGCATCCGCTTGCTAATTTTTTGCAGACCAAATTCCGCTGGAATATGATCGTCTGTTTTATCGTAAAAGCGGCGTGGTTCGATTGCGCCATGTACTTATGCTGGCGGTTCACGTTTGAAATGAACGTCGCCGTCGATTGGATCAATCAGTATATCTATTACGTCATTTTTATCGGCGGCACGCTGTTTTTTGCGGTGTACGACCGCATGATATTCCTTTGCCAGAAATCGGTGAACGCCGCCGTGAAACGCATTCGGAGATAGTGTTATGGAAAAGAATCAGACGGTAACGGGAATCGCCGCGGCGCTCGGAACAAACGGAGAGGGAATCGTAAAAGGGGAAGGGTATACCCTCTTCGTTCCTTATTTGCTTCCGGGGGAGCGCGCAAAGATAAAAATTCTGCGCGTAAAGGGGAACGTAGCTTACGGCAAGGCGGAAGAAATTTTCACCCCTGCCGACGAGCGCGTCCGTCCCGAATGCTCCGCCTTTTACCGGTGCGGCGGGTGCCAGCTGCAACACGTGAAATACCGCGCCCAACTTAAATTTAAAAGTTTGCTCGTGCAGGACAGTCTGCGCAAGATCGGCGGCATCGAATATCCCGTTCCCGCTTGCGAGCGCAGCGAAAAGGAATACGGTTATCGCAATAAATTGCAGCTTCCCATCGGGCAGAAGGATGGGGAAAACGCGATCGGGTTTTATGCGGAACGTTCGCACCGCATCGTCGAAATAGACGAATGCCCCATTCACCCCAAGTGGTCGCGGGAACTCATCGCCGTGCTGCGCAGATTTATGCAGACGTGCGGGTTAGACGGCTACGACGAAGAACAAAAAACGGGGCAGCTTCGGCATATCGTCGTGCGGGAATTAAAGGGTAAATTTATTGTAACCCTCGTTTCCGCCGTGCGCGAAATTAAGGGGATCGATTTTTTATTGCATTTGCTTGACGACGTGTTCGGGGAATATACCTTCTACTTAAACATTAACGACCGCGATACCAACGTGGTGTTCGGCGAAGAGTTTATTTTGTTAAAAGGGCAGGGCGTTTACGATTGCACCGAATGCGGCATCACCTTCGAAGCGGGCGCGAATACCTTCGTGCAGGTAAACGAGGGCGTGCGCGTAAAATTATACGAAAAAGCGGTTTCCCTCGCCGTGCAGTCGGAAGAGGATACGGTAATCGATTGTTATGCGGGCGGCGGACTTATGACCGCGCTGTTCGCAAAAAACTGCGCCCGCGCATACGGCATCGAAATCGTGCCCGAAGCGGTCGCGTGCGCCAAAGTACTCGCGCAGCGCAACGATTTAGCGGATAAAATGTTTCCGCTTTGCGGCAGAGTAGAAGATCTGCTGCCCGAAATGCTGAAAAAAGAACCGAACGCCGTCGTTGTGCTCGACCCGCCGCGTGCGGGCGTAGACAGAAGTCTTTTAAAATTGTTGGCGCAAAACGATGTAAAAAAAGTAGTTATGATTTCCTGCAATCCCGCAACGCTCGCGCGCGATTTGGGTATTTTAACGGGTACGCTGAAAGAGGACGGGGGCGAGCTTGTAAAAAGCGGAAATACAGACGGCGCATATCAAATCACCTATTTACAGCCGTACGATATGTTTCCGCAAACAAAACATGTCGAAACGCTTGTCTGTTTAAAACGCAAATAATTTTGTAAATACAAAAGGGAAAGAAAATGATCGAAATCGAAGAATATTTACAAGAGATTTTTGAAGATTTTAAGCAGTTCGCAGAAGACGGTAATCAACTTTGTTCGTTAAAAGAGCTGCATTTTCAAGGAGGACAGGTTCCCGACTATTTCGATATTCATTTACAGCAGTTATATTTGTTGCGTTATGCGTTTGCATATAGCTTCGAATATATGGAAATGTTTGAAGATTTGCTGCAAAAGCATACATATGAAAACGAAATCAGAATCCTTTCCGTCGGCTGCGGCGCCAATCTCGATTATTGGGCGTTAAAAAAGCAATTAGAAAAACAGAATGCAGGAGAATGCAAAGTTCGTTACAGAGGGCTTGACGCGATCGACTGGCATTATAAAATACATGCGGAACGAAATGACGAAGTGTGGTTTATGCAGGGGAACGCCGCCGATTTGTTTTTAAGTCAAACGGATTCGCTCGATTCAGATATTTATATGTTCCCAAAGTCGATCAGCGAATTTTCGGAAACGGATTTTACGACGCTGTGTAACTGTTTTGCGCAAAAAAAGTTAAAGCGCGACGAACTGCATGTTATGATTTCTTTGCGTTCGGATGATACCAGCCTTAATATGGACGTCGACAGAAGCGAAAAACTTTATTGCGCGTTATTGGAAAATAATTTGGAATCGATCAGCGAACCGCGAACGTATAAGTGTTATAAAGATCCGAAAAGCGGAATAAAGAAGTACGATAACGATTTTCAATATCCCGACGAAGCAATAGAATTTTTGCAAAAGTTAGACGAATGCTGCGCCGTGCGCTCGGAAGGCGGCTGTACGGACGATTGCAAACAATTTTTAAACAGAAGTCCTATTTTAACCGTCGGGAAGATACGGTATCAGATATTTTCGTTTAAAAGGAAGCAGCCCGTATGATCATCAGCGCGAGCAGAAGAACGGATATCCCCAATTATTATTCCGATTGGTTTTTCAATCGCTTACAAGAGGGATTCGTTTATGTGCGCAATCCCATGAATGCGCGGCAAATCAGTAAAATTTCATTGTCGCCCGACGCGGTAGACTGCATTGTATTTTGGACGAAGAATCCTTCCGCGATGCTTCCGCATTTAAATCGGTTAAA
This sequence comes from uncultured Christensenella sp., assembly GCA_910578065.1. Classification (GTDB taxonomy): domain Bacteria; phylum Bacillota; class Clostridia; order Christensenellales; family Borkfalkiaceae; genus Gallimonas. The sequence continues at coordinate 22,675 of CAJTPB010000007.1, read as the reverse complement.
AGATTATAACTATTACTTTCAGTTTACCTTAACGGGTTACGGAAAAGACGTAGAGCCGCGGCTGCCCGACAAGAAAAAAACTCTGATTCCCGTATTTCGGGAACTTTCCGAAAAAATCGGCAAAGAAAGGGTGATTTGGCGGTACGATCCGATTTTATGCAGCAAAAAGTATACGCCGCAATACCATTTGCGCGCATTTTCCGAAATTGCGGAATGCGTTTGCGGCTATACGGAAAAGGTGATCGTCAGCTTTCTCGATTTATACGAAAAAACAAAAAAGAACGTTTCCGATTTATGTTTAAATGCTATTTCCGAAGAGGAAATGCGGGCGTTGGCAGCCGACTTTGCGCAGATCGCCAAGGGGCATTCGTTGCAGATCGAAACGTGTGCGGAGCAGATCGATTTAAGCGAAATGGGAATTGCGCACGGGCATTGCGTAGACGAAAAACTGATCGAACGCATTGCGGGATATCCGTTAAAGGGCGGAAAAGACAAAAACCAGCGGGAAGAGTGCGGCTGTTTCGAAAGCATCGATATCGGCGCGTACAACACATGTTTGAACGGATGCAAATACTGTTACGCCAATTACAGCGAAGAACGGGTGCAAAACAGCCGTAAAAATTTTTCGGCTGCCTCGCCGTTGCTTTGCGGGGAACTTTTTAAAGAGGACGTCATAAAAGAACGAAAGGTACAAACGTTGAAAGAAGCGCAGATCAGTTTTTTCGATCGCAGGCGATAACGGTCGTATCTTGTGCGGCTATATAAAGGAGAAAAGTAGTGACAAACGGAAATTTAACGATTGCGCTTTTGATCGATTCGGAAAACGTTTCCGCAAAGTACATGAGCGCGCTGGATAAAGAGTTGATCTTATTCGGAAAAGTGACGTATAAGCGCATGTACGGCGACTTTACGGGGGAAGAATCGAAGGCGTGGAAAACGATCGTAAACGATTATTCCATCACGCCCGTACAGCAGTTTTCTTACACCAAAGGAAAGAACGCGACCGATTCTAAAATGATCATCGACGCAATGGATATTTTGTACAGCGGAAACATCAACGGCGTGTGTTTAATGTCCAGCGACAGCGATTTTACGGGGCTTGCCAAGCGGCTGAAAGAATCGAATATTTTTGTGATCGGCGCGGGCGAAAAGAAAACCCCCTCCTCATTCGTAAAGGTGTGCGACAGATTTTTGTATTTGGAAGACATAGCGGGAAAAGATTCCGCGCAGAAAAAGAAGCCTTCCGCCGCGGAAAAGAAAGAAGAAAAGCCGAAGAAGAAAACCAAAAAAGAAGCGCCCGCCGCAGAAGAAAGCGTTTTGATCCCCAAAGAGGATATCGAAAATTTTGCGGTGCATATTCTCGAAGGTCAGGAAGAAAAAGGGTCTTTGGAATGGCTGATCAGTAAAATATATCAGGCATATCCGCAGTTCGATTTTAAAGCGTACGGTGCGAAAAAGTCTTACGAATTTTTTTCGAAAGAGAAATTCGAAATCGAAAAGGGAAAAGAATCGAACATGTTCATCAAATTAAAAGAAACTTAAAAGGGGATTTTATATGCCGTTTATCGATTGTAAAATTACGGAAAAACTGACGGAAGAAAAAAAGGAAGAAATCAAGCGTAAATTCGGACAAGCGGTAACCTGCCTGCATAAAACGGAAACGTATTTGATGGCAGGCTTTGCCGACGGGTACGATTTGTATTTGGGCGGCAAAAAGCTGAAAAAAGGCGCTTACCTTGCGGTAAGTCTGTACGGAACGGCTTCCGCTTCCGATTACGAAAAAATGACGCAGGCGCTTTGCAAGATCATGGGGGAAACGTTACAGATCCCCGCAGATTGCATTTATATCACCTATCGCGAGGTAAGCGATTGGGGTTGGAACGGATCTAATTTTTAAAACACGGAGGACATAAAAATGATTCAGAAAAAAATTGCAGACATGATCAACGATCAAATCAACAAAGAACTGTATTCCGCTTATTTGTATCTCGACTTTGCAAACTATTATGCAGACGAGGGCTTAAACGGATTCGCGCATTGGTACGAAGTGCAGGCGCAGGAAGAGCGCGATCACGCGTTGATGCTTCGCCGTTATTTAATCGACAACGGCGTGCGCGTTACCTTTGCGCAGGTCGCAAAGCCGGATAAAACGTTTGCAAACCACCTTGCGCCCTTAGAGGCGGGGTACGAACACGAATGCTACGTTACCTCTCTGATCACGGCGATCTATGCGGAAGCGTTCGCGGCGAAAGATTTTAAAACAATGCAATTTCTCGATTGGTTTGTAAAAGAACAGGGCGAGGAAGAAAAGAACGCAGACGACATGATCAAAAAAATGCAGCTGTTCGGCTCGGACGCGAAGGGATTGTATTTGCTCGATCAAGAACTTGCCGCGCGCGTATATGCGCCTTCGGCGACCGGTCCTGCGGTATAAAAGCGGGCGTTTACGGAAAAACTTGAAACGGAGGCGAACATGCAAAACGCAGTTCTTATAGCGGAAAATTTATATTGGTTGGGCGGCAGCGACAGAAAACTTTCTTTCTTCGAAGGGCTGTATCCCGTGCCGCGCGGAATTTCTTATAACGCGTATTTGTTGATGGACGAAAAAACGGTGCTGTTCGACACGGTGGACAGCGCCGTGGGCGACGCGTTTTTAAACAATTTGGAGGCGGCGCTCGGCGGGCGTTCGCTCGACTATTTGATCGTGCAGCATATGGAACCCGACCATTCGGCAACCTTTTTGCGCACGGTGGAAAAGTACCCCGACGTAACGGTGATAGTAAATAAAAAATCGGCGCAGATGCTCGCGCAGTACTACGGTTTCTGCGGCGAACGCATACGCACCGTAGCGGAAAACGAAGAACTTTGCACGGGTAAACACACGCTTAAATTTTTATTCGCGCCCATGGTGCACTGGCCGGAAGTTATGTTTACGTACGACGGCATTTCGGGCACGCTGTTTTCGGCGGACGCGTTCGGAACGTTCGGCGCGCTGGAAGGTTCGCTTTTTTCCGAAGATTATCCGTTCGAGCAAGCATATTTGCCCGAAGCGCGCAGATATTATACCAATATTGTGGGAAAATACGGCGTGCAGGTGCAGGCTGCTTTAAAAAAGACGGAAGGGCTTTCGATCGAACGCATTTGTCCGCTGCACGGTCCCGTGCTGCGCAAAGACGCTGCGAAAATGGTAGAAAAGTATCGGCTTTGGAGCGGGTATCAACCCGAAGAAAAGGGGGCGGCGGTGTTCTATGCGTCTATTTATGGGCACACGCAAAGCGCGGCGGAATTGCTCGCTTCCGCGTTGGCGCAAAAGGGAATTTCCGTTTGCGTATACGACGTTTCCGTAACCGACTGTTCCGAACTGCTTGCGCAGGCGTTCCGCGTTTCGCATCTTGCGTTCGCTTCCGTTACCTACAACGGCGGGCTGTTCCCCAAAATGGAAACGCTGATCAACGATTTAAAGGCGCACGGTCTGCGCGGCAGAACGTACGCGCTGATCGAAAACGGTTCGTGGGCGCCTGCGGCGGGAAAGATCATGGCGGAAACCCTTTCGACAATGAAAGAATTTACGCAGGTAGGCGAAACGGCGACGCTGCTTTCCGCCGGCAAACAAGAACAGGAACAGGCGATTCTTGCGCTTGCGGAAGCAATCGCAAACGATATCAAAAAATAAGGAGGATACATTTATGGCAAAATACGTATGCACCGTATGCGGTTACGTGTACGACGAGGAAACGGGCGATCCCGATAACGGGATCGCGGCAGGCACCCCTTGGGAAAACGTTCCCGAAGATTACTTGTGCCCGCTTTGCGGCGTAGGCAAAGAAGAATTTCAAGCGGAATAACCGTGAGAGGAAGAAGGACGGAAGCAAAAAGCTCCGTCTTTCTTTTTCGCAACAAATAAAAGAAAACCGCTTGAAAAGAACGGGAACGTGTGATATAATAGTATACGGCGTAAATTTTCGTTCGCGCCGCAAAAATCCGATCGGTCGTTTCCGAATCATAAGGAGCAGTTATGGCAAACCAGTCTATGCCCAATCTATTATCTGTAATTCCCTTGCGGACGCAGGTCATTTTTCCCAACACGAGCGTTGCGTTCGACGCGGGGCGGGGGCTTTCTCTTGCCGCGATCGAGCGGGCGGATACCAACGGGAAACTCGTATTTATCACCAAACAGAAAACGGATAAAGAAGTTCCCGAAATACAAGACTTGCACGAGATCGGCACCGTCGCGCGCATTAAGCAGACCACCCGTTTGCCGGGCGATCGTCTGCGCGTTTATGCCGAAGGGCTTTACCGTGCCCGCGCCCGCGGGTTCCGCGTGGAAAAGGGGTATATCTGCACGGTGGCGGACGAGGTTCGCACCGTTCGAACGGATCCCGCGCTGGAAGAAGCGTATTTCCGCACGGCGCGCGAACTGGTAAAAGACGTGGTTGCGAGCGGGGAAGGGAAGATTTCCAAAGAACTGCAAACGGTGCTCGATTCCATCGGAAATATCGATGCGTACATCAACGTATGCGCGCACCAAATGCGGCTGAAAGACGAGTTAAAGCAGCAGCTTTTGGAAGAATACCGCCTTGCGCAGCGGCTGAAATTGTTCGAACGCTGTTTAAACGATGAGCTGGAAATTTCCCGTTTAGAACGCAAGATCGCGCAAGACGTGCGCAAAAATATCGATAAATCGCAAAAGGAATATTTCCTGCGCGAACAGTTAAAAGCCATTCACGCCGAACTGGGCGACGACGTGGAAGAAAACGAAAAACTGAAAGAAAAGATTCTCGCCAAAAAACTTCCGCTCGAAGTGGAAGAAAAGGCGCTTGCGGAACTTAACCGCATGGATAAAATGCCCCCCTCCTCCCCCGAATATACCGTGTTGCGCAACTATGCCGATTGGCTGATCGATCTTCCTTGGCGGGAAGAAACGGAAGATACGAACTCGCTGCACGAAGTGGAAGCGGTGTTAAATTCCGATCACTACGGGTTGGAAAAAATAAAAGAGCGCGTGCTCGAATATCTTGCGGTACTAAAACTTACGGGGGAACTGAAAGCGCCTATTTTGTGCCTTGCAGGCCCTCCCGGAGTGGGAAAAACGAGTATCGCCCGTTCCATTGCCCGCGCGATGGGCAGAAAGTTCGTCCGCATGAGCATGGGCGGCTTAAAAGACGAAGCGGAAATCAGAGGGCACAGAAGAACGTACATCGGCGCAATGCCGGGGCGTATTTTATACGAAATGAAAAACGCGGGCACCATCAATCCGGTGTTCCTGCTCGACGAAGTGGATAAAATTTCTTCCGACTTGCGCGGCGATCCCGCAAGCGCTTTATTGGAAGTGCTCGATCCCGAACAAAATCCCACCTTCCGCGACCGCTATTTAGAAGTCGCGTACGATCTTTCCAAGGTCATGTTTATCGCTACGGCAAACTCGCTCGATACCATTCCCACGCCCCTGCGCGACAGAATGGAAATTATCGAACTTTCCGGCTACACGCCCGACGAAAAGGAAGAAATCGCCATCCGTTACCTTGTGCCCAAAAAGCGCAAAGAAAACGGGTTAAAAGAAAACAATTTGCATATTTCGGAAGGGGCGATCGGCGCAATGATCGACGGTTACACCATGGAAGCGGGCGTGCGTTCGCTGGAACGCACCATCGGCACCGTGTGCAGAAAGGTGGCGGTGCAAGTTGCCAAGGGGTCGGAAGGACAAACGATCACGGTCGGCAAAGGCAATCTCGAAAAATATCTCGGCGCGCCGCGCTTCAATCACGAAGACGACATGCGCGAAAAGGACGAGGTCGGCGCGGCGACGGGGCTTGCCTGGACGGCGGTGGGCGGCACCACGCTTACCATCGAAGTTTCCGCCATGCAGGGCAAGGGCGACGTGATTCTTACGGGAAAACTGGGCGACGTAATGAAGGAATCGGCGCACGCCGCGATCAGCTATATCCGCGCGCATGCAGATAAATACGGCATTAAAGTGGCGGATTTCGAAAAGAAGGATATTCACATTCATATCCCCGAGGGCGCAACCCCCAAAGACGGACCGAGCGCGGGCATTACCATGGCGACGGCGATCCTTTCGGCATTCACGGGGCGCGCCGTGCGCAGAGACGTTGCCATGACGGGCGAGATCACGCTGCGCGGAAAGGTGCTTCCCATCGGCGGGTTAAAGGAAAAGGCGCTTGCCGCAAACCGCATCGGCATTCGCGATATCATTATCCCCGAAGAAAACAAAAAGGATATGGAAGAGATTCCCGAAAACGTGCGCAAAAATATCAACTTTATCTGCGTAAGCGACATCGATCAAGTGTTCGCCCGCGCGGTAACGGGAACGGCGTATGCTCGTTAAACAGGCAAAATTTGTCACTTCCGCGGCGGCGGAACATCAGTTCCTGCGCCCCGAAAAGCCGATGATCGCGGTATGCGGCAAATCGAACGCGGGCAAAAGCACGCTTATCAACATGCTTGCGGGGCAAAAGCGGCTCGCCAAAACGAGCGCCGCGCCCGGCAGAACGCGGCTTGTAAATTATTTCGATTTCGGCGCGTTTATGCTTGCCGATCTGCCCGGTTACGGCTATGCCGCCGTTTCCAAAGAGGAACAGGCAAAGTGGGGCAAAACGTTAGACGCGTTTTTTGCGCGGAAAGAGGATCTGTCGCACGTGTTTGTCCTTTCCGATCTCCGCCGCGATCCTTCCGCAGACGATCTGCAAATGATCTCGTACTTAAACTATCATATCCTTCCCTTTACCGTGCTTGCGACCAAGTGCGATAAACTTTCCCGCATGAAGGGAAAAGAGCGGGTCAAAAAGGTGGCGCAGGGGTTCGGCTTGGGCGAAGACAACGTGATCCCCGTTTCCGGTCTTACGGGCGAGGGGAAAGAAGCGCTTTTGAAAAAGATAGAACAAGTAATCAAAATCGGAGAGTGAATCTCCGATTTTTTTGTTTCAGGTGCGCGAAAACCGCTTGCCAAAACAAAATGAGTTTGATATAATAATAAGGCTGTAAATACGCACCCTTGAACCGTGCGCTCTCCGTGTCCGTAAATTTTTCATGCGGATAACAGGGCGTATTGCAAACGGAAAGGGGAGGTAAACGGAGGAAACAGACATGGCAGTAATCACAATGAAACAGCTTCTCGAAGCGGGCGTCCATTTCGGTCACCAAACGAGAAAGTGGAACCCCAAAATGAAGAAGTACATCTTTGCGGCGCGTCACGACATTCACATTATCGATTTGGAAATGACGGCGAAGCTGATCGAAGAAGCGTATTCTTTCGTCGTGGAGCAGGTAAAAGCGGGCAAAAGCGTGCTGTTCGTAGGAACGAAGAAGCAGGCGCAGGACGCAATCAAGGAAGAAGCGGAACGCTGCGGAATGTACTATGTAAATTCCCGTTGGCTGGGCGGCTGCCTTACCAACTTTAAAACCATTCGCGGCAGAATCGACTATCTCGAAAAGTTGGAAAGAATGGAAGCGAGCGGCGAATTCGATCTGCTGCCCAAAAAAGAAGTGTTGGGCTTAAAGAAAGAGATGGCTAAGCTGACCGAAAACCTCGGCGGCATTAAGAACATGAAGGGCATGCCCGGCGTTATGTTCGTAGTAGACCCTCATAACGAAGATATCGCGGTAACCGAAGCGCGCAAGTTGAACATTCCCATTGTGGCGATCACCGATACCAACTGCGATCCCGACGTGATCGATTACGTGATCCCCGGCAACGACGACGCGATCCGCGCGATCAAACTGATTTCGTCCGTAATCGCAAACGCGGTTATCGAAGCGAATCAGGGTGAAACTCCCGTGCTTCCCGTAGAGGAAGTTCCCGCAGAAGAGGCAACTTCGATCGAAGAAGTGGTTGCGGCGGCGGAAGAAGAAAAAGCAGAATAATTTCTTATAGTAAGGAGAAGACAGAATATGGCATTTACCGCAAAAGACGTAATGACTCTCCGCGAACAGACGGGCGCGGGCATGATGGACTGCAAGCGCGCGCTTGTAGACGCAGACGGCGATATGGAAAAGGCGGCGGACTTGCTCCGCGAACGCGGAATCGCAAAGGCGGCAAAAAAGGCTTCGCGTATTGCGGCGGAAGGTATCGTTTCCGCTTATTCGGACGGCACGACGGGCGTTCTCGTAGAAGTAAACTGCGAATCGGACTTCGTTGCGAAAGGGGATAAATTCCACGAAATCGTAACCGAAATCGCAAAGCAGATCGCGGCGGTAAAACCCGCTTCCGTCGAAGAATTGCTCGCAAGCAAAATGGGCGATAAAACGGTTGAACTGTACGTGCAGGAACAAATTGCGGTGATCGGCGAAAAGATTTCCGTACGCCGTTTTACCATTTACAAGAGCGCGGGTTTGATCGAATCGTATATCCACATGGGCGGCACGCTGGGCGTTATGCTCAACTTCGATTGCGCGGAAAGCAAAATCACCAAAACGCTTGCGCACGATATCGCGTTGCACGTGGCGTTTGCAAAACCGCAGTATTTGACTTCGGCGGAAGTTTCCGCAGAAACGCTGGAAAAAGAAAAGGAGATCCTCAAAAAGGAAGTCCTCAACGAAGGCAAGCCCGAAGCGATCGCAGAAAAAATCGTGCTCGGCAAAATTAAAAAGTTCTACGAAGAGAACTGCCTGCTCGATCAAAAATTCGTAAAAGACGACAAAGTGACCATCGCGCAGTTGATTGCGGAAGCGGCGAATAAGGCGGCAACGGGCGTTGCGTTAAAAGAATTCTGCTTCTACGTAATGGGTCAAGGCTTGGAAAAGAAGAGCGAAGATTTAAGCGAAGAAGTTGCAAAGCAAGTCGAAGCGATGAAAAAGTAAATTTCATTAAAAAAATGCGGAAAAATTTCCGCATTTTTTTGTTGTTGCAATTACTGTTCGTATTCCTGTTCTTGATAACCGGAAGGCGATGCGGAAGTATCGGGATCGTAATCTCCGCCACTGCTTCCGGAGCCCGAACCCCATGTGCTTCCGCTGAGGGAGTCGCCGGTATTTAAGCCGTAACCGGAACTTGTTTTTAGGATCTTTTCATCGGGTCCTAAGTTTGAATAATTGTTCATAAGATACCTCCTTTATTTTGTGGTATCATATCATGTTTGGCGGATTGTGTCAATAGTTACTTTAAAATTTTTTTAAGCTAATGCGGGTTTACAAAACGAGAAAAGAAAAACTTGACAGATAACTTGACATCTGTCAAGTTTTTTTGTATACTGTATAAAATCGTATTGGATCTATTTACGGCGGATAAAAACACAAAAAGCAACACGATTTCCAATCGTATCGCCGCAATTTTCAGCGGGAGGACATTATATATGGAAACAATTCGGAGAGAGGACGCGCTTTTGCTTGCGCATTTCTATGCGCCCGACGAAGTGCAAAAACTTGCCGATTTTGTGGGGGATAGCTACGCCCTTGCAAAGCGCGCAAAAGAAAGCGAAAAGCAGATCATCGTATTTTGCGGCGTTTCGTTTATGGGGGAAAGCGTAAAAATTCTTTGTCCGGAAAAGAGTGTGTATTTGCCCGTTCCCGCCGCGCGTTGCGCCATGGCGGAAATGGTCGACGAAAGCGAAATTGCAAAGGTGCGGCGTAACGTTCCCGACCTTGCGGTGGTAACGTATATCAATTCCACCGCCCGCGTAAAAGCGCTATCGGACGTAGTCGTAACAAGTTCTAACGCCGAAAAAATCATTGCGGCGCTTCCGCATAAAAATATTTATTTTATACCCGACCGCAATTTAGGGCATTTTATCGCCGCGCGCGACCGCTCGGGGAAAAACTTTTATTTCGGCAACGGATATTGCCCCGTGCACGATCGAACAACGAAGGAAGAAGTGCTCGCCAAAAAGGCAGAGTATCCCAACGCGCTGTTTGTAACGCATCCCGAATGTCCGCAAGAAGTTTGCGCCCTTGCCGATTATGTCGGCTCGACTGCGGGCATTATCGATTTTGCGGAAAACAGCGATTGCAGCGAATTTATCGTAGGTACGGAAGAAGGGGTTTTGTACGAACTTTTCCGCCGCTGTCCGAATAAGAAATTTTATCCTTCGCGCGCGGGGTTTGTATGCGAAGATATGAAAAAGATCACGAAAGAGAGCGTCGATAACGTGTTTGCGGGGTACGTTCCGCCCGTAGAGGTAGAAGAGCAAACGCGCGCAAAAGCGGCGGAAGCATTAAATGCAATGTTAAAACTTGCAAAATAAAACTTTTTAAATACAGATTGCCATTTGGTAAATGAAAATCGGCGCGCGAATAAAACGCACGCATGCCATATCATTATATAGCGGTGTTAAACGTTCGTCGGGTAAACGACGGGTTAAACGAATTGCGATACTTTTTAAGTACGGTTTGCCTGTTTAATACATTACAATTCGGTGTGCTGAATACGTAGCAGGGTAAAAGACCCGTTGCGTAAACGGCAGGCAAGTGAAACGCAAGAATGGAGTTTGCGAAATGAAATTATTAAAATACGACGTGCTCATCGCGGGCGCGGGGGTGGCGGGGTTAAATTGCGCGCTGCATCTGCCCGCAGAAAAGCGCGTGCTAATCGTATGCAAAGGGGGGCTTCGCCAAAGCGATTCTTTTCTTGCGCAAGGGGGAATTTGCGTCTTGCGCGATCGGGAAGATTTTGCGGGATATTTCGAAGACACCATGCGTGCGGGGCATTACGAAAACGATCCCGAAACGGTGCGCTGCATGATCGAACACTCGCGCGAAACGATTGCCGACTTGATCGAATCGGGCGTGCGGTTCGAGCGGGAACAGAACGGCGAATTGAGTTACACGCGCGAGGGTGCGCATTCCCGTCCGCGTATTTTGTACCATGCCGATTGCACGGGCAAAGAAATCACTTCCCGTTTGTTAAAGCAAGCGTTGCAACAAAAAAATATCCGTTTTTTGCCGCATACGACCCTTTTAGATTTGATTTGCGCAAGCGCGCAGAACGCATGTTACGGCGGGATCTTGCGCGATAACCGATCGGGCGAACTGTTTTCGGTGCGGGCGCAGGCAACCGTGCTCGCCACGGGCGGCATAGGCGGGCTGTTCCGCCATTCCACCAACTACCGTTTGCTGACTGGCGACGGGCTTGCAATGTGCCTTCGGCACGGAGTCGCCGTCGATCATGCCGACTATGTGCAGATTCATCCCACCACTCTGTATACCAAGGGGCGAGGCAGAAAATTTTTAATTTCCGAATCGGCGCGGGGAGAGGGCGCTCGCCTATTAGATAAACGGGGGAATCGGTTTGTAGACGAATTGCTCCCGCGCGACAAAGTGACGCAAGCGATTTACGACAAGATGAAAGAAGAGGGAAGCGAATACGTGCGCCTCGACCTGCGCAGCGTTGCGGGGGGAGAAGATACGTTAAAACGGCATTTTCCCGGCATTGTTAAGCGCTGTTTTCAAGAAGGTTACAACGTGTTTGAACAGCCGATCCCCGTCGTGCCCGCGCAACACTATTTTATGGGCGGAATCCGCAGCGATTTGCGCGGCAGAACAACGATGAACGGATTATATGCGGTAGGCGAAACGTGCTGCAACGGCGTGCACGGAAAAAACAGGCTTGCCTCTAATTCCCTGCTCGAATCGCTGTTATTCGCAAAGCGCGCGGCGCAGGATATCGGGGAGAATACGCCGAGTTCCGAGGGGGCGGAACAAGCGTTCCGCAGCGTTCGAGAAACGCCGTATACCGATTGGAAAAGGTTAGAAAAAGAATATAAACAAAACGTTTTAAAGGAGATTCACCGTGACGGAAAATGAAATAACCAAGCAGCTGCATTGGGAAGAAGCGATTTTATCGGCATTAAAAGAGGATATCCCGTGGGAAGACGTTTCGGCAAATGCAGTCGTACAAACGCCTTGCCGCGGCAGAGCGGAATTGCTTTGCAAGCAAAACGGCGTGATCGCAGGATTGCCCGTGTTTGCCCGCGTGTTTACGCTGCTCGATAAGCAGGCGGAAATTGTCTTTCATGTAAAAGAGGGGGACGAAGTAAAAAAGGGTATGCTGCTTGCCGAAGTGTTCGGGGATATTCGCGCGATTCTTTCGGGAGAGCGCACCGCGTTGAATTTTTTACAGCGCATGAGCGGCATTGCAACGTATACGCGCGCAACTGCCGATTTGTTAAAGGGCACCAAAACCAAACTGCTCGATACCCGTAAAACTTCGCCCAATTTGCGCGTGTTCGAAAAATATGCGGTTACCGTGGGCGGCGGAAACAACCATCGCTTTAACCTTTCGGACGGGGTGCTGTTAAAGGATAATCATATCGGCGCGGCGGGCGGCGTGCGGCAGGCGATCGAAGCGGCGCGCGCGTATGCGCCTTTCGTGCGTAAAATCGAAATCGAGGTAGAAACGCTCGGCCAGTTAAAAGAAGCGTTAAGCGCGGGCGCGGATATCGTTATGTTAGACAATATGGACGACGAAACGTTAAAGCAGGCGGTCGTACTTGCCAAGGGAAAAGCGGAAACGGAAGTTTCGGGCAATGTGACAAAAGAAAATATTGCGCGGCTTACCTCTTTGGGGGTAGACTATATTTCGTCGGGCGCAATTACGCACAGCGCGCCCGTGTTAGACGTATCGTTAAAAAATTTGCGCCCGCTGTAAGAGTTGAATCATAACCGCGCATTATTATTTATGCGTTGCGATATGCGGATATTATTGCGTTTGGGCGAATGATTTTTTGCGCGCAATTAAGTACGTGCCGCCGAAAAAGAATTAAGACAAGCTGCTTGATAAGGGTCATTTATTCGAAAACGAGTAAAGGCGGGCTGTTTGATAAGGATCATTTTTACCGAAAAAAATTAAGACAGACTGCTTGATAAGGACAAGTTTTGCCGAAAAAAGATTAAAGACGGACAGTTTAAGAAGAATCATTTCCGCCGAAAAATATAGTTGTTGTATGGAGCGATCATGAAAGGGGAAGAAAGAAGAAATAAATTGACCGCGCTGTTGCGCGGCAGGGGCGAACCGCTTTCCGCAGCCGCGCTTGCGCAGGCGTGCGGCGTTTCGCGGCAGGTGATCGTGCAAGATATCGCCCTGCTCCGCGCGGCGGGCGAGCCCATCGTTTCCACGCACCGCGGATACCTTTCGGAAGCGGGCAAGCGCTTTTCCCGCGTGCTGAAAACCTATCATACGGACGAAGAGATCGGCGACGAACTTTTGTTGATCGTGCGGCTTGGCGGCACGGTCGAAGACGTATCCGTCAATCACAGGGTGTACGGCACCCTTTCCGCACCGCTCAATATCGGCACCGAAGTGCAGATAAAAGAATTTTTGCGCTCGATCGGCGAGGGGGCGAGCCGCCCTTTAAAAAACGTGACGGCGGGCTATCATTACCACACGGTTACGGCAGATTCGCAAGAGAGCCTCGATAAAATAGAAGGGGCTTTAAAAGAGCGCGGGTATCTGGTAGAGGCGTGATTTTATTTGGGGAATTTTCCGTGAAATTTTATAATTTCGCGTGCTTTTTTCCCGCGGGTATGGTATACTGTTAAAAACGGAATGGGGAGAAATCGTATGAAGCCTAAGTACAAACGCATTTTATTAAAACTTTCCGGCGAAGCGCTTGCGGGCGAACAGAGATTCGGCTTAAATGAAGAAGTCGTTTCGATGGTGGTCGATCAGCTTGTAAAAGTGCATGCGATGGGGGTAGAAATCGCCCTCGTTATCGGCGGAGGAAACTTTTGGCGGGGCAGACAGGGCACCAATATGGATCGGACGACCGCCGACCACATGGGCATGCTTGCAACGGTTATGAACTCGCTTGCGATGATGGATGCAATCGAACAAAAGGGTATTCCCACGCGCGTGCAAACGGCGCTCAACATGGTATCGCTTGCCGAGCCGTATGTATTAAGAAAGGCGCTGCACCATTTCGAAAAGGGCAGAATTGTGATCATGGCGTGCGGCACGGGCAATCCCTATTGCTCTACCGATACGGCGGCGGCGCAGCGCGCTTGCGAAATCGACGCGGACGTACTGCTTATGGCAAAGAATATCGACGGCATTTACGATTCCGACCCGCATATAAATCCCAGTGCGAAAAAGTACGATCATCTGACCTTCGGCGATATCGTGAACAAAGGATTAAAGGCGATGGATACGACCGCCGCAACCATGTGTATGGAAAACAACGTGCCCGTGCTCGCATTCGCGCTGGGCGAAAAAGATTCCATTTTACGCGCCGTATGCGGCGAAAAGATGGGAACGCTTATTTCAAACGATTAAGGAGAGAATACTATGATAGAAAACGAACAGGTAGAAGAAATTTTTCTCGTACTCGAAGATAAACTCGAAAAAACGGTAAACGTTTTAAAAGACGAGTTTGCGACCATTCGCGCGGGGCGCGCCAATCCCCACGTGCTCGATAAATTGCAGGTGGAAGCGTACGGCGCAATGACTCCTTTAAACCAGCTGGGCAACGTTTCGGCGTTGGACGCGCGCTGCTTAATGGTAAGCCCGTGGGATAAAACGCTGTTAAAATCCATCGAAAAGGCGATTTTGCAGAGCAATTTGGGGTTGAATCCCACCAACGACGGAAATGTGATCAGGCTGGTGTTTCCCGAATTGACCGAAGAGCGCAGAAAAGAACTTGTGAAACAGGTAAAAAAGATGGGCGAAGACGCCAAAGTCGCCGCGCGCAACAACCGCAGAGAGGCGATGGACGGCTTAAAGAAGTTAAAGACGAATAAAGATATTTCCGAAGACGAAGCCGCTTCGAGCGAAGCGGACGTAGAAAAGAACGTCGGAAAAGCGATCGAAGAGATCGACAAAGCGGTATCGGTAAAAGAAAAGGAGCTGATGACCGTTTAATGAAAGAAAAAAAGACAGAGGAGGCGCGCCTTCCCCGCCACGTCGCCGTGATTATGGACGGCAACGGCAGGTGGGCGAAGAAGCGTCTTCTTCCGCGCAGTGCGGGGCATAAAGCGGGGGTAAAGCGCATGCTTTCCCTTGTCGATCAAATGTTCCGCCGCGGAATTAAATACGTTACGCTGTACGCTCTTTCCGCCGAAAATTTAGCCCGCCCGCAAGAGGAGTTGAACGAACTGTTTTCCCTTTTGCGCGCGTATTTTGCCGAAAACGTGCAAAAGCTGAAAGCACAGGAAATCCGTTTAAGCGTGATCGGAGATAGAAGTTTGCTTCCCGCCGATATCGTGCAGGCGATTGAAGCGGGGGAGAGAGATACGCTTAACTGCGGCAAAGGGCGGCTGATTCTTGCGATCGCCTACGGCGGCAGGCAAGAAATCGTGCGCGCCGTAAACGTCGCCGTTGCTGCGGGCAAGCAAGTGACTGCGGAAGCGTTTTCCGCATTATTAAACACGGCGGAAATTCCCGATCCCGATTTGATGATCCGTACGGGAAGGGAAACGCGTATTTCCAATTTTCTGCTTTGGCAAGCGGCTTATACCGAACTGTATTTTTCCGATAAGATGTTCCCCGAATTTTCCGAAAAGGATTTGGACGCGGCGCTGCGCGATTACGCTTCGCGCGAACGCAGATTCGGCAGGGTGAAAGAATAACCAAAAAAGGACGCGAACGCTCTATGAAAAAAAGATTATTGACGGGTATCTGTTATCTTGCCGTATTGATCGGGTTTTTCCTGTTGAAAATTTACGTGCACAGACTCTTTTTCGATTTGCTTGTACTCGCGTTCACCGCAGTCGGCACCTTCGAAATGTTGCGCGCGTTCGGCGATCAAGTGCATCTTTCGCAAAAGATTATCGCGGGGACTTTTTCTTCGGCGATTATTCTTACCTTTGCGCTGACCGATCAGTTTTTGCCCCAATACGCCGTTCAGATCACCTGCGCGGTGTTTATGGCGGGGCTTGCTCTTTTGTTCGGCATGCTCGTGTTCGCGCATGAAAAGGTGAGCCTGCAATCCGCTTGCGCGGCGTGCGGGTGCTATTTATACCCCGCGGCGTTTTTGCTGGTGCTTTCCGCTTGCAATCACCTGCCCGCCTATTCCGACCTCGCCATTCTGTTCGTATTTGCCATTTGCCCGGTAGCCGATTCGCTTGCCTTTGTGTTCGGAAAGCTGTTCGGCAAAAAACTTCCCCGCAAAATGGCGCCCCACGTAAGCCCCAACAAAACGCTGATCGGCGGATTCGGCGGGCTGTTAGGCGGCGCGCTCGGCGGGCTTGCGATCTTCTTTGCCTATTACGGAATCGCGGGCAATCTCGAAATGAAGTGGGCGAATATTTGGTTCTTTTTGGGGTTGGGCGTTTTGACCGCCGCGTTTGCCGAGTTCGGCGATTTGGTAGAAAGCGCGGTAAAGCGCAAGCTGGAAATAAAAGATATGGGCAAACTGCTGCCCGGGCACGGCGGCGTGCTCGACAGGATCGATTCTACGCTGTACGCTTCGTTGATCGTCTGTCTTGTTTTCGTCATCCGAATCATGACGACGGGTTAAAACGCATATAGTATACAGGGACAACTTTTTCTGCGTCCGCCCGTGGGCGGGCGTTTTTGATAGGGAGCAAACATGAGAAAAATTGCGTTAATCGGTTGTACGGGAAGCATCGGCAAACAGGTGTGCGCGGTGGTGCGCAGGCTTTCGCACGAATACGCCTTTTCCGCGCTCGCCGCGGGGGAGAACGCGCAAGCGCTTTCCGCGCTCGTCGGCGAATTTCAGCCCCGCTATGCGTATTTAGAGCAAGGGCGGCTTTCCGACTGCGGAAAAACCAAACTCTTATCGCGCGAAGAAAAAGAAGCGTTGTTCGAGGAGTGTGATATCGCGTTTATCGCGGCGGGCGGATTCGCGGGGTTGGAATACACTCTGCTCGCCGCAAAAACGTGCAAGACGATCGCGCTTGCCAACAAAGAATCGCTTGTGTGCGGCGGCGAACTGGTAATGCGCGAGGTGCAAAAACGGGGGATCGATTTGATCCCCGTAGACAGCGAACATTCCGCGCTGTGGCAGGCGCTTTCCTTTCAAAGAAGCGCGCCGTTTGAAAGGCTTATTTTAACGGCAAGCGGAGGTCCTTTCCGCAATTACGCGCGCGAGCAGTTGGAAAAGGTGACGGCGAAAGACGCCTTAAACCACCCTACATGGAATATGGGCGCGAAGATCACAATCGACAGCGCCACTTTGCTGAACAAGGGGTACGAGGTGATCGAAGCGAAATGGCTGTACGGCGCCCCGTTCGAACGGATAGAGGCAGTCGTTCACCCCGAAAGCATCATGCATTCCATAGTGAGCTTTCAAGACGGCGCATGTCTTGCGCAAATGGGGTATCCCACCATGGAAGTGCCCATTCAGCTTGCGCTTACCTATCCTATGCGGCTGCCCTGTGCGCCCGCGCTCGATTTTGTAAAGTTGGGCGCGCTGCACTTCGAACGGTTGCAAGCGGAAAAATTCCCCTGTTATTCCCTTGCCGTGCAGGCGGGTAAGGGCGGGGGAACGCTTCCTACCCTGTTGAACGGCGCGGGGGAAGAAGCGGTCCGCGCATTTTTAGCGGGAAGAATATCTTTTTTGAAAATCGCGGAAACTATTCAAAGCGTGTTAAATGCGCTTCCGCGCGAAGAGGCTGCCTCTTACGGGCAGTTGAAAGAAGCGGATGCGCGCGCAAGGAGGAAGGCGGCGGAACTGATTTATGGCGACTGAATTATTGGCGGCGGCGGACGTATTCCGCACGATCGGTTCGATCGCGCTTGCGGTGCTTATCTTGCTTATCATGATCACCGTGCACGAATTCGGACACTATCTTGCGGGAAAGATATTTCACTTTAAGATCAACGAATTTTCCATCGGGTTCGGTCCCGCGCTTTTCAAAAAGAAAAATAAAAAGACGGGCGAACTGTTTTCGGTGCGCGCCATTCCCTTGGGCGGCTATTGCGCGTTCGAGGGGGAAGACGGCATCGAAGAGGAAAAAGACGAAAACGGCAACGTAATCCCGCATGTGCCTCACCCCGATTCGTTCACAAAGAAAAAGCCTTGGCAGCGCATTATCGTGCTCGTTGCGGGCGCGCTGATGAATTATCTGCTCGCGCTGCTTTTGATTACGGTAAACCTGTTTTCGTACGGGCAGACGATGGTCGCGGTGTACGAAGCGGAACCCACTTCGGAAATTTCCGCCGAATACTGTTTGCAGGATAAAGACGTGTTCTTACAGGCGGAAGGGAAAAATTTGTATTTAACCACCGATTTGGTGCGCGCCGTAAAGGGAAAAAAGGCGGGCGATTTGATCGAATTCCGCGTTTCCCGCGTGGTGGGAAAAACGGACGACGGAAAGAATATCCGCTTAGAGCAAGACGTGAAAATTATGCTGCGCGCAGACGCGACTGCGGAAAACAGCGCCGATTTAAACGGAATTTGGAAGGCGCTCGGCATCAAATATACCGAAGAAGGGGAGTATCCGGGGTATCAGCTCGCTTCCTCTTCCTATAAGTTCGGGTTTTTTCAAACGCTTGGGCGTTCGTTTGTGTATTCGTTTAAAATCGCAGGGTCTATCTTTCAGGTACTCGGCGAACTTTTAACGGGCGCGCTCGGTATTTCCGCTTTGGGCGGACCGATCACCACCATTCGCATGACCTCTAAAATCGCTTCGCAGGGGTTTGGGTCTTTTCTCGAAATTGCGGGGTTTATCGGCGTTAATCTTGCCGTATTCAACCTGCTTCCCATTCCCGCGTTAGACGGAAGCAAGGTCATTTTTACCGCGATCGAATGGGTGCGCAAAAAACCGCTTAACCGCAAGGTAGAAGCGATTATTCACGCCGTCGGATTTTTACTGCTGTTCGGTTTTGCGATTTTGGTCGATTTGTTGCAGTTCTTTTAAATAAAGTTACAGTTAAAATACAATGCTGTTCTGCAATCGCATTTGCAATGATATGTACGACAAACGCCCCGTTTATAAAGCGTTTGTTACAGTTAAATAAAATGTTTAAAAGATGTTCTGCAATCGCACGTGTAATAATATTATTATACAATGCGCTGTTCTGCGATTGCGCTTACAATGAAATAAACCGCCCCGCTTGCAAGCGGGGCGGTTCGGTTTCAGTTTTTGTTTTCGTCTTGGTCTTGTTGCGGTTCAGATTGTTTCTTTTCCGCCGCGTTGAATTTTCTTGCCGTTTTTACGAACGAGGGATAGCTGAATACCAGCGCGCCTACGGCAATCACGATGGCGATATCCGCAAACACGAAAGCATTGTATCCCATGCTGTATACCCATACGTTGTCGAGCGTGGAATATTCGGAAAAGGCGAACACGCCCGAAAGGATATGGCACAAAAAGCGCAGCGCGCTTGCGGCGATTGCGCCCAAACCGAATTGAACTTGCGGTAGTTTTGCAAGTTTTTCGGTTTTTGCGAACAGCCCCGCAATGCCGATGCACGCGAATGCGACGGGGTAATCGAGCAGGAATTGCGCGGGGTGAATCAGCCAAGGGTCTTGTATCGCCTGTAAAACGCCGTAAATGAAGCCCGCGAAAATCCCTTTCTTTACGCCGAACATGTACGAATAGATCATAAGAGGCAAAAGGGAAGCTGCGGTAACGGAACCGCCCTGCGACATTTTCCACAAGCGCAGGTACGAAAGCGCAAAACTCATCGCAATGCAGACGGAAGCGTATGCGACGGATTTAGAATCGAATCCCTTTTTGTCCTTTCGCCCGAAGAAAAAGGCGAAGAATATCAAAAGGGCGATCAACGCCGCCGCGCACAGATAAAGGGCAACGTTTTCCGAAAGGGTGATCGCCGCGCCGTTGTTATCTTCCGCGTCTCCCGAAGCAAGGTATATGCCTAAGCAAACGAGCAGGGCGACGAGCGCCGCGCCCGCCGCCGAAAGCGCGGTGATCACGGTAATTTTACGCGTTTTCGGGGAACAGAACATAGAAGCGTAAACAGCCGCCGCGCCCAGTATTATCATCGCGCCGAGCACGACGGAAGGATACAGCACAATGTCGAACACCGCGCCGCTCTCTTGCATATCGAAAAACGTAAGGGCGAGCATGGCGATGATCACCGTCGCCGCAAATCCTACCGCAACGGAAAGGGCGATCGTCGCATACCGTTTTAGCGCTTCCCGATTTTTATAGCGCAGAAATACGCCGATTGCGATCAAAACGATCGCAAGGGATAAAGCCGTCCATAAAAATACGCTTGTCAGCGCGTCTTTTGCGAACGACGTCCAAACATCGGGGTAGTCGTAATGCTTGTTTCCTTGTTCGTCTTTAAACGAATCGTTGTAGGATACGAGCAGGGTAAAGGGTAACATAAAAAAACCTCCGTAAATATTTTTTTTGAGTTACCCGTTGTTTTCGCAAAAAAACCGCCCGCACGAAAGCGCGGACGGAGCAAATTCCGATTCAATCCTGTACTTTCGTTCAAGTATTACCTTGTCCGATTCAAGTGGTATCATCTCAGCCTGTTACAGCACCCACGACGGATAATTCAATTCGATAAAATTATATGCTTTTTTCGGTAAAAAGTCAATTGAAATTTCCGTGATTTTGTAGTATAATACAGATACTTTTGCGATAAGGCAGGTTTTGCATGGAAAAGTTTTACGCTTATATGGATCGAATGAAGTTTATCAAACGCTGGCAGCTGATGCGTTCCACGCGGGAAGAGAATATTATGGAGCATTCCCATTCCGTCGCGGTGCTGACGCACGCGCTTACGACCATCGAACGGGAAGTGTTCGGCGGAACGGTGAATGCGGAACAGGCGGTGCTGTACGCGCTTTATCACGAGGTAAGCGAGGTAATGACGGGGGATATGCCCACGCCCGTAAAATATTTCAACATGCAGCTGCACGGCGAGTACGAAAAGCTGGAAACGCTTGCGGTGGATAAAATTGCGGATACCCTTCCTGCGGATCTGAAAAAGAGTTTATCTCCCTATCTTCATGCGGATAAAAACTCGGAAGAATACCGCTTTGTTAAGGCGGCGGATAAACTTTCCGCCTACTTAAAGTGCTTGGAAGAGTTAAATTCGGGCAACAAAGAATTTGTGCAGGCGGAAAAGACGATCGGGCAGTCGCTGCACGATTTGAACATGCGCTCGGTCGAATACTTTTTCGAACGGTTTATTCCCGCATTTTACTTAACGTTAGACGAATTGCAAGGGCTTTAACGCGTGGGAAAATTTAAACGGAAAATCGTTCCTACGGCGGAAGGGATAAAGCGCAGGCAAGAGCAGGAACAGGAAGCCGCGCGGCAAAAGCAGATCGCAGAAACGGAACGCGTTCAAGCGCATATGAAAGAGCGCAAAGAAAAACGGATTGCGGGCATCGTATTTTTCAGCGCGTCTGTTTTTCTGTTTGTTCTTGCAACGGTCTTTTTCGCAATCGATCTTTTCCGCATGCATGCGTACGAAACGGAATATACGCGCGTTACGGGAACGGTGATCGACATCGAATTGCGCCGAATCGGCATGGAGAGGAATTACTATTTGGTTATTTCCTATTCGTTCGGCGGAAGCGATTATATTTTGCACGATACCGATCCGGTCGCGGGCAGCAGGTTCGATTTGATCGGAACGAAAACGGAACTTTTTGTTTTGCCGTCAAATCCGATACTGGCGATAACGGTAAGCACTTCGGGCAGATCGTCTGTTATAGGTGCGGTTTTGTTTGCGATAGGGGCGTTCGCGTTTACGATTGCGATAAGGTTTCTTTTTGGTTCTTATAAAAAACGGTTGTTGTGCGCGTATTTGCCTTTGTTTCTCGCCGCTATTGCGTATTTGTGCCTTTTTGTGGTAGCTTTTCCGAACGGCGGACTTGGCGCGGTGTTCGCGCGTATGGACGGCGCGGTCGGATATGCCGTTGCCGCGGGGTATGCGCTCGCCGCGGCGTCGATCGACGGCATTTTAAGTAAGATAATAAAAAAATATTTGGTATGAAAAAGAAGAAGCGGAAACAAAGCGAATGCGAGCGCGCGTTTCAAGAAGACGCGGCGCAAGCGCGCGAACAAAAAAGGCTTGCGCGCATAAAAAACGAACGCAAAACTGCACTTGCGATGCTGTTGCTTGCGTGCGCGTTTTTTGCGGTTTTCCTTGTGTTCTTTTGTTTGAATACGGCGAAAATGCGCAATTACGAGTTAAATTATATCCGCACTTACGGGGTTGTTACCGGGTTTCAAAGACACGACAACGCCGCCGCGGGAAAGTTCGATTATTACACTCCCATTTTTTCTTATTCCTATGGGGGAAAGCAATATACTGCAACCGATTGGGCGGCATATCCCGCGCCGGAAGAAGACTTGATCGGTAAAAATATCGAAATTTATGTAGATCTTTCTAATCCCGAAAAGGCGGCGCGAACGGTAACGGCGGACGGATTTTCCGTCATGGCGGCGGTGTCGTTTGCGATCGCGCTGATTCCGCTTTTGATCGGCGGCGCGTTGTTGGTAAGTTTAAAAGGGGGCGGGTTTAAAATGCGCATTCTCTGCGTTTGGCTTCCCGCCGCCATCTTGTGCATGGCGTTTGTGTTGCTGTTTGCGTTGGGGCTGCCGAACGAAGGGATCGCCGAGGTATATTCCCGTATTGCGGGGGCAACATGGCTTACGGTGTTTGCGGGGATTGTAATTGCGATCGGCATAATCGACGGTTTGATTGTGTTAAAATACCGTCCGTCCGAAATCGATTCCCGCGCAAAAGCCTGGAAAAAGATAAAAAAATAAACCGAGCGGAATTACCGTAATTCCCACAGGGAATTTAATAAAACGCAAATAAAAAGGTTTAGGC
>CAJTPB010000006.1 GCA_910578065.1 uncultured Christensenella sp. | reverse complement strand
CCGCATTTGCGGTCGGCGGGTATTTATGTGCAAAAAATATGCCGTTTGTACGGTAGAAATAGGAATACAAATGAACTGTAGATTTGTGAAGATATGACCTATTGTTCGGTATTTCGATAAAGCGGCATATTGTGAAGGGTTACCTATAATAAGGTAAAATAAGTATATAAATGAAACAGTATATTGTAGTGGTATGACCTATCGTACGGTAGAAATAGGAATACAAATGAAACAACGTATTTTTTCTGGATATTAGCCTGCCGCGCGGAGGGGGCTAGTTATATCGTACCGCCTAATGAAAACACGCTATTAAATGAATAACAGCGTGAAACAAATTCATTACATTGAAAAGGTTTGCAAATTTATTTGGGTACGCGTTCGGGTAAAAACTTCCAATACCGCACGGGCATGTATCCGCGCATTTGTTTCAGCCGCTCGCGCGAGGGAATATTTACGCTGTCGTAATAACGCTTCCATAGCTTTTGCCATTCTTCTTCGTTTGCGGAAAGTGCAATTTCCGCGCGGTCTAAGGGGGCTGTAAACGAATGCGCGCCGTCGTAAACCGCCGCTTTTTTTCTTACGATATCGTGCAGAACAAAGGGGTGCTTGGGTAGCCGCGCGCGGAAGTGGGGAAGCAGTAAATCGCAAATATCGTGGTCGGGCGAAAAAGGAGCGTAAAGAGCGCCACTCTCGCTTTCCATAAATCGAATAAATCCCCGCAGGCGATGCAATTCGACGGTGACGCGCTGAATGCAGTTTGCCGCTTGAAGCACGTCTTCGTTCGCAAGCATGCCGCGCACGGGGCGCTTGTAATCGGAAATCAGCTTCATATAGCGGTAAGCGATTTGGCTTTTGTTTTCTTCGCCGCTGCGAAGCAGCAGATCCAGTTCGCCCAAGCAGTCGCCGTCTAACTGCAAAAAGCGTTCCTTTGCCTTATGCGCCGTTTCTGCGTCCGTTTTTACGGTAATACATTCCTGACCGATGGAAAGCTGCGTTTTGTCGCAGGCGAATTGCGCGTTTGCATCGTAATACGAGCACAAAAATGCGGTTAAAAATCCGTCGTTTGTTCCGTCGAAAAAGTAAATCATAATTCTCCCGTAAGCGCGGAAAGTGCGGTTTGCGGCGTTGAAAACAGACTAAGCTGTTGTGCGCTTCCGTTAATTTCCGCTGCGGCGAGCAATCCGCGCACCGCAATTTCGTTTTTTGCGCCGAAGAATTTTCCGTCGCAGGTGATAAAGTGCTTTGCGCGTTTCAGCACTACGCGCATTTTTTTAAGGCGGTCGAAAGTGATTGTCGCGTGCCGCCGCGCCTCGGTGATTTTATACGCGCTTCTTGCGCCGATCCCCGGTATGCGCAGTAAAACCTCTAAGGGCGCGCGGTTGATCTCTACGGGGAATAGGTGCATGTTGCGCAGCGCCCACGCGCATTTGGGATCGAATTCGAGGGAAAGGTTTTCCCCTTCGGGGGCGATTTCCTCCGCCGAAAATCCGTAAAACCGCAGCAGCCAATCTGCCTGATACAGGCGGTGTTCGCGAAGCTGCCCTACGGGTAAATCGGGCAGCAGCGAATCGTGCACGACGGGCACGTACGAAGAGTAGTACACCCGCTTTAAACCCATTCCCCGATAAAGAGATTGCGACAGCCGTAAAATTTGCCCGTCTGCCTCGGGCGAAGCGCCCACGATCATCTGCGTAGTTTGTCCCGCGGGGAGAAAGTAGCCTTTTTGTTTTTCCAGTTTATATTGCTGTCGTTCCGCCGTCAGTGTGCGCATGGGCAAAAGCAGACTTTCTTTACTCTTTTGGGGGGCGAGCAGTTTTAAACTGCGTTCGGAGGGGAGTTCGATATTGTAGCTCATGCGGTCTGCATAGCGCGCCGCCTCGCGGATTAAACCCATATCCGCCCGCGGGATCCCCTTTAAATGAATGTACCCGTTAAAGCGGTATACGGTGCGCAGTTTTTTTACGATAACAAGCAGCTGCTCCATGGTAAAATCGGGCGATTTTACGACCGCGGAAGAAAGAAACAGCCCTTCGATATAATTGCGCTTGTAAAAATCCAAAGTAAGAGTGCAGATTTCGTCGGCGGTGGCAGTGGCGCGCGGAACGTCCGCATCCGAACGGTTGGGGCAGTATTTGCACGTATAAATGCAATCGTTGCTCATTAAAATTTTTAAAAGGGAAACGCATCGTCCGTCGGGGGTAAAAGAGTGGCAGCACCCCGCCGCAAATCCGTTGCCCATTCCGTTCGGCGTGTTTTTTCTGCCGCTGCCCGATGAAGAGCACGATACGTCGTACTTTGCGCCTTCCGTTAAAATTTTTAACTTCTCTTCCGAAATCATACGGTTATTATAACCCCGTTTTTTTTGTTTGTCAAACATTTGTTTGTATTTTTCGGAAATTTTGATTGGAAATTTTTATCGTTTGTGCTAAGATAGGGGAGGGCAAAGAGTTTCATTTGATCGGTTGCGTTCCGGTACTGCTTACACAAGGTATTCCGGTTATTTGACCGCCGTAGGTGACTATAATGATAGTACGGTAGAAACGCCCATTTGTCTGCGGCCCGCGCTACCCCGTTCGTGAAAAACGAATTTCGTGAATCCGCATTGTAGAAAAAGGTGCGGACAGAGAAGCGAGGGGAAGGGATCTTTGTCCCGCTTTCCTCTAAAAAGGGGAAACAAACTATTTCCGACCTATCTTGCGGCGAAATCCGCGGTAAAAACGGTCGGATTTCTTTTTAAATTGTGTTATACTTGTTACGGACAAAGATTTTCATTTGATCGGTTGCGTTCCGGCGGTAATTTTGATGCCGCTACGAGAGTTTCTTTTTATTTGGCTGCCACAGGTGACTTTACTTCTAGTGCAGTTGTAACGCCAAATTGTCTGCGGCCCGCGTTTCCCCTGTTCGTAAAAAACGAATTTCGTGAATCCGCACTGTAAAAAAGTGCGGACAGAGAATAAAAGGGAAGGGATCTTTGCCCCGTTATCCTCTAAAAGAGGAAACAAACTGTGTTCAACCGAACTTGCGGCGAAATCCGCACGGCATAGGTTGGACATTTTTTGCAGTTTGTGGTATAATAAGTTTGTAAAAATTTTCACGCAGTTTTCACCCGACGAACGGGAAGCGGTGAAAGAGTGCGGGTATAATAAAAGCAAATGAGCTTGCAAACGAAAATATAACAGGGCAGGAGAAAGGCATGAAAGTTTTGATTGTGGACGACGAAGATATGATTCGCGCGGTTTTGCGCGAATACGTCGAGTTCGAGGGCGGTATCGCAGACGAAGCGAAAGACGGCATGGAAGCGGTTTTAAAATGCCGCGAAAACGATTACGATATTCTTTTGATGGACGTAATGATGCCCCGCTTAGACGGTTTTTCCGCCGTGAAAGAAATCAAAAAAATAAAAGACGTGCCCGTGATCATGCTTTCCGCGCGCGGGGAAGAATACGACAAACTGTTCGGGTTCGAATTGGGGGTAGACGATTACGTGACGAAGCCCTTTTCCCCAAAAGAGATAATGGCGCGCATCCACGCGATCTGTAAGCGGCGCAAAGGGGAAGGCGAAAAGCGGGAAGAAATGCGTTTCGAAGGGCTTACCGTAGATATGGTGGGGCGCAATGTTTTCGTCAACGGCGAAAAGGCGGAGCTCACCCCCAAAGAATACGAGCTGTTGTTTTACTTCGTGCGCAATGCGGGGGTGGCGCTCACGCGGGAAAAATTGCTGACGGACGTATGGGGATACGATTTTTACGGAGACGACAGAACGGTCGATACGCACGTAAAAATGCTGCGCGGGAATTTAAAGGAATACCGCAAATTTATTGTTACTTTACGCGGACTTGGGTATAAATTCGAGGTGTAAGAAAGGCGATGGCGGAACGGCAAGCAAAAGGGAAAAAATCCGATCGCAGCAAAAAGCGCGGTGCGGGGCGGGGACTCAGCCTTACGTTTATTCTTTGGGCGGGGTTTTCCTTTTACGCGCTTATCATCATTTTCGTATACGGCGCGGTGCAAAATATGCTCGTGAACAAGCGGTACCGCGAACAAACGGTAAACGAGCTTCGCAGCGCGGGCAGCGCCGTTACGCAAGCGTTGGAAAACAATTCCGTTTGGCGGGAAGACGAGTTAAGCGGATTTTTGCTCGAACTTTCCAACCGGCATGGCGTGCATGCCTTTGTGCTGGGCGCGGACGGGCGGGAAGTGCTTCCCCGCTCTCCCGTCGATTTTACGCAAGTCGTTACGGAGATCCGCGAAAAACTGCGGGAAAGCGAGGGGAACGATATCGTGTATCAGCCTTCGGAGGATAAATACGCTTACGCTTCCGTCGTTACGATCGGCGATAACGAATGTTACGTATACGTATCGCATAGCTTAAAGCCGATTTCCGACCTTGCGGGAGATTTGCGCTTGCGCACGCTGATTACGGGCTTGCTTGCCGTTGTGCTCGCGTTTGCGGTAAGCGGCTTTGTCGCATTGGTGATTACAAAGCCTGTTACCGAGGTAACGGAAAAGGCTAAAGAACTTGCCCGCGGCAACTATTCGATCAAATTCAACGAAAATTATTATTGTACGGAAATTTGCGAACTTTCCGATGCGCTCGATTACGCCAGCGAAGAAATTTCCAAAAGCGACCGCATGCAAAAAGAGCTGATTGCAAACGTTTCGCACGATTTTAAAACGCCCCTTACCATGATAAAGGCGTACGCTTCCATGATACGCGAAATTTCGGGCGACGATCCCGAAAAGCGCAATTTGCACACGCAGGTGATTATCGACGAAAGCGACCGCCTTACCGCGCTTGTAAACGATATGCTCGATATTTCCAAACTGCGCGCGGGCATCGGGGAACTGCGCGAATCGGTGTTTAACCTTTCGCAATATTTATACGGCGTAACGGAAAAATTCAAATACCTTTCGGATACGCAGGGTTATACCTTTGTTACCGAAATCGAAGAGGGGCTGTATACGCGCGCCGATAAAGAGAAGATCGGACAGGTGCTTTATAATTTGATCGGAAACGCCGTCAACTACACGGGCGAGGATAAACACGTTTTCGTGCGCCTTGCGCAAGCGGATAAACGCATTCGCTTCGAAGTGCGCGATACGGGCAAAGGGATTCCGCAAGAGGAACTTGCCGACATTTGGGAACGGTATTACCGCTCGTCCGAACTGCACAAACGCCCCGTTAAGGGCACGGGGTTGGGGCTTTCCATTGTAAAAACGGCGCTCGATCGGCACAAGTTCCAATTCGGCGTGCAGTCGGAAGAGGGGAAGGGCAGTTGTTTTTGGGTAGAGTTCCCCGCCGCGGCGGAAGACTTCGAGGAGGAAGAAGCATGATCGCGCGCAAAACGGCGATTTTCCTTTCGGCTTGTATGCTCGCATGCGCGGGCACGCCCTTTTATATAGTTGCGTCTGCCGGTTATGCTCCCGCCTATTGGGAAGGGGTAAGGGCGAACGGCGCGATCGTACGGGGGGAGGATAGCCCCGTTGTTTTAGAAAAGCAAGCGTTTACTTTTTCCGCAAACACGTTTCCCGTAATCGGTGGCACGCAGGAGACTGCGGCGTACGATGCAAGCATGGCGGCGGAATATACCTTTTTTAATTCTGCCGATTATGCTGTAAATATGAAACTTGTGTTTCCCTTCCGCGAAGCGCCCGATTACGAAACGCATTGGGACGAGGAAGACGACCCCCTCGATCATGCGCGGCTGTATTCGGTCACG
Organism: uncultured Christensenella sp.; assembly: GCA_910578065.1. Classification (GTDB taxonomy): domain Bacteria; phylum Bacillota; class Clostridia; order Christensenellales; family Borkfalkiaceae; genus Gallimonas. Next base: position 90,997 of record CAJTPB010000006.1, on the reverse strand, counting down.
GCGGACGGGGAAGCGGTTGCGTCTGCCGTTCGGCATACGTATTTTTCTTACGCTTTCAACGCGCAACAAGACGCCGCGCGCATTCTAGACGAAAAAAAGGACGATGTGTTTTTTAAACGGCAAACGCCCGTTACCGTATACGAAATGGAAATCCGCAATATTTCCGTTCCGCAATTTTATCTTTCGGGAAAGTTCACCTGCGATGAGGCGGACACGCGGGTGATCGTATCCGATTTTAACAGTTGGTCGCGCGAGGAAGACGGGGAACGGATCGGCGCATGGTATTACCGAAACGGAAACAAGTCGTTTACCGTTACGGTGATCGGCGTACAGGAAAACGTTTTGCCCGTCTTTTCCCTTTACGAAGATTATACGCGCGAAAAACCGCTTGCGGGAAACGCGGCGATCGTTTCGCAAACGAGCATGTCGTTCGAAGATTACGCTTTACGCAGCCGCAAACAGGATAGCGAAGTAAGCGAAATCGATTGGTACAACGCCGCGATCGACAGTTTGAACGGGTACGGAAAAGATTGCGCCGTAATTTCGTCGCAGGAAGCTTCGCTTACGAACAGGCTGGCGCGGTGGTTGGAATACCAACTCGAATTTCCTGCAAACGGCAAGATCGTCAATCGGGTAACGGCTCCGCTGTATCCCTCGGTTAACGGCGGGTATTCGCCGTATGTTTACCGGTACGAGTGCCTTTTATCGTCTGCGGCAAAGCGGCTTTCGTTCAGCGAGTTGGAAATTGCGATCGATACCCCGTATTTTTTAACGGAATGTTCACTGCAAGGGTTTCAAAAGACGGAAAACGGGTATGTTTTAAAACAGCAAGAATTTCCGCAGGGGGTACTTATGTTTTCGCTGTGCGAAACGGAACAGCCCGTTTTGCTTTCTTTGCCCAATCAGGGCGGAATTCCCGTGCCGATCGCCATACTGATCGGCGCAGGCGTTGCCCTCGTCGTCGTGCCTGCGGGAATCTGCATTTACATTGCGGCGCATAATGCGCGTAAAAATGCGCCCAACGCGGGCGCGAACGGTGAAATTCGTTCCAAACGAAATAAAAAGCGGTAGAGTCGTTTTTTCGGCGGCGGGCAATAAGTTCGAAGCGGGCGTAATGTAACGTTGCATTTTGTACCTGCTTGCTGTTATTTATCGTCGGGCAGGGCGCGCATGCCGCAAATCTAAAACCGCTTTTCATTTCAAACGGAATGAAAAGCGGTAGAGAAAACTCTTTACATTTTCGGGCGGGTGTGGTAGAATACCATACGCAAAGAAAAAGGAGCAGCTATGTTAGAACTGAAAAACGTCTGTTATACGGCGGACGGAGATCATAAAAAAGAAATTTTAAAAGGCGTATCGCTGAAAGTGGACGGGCGATTCGTTGCAATCACGGGGCCGAACGGCAGCGGCAAAAGCACGCTTGCAAAGATCATTGCGGGAATCGTTTCGCCTACAAGCGGAAGCATTTATTTAGACGGGGAAGATATTACCTCTCTTTCCGTAACCGAGCGGGCGAAGCGCGGTATTTCGTTTGCCTTTCAACAGCCCGTTCGCTTTAAGGGGATCACGGTAAAAGATCTTGTTTCCCTTGCAGCAGGCAAAAAAATCGGCGTAAACGAGGCGTGCTCGTATTTATCCGAAGTGGGGCTGTGCGCGCGCGATTATATCAACCGCGAGGTAGACTCTTCCCTTTCGGGCGGGGAATTAAAGCGCATCGAAATTGCTACCGTGCTTGCGCGCGGTACCAAGTTTACCGTATTCGACGAGCCGGAAGCGGGAATCGATTTATGGAGTTTTACCAGCTTGATATCCGTATTCGAAAAAATGTACCGTAAAAATCAAGGAAGCATTTTGATCATCTCGCACCAAGAGCGCATATTAAACATTGCCGACCGCATAGTGGTGATTGCCAACGGTAAGGTGGAAAAAGAGGGACGCAGAGAAGAAATTTTGCCCTGTTTGCTCGGCACTTCCGCCTGCCCCGCGCTGCGCGAAAAAATGGAGGATTAACGTATGGACGAATTGGAAAAAATGCTGTTGATGCAGGTTGCCGATTTGCATAAAGTTCCCGACGGCGCGTACAATATCCGCAAAAACGGCGGGGGCGACGGGCGGCGCAGCACCGAGCATATTAAAATCGAAACCAAAACGGACGGCAAATCGGGCATCGATATTTTTATTCAGCCCAACACCAAAAACGAAAGCGTGCATATTCCCGTCGTGATTACGGAAAGCGGCTTGCGCGAAACGGTTTATAACGATTTTTACGTGGGCGAAAACGCCGACGTGCTGATCATTGCGGGGTGCGGAATCCACAACTGCGGCGTGGAACTGGCGGAACACAGCGGCGTGCATACCTTTCACGTGGGCAAAAACGCCAAAGTGAAATATGTGGAAAAACATTACGGCGGGGGCGACGGCAACGGTGAAAACGTGATGAACCCTACGACGCAGGTTTATTTGGAAGAGGGCGCGCGGTTAGAAATGGAAACCACCCAAATAAAGGGGATCGATTCCACGGTAAGAACCACCAAAGCGGAGCTTGCAAAAGGGGCGAATCTGATCGTGCGCGAAAAGATTTATACGCACGGCAAGCAGTTCGCCAAAACGGATTTTACGGTAGATTTAAACGGGGAAGATTCGGGCGCGGACGTCGTTTCCCGTTCGGTGGCGGCGGAACAGTCTTCGCAGGAATTTATTTCCCGCATTAACGGAAATTCCGCCTGCCACGGGCATACCGAATGCGACGCGATCATTATGGACGGCGCGCGCGTTACCGCCGTACCCGAACTCACCGCAAACTGTATCGACGCGCAGCTTATACACGAAGCGGCGATCGGCAAAATCGCGGGTGAACAGCTTATTAAGCTGATGACGCTCGGCTTGACCGAACAAGAAGCGGAAGAACAGATTATTAAAGGATTTTTAAGTTGATCAAATAAAAAATCCCCTCTCATATTCGAGAGGGGATTTTTTATTTTGCGCTTGAAAAAAAACATTTATTGTTGTTTTTTAATTTGGATTAAATCGCTTGCAGGTTGATTTTTGTATGATTTTATATTGTACCGTCGTCAGTGCGGTGAATTAATATATCGCCGTCGGTACAATGAATCATTGCAACTGCGGAGTTATAATTCCATGCGTAGTGCTTTTTTATAGTCTCCCATTGTAATTTAGTAGATTTAAAAGTAATTTCCGTTAGCGCGGTGCAACCATAGAACGCGTCCTCGCCGATATAAGTTACGGAATCGGGAATCGTTATTTCCGTTAGCGCGGTGCAGCCGCAGAACGCGAGGTTGCCGATTGAAGTGACAGAGTAAGGAATAGTAACGCTTGTCACTGCAGTGCAACCATAGAACGCGCCGTCGCCGATATAAGTTACGGAATCGGGAATAATTATTTTCGTTAACGAAGTGCAACTTTGGAACGCGCGATTGCCGATATAAGTTACGGAATCGGGAATAATTATTTCCGTTAACGAAGTGCAACTATGGAACGCGCCGTCGCCGATATAAGTTACGGAATCGGGAATAATTATTTCCGTTAACGAAGTGCAACTATGGAACGCGTCGTCGCCAATATATGTGACGGAATCGGGAATTGCAATACTCGATAGCGAAGTGCAATTTTCAAATACTCCGCTATAAATTAGTTTTGTATCAGCCGAAATATTATAAAAGGAAACGGCTTTATCTGTTATTTTAAACAGTATTAAATACGGATTATTGTTGTTTCCCAAGTAATAGTCGTTATTGTATTCGTTAGCTTTAAGCGAAGTACAACCGTCGAAAGCAGAAGCATCGATAGAAATAATAGAATCAGGAATTGAAATGCGTGTAAGTGAAGTACAATTGCGAAAAGCGCGGTAAGCGATAGAAGTTACGCTTTCGTCTGTGGGAATCACACTGTTTTTACAGCCTGCAATTAAAGTTTTGCTTGTAGTTTCAATAATACAATTATTTGCACTATGATACTTAATATTGTTTGGTTCTACAACAATACTTGCAAGCGAAGCGCAACCGTTAAAAGCAGAACTGCTAATAAAAGTAATAGAATTAGGAATAGTGATGCCGATAAGAGAAGTACAGTTTTCAAATGCACTATCGCCGATTTTTGTAATAGAATTTGGCAGCGTAATGGTTGCAAGCGAAGTGCATCCTTGGAACGCTCCGCCGAACGCAATCATGGATGTATATTCATATCCTCCGATTTCCGTAACGGAATTTGGAAGTGCAACGCTTATCAGTGAGGAACAGTTTTCAAATGCTCCACCGTAAATTTTAGTCACAGATTCGGGAATTGTAACGCTTGTAAGCGAAGCGCAACCGCTAAAAGCGCCATAGTTGATTTCTGTAACGGAATTAGGAATGGTGATATTTAAAAGTGAAATGCAATTTTTAAATGCCATTGTACTAATTGAGGTGATAGAATTAGGAATAATAATATCTGTAAGCGAGGAACAGCCGTTAAATACCCCATAGTCCATTTCTGTAACAGAATTGGGGATGGTAATATTTGTTAGTGCTGTACAATGAAAAAAGGCACCGCTGTCAATTTCAATTACGGAATCGGGGATGGAAACGCTTGTTAGCGAAGAGCAGTCTTGAAATGCAAAAGCTCCGATGGCGATTACCGGTTTGTTTTCGTATACGGAAGGGATTACAAGTTCGCTGTCTTGGCAAGAGCCAAAACCCGTAACGGTATAGCCTTTTTCGTTTAAAGTGTAATCCAAACCTTGGGAACATGAAGTTTGCATGTTTTCGTTATTTTCGGCAGAGTCGCCGTCGTCGTTATTGCATGCCGCAAATCCAAGCATGCAAACGATAAAACAGGTTGCGGAAAGCAGTAGGGTAATCGGTTTCTTTTTCATAAAGTACCTCCGAATAAAAAAATAAGGTGCGTTCCCAAACCGGAAACGCACCGCATGAGTGTCTCCGATTTGTTACCACGCAAACCGAAGTGTAAAACCTGCAAAAGTCCACACAAAAAAATAGAGATACACTATGCCCTATAAGCATGGTTCTCTTGCAAGTTAATATTCGGCTTACGTGGTAAAATCAGTGTAGCACATACGAAATAAAATGTCAATCATAGGAAGCAAATAAAAAAATCCCTTTCGGGATTCTTTTACACGGGAATGCGCAGTCCGCCGCCGCGAATGGGAAGGCGTTGGGGCAAATTGCGCGGCATAGGCAGCTCGGGCAAGGGCATAATTCCTTCGTTCGGGTCGCGCGGGGGCTCGTCGGCGTCGATCGTTTTTACGCAAGCCGCCGCCGTAAACAGGCAGCCGATTGCGATCGTTAAAATAACCAATACTTTTGCAAACGTTTTCATACCCTCAGTATGCGGAAAAGAAAAGCGGATATACTTGCCTTTTTCAAAAAAACATGGTATAATTTTATCGTAAATAAATTGCCTGAACGGAAAGAGCATTCTAACCGCAAAGGGGGATATAAACAAATCGGCGCAAAGCATGTTTGCGCATATTCTCCTTTTGCCGTTTGGGCGAAGGAGTTTTTTTATGGAAGAAAAACGGCTTGCGGTGCTTTCCGTTATCGTAGAGGACAGAAGCGTAACCGAGCGGCTGAATGCGTATCTTTCCGAATACGGCGAATACGTGGTGGGCAGAATGGGCATTCCTTATCGGGAAAAGAGCGTTTCGGTGCTCAGCGTGGTATTAGACGCGCCCCCGTCGGCTTTGAACGCGTTGACGGGTAAAATCGGGCAGCTGCCCAAAGTAACGGCAAAAACATTATTCAGTAAGTTTTAAGGAGCAAGCATGAAAAAATTAAGCATCTTACTATCCGCCCTTTTATGCGGATTATGTCTGTTCGGCGGGGCGGCGTGCGGAACGGAAGAAAAAAGCTATTCGGTATACGCGCCCGACGGCGCGCCCGCGCTCGCGCTTGCGCAGGCGATCTCGCAAGAGCAGGCGGACGGCAACCTCTTTGAGTATCGCGTAATTTCCGCGGCGACGGTTGTCGCGCAGGTAACGGGCGAAAATCCCGCCGCAGATTTTTGCGTGCTTCCCGTAAACGCCGCGGGAAAGCTGCTCGGCACGGGGGAGCAATATAAAATGCTCGGCACGGTAACAAACGGCAACATGTATTTTTTAACGACGGGGGAAAATCCCCCTATAACGGAAGAAAATCTTTCCGCGGCGCTTACGGGCAAAACGGTAGGCGTGGTACAGCTTACGAACGTGCCGGGGCTTACCTTTCAAACGGTGTTAAAGGAGAAGAAGATTCCCTATACGATCGGCGGAGAAGCTCAAACGGATAAAGTCAATTTAAAGGCGATTCAAGACGCGGCGGCGGAAGTTACGCCCGCGGGCGGGTGCGATTATTATTTGTGCCCCGAACCCGCCGCAAGCACAAAAATCGCAAAAACCGCGCAAAGCCCCAAGCCTTTTCACCTTGCGGGGGATCTGCAAAAGCTGTACGGCGGGGAAGAGGGGTATCCGCAAGCGGTGCTCGTCGTAAAAAGTTCGCTGCTCGAAGAGGACGCAAACGCGGTAAAAACGCTTGTTTCTCATTTTGAAAAGGGCGCGGAATTTTTGCGGACGGCTTCTTCCGAACAGGTGCTTTCTCTGCTTGCGGAAAAGCGTACGCAGGGCTTAACGCCTTCGTTCACGGCGGAAAACTTGACTGCGGAAGTAATAAAAAACTGTTCGGTTCGTTTTACGAAAAGTGCGGACTGTAAAGACTCGGTGAACGCGTTTTTGGAAAAGTTAAAAGAAATCGATCCGCAGTTTACCGCCCCCGCGCAAGACGCGTTTTTCGCAACGGTATAAATGTTGAAAAAGAATTTTTTGTTTTCCGCGTTGGCGCTGTTTGCACTGTGGGCGGGCTGGCTGATCGCCTATTATGCGATCGGCAACGAATATTTGCTCCCTTCGTTCGGGCAAACGGTAAGATCCGCCTTTGCGCTGTTGGGCAAAGGGGAGTTTTGGCGCGCGTTCGGGGCAACATTTTTGCGTACGGCGGTCGCCTTTGTCTGCTCGTTTGCCTGCGGGGGAACGCTTGCGCTTTTTTCCCGCCTGTATCCCGCAGTGCGCGCTTTTTTCGCGCCCCTCGTTTCGGTATTGCGCACCCTTCCCACCATGGCGGTGATTTTGGCGCTTCTTTTATGGACGTCGCCCGCCGCCGCGCCCGTTATCGTTGCGGCGTTGGTGCTTTTCCCTGCGTTATATGCGGCGTGTCTTTCCGCCTTTGACGGGGCGGGGGAGGCGTTCTGCGACCTTACGGAAGCGTTCGGGGTTTGCGCAAAGCGGAAAATCTTGCGCATGTATCTGCCTCTTGCCGCGCCTTCCGTTTTAGGGCAGGCGGGCGCGATCTGCTCTATGGGGTTAAAAGTGATCGTATCGGGCGAGGTGCTTTCTTCCACCTATCGCAGTTTGGGGGGCATGATGCACGAGGCGCAGAATGTTTTGGATATGCCGCAGTTGCTTGCTCTTACGCTTGTAACCGTTTGTATCGGATTTGCGCTGGAAGGGCTTTTTGCGCTTGCCGCAAAACCGCTGTTGAGGTGGAAAGCATGAAATTCGAACACATTGTAAAAGAATACCCGAACAAAAGGGTGTTTCAAGATTTTTCGCTGCACGTAGAAGAAGGAAAAATTACTGCGCTGCTCGGCGAAAGCGGAGCGGGTAAAACCACCCTTTTAAAAATTGCGGCGGGGCTTACCGCATACGAAGGGGAAGTTTCGGGTCGGGGCGCTGTTTCCTTTCTGTTTCAATCGCCCATGCTTCTGCCCAATTTAACCGTGGAAGGGAATTTGAAATTTGTATTGCCCGAAAGCGAATGGGAAAAAATCGGCGCTATGCTTGCCCGCGTCGGGCTTTGCGGAAAAGAGAAGGCGTATCCGCGCGCGCTTTCGGGCGGGGAGGCGCAGCGGGTTTCCGTCGCGCGCGCGTTTTTGTTTCCGCATGAAGCGCTTTTATTGGACGAGCCGTTTTCCGCGCTCGATTTATCGTTAAAGCGAACGTTGATTGCGCTTGTAGGCGAACTGTGGCGGGAAAAGGGAAGTACGGTGCTGTTCGTAACGCACGACCCGCACGAAGCAGCGATGCTTTCTCATCGCGCGTTGGTGCTGCGGGGCGGCAACATTGCGGAAGATATTCCCGTTGCTGGCGATTTGCCGCGCGATTTCTTTACTCGCCCGCCCGAAGAGGAACGGTTGATCCGCGCGTTGGCGGGCGAGTAAAAAAGCGTTTTGCCGTATTTAGCTGAAAGAATAGGGACGTATAAGATAAATAGAGGGATTCGTTAAACTTGTAAAATCGTTTCGCCGCTTGCGTAGAACAAACGGATTTCACCGCAGAAACGGACGGCGCTATTTCAAAAAATATGTTTATGCGGGGCAATCGTTTTTCTAAGAAAAACGGAAGTGTTAGCGGCTTCGGCATAAAAAAAAGCTTTCGGAAAAAATCCGAAAGCCTTTTTGATTCGACTTAGTAATTTTCGGCGTGGATCTCGAAATAGCTTTGCGGGTGCGTGCACACGGGGCAGACTTCGGGGGCGTTTTTACCCACGGCGATATGCCCGCAGTTGCGGCATTCCCAAACTTTAACTTCGCTCTTTTCAAACACTGCCGCCGTTTCGATGTTTTTTATAAGGGCGCGGTATCTTTCTTCGTGTTCTTTTTCAATCGCGGCAACCATGCGGAATTTTGCGGCAAGCGCCTCGAAGCCTTCGTTTTCTGCGGTTTTTGCAAATTCTTCGTACATGTTCGTCCACTCGTGGTTTTCTCCGTCGGCGGCGGAAGCAAGGTTTTGCGCGGTATCGCCTATGCCCTCCAATTCTTTCAGCCACATTTTGGCGTGTTCTTTTTCGTTATCCGCAGTTTTTAAAAAGATTGCGGAAATCTGCTCGTATCCTTCTTTCTTCGCGACGGAAGCAAAGTAAGTGTATTTGTTTCTTGCTTGCGATTCTCCGGCAAACGCCGCTTCAAGATTCTTTTCCGTTTGCGTGCCTTTGTACTTGTTATCCATAAAGTTATCTCCTTTGTGCTTGCATTCGTCAAGCAATATTGCGTGCGAATGCGTTCGATTTATCCTAATTATACCATAACGCCGCTCTTTCTGCAAGACGCCAGCAAAAAATTTTATCCGTAACGGCGGGCATTATTTAAGCCTGTTCTTTTCGTTTGGATTTTTTCACGTCGAACAAAGTAAGCGTGTTCGGTTTTTTAAAAAACAAGATCAGCATCGGAACGAGGAATACGATCGTACCGATGAAATTTACGATCATGTCGCCCAGCGTATCGTGCAGGGCGGACCCGCGCTTATCGCTTACGAGATAGGTGCCGTCGGGCAGCGTTTCGATTATGTTTTCCGCCCATCTTTGCAAGTCGGAAGAGCCGAGCGAATCGAGGGTGTATTCGTAAATTTCCCACACGTAGCCCACGGCAAGGGAAAAGAAAAAGGCGATCAAAACGGTTGCAATAATATGCTTTGCGTCCGCTTCGTCTTTGGAAAGAAGCAGTCTGGCAAGGGTAAGCCCTACTGCGGAGAACAGAAACCCGCTTGTCGTGTGCAGCACTTTATCCCAATGGGGAACGGTTAAATAAAACCCGAAAACCGTTCCGCCCGCAAGGCATGCAAACGCGAACAGCAAAAGGGAAAGTTCCATAAACAGCGGAAAGCGAATGCGAAAGATCCATTGCACGGCGAATACAAGCGCGAACATCAGCGCGCAAATGCCGGCAAAGCCGATTCTGCGCCGAAACATAGCGGGGGCAAGCGCGCCGTTCGCATATTGCACCGAATTGTAAATCACGCCCGCGAGCAGAGCAAGAACGAGCGCGCTTGTAAGCACGATCGCGGCGAGGTTTCTTTTTTGTATGCCTGTAATTTTCATGATCGATATCCTCCGAATACGCATTCTATCTTATCAGCCGTAGGGCTGTCCGTCAAGAAAATATGCCGCAAAAGCGGAAAAAAGAAGAAAAACGCGCAATACGGTTTACTTTTTTACAAAAAACGTGTAAACTATAAGTAATCGTTATTGTTATGGGGGGAGTATGGGATTTTTCGGAAAAATTAGAAATCTGTTTGCCCGCAAAAAAGCTCCTGCCCTAAAACTCGGGCTTGCGCTGGGAAGCGGCGGCGCCAAGGGAATGGCGCATTTGGGCGCGTTAAAGGCGTTTGAAGAGGAGGGTATCCGCTTTCAAATCGTAACGGGAACTTCCATCGGCTCGATTGCGGGCGCGCTGTATGCCAAAGGGTACACGGCGGAAGATATGACGCAAGTTCTGCAAAATTTAAACATCAAAGAATTTTCTAAAAACTTAAAGCCGTTTGCCGATATGGCGTTTGCGGAACGTTTTTTGGAAACTTATTTAGAGGGGGATATTTCTTCCCTTTCCCTTCCTTTTGCCGCTTGGGCGACGGATACGGAAACAAACGAAGGCGTTTTATTAAACGAGGGGAAAATTGCCCGCGTTTTATGCGCTTCTTCGGCGATGCCGCCCTTTTTCCGCGCGGTGAAAATAGGGGACAAGCGCCTTGCGGACGGCGCGTATACCAACGCGATTCCCGCCGATATCTGCAAAGAGATGGGCGCGGATTTTGTGATCGGTTGCGATTTATCCGCATTTATGCCGCCCGAAGAGGAAAAGGGAATGTTTTCCCGCTTGCTCGGTTCGGCGATCAGCGCGTTTGTTTCGCTTCGTACCAAAGAATACAGCAAAACGCGCGGCTATGAAGCGTGCGATATTATGCTCCGCCCCAATCTTTCGGGCTTTCGCGCGATCGACGTTTCGCGCAAGGCGATGGATGCAATGTTCGAGTTGGGATATGCGGAAGCCGTATCGCGCATGGAAGAGATAAAATCCGCATTAAAAGAAAAAGGATTTGCAATCTAAAAAACTCAGTTGTTTACGGGTTTCATATTTTGCGGCGGCGGTTGCAAACAAAGTCCGTAATGCGTATGAAATTGTATTAAAAGAAAAAGGGTTTGCAATCTAATAAAAGACAGTTGTTACGGTTTTGTGTTTTGCGGCGGCGGTTGCACATAAAAGCCGTATCGCGCATGAAATCGCATTAAAGGAAAAAGGGTTTGCAATCTAAAAAACTCAGTTGTTGCGGTTTATAAATTGCAGCGGCATGTGGCAACGGAAGCCGTATCGCGCGTGAAATCGTATTAAAGGAGAAAAGGTTTGCAGTCTAAACGCAAAAAGCGGTTGTTTAAGGCATTATATCTTGCGGCGGTAATGTTGATCGTATTAACGCTGGGGTTATTGCAGGCGTTTTGTCCTTTACGTACGCTTGTGCCCGCTTACGCGTTGCCTGCCCGTGCCGAGGGGGAAATGCGCCTGCACTTTCTCGACGTAGGGCAGGCTGATTGCACTTTGGTGGAATTTCCGGACGGCGACGTGCTTGTAATCGACGGCGGCGACGGCTCTTTCTACGGAAAAACGAAAGTTGCGCGCTATCTGAAAGGACTTGCGCCTACCGCTGTTTCTCTGCTTTTGACCCATGCGGATATCGACCATTACGGCGGCTTTACGCAGCTGTTCGACATGTTCGATATAAAAACGCTGTATTTGCCTGCGGTACCGTCGGAAAACGCGGCGTACAAGCGTTTGCTCGAACGGGCGCAAGAAGCGAATTGTGCGATGCAGCCGCTTTCCCGCTACGGGGTGATCTCCCGCCCTTCGGGGGCGTATGTAAACTGTATCTCTCCCTATTCGGCAGGGGAAACGGACGAAAACGATGCTTCCGCCGTGTTGTGGATCTCGTACGGGGGCGTAAACGCGCTGCTGTGCGGGGATATTTCCGCTTCGCGCGAAGAACGGCTTATGACGGAATATTCGTTCGACGAAACGCTGTTCGATAAGCAAGGTTTTCCCGTAAGGCTGCCGCAAACGCATATCTTAAAAGTTGCGCATCACGGCGCAAAGACCTCTTCTTCCAAACAGTGGCTTTCTTTTTTAGGGGCGGAAAAGGCGATCGTTTCCTGCGGAAGGGGAAACGCGTATTCCCACCCCGCGGAAGAAACGTTAAACAATTTATCCGTTGCCGGATGCGAAATTTACCGCACCGACGAACTGGGAGATATTACAATATCCGTTTATAACGGCGGGTACGCCGTTCAAACCAATTTATCGGAGTCACACGCATGAAAATTACTACCGCAGGAGAATCGCACGGCAAAGGGCTTTTCGCTATAATCGAAGGGCTTCCTTCTCTGCTGCCCGTAAACACGGAAGAAATAAACGCATATCTTGCCCTTCGGCAAAGCGGATACGGCAGGGGCGGCAGGCAGAAAATCGAAACGGACAGGGTAGAAATTCTTTCCGGCGTGCGCAACGGAAAAACGTTGGGCAGCCCCGTAACGCTTGCGGTGTTCAATCGCGATTACGAAAATTGGCAGGCGTACATGGCGCCCGAAGGGTGCGACGAAAGCGCGCGTACGCTTACGCACGTGCGTCCCGGGCACGCCGATTTAACGGGATTAAAAAAGTTTGCGCAAAAAGACGCGCGCAATATTTTAGAACGCGCTTCCGCGCGGGAAACGGCGATCCGCGTGGCGGCGGGAACGGTTTGCCGCGGGCTTTTGCGGGAATTGGGAATAGAAGTTTCGGGCTATGTGCGCGAAGTGTGCGGTATTTCAGACGATGGGAATTATTCCTTTGAACAGTTAAAAAACAGATTGCCCGAACTTGCGATGATGAACAAGCAGGCGCAAGCGTGCGCAATCGAAAGGATAGACGCGCTGAAAAAAGCGGGGAACACCTGCGGCGGCTCGATCGAAGTGCGCGTAAAGGGTTTAAAAAGCGGTTTTGGCAGCTGCATGACGTATGCGGAAAAGTTAGACGCGCGCCTTTGCGCGGCGTTAATGAGCGTGCAGGCGATCAAAGGGGTAGAAGTCGGCATCGGCTTCGGCGCGGCGCGCCTTGCGGGAAGCGAGGTGCACGACGAAATTTTTTACAACGAAGCGCGCGGATTTTACCGCCAAACCAACCGCGCCGGCGGGATAGAGGGGGGCATGTCGAACGGGGAAGAGATCGTGCTTCGCGCGGCGATGAAGCCTATCCCCACGTTAATGAAGGGGCTTAGAACGGTAGATTATCTTACCAAATCGCCCGCAACGGCGGCGGCGGAGCGCAGCGACGTGTGCGCGATTTCCGCTTGCGAAATAATTTTGGAAAGCGCGCTTTGCTGCGAGATCGCGCAGGTCGTGCTCGAACGGTTGGGCGGGGATCATCTTGCCGAGGTAAAAGAACGCTACGGGAGGCTTCCCGCATGAAAGAATTCACGTTGCGTTTTCACGGCGAACAAGCGCAAAGCAAGATTTTCTGCGGCGAGGGGATCTTCGATGAAATGTATCCCGCGCTTGCCGCAAACTATCCGCAAGTATTTATTTTGACGGATGAAACGGTTTTTTCCGTTTATAAAGAGACGTTCGGGCGGCTTGCGGGAAATTCGCGCGTTTACGCGATGCCCGCGGGGGAAGAACACAAACAGCCGAATACGCTGATCGAAATTTTACGCGCGATGGCTGCGGCGGGGCTTCACCGCGGCGATTGCCTGTTTGCGGTGGGCGGAGGCGTTGTGGGGGATATCGGCGGGCTTGCTTCCGCACTGTACATGCGCGGGATCGACTGCGTGCAAGTTCCTACCACGTTATTGTCGCAGGTGGATTCCTCCGTAGGGGGGAAGACCGCCGTCGATTTAGACGGCGTTAAAAATATCGTCGGCGCGTTCAAACAGCCGAATACCGTGTTGGTAGACGGTTCGTTTTTAAAAACGTTGCCCGCGCGGGAAGTGCGCTGCGGCTTGGGCGAAATCGTAAAACACGGCGCGCTGAACGGAGCGCTGTTCGATAAACTGATCGAAAACCGTGATAGGCTGTTCGATTTGGCGTTTTTAAACGGCGTCGTGCCCGATAACATCGCGCACAAAGCGTTCGTCGTGCAGGAGGACGAAAAGGAGTCCGGTTTGCGCAAGTCGCTGAATTTAGGGCACACAACGGGGCACGCGCTCGAACTGTTCGATGCAAAGCTGTCGCACGGGGAATACGTATTGTTGGGGCTGTTGTTCGAGGCGGAACTTGCAAAAAGCAGAGTACTGTGCGATAAAGGGTACTTAAAAAAACTGCAAGAACTCATCTATACCGCACTGGGCGGAAAGCCGGGTTTGCCGCAGGCGGAAGAAGCGGCGTGTTTTGCCAAACTCGATAAAAAAAACGCGATAAGCGAAAGCGTAGTAATTACCGCACCCGTTGCCAAAGGGGAATATGCCTTGCTTGAAATCCCTTATGCGGAATACGCGCGCGAACTGCGCGAAATTCGGGGGAAATTGCAATGAACTTACATTTGGCCGTTATCGGAAAAGACGTTTCCCAATCGTTAAGCCCGTCGATGCACGCGTTTATATTGCGGCGGTTGGGGGCGGAATGCAAGTATGAAGCGATATCTATTCCGCCCGAACAATTTGCAGAACGCGCGGAAGAACTGTTTGAGCGGTACGACGCGTTCAACGTTACCATTCCCTTTAAAGGGGATATCATTGCGTATTTAAGCGAACTGCGCGACGACGCGCCCGTATTCGGCGCGGTGAATACCGTATTATGCCGCGAGCGCGCGGGATACAATACGGACGGTTTCGGCTTTTTGTTAATGCTGAAAAACGCGGGCGTACAGGTAAAAGGGCGGTCCGTCCTTGTGCTGGGCGCGGGCGGCGCGGGCAGAAGCTGCATTAAAAAACTGACGGAAGAAGGCGCGGAAGTGTATGCGTACGAGCGCAACGAAGACCGCTTGCAAGAGGTTTATAACGAATTCGGCGGATTTACGCCTCTTTCGCGGGTTCCCCTGCGCAAGTTCGATATCCTGCTCAACTGCACGGGGATCGGCATGCACAAAACGGTGGGGCAAACGCCCTCTTGCAGGCGGGAAGACGGAAGCGAATCGCCCGTAGACAAAAAGCTGCTCGGCTTGTGCGAAACGGCGGTCGATTTGATTTACGTACCCGCGCAGTCGGAATTTTTGCGCATTGCGCAGGCTTTGGGCAAAAAGACGGTAAACGGCGATTCCATGCTCTTTTATCAGGCGTACATGGCAGATTGCATTTATTTGCGCCGCACGCCGTGCGAGCGGGAAGCGAAAAATTTATGGGAAAGTTATCGGGAGGAACGGATATGAATTTTCTTGTGCTTAACGGAGTAAATTTAAACCTTACGGGCAAGCGCGAACGGGATGTTTACGGCGGGCAGACGCTGGAAGAGATCGAAGGGGAACTCGCGGCTTTTTGCGAATCGAACGGGCATGCGGCGCACTTTTTTCAAAGCAATTCCGAAGGGGAACTGTGCACCCGCATTCAGCAGGCGGAAGGCGTATACGACGGGATTGTGTTAAACGCGGGCGCGTTCACCCATTATTCTTACGCGCTGCGCGACGCGATCGCAGCGATCGCCGTTCCCGTAGTGGAGGTGCATATGTCCAACGTGCACGCGCGGGAAGAATTCCGCAAAAAATCGGTATTGACCGAAGTATGCAAGGGGGAGATCCTCGGCTTCGGCAAAAACAGTTATAAACTTGCGTTGGAGAGTTTTTGGTTATGAACATCGTATTGTGCGGCATGATGGGCGTGGGAAAAACGAGCGTCGGCATTCAAATCGCAAAACTTACGGGGCGCAGATGGTTCGATACCGACGTGGTGATCAGCGACCGTCACGGTAAAATTTCCGATATCTTCGAATATTACGGCGAAGCGCATTTCCGCGCGCTGGAAACGGACGTCGTGCGCGAGTTGATTAAGTTAGACGGACTTGTGATTTCTACGGGCGGCGGGCTTGTTTTGCAGCCCGAGAACAGCGAAATGCTGAAACAAAACGGCGTTATCGTATTTTTGCGCGCGGGGTTCGAAACGCTGATTTCCCGCGTGCGCGCGGACGAATCGCGCCCGCTTTTAAAGGATACGGGCAGAACGGCGGAAACGCTCGGTCAGCTTTTAAGCGTGCGCACGCCTATATACGAACACGTCGCCGACCGCATTGTGGATACCGACGGAAAGACGGTGGAAGAAGTCGCGCGCGAAATTCTTGCCCTTTGCGGGGAAGAAAAATGAAGAGTGCGCTTGTAACGGGGGGCACGCGGGGGATCGGGCTATCGATTTGCCGCGCGTTGATCGAAAGGGGATATGCGGTTACCGCAACTTATCTGCATAGCGAAAAAGATGCGGAAGAAGCGCAAAAACGCCTTCCCGCAGCGCGCTTTATCAAGGCGGACGTTGCCGACGAACAAAGCGTAAAAGAAGCGATCGCGCAAATGTCGCAGATCGACTTGCTTGTGAACAACGCGGGGATTTCTCTGTATAAGCAGGTGCAGGATATCGCCGCGCGGGAATGGGACGAAGTGTTTTCCGTAAACGCGAAAGGGGCGTTTTTGTGTTGCAAACACGCCGTAAAAAAGATGATCGCCCGGCAAAGCGGGGCGATCGTGAATATTTCTTCGGTATGGGGGCAAACGGGAGGCAGTTGCGAAAGCGCTTATTCCGCCTCTAAGGGGGCGTTAATCGCGTTTACAAAAGCGCTTGCAAAAGAACTTGCGCCTTCTTGCATTACGGTAAACTGCGTGTGCCCCGGCGTGATCGAAACGCAGATGAACGCGCGGTTTTCCCAAGCGGAACTTTCCGCTCTGCGCGAAGAAATTCCCCTCGGAAGATTGGGCACGGGCGAAGAAGTTGCCGCCGCAGTGCTGTTTCTTGCCGAAAATCGGTACGTTACGGGGCAAATTTTAGGGGTAAACGGCGGATTTGTTATTTAAAATACAAATAAAACAAGGAAAAACTCCTTTTTCCGTCGAAATAACGAGTGATGAAGGAAAAAACGTTTGAAAAAGAGAAAGCGTTTCTTTCCCCGTATGCGAAAAAATCGTGCGAAAGCGCGGGCAGGGCGCGGGAAGAAACGCCTTGTTCCATGCGGACGGAATTCCAGCGCGATCGGGACAGGATCATCTATTCCAAATCTTTCCTGCGGCTGAAAAACAAGACGCAGGTTTTCTTCGCGCCCGACGGCGATCATTACATTACGCGGCTGACGCACACGCTTGACGTAAGCCAGATCGCCCGCTCTATTTCCCGCTGCCTTTCTTTAAACGAAGATCTGGCGGAAGCAATCGCCTTGGGGCACGATTTGGGGCATACCCCGTTCGGGCACGTGGGCGAGCGGGTGCTTGCCAAACTTTCGCCCGACGGATTCCGCCACAGCGAACAATCCCTTCGCGTCGTCGACGTGCTGGAAAAGGACGGCAGGGGGTTAAATCTTACCTTAGAAGTGCGCGACGGCATTTTGAACCACACCAAAGACGGAAAGCCTTCTACGCTGGAAGGCGCCGCCGTATCGCTTGCCGACCGTATCGCTTATATCAATCACGATATCGAGGACGCAGTGCGCGCGGGATTTTTAAAGGCGGAAGAGCTTCCCGCACGCGCCGTAAAGGCATTCGGCAAAACCACGCGCGAGCGGATCAATACGGCGATCGGCGACATTGCGGAAGAATCGGAAGGAAAGCCGTACGTTAAAATGTCGGCGGAACGGCAAGCCGCGTTGGACGAGCTGCGCGCGTTTATGTTCACGCACGTGTACGAACGCACCAACAAACTCATTCAGGAAAGCGCAGAGCGCATGCTTTGCAGATTATATACATACTTTACCGAAAATCCCGAACAGCTTCCCGAACTTTACCGCGCGATCTGCGGACGGGAAGGGGTTTCGCGCGCGGTGTGCGATTATCTTTCCTCCATGACGGATAAATACGCGATCAACGTGTTCAACCGTCTGTTCGTACCGCAGGAGGGCATTGTATGAGAGAGGGCGAATACGCCGAATTTTTAAAAACGTTAAAGACCAAATGCGATTTGGTGGAAGTGATTTCTTCGTATGTGAAAGTGGAACGGCGGGGGGCGAACTATTGGGCTTGCTGTCCTTTTCATCACGAAAAAACGCCCTCTTTTTCCATCAACGCGCCCGATCGGTATTATCACTGCTTCGGCTGCGGCGCTTCGGGCGACGTGATCCGCTTCGTGCAGGAATACGAAAACGTGGAATTTCCGCAGGCGGTGGAAATTCTCGCAAAGCGCGCGGGGCTGGAAGTGCCCGCAAACGACGACCGTTCGGGGGAGCGCACGGCGGAATTAAAGCGCAAAAAGGATAATTATTTAAAGATCATGCGCCTTTCCGCGCGGTTTTATTTAAACAACCTTTATTCGGGCAAGGCGGAAAAGTATCTCGAATACCTTTCGGGCAGAAAACTTTCGCCCAGCACGGTAAAAAAATTCGGGCTTGGCGCTTCGTTCGATTTTACGTCGCTTCCGTCTTTTTTGCTCGACAACGGCTTTTCCCCGCAGGATATCGTAGACAGCGGCGCGTGTATCCGTTCGGAGGAAGGGCGCATTCTCGACGCGGAAGGGGGCAGGCTGATTTTTCCCATTATCAACCATATGGACGAGGTGATCGCGTTCGGCGGGCGGGTAATGGTAAAAACCGACCGCGCGAAGTATAAAAACACGCGCGAAACGATGATCTTTAACAAAAGTAAAAATTTATATAACGTAAACCTCGTTAAAAAGTTAAAGCGCGCGGGCGGCATTTCTTCCGTGATCATGGTAGAAGGGTATATGGACGCCATTTCGATGTATCAAGCGGGCTTTCAAAACGTAGTGGCGAGCATGGGCACTTCGCTCACCAAAGAGCAGGCGCGCCTGTGCAAGCGGTATTCGGACAACGTGTTTATCAGTTACGACGGCGACTTCGCGGGTCAGAAAGCGAATTTGCGCGGATTGGATATCTTAAAGGAAGAAGGGCTTCGGGTGCGCGTCGTGCCCATGCCGGAGGGGCTGGATCCCGACGACGTGGTGAAAAAATTCGGCGCGGACGGATATCGCGATTGTTTGGAAAAAGCGATGCCGTTGATCGACTTCCGCATTCTCGCCGCGCAGCGCAAGTACGATTTTTCCAAATCGGACGAGCGGCGCGATTTCGTAAAAGAAGCGCTCGCCATCGTGCGCGAAGCGGAAAGCGCGACCGAGCGGGAACAGCTGTTAAAGCGCATTTCTTCGCTTGCGGACGTAAGTTATTCCGCGCTTATGCGCGATTTTGAAAACGCGCCCGCGCCCAAAGCGGAAAGCACGCCTGCGCCTCCCGTACGCGAAGAAAACGCAGACAGGGAAAAGAAGGCGGCGCGATTTGTGTTGGCGGCGTGCCTGTTAAACAGGGAGTACGCTAAAACGTGCGATCCGACCGAATTGCAGTTCGACGACGAGGAGCACCGCAAGATCGCCGCGTATATCGAAGAGGGGCGCAAAGAGGGCAGGGTCCGCCCCAGCGGACTGTTCGACTTGATGGACGCGGACGGGGAGCTCGCCGAGGTGCTGAACCTCGATTACGGGGATAATTTAGACGGCGAAAAGGCGGAACGGTTTTTTGCGGACAGCGTAAACACCCTGCGGCGCAAAAAACTTTTGGAAGAACAGAGCAGGCTGAATGCGGCGTATAACCAAGAAACGTCGCGGGAAAAACGGCTGGAAATCGCCGCGCGGATAGGCGAATTGATAAAGAAATTGAAAAACGTCAGATAAAAGACGGCGGAGGATAGTATGACGGTAACCGAGCAAAAGCTCAACGAAATTATCGAGGGGATTGCCTCGAACTACAAAATGAAGGGCAGTATTTCTACCAACGCGCTGTGCGATTTGTTGGAAAAGTACGATTTAACGCCCGCGCAGATCGAAACGGTTTATAAAACGCTTCCCGAATCGGGCATTCAGATTTTCGACGAGGACGAGCGGGATAAAGAACTGTTCGAACAGGCGCTTTCCGATATCGGGCTGGACGATCCCGTAAAGATGTATTTAAAAGACATCGGCAGGGTGCCTCTTTTGTCGGGGGAAGAAGAAATCGAACTCGCCCGCTTAATGCAAGACGGCGACGAGGCGGCAAAACGCCGCCTTTCCGAAGCGAACTTGCGCCTTGTCGTTTCCATTGCAAAACGGTACGTGGGGCGGGGAATGCTCTTTCTCGACTTGATTCAAGAGGGAAATTTGGGACTTATGAAGGCGGTGGAAAAGTTCGATTATCAAAAGGGCTTTAAATTTTCCACGTACGCTACGTGGTGGATCCGTCAGTCGATCACCCGCGCGATCGCCGATCAAGCGCGCACCATTCGCATTCCCGTGCACATGGTAGAAACGATCAATAAGCTTACCCGCGTTTCCCGCATGCTGTTGCAGGAAAACGGCAGGGAACCCACGCCCGAAGAAATTGCGGAAGCAATGTGTGTGCCCGTAGAGCGGGTGCGCGAGATCCAAAAAATCGCGCAAGACCCCGTATCGCTGGAAACGCCCATCGGCGAAGAGGAAGATTCGCAT
Source organism: uncultured Christensenella sp. (assembly GCA_910578065.1). GTDB lineage: Bacteria > Bacillota > Clostridia > Christensenellales > Borkfalkiaceae > Gallimonas. Next base: position 70,626 of record CAJTPB010000006.1, on the reverse strand, counting down.
TTGGGCGACTTTATCGAAGACGACAAAACGCAGACTCCCGGCGATTCGGTTGCGTTTATCATGCTAAAAGAACAGCTGCTCGGCGTGTTGGACACGCTTACCCCGCGCGAAGAAAAGGTTTTGCGTTTGCGCTACGGAATCGACGACGGAAAGCCCCGCACCCTCGAAGAAGTGGGCAGGGAATTTAACGTTACCCGCGAACGCATCCGCCAAATCGAAGCAAAGGCGCTGCGTAAACTGCATCACCCCAGCCGCAGTAAAAAATTGCGCGACTTCCTCGATTGATGACGAACCGCATTGCGTTTATCTGTTCGCATATTCCCAAGTGCCGCGTGTTTGCGGACGTAGGGTGCGATCACGGCTATATGACGAAGTACGCGCTCGATTTTCATTTGTGCAAACGCGCATACCTTGCGGATATCAGCGCAAAGTGCTTGCAAAAGGCGGAAACGCTTTTAAAAGATTATATCGAAGAGGGCAGGTGCTTTTCCGTCTGTACGGACGGTTTGCAAAATTTTCCCGAACAGCCCGACTGCGTTTTGATCGCGGGAATGGGCGGGGAAGAAATGCTTAGCGTGCTTTCCCGCGGGGAACTGCCCCAACGGTTTGTTTTGCAGCCCATGAAGAATGCGGAAAAAGTGCGCGCGTTCTTGCTTGAACGCGGCGCGCGTATACTGACTGATATCACTTTTGCGGACGGAAAGTTTTACGATCTGATCGCAGGGTACGGGCAGGGCGGCGATCGTTATTCCGAATTGGAAATCAAATTCGGGCGGGATAATTTAAAAACGTATCCCCAAGCGTTTATGCAAAAGATCGCGGCGGAGCGGAAAAAGGTGCTTGCGCTGTTAAACGGCGATTCCCTTTCGGAAGAAAGCAGAAAAGAACTTAAAGTGAAATTGAACGAGTTAGATGATATTGTTCATGCCGCTTCTGGGATTTGATAGCTTGATCGCCTTGCGCCTTAGTTGTTAGAGATAAAATTGATCAGAGGAAGGTGACTATGTCGCTTTGGGAAATTTATAACTTGGTCGATCGCTTCGCGCCCTTTTCGTTAAGCGGCGAAGCGTGCGAAAAATACGGTTATTACGACAACAGCGGAATCCTTCTCGATTGCAAAGAGGAGATTTCGGGGATTTTGTTCTCGCTCGATCTATCTTCCGCCGCCGTCGAACGGGCGAAGGAAGGGGGCGCGAATTGCATCATCACCCACCACCCTGCAATCTATTCGCCCTTGCGTGCGTTAAAGGCGGGGGAGGGAGAATGCGTTCTTGCCTGCGCGAAGGCGGGCATATCGGTGATTTCTGCGCATTTGAACCTCGATTTTGCAAAAGAGGGCATCGACGAAAGTTTGATGTTTGGCTTAGGCGGTAAAAAGGCGCGCGAAGTCATGCACGCGCTTTCCAAAGGCGGTTACGGCAGAATTTACGACGTATCCCCTTGTACGATGGCGGAATTTGCCCAAAGGGCGAAAGAAGAACTCGGCGCCGAGCGAATCGCCGTTTATGGCGATCGCCCCGTTTTAAAGGTTGCGAGTTTTTGCGGCGCGGGGTTAGACGAAGAAAGTCTTCGCTTTGCGCAAACTGCGGGTGCGGATACAATCGTTTCTTCCGACGGCAAACATCACGTATTGTTTGCGGCGGCGGAAGCGGGATTAAACGTGTTGCTGCTTACCCATTACGCTTCGGAAAATTACGGGTTTTTCCGTTTTTATGAAAAAATAAAGCAAAAGGTCTGTTTGCCCTGCGAATATTTCGCGGACGAAAGGCTGAAATAAAGGAGAATTATTATGTCGGTTTTAAACGAATTGCTCGAATATCAAACGGTAGACGCGGAGCTTAGAAAAATCGAACAGGAGATCGCCGCGAGCGAAGCGCGTAAAAAATACGTGCAGGCGAAAAAATTTATGGAAACGGCGGGCGAAAAACTGGAAGCGCAAGACCGCCGCGCAGTGGAGCTTCGCCGTACCGCGCAAGGACTTACCGCGCGGTATAAAGAGATCAACGAGGCGATCAAAGAATATACCGCGATCGACGAAAGCACGGAAGACGAAGGGCAGGTATCCTTTTATAAACGCAGCGCGCAGTCGCTTGCGGATAATCTTCGCGCTTTAAAGGGGGAGATTAACAAGCTGGTTTCCGAAATAGAGGGCGCGTGCGAAGAGTATAAAAAGATGAAAGAACAGACCATCGCCATGCAGAACCAATACAAAGAGTACAGCGAAAAGTTTAAAGAAACAAAAAATTCCCGCGCGGCGGAAGTTGCCGAAATTACCAAACGTTTGGAAAAGATCGGCAAAAACATTCCCGCGGAAACGCTTGAAAAGTACAAGCAAAAGAGAAAAGAACGCATTTTCCCCATTCTTGCGCCCCTTACCAACGACAGGTGCATTTGCGGTATGGATTTTGCGATCGCACAGCAAAGCAAACTTTCGGGCGGAAACGTAATCGAGTGCGAGCACTGCCGCAGATTTATTTACAAGCAGTAATCACCTTATATCCTTTTGCGCGCATACGATGGAAATATGCAGAACAACGTAGCGCGTATTTCACTGAAAAGAATCCGCAAAAATGCGGAAGCGGTTAAAAAAGCGGCGGGCGGAAGCCCGCTGATTGCCGTTGTTAAGGACGACGGTTACGGTCACGGCGGGGAACGGGTCGCGCTTGCGTTAAGCGGTATCGCGTATTCCTTCGCCGTCGCAACGGTAGAAGAGGGCGCTTCGCTGCGCGTTGCGGGGGTTGCGGAAGAGATCCTCGTTTTAACGCCTCCCTTATGCGAAGAAGAAGTTTTGCGCGGCGCTTATTACGGGCTTACGTTTACCCTTTCATCCTTTGCGGTGTTAAACGTTATCGCGCGGGCGGCGCAAAAATATCAGCTTGCAATTTCGGCGCATATTGCGGTGAATACGGGTATGAACCGTTACGGGTTCCGCCCCGAATTGCTTGCGCGCGCCTGCAAAGAGGCGAAAGAGCACGGCGTTTTTGTAACGGGCGTTTATTCTCATTTATACGCGCCCGAAAACGAAGCTGCGCGGGAAGAACAAGCGGCGCTGTTCGATCGGTGCGCGCAAACGGTGCAAACCTTTTTTCCGCATGCGGTGCGCCATTTTGCGGCGACGGGCGGTGTTTTGGCGGGGGAGAAATACCGTTTCGACGCGGTGCGGTCGGGTATCGCCCTGTACGGATATCTGCCCGACGGGTTCGATGGAATGCTCGACGTAAAGCCCGCGATGAAGGTGTATACGCACGTGGCGCAAAGCGGCACGTTTACGGGCGGCGGAGTCGGTTATGCAAAAGCCGACCAGCCTTATCGCCGTTTGCAAACACTGCGTTTGGGCTACGGCGACGGACTGTTCCGCGAGGGAACGGAACGCTCGGTGGGTAAACTGTGCATGGACGCGTACGTGCGGGAAGGGCGCAATGCCTTGGGGCGCAGGTTGCTTGCCGTAAAAGATATTCAAGCGTACGCAAAGGCGCACGGTACGATCGCTTACGAGGTGCTTTGTAATTTGGCAAAAAAGGCAGAAAAGATTTACGACGAATAAATGCGTACCGTGCGTTCGTATAAAAGGCGCGGGCGGCTTGCCGTAAATTGTGTAACGCCGTATAGCGCGATCGTTTTAAAGTGCTTTTCAATTCGGCGAAAAGACTTAGGCGAATCAATGCGAATTGCACGTTTGGATACGGTTTGAAAAAATTTGCCGAAAGGGGCGTGTTACATGGGTGATATCGCAAAGGAAAAAGAACGGCTTCGGCAGGAATGCGCGCTTGCGCGCGCCCGCTTGAAGAGCAGGGAGAAAGACGAAAAAATCGCCGAACGGTTTTTCGCTTCTCCTTTTTTTGCTTATCGCAGTTTTTTTGTTTACCGTTCCGTTCGTACCGAGGCGGATACGGCGCAGATCATCGCAGGGCTGTATGCGGCGGGAAAGACGGTTTGCCTGCCGCGCGTAGAGGGGGAATTTATGCGCTCGGTGCGCGCGCTGCAAGGGGATAAGTTAGAAAAAGGCGCATTCGGTATTTATCAACCGCAGTGCGGGGAAGAGGAAAATTGCGAAGTTGCGATCGTTCCGCTTCTTGCGGCGGACGGGCAGGGTAACCGCTTGGGCTACGGCGGGGGATATTACGATAAGTACTTTTCCGCTCACCCGCATGTTTTACGCGTAGGCATCTGCTATGCAGGACAAGTTATTTCGGCAATACCTACGGAAACAACGGACATGCGGTTGCATTATTTGCTCACCGAACGGGGTATGTTTTCATTTGAATAATAAGGTAAAAAGGCATAAATCTCTACAAGTAAATATCTGCGCAGGACAAGTTGTTTCTGCGATTCCCGGTGGAAACAACAGATATGCGGTTAGGTTATATAATCACCGAGCAGGGTATGCAGTAAAGTGAAAAGGGCGTAAAATTCCCGCTTGCGCCGTTCGAATAATTTGACAGCAAAGCGGGAAAAAGGTATAATGTAAAAAAGCGTTTAAAGGAGTGGAAGGTATGAGCGATCCCGTAAATCAACCCACAAAATTCAGGTTGTTTTTGCGCGTGCAAAAAGAATGCCTGCGGCGTTCGGTAACGCCTTATGTAATGTATTTGATGATGAGTTTATTGCTCCTTGCATGCCAGGCGATTCCGAACGTTCCGCTCAGACTTATTTTAAGCGTGCTTTGCATTTTGGCGGGAATGGCGTATAACACCCACCTGTGTTATACGTACGGAAAAATGCATTACGACGCGTATTTAACGGGCGCAATCCATCGCCAAAACGCTCTGTTCGGCATTCAGTCGGGCGGGGATCACCGCGAAGAGCGGGAATTTCGCCCGTACAAAGGTTTTTTGATCGGTTTTTACACGGGTATGCCCGCGTTGATTTTCGGCATTCTTTCCGGGTGCTTTCCGAATGCGGCGGGCACATTGTTGACGCTGTTCGTTATGTTTGCGGGCTGGGCGATCATCCCCGTAAGTTGGATGAAAGAGCTTGCTCATTTAAACATAAGCAACTTTGTTTCGATTGCGTTTATCGCCATTCCTATTTTGGTAAGCGGGTTTGCCTATCTTTGGGGGGCGATGAAAGAAAAGCGCGTAAAGCTGGCGGAAGCGGAGCGGCTGGAAAAGGTCGCGGAAGTGGGCAAAAAATCGCAAAAATGAGGATCATTTCGGGAAAACATCGCGGCAGGGTGCTTGCGTCCTTTCAAGGAGCGGAAATCCGCCCTACTTCCGACCGTGTAAAAGAATCGCTTTTTTCTATCCTTTCGGCGCGGATCGCGGGCGCGCGCGTGCTCGATCTGTTTTGCGGCAGCGGCGCGTTGGGGCTGGAATGCCTTTCGCGCGGGGCAAAAGAAGTGATCTTCAACGATCTTTCGCGCGAAAGTCTTGCCCTTTTAAAAAAGAATTTAGCCCTGTTAAAAGAACAAGCGATTGTACAAAATTACGATTTCGAAACGTGTTTAAAAAGGGCGGAAGGAAAGTTCGATATCATTTTCATCGATCCGCCGTACGCGCAGCAATACTGCGAGCGTGCGCTTACGCTTATATATGAGCGGCAACTGTTGGAGGAGGGCGGACTTGTCGTTTACGAAAGCGAACGGGTTGCGGAAGTTTCGCCGCGCGGCATGGTATTGCAAGACGAGCGCAGTTACGGAAGGACCAAACTGTTCTTTTTCGGGAGGGAAGAGGTATGAAAAAATGCGTGTTTGCGGGTACGTTCGATCCGTTTACCGTAGGACATGCGGATACGGTGGAAAAGTGTTTGCGCCTGTTCGACGAAACGCTGATCGCAGTGGCGGAAAACAAGCGGAAATCCTGCCTGTTTACGGCGCAGCAGCGCGCAGAAATGATCTCTTCCGCGTATAAAGACGATCCGCGCGTTTCGGTAAAAATTTGGGACGGGCTGATCGCTGATTTATTGAAAGAGGAAAATACGCCTTTTTATGTGCGCGGCGTGCGCAATGCGGCGGACTTCGAGTACGAAACGGCAGACTTTTATGCGAGCCGCGATTTTAACGGCGAAATGATCACACTGTATCTGCCCGCAGAACAGAACAATTTGCATATCAGTTCCACTTTGGTAAAAAATTGTATTTCGTTCGGGAAGCCTTTTCAAAGCTACGTTCCCGCGCGGGTATACGATTATATGATACGAACGATCGGAGAGAAAAACCATGTTTGAAAAACAAATCGAAATTCCTTCGGCAGAGCAGATCCTTGCGGAACAGCCTTTGCCCGAAGCGTTAAAAAAAATAAAGCGCGAGCGCGATGCGCTCGCCAAAGACGTGATCGCGGGCAGGTCGGATAAACTTTTGATCGTCGTGGGGCCGTGCTCCGCGCACGAAAGCAAGCCTGTGCTCGAATACGTAAAGCGTTTGGGTAAACTGAACGAGCGCGTAAAAGAAAAACTTGTACTTGTTCCCCGTATTTACACCAACAAACCGCGCACCAAAGGGGTGGGGTATAAGGGTATGTTTTCTCAGCCAGATCCCGAAAATAAAGAAAATATTCTGTGCGGCATTCAGACGATCCGCGAATTGCACTTGCATGCGATCGCGGAATCGGGCTTGACCGCCGCCGACGAAATGCTTTATCCCGAAAACTACGCGTACGTAGAAGATCTGCTGACCTATATCGCGGTGGGCGCGCGTTCGAGCGAAAATCAAATGCACCGCTTGGTATCGAGCGGGATCGAACTTCCCGTCGGGATCAAAAACCCCATGGGCGGAAGTATTCCCGTTACGCTCAATTCCATTTATGCGGCGCAAAGTCCGCAGGTGTTCAAGTACCGCGATTGGCAGGTGGGCACGCAGGGCAACGAGTACGCGCACGCAGTACTGCGCGGTATGGTCGATTCGTACGGGAACGACATGCCCAACTACCACTATGAAACGGTAATGCGCGTATACGAAGGGTATCGAAACAGCAACGGCGAATTGAAAAATCCCGCCATCGTGATCGATTCCAATCACTCAAATTCGGGCAAACAGTATCAACAGCAAATCAGAATCATCGAAGAAGTTATGCAAAACCGTTTGTACGACGCCGATTTTAAAAAGATCGTAAAGGGATTTATGATAGAAAGTTTTTTGGAAGAGGGCTGCCAAAAGCACGACGTCGTGTTCGGCAAGTCGATCACCGATCCTTGTTTGGGGTGGGAAGATACCGAGCGGTTGATTTTGGATATCGCGGAGAAGGCGTAACATGACCGCGCGCAAGGTAAGCTGTTTAGGACCGTGCGGAAGTTATTCCGCTTTGGCGGCGGAAACGCTGTGTAAAGGATACGAGCGTATTTTGTGCGCAAATTTCCCCCAAGTAATCGAAAAATTGCTTGCGGGGGAAGTCGATTGCGCGGTGATTCCCATCGAAAATTCCATTCAAGGGGGCGTATTGCAAAATCTCGATCTGCTCGAACGGGAAGAGGTGTTCGCAGTGGAAGAAACCGTTTTAAAAATCGATCACCGTCTTGCGCTGAAAGAGGGCGTTCGCCTTTGCGAGGTGAAGCGGGTCTATTCGCACGAACAGGCGATCGGGCAGTGTTCGAAATTTCTGCAAAAAAATCTTCCGCAGGCGCAATATATTTTTACCGAGTCCACCGCAAAGAGTTTGGAGTTGATCGGAGAAGATTCGGCGGGGATCGTCGGGGGACACATTTCGGCAAATGGCATTGTGCTTTCGCAGGAAAACATTGCAGACGAAAAGTGCAATTATACCCGTTTTTTACGGTTGGTGCGAAAAGAGAATCATTTGCCCAAGCACAGCGATATGGTGTTTTTGTGCGCGGCATGCGCGCATAAGGCGGGCGCGCTGTTAAAGCTGTTGCAGGCGTTTGCGGAATACGGGCTTAATTTAACGCGTATCGAAAGCCGCCCCATGAAAGACGTGTTCGGCGAATACCGCTTTTTTATCGAGTTTGCGGGGGATATTGCAGAAGAGCGCGTGCGCTCCGCGCTTGATCGGGCGAAACAAGAATGCACGCAGTTCCGTATTTTGGGCGCATATTCCCGCAAGTCGGATATGGAAGCGAGCGGTCAATAAAGCGGATTGTATCGCTTGTCGGCGTATTTTTATATACACACTAAGTTTTATTATAAAGCGTGCATATGAGCACGGCGCGCGCAAGAAGCGGAAGTACCATTTTCATATGCGCTTGTGGGCAGTTAAAAGACCGCGTAAATGCGGGTTATATAAACCGAATGCGATTAAAAGCGTGTTCTTACATGCCGACTGCGAGTGCAAGCAAATAGCAAATTACTGCGGAAACGACTGCTTGAATCAGTTTTACGGCGGTAAACGGCAGCGGTTTTATTCCCGTGCGGGAAAGGTAAGAAAGCTGTTGGCACAGCACGCACAGTCCGCCGAAGGTCACTAGAAAGCACGAAAGCGCCAAAGAAAGGGGCGCTGGATTTTGCGAGAGGATCGCGCAGCCCGTCGTCATTTCTAAAAGACCGCGCAAAATGCCTTCTCCGTACGGTGCAAAGGGGGTGGATGAAAGCAACGCGTTTGCCCCTGCGAATACGCCTAAATCGGAAAGCATTTGTCCGAATGCATAAAAAAGCGCGATAAATCCGCCCACGCACAGAATCGAAGTGACCGCGGAAGAAAGACTTTCGTAAAGCGAAGTTTCTTTTCCTGCGGGGAAGGAAACGAGGGGAAGGGAAGCGGACGTTTCTTTTTTGCCCAAAAAGCGCAGGCAAAAACATACGGCGTAAACGGAAAGTAAATGAGAAAGCAGGGCGATCCAACCCGCTTTCGCGCTATGAAACATTGCGCTTCCCACTACGCCGACAAGGAACATAGGTCCCGAAGTAGAGCACAGGCAGGCAAGGCGGAATCGTTCGTTTTGAGAAATCAGGTTGCGTTCGTGCAAATCGAATAATAGGCGCGCCCCTACGGGGTAGCCCGAAAGCGCGCTCATTACGGCGGCGCAGCCGCCCGCTCCGTTTACGCGGAAAAGTTTTTTTGCCGCGGGGGAAAGTTTTTCCGCAACGCGGGCAAACAGGCACAAAGAAGAAAGCAGCGCCGTTAAAAACAAAAAAGGAAAGGTTGCGGGCAGAACGTTTACCGCCCACAGCGAAATACCCTCGCTTACCGATTGGGCGTAGCGGGCGGGGAAAATCAAAAACACGGTCATTGCGAAAACCGCGATTGCGCTTATAAACAGCGCGGACAGATTTTTCGCTTTTATCATACGGTATACTACGTTCGGAGGGACAAGATTATGCGTAAAAAGTTAGGGCTTGCGTTGGGCAGCGGCGGCGCGCGCGGCGTTTCGCACGTCGGGTTTTTGCAGGCGTTGGAAGAAGCGGGGATCCGCGCCGATTACGTAACGGGCTGTTCGATGGGGTCTATCGTCGGCGCGCTGTACTGCGCGGGGATCGATATGAAAACGGTGAAAGAAAAGGTGTTAAAGCTGAAACTTTCGCAAATCGCAAGTTTAAACGTTACGCCCATTCACGCAAACGGACTGTTCCGCATGAACAAGGCGCGAAAACTTTTAGAAGAGTATATGGGCGATATATCCTTTTCCGAGTTAAAAATTCCCTTTTGCTGCGTTTCCGTCGATATGGTTTCGGGCAAACTGATTGCGTTGAACGAGGGGAACGTGATCGACGCGGTGATCGCTTCGAGTTCTATCCCCGGCGCGTTTACGCCCGTCATGAAAGACAACATGATGTTGGTAGACGGCGGCGTTTTGGAACGCGTTCCCACCAAAGAACTGAAACAAATGGGGGCGGAAGCGATCGTCGCGATTGACGTTTTGGGCGATTTAACGGTGAAAAAATCCCCCTCTAACTTGGTGGAAAGCCTGCTGCGGTGCATCGACATTATGGATACCCGTACGACCCAGCGCAAAAAGCAGTCGCGTTCGCGCAATATCGATTTGTGGCTGGAACCTGATTTGGGCGCAATGGATCAATACAAAGTGAAAAATTTGCAATTCGCGTATGAGAAAGGGTACGAGTTGGGGAAAGAAAATATCGATACGATAAAAAAGCTGATCGGAGAATAAACGGATTATCTGAAAATACGATTACAGGTAAATTCAATGTCGGGGCAATAATCGGACACAACAGCGGAACTTTCGACAAAGAAGGATTTACCGGATCGCATTATGTTACCTATACCCGTTATGACGGATTCATTTTTGGATGGGGCGCATACGATAACGGTACGTATTTGTTTGCAAATTATCATTATCGTGTTGGTAAGCAAGATTAGTAACAATAAAAAATAAGGAGTAAATTTATGAAAAAGAAAAATGTTTTGGCAGTAGTGTTATCGGCGGTTATGACGTTATCTACGTTATCATTGGTTGCTTGCGGCGGCGAAGAGGAAACCGTATACGATGCAGGCGAGTACGGGCAGATACAAGAAGGTACGCTCGTGGGTATGCCTCCGGTTATACCTAATCCCGGTTATCGCTTTATCGATTGGAGCGATCCTGTAACAGAAGGAAACAAAACGATATATAAGGCGCAGTATGAGTATGCCGAGTATTATTTAAGCGAAGTAAAAGACGTGTATGAGTTTGCTCAAGGCTATCAGGATGGCCCTTCAGTCATGCGTAAAATTACAAATATGCAGACTAATGTTACAGAAGAGAGTATAATGCCGCTTTTTTATGTGGACATAGAGTATTCGCAACCTGATATAATAGATATTACTGGCGGGGATTGTTTTCAAACGAATATACTTCCATATGAATTTGATATTACTGCAAAAGTAACAATCGATGATACAACATATAATCTTCATAAGGAATTCAATTTGCATTTTGTACGCAATCGTATTCCCGCAGAAAGCATTTCGGTTGAGGCATGGTCAAGCGGCAGGGAAAATTGCGTATCGAAAGGATCGCCTTGTAGAATGTTTGTGACTACCGTTCCCGATAACGCATCTTATACAGAATGTGAATTTCAGATATTGTCGATTGAAAGAGGCGGACAAAAAATTGATGATAGTTTAATAGATACAATAGCATATATGCATTCTTCAGCTCCTTATTTATATGTAACAGAAGATGCGCAAACCGGGGACGTGATTTATGTAAGAGCAGTGAATAAACGCGATCCTCAAGTGGTGAGTGATATATTGCGGATAGTCGTTTATTGATTATAGCAAGGGCATGTCTTTTACATAACGGAATTAGTATAAAATTATCCATGAAGCAGTTGTCGGTAAAAAAGTTAATTATAAGAAACATTGCCGCTGTAGGTTTTATAGCGGTAATGCTTCTTGCTGTTTTTCTTATATTTTTTAGTGACGGTATCATTGTTTATGCCGATACTTCCGAATTCGGCGGAGGGAACGGTACAGAAGAGTCGCCTTATTTAATTTCAACAGACGAGCACTTGCAAAGATTATCTGCTAACGTGCAAAGCGGCGGCGTAAATGGATATAACGGCGTGTATTTCAGTTTAGAAAGCGATATTGATTTAACCGATATCTCACAAGGCGGACTTGCGGGATGGATGCCGATAGGAACGTCGTTATATCCCTTCGCTGGAACCTTTTTAGGGAACAATAGAAAAATATCCGGAATTATAATCAATCGTATCTCGGATAATATCGGTTTGTTTGGCGTTACAAGTCAGAACTCTGTCATTAAAGATTTAACTTTGGACGGAACGATACGCGGCGGAATGTATACCGGAGGTATTGTCGGTTACAATTCGGGGCGTGTGGAAAATACTGTTAATCTTGCCGATATAAGTACGATGTCGGCATCCGCGTCTGATACCGGCGGTATCGTCGGGCATAATTTTAAAGGTACTTTGGTTTGCAATGCGAACCGCGGCAGAATATCTAATAATAGCTTTAACGCAGGCGGAATTGCCGGAACAAACGACGGAACGTTGTTACAGTGTTTCAATGTCGGTGAAATATCAATCGTACGATATCACTTGGAAATTTAATGTCGAAAAGACGACGCCATAAAAGAAAAAGATATGGATAATTTATTTACTAATTTATATAACGACCGCAAGCCGTTAGCGGAAAAAATGCGTCCTGCAAGTTTGGATGATTTTGTAGGACAGCAACATATTATTGGGGAAGGAAAACTGCTTCGTCGTTTAATTCAAGCAAAAAAAGTGCCGAGCTGTATTTTTTACGGCCCTCCGGGAACAGGTAAGACGACGCTTGCAAGAATTATCGCCGAAACTACCGGCGGCAATTTTGCTATGCTTAACGCCATATCAAGCGGTGTAGCGGACGTTAAGGTTGTTATCGAAGAAGCAAAAAAGACTTTTGAAATGTTCGGCAAGAAAACCTATTTGCTTTTGGATGAATGCCATAGATGGAGCAAAACTCAGAGCGATTCGCTTTTGGCTGTATTGGAATCCGGACAAGTTGTATTGATAGGTTCTACTACGGAGTCGCCTAATTACAGTATGACACGTGCAATCGTAAGTCGCTGTACGCTATTTGAATTTAAGCAGGTCGGCGTTGAAGATATAAAGAAAGCTTTGAGAAGAGCGATTGTCGCACCAAACGGATTAAAGAATTTTAATATCAAGATTGACGATGAGGCATTGACTTACTTTGCAACAGCTTGCGGCGGTGACGTTCGCAGTGCGTTAAACGGGCTTGAAATAGGGTCTTTGACGACTCCGATAAGCGCAGACGGAACAATAGTTATAACGAAAGAAATAGCTGCGGAATGTTTGCAAAAGAAAGCATTGAGTTTAAATGACGAAAATTTCTATCATATATTAAGTGCGTTTTGCAAAAGTCTTCGCGGAAGCGATGCAACGGCTGCATTGTATTATGCGAACAGATTGATTGAAGCAGGTTGCGAGCCTCAGCTTTTAGCAAGAAGAACGATAGTGCACGCAAGTGAAGATTGCTGTTCGGCAAAGGCTTTAAATACTGCCTGTAACGCCTTATTTGTGCTAAATAACTTGGGTATGCCGGAAGGCAATCTTGCATTATCTCATGCCATTATCGAAGTGTGTGAAGCGCCTAAAACGAATCGTGTTGTCGTTGCAATGGGAATGGCAATAGACGACGCCAAAAATCATCCGGACGATAGAATTCCGGATTATTTGAAAAACCACACCGAAGCAAGCAAAAAGTATAAATACCCGCACGATTACGGCGGGTGGGTAGAGCAGCAATACTTACCTGATTCTTTAAAAGACAGAGATTACTTTCCGAAAGATAAAAAGTAATTTAAATGCGGAATAATTAAAAGGAGCAAATTTAACCGTAGTTCCCATAGGGAATTTTACCACAGGAACAGAATATAAGTATAGCGCACCATACCTTGCAAGCAAGGCAAGTGCGCTTTTACTTTACATTCTAATTTGATTGTTGTATAATAACAGAGCAATAAACAGTAATTTAGCGGAGACAAACATGAAAGACAATATCGATTTACGTTTATTGGAAAAGCGTATAAAACTATTCAAAAATCTTACGGTTCTTTTTGCGATACTAACACCATTACCACTACTCGGCGTAGGATTGAAATTTCCGTATTCGTTTTGTTTTACAGCGTTATGCGGTTTACTTTTAACAACTACCGTTACGTTCGCCGTTCTTATGCACAAAACAGAAAAACAAATCAAAAGAACCGTAGTGTATTTAAAAGATGCGAGAGATCATATTATAGCCGCAAATAACGCCCTTGCAGGGTATCTTAACGATGCGTACGATAATATTAACTGCAAAGAGTGCAGTGCTTTGGGCTATGTAAATTTTGCAAGGGAAAATCTTATATTTTCGGCGGAAGGTAAATTTACCATAGAAAAAAATTTTAACGGCGTAAAAGGCGCTCATCTCGCTTTGCAGATACGCGGCACTAAAATTGTTTCCAAGCCGACCGATTACGACGATGTACTTGATTACGAAACTTACTTGTTCACGTTGAATATAAGTTATTTTGAAGACTGTCCTTTTACCGAAGAAAATGATTTGGGTCTGATTTTACCGAAAGAAGACCTTATCGGTAAATCGATACAGTTTTCTTCGAACGGCGGTTATGTCTGTAATCTTGATTCGGTCGAAACCGATGACGTAGAACGCGGCGAACTCTTAATTTCGGAAATGACTGAAGAAAGTATGATAATAAGTTTCAAATGTTTGGTCGAATATGGTGCCGCGGATGTACTTTACGGTAAAATAAAACTTATTCGCGACTCACAAAATTCCGACAAAATAAATGTATTATAAATTTCAATTTAGCTTACTTAATTACTCGCAGAAAGAACTCTCGAACAATTTGTTCGAGAGTTCTTTCTTGCTATTCGTTTTTATTCCCTACGGGAATTGTGCTTACCCTTTACTCCTTTTTTATATAAGGGAAACGGAACGAAGCAAAGCAAAGATTCGTGAAAATCCACCGGCTATGCCCGGTGGTAAACAGCTTTAAGCCAAGTGAGGGATATCAAAAAGCTTCTTTGTGCTAAATTGAATGTGGTTCGCAACCGCAGACAAGTAAGGGATCAAAGGGGGACGTTAAAAGGAAGAATGAAGTTAACGATACATTCTGTTTCGCAGACAAAACGTGGTGTTGTCAATACTATATTGTATTCACCCCGAAATATCATAGAAAAGTGTTACGTGGTATTGCGTCGGAGATAGGAAAAATCATGCGGAAATTGAGTCGTCGAAAGCGCGTGGAAATCATAGAGGCGCATTTAATGCCGAATCATAATACGATGGTGAGCATATGTTATCGTCGTTCATGGGATAACTGAGAGGCAAAAGTACCATGATAATATCCGAGCGGTGTGCGAAATTAAAATATAAGTATGGAAAACTGAAGTTTTTGGCGCAGAGGACATTATGTAATCACGATAGGCGAGAACAAGCAATCGGTGGAGAAATTTATCCAAAACCAAGAGAAAGAAGATGTGAGTTTAGTCCTAAACGGCACGGTGGTTTTAAGTGACTGTTCCGATTCGTTAAAGGAATAAGTTTATTATCAAGCGATAAAGACAGGTGCAAGAAACTCGGTTGCGGAAATAGAAAAGCAGGGGGTTATTTTCCTCTGCTTTTAATAATGGTATATTTTGTAATGATTTCGGAAAGCGTTCCGCTGTATGCAACCGTAACAGGATCGCCGTCGCTGTGCTTTTCGAGCCCGTCGCATGCGGCAACGCACTGTTTGCCCGATCGATCGAGATAGCAGTAAAATTTGTCGTTTTCTGCCCGCTTGCGGTAAGTTCGCTTTTGAAGAAAGAATGTGCCGACCGTAAACTGCGGGCGATCGTTTAAAATTTTTGTCAGCCGTTTTTTGTGCTTTGCGTTTAAGCGCGAAAGCCGCCATTCGTAATCGGCAATTTTTATGGGTTGGGAACGGTCTATTTTGATCGTTTTACCCGTAATGCCCGTAAAGTTCGCTTGTTTCCGCTCCGCTTCCGTGCGTGCAAATTCTTCCGCGCCCTCAGCAAGCGTAAATTCGTTTAAAATCAAACTGTCGTCCTCGCAAAAGGCGATCATAAGCGTTTGTCCGACGTAGAAAGGATTTTTATCGTAATTTCCGCAAAATTCGCCCTGCCTCAACTTTCCGTCTAAGCCGCAAAAGCAATAAACGATTCGAACCGTATAATAGGTATACGAGTGATGCGTGCCGAAGTGCTGCCTTTTTTGTTCGGATAGTTCCGTTACCCTTCCTTCCGTAAGCGTACAGTCTTTTAAAATTTGCCGCGCACGCTTTCTGTTTTTATAAAGCGGGCGATATCTGTAAAACACCGCCGCGGTAATCACGAGCAGAACGGCGAGAAATCCAAAGAAAAAAACGGTAAGGTGCGCGCTGCGGAACAGTTCGTTGAACTTGATTACGGTAAACGCAATAAATGCAATCCAAAAGAAGGGCAAAACGATTGCCGTAAGCACCGCCTCGCTTACCTTTATTAGCGCGCCTTCTGCGCCGTACCGCTTGGACTGATTCAATTTGTAAAAGCGGATTTTTTCTTCCATATCAAAATAATAGCATAAAAAAGCGGTTTCGTAAAGCGATCCCCCCAACGGAAATTTTCCGATGGGGGGATAAATTCGCCTGTTTATTTTGCCAACGATTTTTTCGCTTTTTCTACGACGTTTTCCACCGTAAATCCGAACAGCTTGAATAGCTGGGGCGCGGGCCCGCTTGCGCCGAAGGTAGACATGCCGATGATTTCGCCCTTGTCGCCCGCATATTTGTACCAGCTGTAAGGGGAGCCGGCTTCTACGCAAACGCGCGCTTTTACCGCAGAGGGGATCACGCTTTCTTTATACGCTTCCGTCTGCTTTTCGAATTCCTCGAAGCAGGGCATGGAAATTACGCGCGCTTTAATTCCTTCTTCTGCGAGTTTCGCTTTTGCGCCGACGCACTGTTCCACTTCCGAACCGCTCGCAATCAAAAGAACGTCGGGCGTGCCTGCGCAGTCTTCCAACACATAACCGCCCTTCAAAGCGGAAAGTCCGCTGTTTTCGTATTGGGGCAGATTTTGGCGGGTAAGCACCAACGCGGTGGGGGCGGTGCCCGTTAACGCGGAGATCCAAGCCGCCGCCGTTTCTTTTCCGTCTGCGGGGCGGTACACTTTCATGTTTGGAATAGAGCGGAGCGCGATCAACTGCTCGACCGGTTCATGGGTAGGTCCGTCTTCGCCCACGCCGATACTGTCGTGCGTTAAAATGTATACGACGGGAATGTTCATCAATGCGGAAAGGCGCATTGCGTGTTTGCAGTAGTCGGAGAAGATGAAGAAAGTCGAACAGTAGCTGCGAAGACCGCCGTGCAGCTGCATGCCGTTTGCGATCGCCGCCATTGCGTGTTCGCGGATGCCGAAGTGCATGTTTCTTCCCGCGTAGTTTTCGGGGGTGAAATCGCCGTAGCGGTGCGTTTCGGTATCTTTCATGTCCGAAAGGTTAGAGGGCGCAAGGTCGGCAGAGCCGCCGATCAGGTTGGGAACGAGCGCCGCGATTTTATTTAAAACGGTCGCCGAAGTTTGACGTGTCGCCATGGGCTTATCGAATGCGAACAGGTCGGAAACGTTTGCAAGGTCAATCAGTTCGCCCGCCATAGCGGCTTTATACGCTTTTGCAAGTTCGGGGTACGCCTTTTCGTATTTTGCGAACATAGCGTTCCACTTCTTTTCTTCTTCCGCGCCGCGCTTGCCCGCTTCTGCCGTGTGCGCCAAAACTTCTTGGGGCACTTCGAACGGTTCGGAACAGGGCCAGCCCAGCTTTTCTTTCGTTTTTTGCAGATTTTCTGCGCCGAGAGGGGCGCCGTGGCATTTATGGCTTCCTTCCAAGGGAGTGCCGTAGCCGATTTTCGTTTTGCAGATGATGATAGAGGGCTTTTTCTTTTCCTTTTTCGCCTGTTCGATCGCTGCGTTAATCAGCGCAACGTCGTCGGGATGGGAAACGAGATCGACGTGCAAAACCTGCCAATTCTGCGCTTCGAACCGCTTTGCGACGTCTTCTTTAAAGGTGATATCCGTATTTCCCTCGATGGTGATATCGTTGTCGTCGTAGAACAAAATCAGTTTGCCCAATTCGTGCGTGCCCGCAAACGAGCAAGCCTCATACGAAATGCCCTCTTCCAAACAGCCGTCGCCGCAGATCGCGTAGGTGTAATGATCTACTACGGGGTAGCCTTCGCGGTTAAAGGTAGCGGCAAGGTGCGCTTCCGCAACCGCCATGCCTACGGCGTTTGCGATTCCCTGCCCCAAAGGTCCCGTCGTCGTTTCGATGCCGACGGTGTGGCCGTATTCGGGGTGACCGGGCGTTTTAGAGTTGAGCTGACGGAAATTTTGCAGATCTTCTTTCGTCAATCCCAAACCGTACAGATAAAGCAGGGAATAATCGAGCATGGAACCGTGCCCCGCCGAAAGGACGAAGCGGTCGCGATCGTCCCACTTCGGGTTTTGATTGTTGAATTTCAAGTAATTTTGCCAAAGCGCGTATGCGATGGGCGCGCTGCCGAGGGGAAGCCCCGGATGTCCGGAATTTGCTTTTTGAATGGCTTCCGCCGATAAAATACGAATTGCGTTGATGGTGTTCTTTTTCATTTCGATTTGCTCCTTAAAGTAATTTTTTGAGATTGTCTGTATTCAGGAAGGAATATTCCTTCAAATAACCGTATAAAGTGTTAAGAATGCGTTTGTTTCCGCCCGCGCGGTTGCTTTCGGCGTTAATGGGCATGATCGGCTCGTGCAAACTCATTCTTACAAGCGCCCAGCCGTCGCCTTGTTCTTCGCTGAAGTTGATGCGCACGCCTTCATGATTGTCGGGCGCAAGCGAAAGGCAGGAGGAACGTTTTGCGACCTTTTTTAAATCTTCGATCACTTTTCCGCCCAGTGTTTTAAAATCGCAGTCGGGCGCAAAGGTAAGCCGTACTTCCGCCGCTTCCGCGGGTTCGGGTAGATCGGAAATCAGATCCAACAGGTTTTTGCCCTGCTTGGCGCACTTTGCAAGGGAAATAAGAATGCGGGTAACAAGGTATGCGCCGTCGTCGAGGAAGTAATTTTCGCGCAGCGCCGCGTGCCCGCTCGTTTCGATCGCAAGAGGGGAATCTTTCCCTTCCCCGTTCAGGCGTTTGCTTTCGTTGATCACGTTTTTGTAACCCCGCTTAAAGCGGTAGTGCACGCCGCCGTGCGCTTTTATAAAAGAAGCGAGTCCGTCGCTCGTGACCGAATCGGTAACAATATACGCGCCCTTCTTTTCTTCCAGCAAAATGGCGGAAATCAGCGCGATCAAAGCGTTACGGTTGATCTCTCTTCCGTCGGGACCCACCGCGCCCGCGCGGTCTACGTCGGTATCGAAGATGATGCCCAAGTCCGCTTTGTGCTTTTTGACCGCGTCGCAGACAGACTTCATCGCTTCCGCGTTTTCGGGATTGGGAATGTGATTGGGGAAATTGCCGTCCGGCTGCAAAAACTGCGAACCTTGCGTATCCGCGCCCAGCGGTTTTAACACATAGTCTACATAAAAACCGCCCGCGCCGTTGCCCGCGTCTACCAAAATACGCTTTCCCTTTAAAGGCTGTTCTTCCCCGCACGCCTTGCGTACCTTTTCCACAAGGTCTTGCGAATACCGTTGCAAGTAACTTTTTTCGGTAACGCTGCCCTTGCCCGCGGGAAAATCGCCCGCCGCCGCGCGCTTTAAAATTTCCGTTACGTCGCCGCCTTCCAACCCGCCCTCTTTGGTAAAAAACTTTAATCCGTTTTTACGGTAGGGGAGGTGGCTCGCCGTGATCATGACGGAAGCGTCGGCGCCGAATCCGTCTTGCAGCAGCATAAACATGGACGGCGTAGAGGATAGCCCCGTTAAAATCACGTCGCCCCCGCACGAGGTGACCCCTTCGGCAACCTTTTGCGAAATGCGGTTTGCGGACAAACGGGAATCGTGCCCTACGGCGATCACGGGGCGTTCTATCCCCGTTTTTGCCTTCACCCAAACGCAAAACGCCCGTGCAATGGCAAGCACGGCTTCGTCCGTTAAGGTGACGGGATCTTCCGCACCGCCGTCTATTGCCGTGCCGCGTACGTCAGTCCCGTTTTTCAGTTGTAACCATTCTTTTTCTGTCATATGACCCCCCGAAGCGCTTACATTTTATTGCGCTTTCGTATACCGTTATTATACTAAAAATCGGCGCGCATTTCAAGAGATTGACGAAAAAAATATGGAAATTTTATACAAATCGGAATTAGAGCCTTGCGGACGGTGACGAATTATGTTATAATACTGTCATATTGGAGAGAATACTATGTATAAATTTACTTTATCGACCGATTCGACTTGCGATTTGTATCATGACTTTATCGCGGAAAACGACATTAAGTTTGTTCCTTTGACCTTTACGGTGGAAAAGGACGGAAAAATGCAGGACAGGTTAGACGCATTTACCGAGTACGGGCAGTACGTTGATTTTTACAACGAACTGCGCGCGGGCGCCTTTTCGCGCACGTCGATGCTGAACTACGAATCGCATTACGAGCACTTTTTACGCCTTGCGCAAGAGGGCGCGGAAGACGTTTTGCACTTTACCATTTCGAGCGGGCTTTCGCCCACCAAAACGGTTGCGCGCAAAGCCGCGGAAGACGTGAAGAAACAGTTCCCTAAATTTTCCCTTTACGTGGTGGATCCGCTTACCGCTACGGTAGGGCAGGGCGCTTTGGTAAGAATTGCGCTGCGGCTGCGGAACGAAGGCAAAACGGCTTGCGAAGCGCACGATTACTGCAATTCGCTGCGCCTGCACATTCAGCACTTTATCGTGGCGGACGATTTAAACTATTTAAAGCGGGGCGGGCGCATTTCGGCTGCCGCCGCGGCGATCGGCGGAGTGCTGGGGATTAAGCCGATCATCTCGTTCGACAAAGAGGGGAAACTTTTGCCCATTGCAAAGGTGCGCGGCGTAAAAAAGGCGGTTTCGTTTATTAAAGAGAAACTCGCCAAAGAGGGACCGGACGAACGGGAAAAATACGTGTTTATCGTGCATACCGATAATTCGCCCATAGCGGAAGAACTTGCGCAGTACGTGCGGGAAAAGTTCGGCATCGAGCCTTACGTTCAAATTATGGGACCTGTGATCGGTTCGCATGTAGGACCTAACGCTTTTGCGCTCGGTTATATTTCCAAAAGCGAACGCAACGAGTTTTAAAATATCCGGCGGGCAAAGCAAGCGGTTTTTTGCCGTTCCGCTTGACGTTTGACAATGCGTGCCTTTTTTGGTAAGGTGCGGTAGTAACGAGGCGCGCGTGCAAGAAAGGCGTATTCGTGATTGCCGTTTTTAAAACGGGGCGTTTAATAGAATATTTGTGAAAAAACGCAATCGCCGATTGTTCCACAAGCGGAAATCTGCTAGCGGCGGAACGCGGCGTTTACGATCGGATAGATAGAAAAAAATAATAGGGCGAACATGCCTGATATAACGGCGCGCGCTTTTCTCGCCCTACGCGGAACGGGCGCGCGTTTTTTATAAGGATGGTTATGCTGAAACTGAAAAAACTATTTTCCGTTGCAATATTGGCGCTTGCGGCATGTTTGCTTGCAAGTTTGTTTCCTGCGTTCGCAGTCGAAGCGCACGCTTCTTATTACGACGAAGAAAGCGATAAAACGATTATCGAAACTTCGTACTATTTTCGGGAAATCGACGTAAAAATCGACGTGCGAAAGGATAAGACGTTTGCAATCACCGAACGGCTGCGCGTGGGCTTTTTATATGACGATTACAACACGGGCATTATTCGCGATATTCAGCGCATCAGTCAGACGACGCGCATGATAAACGGGAAATCGGAAACGGGCGAAAAATACGTTACGCGGATTTCCGACGTATCTGTTACGATCGACGGCGCGCCCGCAAAAGTAACGCAAAGTTTGTACAGCAACGGGAATTTCCATTCGATCAAAATGCAGAAGCAAGATGAATCGTACTTCCCCAAAATAGAAGATCAAAAAGACGAAAGCCAGTATCACGTTTTCGAACTTTCGTATGTGTACGACATGAGCGAAGATAAAGCGGCGGGATACGACGATTTCACGTTTGACATTTTAGGCTACGCCATGGCGTTTACGCAGTATTTTAAGGCGGAAATCAACTTTCCCGATCGGTTGGAAAAGTCCGCGGTTACCTTTCGCACCAACGGCAAAAAAACGTGGGCTCCAGACGAGCAAGACGGGGAATGGATAAAGATCGACGGGAAACAAATAACCGTAAACGCAAAGCCGATGTTGGAAAATAAAGGGTATACCGTGCAAGTGCTGCTTCCCGAAGGTTATTTTACGGCGGCGGAAAAGCCCTTCGTTTGGTACTATTGGCTTTTGGTAGGAGTGGCTGCCCTCGCCGTGATTGCAACCGGTTTCTTATTCTTTAAATTCCGCACGCAGCGCGGCGTTGAACCGTTGGAATTTTATCCGCCCGCAGGCATGCGCCCCGCGCGCTTTTCCGCCGTGTGGTACGGCAGAATGCGCAGAAAAGATATTCCCGCGGTGGTTTTACTGTGGGCGAAAGACGGCTATGTTTCGCTGGAACGAGACGGAAAACGGGACGTTTTAATTACCAAATTAAAAAATTTGCCCGATTCGGCGGGGGTTGCCGAACGCAAGTATTTCAGGGCGCTGTTCATGCCGATATTTTCTTCGAAGTACGGCGATGCGGAAGTGTATTCTTCCCGCGAGATGCGCAAGGGTAGATATTACAAAAAGGGGAGCGCGCTGCATTCGGCGGTTTCTTCCATGCAGATAGAGGCGGACGCGCCCGACCCGTACGCGAAGGGCAGAACTTTGGCAATGGCGGGAATGGTGATCCTTTCGCTGATTCCTATGCTTATGATGCTTGTGTATCTTTGTATCTTTCAAGAAACGGGGCTTCCTTTGCTCTTTGCGGCTTTTATGGCTGCGGGAACCGCCGTCGGATATTTGGAACACGATCGAATGGATACGCCGTTGATTTGGATATTCCCCATAGCGTTTATGGCAATGCCGTTGTTTGCGGTGTACCTTATCTTTTATCTTCCTGCTTACGATTTTATCGGGCTTTTGTGGATCGCGCTCGGTTGGTGGGCGTTCGCGTTTTGCCTGTCGTTTTTCATGAAAAAGCGCACGCCCGAGGCGCAGAAAGAATACGAGAAAATGCGCGGTTTCCGCAAATTCGTGCTTACGGCAGAACTTTCGCGCATCGAAATGCTGTTAAAAGATTATCCCGATTATTATAACGATATTATTCCTTATTGTTTGGTAATGGGGATCAGCAAAAAAGTAGAAAAGCGGTTTGCGCCCTTGCAGCTTGCCTTGCCCGAATGGGCGAACGGCGTTCCCGTAACGGCGCTTTCGCATTGCCTTTCCCATTCCGTCGGCTCCTCTTCGGGGGGCGGCGGAGGCGGCGGAGGAGGTGGCGGCTCTTCCGGCGGGGGCGGCGGGGGCGGCGGCTGCTGATTGTAATGCAGCTTTCCGTTTGAAAACAAAAAAAGTTTTAATATAGTTATGCCGAATCGGAGGCGATTTTGCCGAACTGCGGAAAAAGACTTCGTTTCGACAATCGGCAAATACAGCTGCTGTTAAACTTTAAAGCAGTTTTGACGGACGGCTACTTAAATAGTACGAGCAGAAATTTTAATTTGATGCAAAGGAAAAATTGACGGTATGAAACGGATAAAACGGTTATGGACAATTTTATGCGCAGCCGCGCTGGCTTCGTTCGGTTGCTTGTTCGCCGCGTGCGGCAAGAGTGACGTAAACGGCGCAAAACTTTTAGAAAATTCTAAAACGCTCGTCGTGATCGAGGCAACGGAAACGGGCGGAAGTTTGTTCGATGCAATGGCAAAACTGAAAGAGGAAGGCTCGATTTCTTTCGAAGGATCGGAAGGGCAGTACGGTTTTTACTTAACTTCGGTAAACGGAACGCAGCAGGCAGCCGATTATTCTTCTTATTGGGCGGTATATACCTCTTTGGGCGATTACGAAGGGATCGCGTATTCCAATGCGGAATACGGAGCATATCCCTATAACAACCAATCGTATGCAAGCGCTTCTTACGGCGTTTCGGGGCTTCCCATGGTAGAGGGGAATTGCTATTTGTTGGTTTTCGTTTCATAAGCTAATATGATACATACGAAAGCGCGTTGCGGATTTGTAGAATCTTTGGCGCGGTATTGCAATCATTTCGTAAGCGCGGCGCTGTATACAAGTGCGCTTCGGACCTTTCGATAAGCGGAGCACGCAAAGTGGTATTGTAAAGGAAAAAGGTTTGTCGGGCGCACAGGAAACAATTTTAGTGCGTAGAATCAGTTTGCGATTCGGCGCTTCGATCGTGAAAATTACGGCGGTAACATGAAAGAAAAATTCGGACAGCTGAATGCGCGTACTTTAACTGCAAGCGCCGTTATGACGGCGCTTTTAATTGCCGTGCAATTTGCATTCGGCTTTGTTTCGGGCGTGGAACTTGTAACCGTGTTTTTGCTTTCGTTTTGTTATGCGTTCGGGGCCTTGGCGGGCGTGTTGACCGCCCTTTCTTTTTCCCTTCTCCGCTGTTTTTTGTACGGGTTTTATCCAAACGTACTGTTGTTGTACTTGCTCTATTATCCGATATTTGCGCTTTGTTTCGGCTTAATGGGAAGTAAAAGCAAGCCGCTTCCCGTATGGGTATGCCCCCTTTTATTAACGGGGCTTGCCGCTTTTTGCGGGTATTTTGCGGCGGCGGGCGTAAAAGTAAGCGTGTTGTATCAAACAAAAATTTCGGTTATGCTGTGGGTTTTATTTGCAATACTGTGCGCGCTGTCGGCGTTGTATTTTATCGTTTTATTGAAAGGGGGCAAGCGGGAACGCGAAGGGCGGGAACTCGCTTCCGTCACCGCGCTTGCGGCATTTTTTACCGTTTGTTTTACGCTTGCGGACGACGTGATCTCTCCGCTGTGGTACGGGTATTCGGCGCAGGCGGCGATCGCTTATTTTTACACCGGTTTTCTTGCCATGATCCCGCAGACGGTCTGCACGGCGGTAAGCGTGTTTTTGCTCTTTTTCCCGTTGAAAAAAGTGTTCTTTTCTGCGGCAAAAAGAGAACTCGTCTTTTAAAAAACCGTTCAAACAATGGACGAATTAAAAAAGATATGGTATAATTACCGTATCTTTATTTTTTTGAAGGAATGTTTATGGCAAAAGATCAGTTTGTTTCGCAAATCGCCGATATCGAAAGCGATTTCCCCCAATGGTATACGGACGTCGTGTTAAAGACGAAACTTGTTGATTACGGCCCCGTAAAGGGCACGATGGTGATCCGTCCGTACGGGTATGCGATTTGGGAAAATATACAAAAAGAGTTTGACAAGCGTTTTAAAGCGAACGAATACGAAAATGCGTATTTTCCGCTGTTGATCCCCATGAGCTTTATGACGAAAGAGGCGGAACACGTAGAAGGGTTCGCGCCCGAAGTTGCCGTTGTAACGCATGCGGGCGGGGAAAAATTGCAAGAACCCCTTTGCGTGCGCCCCACTTCCGAAACGATCATCGGCACCATGTACGGCAAGTGGATCGAATCGTGGCGGGATCTTCCGCTTAGAATGAACCAATGGGCGAACGTTATGCGGTGGGAAAAAACCACCCGTCCTTTTTTGCGCACCAGCGAATTTTTGTGGCAGGAAGGGCATTCGGTATTTGCAAGCGCGGAAGAAGCGGAAGCGGAAACGCAAAAAATGCTGCAAGTATACGAAGAATTTTCGAAAACGTGCCTTTCGATGCCCGTTTTAACGGGCAGAAAAACGGAAAAAGAAAAGTTTGCGGGCGCGGTTGCGACTTACGGTATGGAAGCGATGATGCACGACGGAAAAAGTTTGCAGTCGGGCACTTCGCACTATTTGGGGCAGAACTTTTCGAAAGCGTTCGATATTAAGTTTACCGATAAAGACGGCGCGCAGAAGTACGGGTACACGATGTCGTTCGGCGTTTCTACCCGCTTGATCGGCGCGCTGATTATGACGCACGGCGACAGCCGCGGGTTGGTGCTTCCGCCCGTCGTTGCGCCCGTGCAGGCGGTGATCGTTCCCATCGCGTCCAAAAAAGAAGGCGTGTTGCAGGCTTGCCGCGATTTAAAAGAAAGATTAGAACGCGCCGGCATACGCGCGCTGTTAGACGATTCGGAAAATTCCCCCGGTTGGAAGTTTAACGAATGGGAAATGAAGGGCGTTCCCGTAAGGATCGAACTCGGTCCGCGCGATTTGGAAGCGGGCAAGGCGCTTTGCGCGCGCAGAGATAACTTCGAAAAGACGGAACTTTCGCTCGACGGGGCGGAAGCGGGCGTAAAAGCGCTGTTAGACGAAATTTCGGAAAATCTTTACAACCGCGCAAAAAAGCGCATGAACACGCGCATCGTGCGCGCCGATTCGTTACAAGCGCTTTTGGCCGCAGTGGAAAAGGGCAATTTCGTGCGGGCGGGCTGGTGCGGCTGCCGCGCGTGTGAGGATAAAGTAAAAGAGTTCGCGCAGGCGACTTCCCGCGTGATGGACGACGAGAACACTTCGGAAAAGTGCGTTGCGTGCGGCAAGAAAGCGGAAAAAACGGTGATCTTTGCGCGGGCGTATTAAAAAATATGGCATACCGTTACGAAACGCATTTGCACACTTCCGTAACCAGCGCGTGCTCCTGTTTTACCCCGCGGGAAATTGTCGATAAATATGTTGCGCTGCAATATGCGGGCGTATTTGTGACCGATCATTTTTTAAACGGCAATACCACCGTTCCGCCCGATCTTTGTTGGGAAGAGCGCATTGCAAAGTTTTGCGAAGGGTATGAACAGGTAAAAGCGTGCGCGGAACATACGGGGCTTTCCGTATTCTTCGGGTTGGAATATTCCTATTTGGGAACGGATTTTTTGGTTTACGGATTGGAAAAAGAGTGGCTGTTTGCGCATCCCGAAATGATGCGGCTTTCGGCAAAGGAATTTTGCCTGTTCGCCCGCAAAGAGGGCGGGCTTATCGTACAGGCGCACCCGTGCAGGGAAGATTGGTATATCGATCACGTTCGCCTGTTCCCTTCCGCGGTGGACGCATTCGAAACGCCGAACGCCAACCGTACCGATCGGGAAAACCGTCTTGCGGACGTATATGCAAACGAATATCGTTTGCACAAAACGGCGGGTTCGGATATTCACGCGGCGCAGCAGAAAAAACTTGCGGGAATGCAATTTGCAACCCCTGTTTTAAGCGGAAAAGATTACGCAAAACGCGTTTTGAACGGAGAAGGGGAAATTTTCACCCTAACCGAATAAGGAGTTATTATGAAGCATTTGGATATTTACGACGTATTAAACGATAAAAGTTTGCTCGGCAAAAAAGTAACCGTTTGCGGCTGGGTGCGCACCTTTCGCGATTCGGCGCAGGTCGCCTTTTTGGAACTTGCCGACGGAACTAGCTTTGCCCGTTTGCAGATCGTAGTAGACAAAAGCAAACTTACGCTCGATCCCGAATGCGCGAAAAACGGTGCTTCCGTTTGCGTAAAAGGGGAAGTCGTTAAGGCGTTTAAAGGAGAAGGCGCGGAATTGAACGCGGAAGAAATTACTTTGCTCGGAAAATGTCCGCCCGAATATCCCATTCAGAAGAAGCGCACCACATTGGAATTTTTGCGTGGGATTCCCCATTTGCGCTTGCGCACCAACACGTTTACCGCCGTGTTCCGCGTGCGTTCCGTGGCGGCGCAGGCGATCCACCGCTATTTTCACGAGCACAGATATTATTATGTGAACACGCCCATTATCACCGCGAGCGACTGCGAAGGGGCGGGCGAAATGTTCCGCGTAACGACGCATGGATATCAAGCAAAGGCTTCTTCCGAAGCGGAATATTATAAAAACGATTTCTTCGGGCAAAAGGCGGGGCTTTCCGTTTCCGGTCAGCTGGAAGGGGAAGTTGCGGCGACTGCTTTTTCGAAGATTTATACGTTCGGACCTTCGTTCCGCGCGGAAAATTCCAACACCACGCGCCATTTGGCGGAATTTTGGCATATCGAACCGGAAGTCGCGTTTGCCGAACTTCCCGATATTATGGAAATTGCGGAAGACATGTTAAAATACGTGATCAAAGCGGTGATGGACGAATGCCCCGACGAAATGAACTTTTTCGACAGCTTTATGGAAAAGGGGTTAAAGGAAAAATTGCATAACGTGGTAAACAGCAAATTCGGCGTGATCGACTATACCGACGCGGTGGAAATGCTGAAAAAGGCGAACGCGCAGTTTGTGTATCCCGTAGAGTGGGGGTGCGACTTGCAGACGGAACACGAAAAATATTTGACCGAAGTCGTGTTTAAAAAGCCTTTGTTCGTTATCAACTATCCCAAACAGATCAAGTCGTTTTATATGAAGCAGAATGCCGACGGTAAAACGGTTGCGGCGACCGATCTGCTCGTTCCCGGAATCGGCGAAATTATCGGTTGCAGCGAGCGCGAGGCGGATTTAGAGAAACTGGTTTCCGCCATGAAAGCGCGCGGCATGGATATGCAGTCGTACAAGCAATACCTTGATCTGCGCGTGTTCGGAAGCGTGCCGCACAGCGGATTCGGGCTCGGCTTCGAACGATTCGTTATGTACGTAACGGGTATGGAAAATATCCGCGACGTAACGCTGTTTCCCCGTTCGGTAAACAATATTATGTAAACAAAATCCACTCTGCTTACGTGCGGGGTGGATTTTTGATTGCAACGAACAGTTGCTTGACCTTGTGATTTTTCTGCGGTAAAATGTGCTTCAATTCATTTGACGGGGGGGGGTAATTCTATGATATACTTGTTTTATTCTTTACCGCAAAACGATGCGCGGGGAAAGGGGAAGTATGAAAGAGTTTTTTAAAAACAGTCTGCCCTATTTTAAGCGGTATTTGCCGATCCATATTTTGGCTACGCTGTTCGGGCTTTTTCGCATGGTGATCGTGCTTGCCACGCCGCAAGTCGTCGCTCTGCTGGTCGATCGGGTAATCAATCCGCTGTTGGGGGCGGAGCCCGCGCAATCGGCAAGCGTGTTTTCTTTTTTGATAGACGGCTTTCCGCCCGATGACTATGTGCGCATTTTTTGGACGTTGGCGATCGTTTTGCTTGTTTTCGCCGTAGCGTTTTTCGTTTGCTTTTATTTAAAGTGGAATTTGGCGCATTACTTTTCGTTAAAAAGCGAGCGAAAAATGCGCACCGACGCATTAAATAAGGTGAATTCCGCAAGTTCGGAACTGCTTGCAAAGTATTCTGCGGGCGATTTGATTTTAATCACGACAAAAGACCCTTCCGCGATCCGCGATATGTATATCGGCACCGCGCAGTTTATTTTGGACAACCTGTTTTACATCGTCGTTTCGGTCATACTGCTGTGGCGCATTCACTTTGTTCTTTTGTTTGCGCCGCTTGCGGGCAGTATCGCGATCGCCGTTTTATGTATTGCGTATCAAAAAAGGATCGGAAAGCATTACGAATGCGTTTGGCGGGATTCTTCGTCCCTTTCGACCACGGTGCAGGAAAGCGTTTACGGGATTCGTACGGTGGTTTCTTTTTCCAAAGAGGAAGAGCGCAGAAAAATTTTCGGCGGGGCGAACGAAAAACTGCTGCAAACCAATTTAAACGGGGCTAAAATTTTCGGCAAACGCGAACTGATCACGCAGATCATACGCGCGGCGGTGCTGGTTTTGGAAGTCGCGTTGGGCATATACCTCGGTATTCGGGGAATTATTTCGGCGGGCAGTTTTATGGCGATGACGGGTTATATCGGCATGCTGTTGTGGCAGATCGCAAGTTTTTTGTTCAACATAAACGGCGCGCAGAAAAACGTGGTAAGCGCAAAACGGTTTTTCGGGTTTTTAAACGAAAAAGACGAAGCCGCCGAACGGTACGGCGCCGATATTCCTTCCGCGCGCCCGCATATTTCTTTTAAAGACGTGTGCGTGAAAAACGGCGAAGTTTACGCGCTCGATCATATTTCTTTGGATCTGCCTTACGGCAAAAAACTGGGTGTTATGGGCAGAACGGGCAGCGGAAAAACGCTGTTGGTAAAGGTAATGCAGGGGTTGGCGGAAGCGCACGAAGGGGAAGTTTACTTAGACGAAAAGCCCGTTCATGCGTACGACCGCAACGAACTTGCCCGCGCCTATTCGTATGCGATGCAAAACGTATTCTTGTTTTCCAATACCATTGCGGCGAATATCGCTTTGTACGATCCCGATGCGGATAGGGAGCAAATCGAGCGTGCGGGCGCGCTGGCGGAAGTGAACGAGTTTGCGGCGCGCTTTCCCGAAGGGTACGGTACGACGATCGGCGAAAAGGGATTCGGGCTTTCGGGCGGGCAGAAGCAGCGCATTTCCATTGCGCGCGCCCTATTTAAAAACGCGCGCATTCTGATATTCGACGACGTGACGAGCGCGCTCGATTTAGAAACGGAGCAAAAGATTTTCCGCAATTTGGAAGCGGAATGCGGGGAAAAGACGCTTATTCTTGTTACGCACCGCGCGACTGCGCTGAAAGAATGCGACGAAATTGTATTTTTGGAAGAAGGCCGCATAACGGAACGGGGAACTTTTGAACATTTAATGGCGCAAAACGGTAACTTTGCGGAAATTTACAGGCGGCAAGTAAACGAGATTGCCTGCGCCGAGGGGAAGCATGAAGAATAATTTATATTATCAAGACGAAGAAATACAAGAAAGTTTTCGCCCAAAAATGTTGTGGCGGCTGTTAAAAAGCGCGAGCAAACACAAAAATTTACTGGTGGGCAGTATTTTAATAGAACTGTTCCTCAGCTTTTTATCGCTTGTTCCAAGCCTGCTGTTTTCTGTTATCGTCGGCAGAGTTTTTCCCGTAAACGGCGCGCTTCCGCAGCATTATCTATCGGCAGCCGCGCTATGTTTGGGCGCATTTGCGGTGTTTTTAGCGATAAATCCTATTTCTTCCTATTTGGAATATTTGATCCCCGCCAAATTCGGGCAACGCGTCTGTTCGGAAGTAAGGTCGGAAATTTTTAATCGCATTACGTCGTTATCCTTCCGCTATTTCGATACGCATACCACGGGCAAAATTCTTGTGCGCGTAACAAATTATGTAGACGAACTTTCGGAACTGTTTACCGATTTGTTTTTCATTTTTTTGTTCTTTTTAAATGTGATTGCGTTCGGCTTGGTTTGGACGTTCGTTCTCGATCCGCGCGTCGGTGCGGCGGTGCTTCTTGGATTTATTCCGCTGGCGGTCGCAATGGCGGTTTTAAGTAAGGCGATCCACCGCCGCGCGGGGAAAGACCGCAATAAAAATTCCAATTATACCGCTTTCGTAACGGAAAACATCAACGGTGCGGAAGTGGTGCGCGCATACAACCGCGGGCGGCTGAACGGGGAAATTTCCGAACGGTTATTCGACGATTATGCAAGCGCGTTTATGTGTACGACGCGGGTGCGCGAAGCGTTCTTTCCGCTGGCGCACGGTTTTTCCAACGCAATTTGCACGCTTATCGTATACGGCGTTTCCCTTGCGTTGATATTAAGCGGCTGGGGCGGGGGAATCGCGCTCGGCACGGTGGTGGCGATTGCTTCTATCTTAGGCGAAGTGACGGGGAGCGTGGGCTTTCTGTGCGAAAATATTTCGAAATTTTCTACGCTTACGACGAATATCGAGCGCATATACGATACGATCGATACGCCTGCGGAAATTACCGAACATTCCAATGCCCGTACCCTT
Source organism: uncultured Christensenella sp. (assembly GCA_910578065.1). Lineage (GTDB taxonomy): Bacteria > Bacillota > Clostridia > Christensenellales > Borkfalkiaceae > Gallimonas. Next base: position 39,517 of record CAJTPB010000006.1, on the reverse strand, counting down.
TCCGATTGCAAGGGAGATGTTTGTTTTGATAAGGTAAATTTTGCCTATCAAGAGGGGATCCCCGTGTTGAAAAATTTTACCCTTTCGGTAAACGCGGGGGAAACGGTTGCCCTTGTCGGCGCGACGGGTTCGGGCAAAACGACCATCGTGAATTTGCTAAGCAGGTTTTACGACGTAACGGAAGGAAGCGTGAAAATAGACGGTACAGACGTAAGAGATTATACATTGCGCTCGCTGCGGGAGGGCGTTGGGGCGATGATGCAAGATACGTATATTTTCAGCGGTACCGTTATGGAAAATATCCGCTTTTCCTGCCCCGAAGCGACGGACGAAGCGTGCGTGCAGGCGGCGAAAGCGGCATGCGCCGACGCGTTTATTGCCCGTCTGCCCGAAGGATATCAAACGCAGATAAGCGAAAACTACGCGCTTTCGGGCGGGGAGCGGCAGCTGCTTTCTTTTGCGCGCTTGATCCTTGCCGATCCCAAAATCATCGTGTTGGACGAGGCGACGGGGCACGTGGATACGCAAACGGAAAAAGAGGTGCAAAACAGTTTAAAACGGCTGCTTTTCGGGCGCACGAGTTTTGTGATCGCCCATAGGCTTTCGACCATACGAGAGGCGGATAAAATCGTCTTTATCCGCGAGGGGGAGATCGCGGAACAGGGCACGCACGAAGAATTGTTGCAACGAAACGGCGAATACGCCAAAATGATCCGCTCCGCCGCAGTTTAAAAATAGAAAAACCCGCTTGCATGCAGGCGGGTTTTATGATATACTGAAAGTATGAAATTGATTTTATTTTGCGATTACGGATTAGACGACGCCGCGGCGACTTACGACGTTTTGCGCCATGCGGAAGATTACGACAGCGCGGATCTGGTTGCGATCGGCGGAAACGTGCCGAGTGAAATTTCTTTGCGGAATGCGAAAAAATTGGTCGCAAACTGCGATTTCGCTTTGCCCGAAGTGCGCATTGTGGATACGACCGCGATCGAGCAGCCAAACGAATATTTAAAGGAAATTCACGGCGACGACGGCATGGGCGATCTGTTCGAAGAAAAGCCCCTAAACGGCGTTGCGGTGATTCCCTTCGAGCAGTGGTATGCGCAAATCGAAAGCGGATACGCGCTGTTAAGTTTGGGGCCGATGACGCTTGTAAAACATTTGCTTGTGCGCGCCGCGCCTGCTAAATTTATTTTTATGGGCGGGAATCTTGCGGAAGCGCCCAACTTTCACGGGTACGAGTTTAACCACGCGCTGGATAGAAAAGCATTTTCCGAATGCGTAAAAATGGCGCCGCACGTTGCAATCACAATGGATACCTGCCGCAATCCGCTGCTGAATATTCAGCAAACGGGCGTTTTGGGCGAGGGAACGATGCGCGATATCGTGCGCCGTTCGCGCGAACTTACTTTCCGCTCGGGCGAGATCGGTTGTTATATTTGGGATGATATGGCGGTAAAATATTTCCGTCACCCCGAATGGTTCGAGTTGTACGAGGGGGAAGATAAGGACGGTAATCTTTTAACCGTTGCGCGGTATATTTACGGAAAAAAGTACGAAGAGATCATCGACTTATAAGCGTATAAAAAACACCGATTACTTAATAGTACTTGGGCGGCAGTATATAGCGGAACAACATTTTAAAGTAGTATAAAAGCGCGGTTTACAGCCGCGCTTTTCGTTTGCGTATTACAGTTGCAAAAGTAAATTTAGGATAAGGTGCGCTTTTCCGTTGTCCTTAGTATGGTTGGGAAATTGAGAAGCGGCAAAACAGTTTTTCTTTTGCGCAGTGCAGTACAAAGTAAATTAGGATAAACAAGGTGCGGTTTTCCGTTGTCCTTGGTATAGCATAGGGGCGTTGAGAAGCGGCAAAACAGCTTTTCTTTTGCGCAGTGCAGCACAAAGGAAATTATGATAAACAAGATGCGGTTTTCCGTTGTCCTTAGTATGGTTGGGAAATTAAGAAGCGGCAAAACAGCTTTTCTTTTGCGCAGTGCAGCACAAAGGAAATTATGATAAACAAGATGTAGGGTTCTCTTACCTTAATATATAGTATTGTGCGTGGGATATAAGGAAAAATTGAAACGGTAATTGAAAGTAAAAAAGTGCGGTTGTCTGTAATTTATAATATATAAATATAGTAAAGAGAACGCGAAAGGGCATTAACCACAAAGCGCGGCAGTATGCCGCGCTTTGTGGTTTATAAAAAATTTTATGCGTTGATATGCTTTTGTTTTTCGTTTTCGAACGGGGTGTTGTACAATTCGTCTTTGTTTAATTTAAAGACGGGTGCGCCCTCTTCGTCGAACGTCACTTTTAATACGTGCGCGTGGCGGTTATGATCGTTAAGCGGATCGCCCGAAATTTTTTCGTAATTGCGGAAGTGGAGCAGCGTTAACTGTTCGTCTTCGTCGCCCTTAACAAAGCAGTTGTGCCCGGGGCCGTACACCTTTAAATCTTCGTCGGTAGAAAGCACGGGGTGGCGGTTTTTACGCCAAGAAAGGGGATCGAGCAGATCGGCGTTTTCGTCCGCGCGCAGCAGCCCCATGCAATAGCACGCGCCCGTTGCCGAAGCGGAGAACGTAACGTAAATCTTTCCTTCGTGTTTCAGCACGGCGGGCCCTTCGTTTACCCAAAATCCACCGTCGCGTTCCCAATCGTAATCGGGCGTGGTTAAAAGAACTTGTACCGTTTTCAGTTTGGCGGGCGATTCCAATTCGGCAATATACAAATTGGAAATGCCGTTTACTTCGCCGACCTTTTGCGCCCAAATGGTATACCACTTCCCGCGGTGTTCGAAAACCGTCATATCGAGCGAAAAATCGGTAAACGAGTAGGGGTCGCCTTCCGCGGCTTGTACCATGCCGCCTTCTTCCCAATCGTCCGTCATGGGATCGTTTCCCTTACATACAAGGGTGAACGGACGGATCTTCCAAATATCGGGCAGTTCCCCCGCGGCGAAATAAATGACCCATTTGCCCATTATATAATGGATTTCGGGCGCCCAAATATGGCATGCCATAATGCCGGATAAGTGGCGCGTCCATACCGTGCGCGGCTGTGCCGTTGCGATTCCGTTTATCGTATCGGCGCAGCGGATTTCAATGTGGTCGTATTTGGGGCAGGTCGCCGTAAAATAATACTTGCCGTTATGTTTATACAAGTAGGGATCGGCGCGCTGCAATGCCAAAGGGGAGAGATAAGTTGCCATAAAATTCCATCCTTCTAATATCTTTATCCGTATTGTACTATATTCCGAAAGGAAAGTCAAGACGGGTTTTTACTTTTTCTCTTTTTTTCGGGGAAGTAAAAAGACGTATCCGCCGATGATCAGCGCCGCCGCAACGCTTAATACGACGATCAAGCTGATGCGAAGCGCTTCCGACGCGGGGCGGGCGATTTGGTCTGCCGTAACGGTGGCGTAGTAGTACGCGCCGTCTTTGTAAAGGCGTGCGACGAGCGTTCCGTTCTGTTCGGTAATTTCTATCTGCACGCGCTCGGTCACCGTTATTTTCGCGCCGCTTTCCGAGGTAAATTCGACCCCCTTGTCGCTTTCCTTTAAATATGCCAAGCGGTAATCTTGCGGCTGCGCGTTCGGCTGCACCTTGGTAAGATAGGAAAGGGGAAGATATCCGTAATCCCTTTCCCCGTTGCTTTCGTAAGAGATATATGCGTAATCGTAATCGGAAAAAGCGGTATCGCCGTTCGCGCCCTCTGCCGAAACGACGCCCAGCAGGGTGACTTCCGTTCCGCGCGCAAGCCGTTCGCTTCTAAGCGCGGGCACAAGGCAGGGGAAGTAGGAAAGGGAAATGTCGCTTGTTAAGTAGCGCGTTTCTTCCGCCTCTTTCCAATAAGAGTCGCGGTCAACGGGCGCGCAGTCTTCCTTTTTGTATAAATTCGCCGTGTACTTATGGTCGGAACCGAACAGGGCGACGAGGTTGTATTCTTCCGTTTCCGCAAGCAGAATGCCGCGGTCGGACGAGGATTTGCGGAAGTATTTGCAATAGGGGAACGCGCCGTTGCTTCCCGCTTTCAATGCGTCGAGATCGGTGCGGAAGCCTACCGCATTTTCCTTTACTGTAACAAGAGTAAGCTGCGTTTGCGCGCCGAAAATTTCGCTTTCTTTTCCTTCCGTCGCGATCGAGTCGAGGGTGGGGAAGTCGAGCGCCGTTGTCTTTAACATAAAGTTATCGTAAACGAGGAACACGCGCTTATCTTCGAATCCGAGGGCAAGGGATACGGGCGCGGGCACCGAATCGCGGAAGACGCAATCGCTCGCGTTTGTATGTGCGAACAAAACGCCGTTGCGGTAAATATCGCTTCCCGAAAGGCAGTAAACGTTTCCTTTAAAGTCTGCGCGCAGCGAAGTAAAGTTAAGGGGCAGGGTGTTGCCCGTAACCGTTCCGCGGTCGCCGGGATCGGTGAATTGCGCTTCGGTATATTTGCGCACAACGCCGTCTTGGCAGGCTGCGTATAAATTTCCGTATACGTCTGCGGTGAGCGCAGAGGGCGCGCCGTACGATTCGCGCACCGCTTCTTCGGTTGCGTCTAACTTTCCGTAAACGGAATTGAGTGTTACGAAATAGCATTCGCCGTAAACGCAGGCAAGCCCCGTAACCGTGTTTCGCCGTTCCGCGCGCAGGGTAAACTGCGTTTCGCCATATTTGCAGGTGTAAATGTAGTTTTCGGAAGAAACGGCGATCGTTTCGCCGTCCGTCGCAACGAGGTTGGGCGTAAACGCGCCTTGTTCCCCCGTGCAGGGAATGGAGGTGTACGCTTCCGTTGCAAGGTTGTAAACGGAAACGCGGTTGTTTCCTTTATCCGCCGTAACAAGCAGATCTTTCGCGCGCGCCGACTGCGAAGCATCGGCAAGCCGGTTGGCGGAAGGGGATGCCGCCGCGATTTCGTAATCGGAAAAAGAAACGCCCTCGTCCGTAACGGAAAGCTGCAAAAGCGAACCGCCGCGAATGCAGTATAACGCGCCGTGATACGAAGTGATTGCGGAAAATCCGTCGTCTTCTATTAAAAGTTCGGGTGCGCCGTTGCCGAAATCGGTGCGGTAAAGCCCGTTTTGGAAGTTGGGCGATTCGCCGTTTACCGTGTAATAAAGATAGTCGCCGTATGCGCACACGAATTGCAAGCCCGAAACCTGCCCGCGCGGGTCGAGAATGCCGATCGTTTGCTGTTCTTTGGTATCTAAATTATAGCGGATAATATTGTTGTCGTACCGCACGCAGTAAAGGGCGCCGTTTTGATAGGTGAGTTTGGAAACGATATTCGTTTGCGTCGTTTTAATGCGGTCTTCCCCGTCGAGGGTAAGATTATCCAAACGGTATCTGCTTAAATGGGCGTATCCGCTGTCCATCGCCACCGCGTAAAGGTAATTTTCTTCGATCAAAAAGGTTGCGGAGGGAACTTCCGCATGGCATTCGGAAGCTGCCGTTTCGTAATCGTATTCGTAAAGTCTGCCCCCTGCGGAAAAAAACAGCCGTTCGTCGGAAGAAAGCTGTACTTTGGTGATCGCGGTATCGTGCGTTTCCGCCGCCGCGTCGTAACGCGTGTATGCGCCGTTTTCCCTATCGTAAACGTACATCAGCGTGCCGTCCGCCACCGCAATGTGCTGTTCGCTTAACGCCATGTAAGAGGGATCTTGAAGCGGAAGATACTGTTCGTACGACGTGGGCAGGAACAGTTCGGAATTTTCTTTGGTGATTTGCGCGGCGGAAAAAGTTTGCGCGTTTGCCGAAAGCGCGCCCGCGCCGCCTGCGATCATTCCCGCGGCGAGCGCCGCGATGCAAAAGATGCTTGTTATCTTGCGTGTTTCCATAACCTTATTATACTACGCGCGCGCGTAAAAGACAAGCGGAAAGACGGCAAAAAAATTTTTGTATTTTCCCGATTTTTTTTCGTCATATACGCACCCGTTTGGCAAGGTTTTATGCTATGATATAAACACGAACGTTTGTTCGCATTTCCATCGGAAGGTGCTGTATGCTTCAAAAAATTTACGTAAAAGTACTTTTGTACGCATTTCCAAAGATGAAAGAACTTGCTTCCGCGATCTCTGCGGGGGCCGAAGTTAAGGCTGCGCTATCCTTCCGCGCCTTAGGCGATACGTTTGCGGTTGCGGAATCGGTAGCGAACGAAGTGCTGCGCGCGGCGCGTTTGCGCAAAGTGCACGAAGATCTAAGCGAAATTATTTCGCGCTGTACGGAAGAAGAGCAGTATTTGCTCGAATACAAATACTTTCGCCGAAAAAAGCAATTAGAGGGGCGTTTTAAAGGGCGCGCGCTTTCTTATTCGGAGCGCAGTTATTATAGGCGGCAGTCGGCGCTTTTAAACAAAATAGCCGCGGCGTTGTGTTCGCGCGGCATGTCGGAAGGGTGGTTTATGAACGAATTTTCCGATTTTCCCTCGTTTATGCGCGTGTATCGCTTTATAGCGGAAGGAAAAGAAAAGTCGGTTGTTTCCCGCAGGAAAAAGAGCGGCGTTGCCCGCGCTCAAAAATCGGACGATTCTTCCCGTTCGGAAGAAAACGCGCTTTTTTTGCCGTGCAGTACGAAAAGGGCGATCGCCACGGCGGAAACGCACAGCGCGCACAGAAAGAAAATCTGCAAGCCCGAAAGTCCTTCCTTTTTTTCGGCGGGCTGCCCGTTTTCGTCACCCGAGGGGGTGGAAACGGCGGTAAGATAGTCGGTGTTTAAATCGTAAGTGATCTCTTCCGTGGCGGGAAGATAGCCGAACTCGCCGTTGCCGTATACGTAAAAATATTCTGCGCTGCCCACGGTGTACGTGCCGTAAAACAGGTACGAAACTTCTACGGTAAGCAATCCGTCCGAGGGAGAGAAAGCGGGCTTATCGGGCAGGGTATAGGTAACGGTAATTTCGCGGCGCAAAAAAGGGCGCGCGGGTACGAAATCCACAAACGTAAGGCTTTCTTTTTTACAGTAGCCCGTTACTTTTTGGTAGGGGGGAGTATCGTCGAGGTACTCTACCCGACAAAAGGGATCGCCGAGGGAGAGCACTTTTACATAGTAAGTATAAGGCAGAATAAACAAGCCTGTTTTTTCGTCGGCGGCGGAATAAAGATAGATATCCCGCTCTGCGGCTACGGCGTATAATTCCTGCGGCTGCGCGTCGTTTTGATCCGCATGCGCGGAAATCGTAGAAACGGGCGCGAGCAGCGCGCAAAGGAGCGCCAACAGGGCTGCCGAAATAGAGAGAAATACTTTCATAACCGCGATTATATCGCGTTTACGGCGGAACGAATTCATTCATTTTATCGGATATGGTCGAATTATTGGAAAAAATCAAGGCGATCGAAAGCGAACAGAAGCGGCGCAGGGAACAAGACGCGCTCGCCCGCTACAATACGGGCGGAAAAAGGCACAAAAAGCAGATCGCCTTTCATCGCTGTAAAAAGCGCAACCGCTGGGTATTCGGCGGAAACCGTTCGGGCAAAACGGAATGCGGGGCGGCGGAAACCGTTTATTTGGCGCGGGGGACACACCCTTACCGCAAAAACAAGCCGAATGTGTTCGGCTGGGTGGTTTCGCCCACGGCGCAGGTTCAGCGCGACGTTGCGCAGAAAAAAGTGCTGCACTATCTCCGCCCCGACTGGATCGCCGATATCGTAATGACGAACGGCAGAAAAGATTCCCCGCAGACGGGCGTGATTGATCAGATCGTGGTGAAAAACGTATTCGGGGGAACTTCGGTAATCGGGTTTAAAAGTTTCGATCAGGGGCGGGAAAAATTTCAAGGCAGTTCGCTGGACTTTGTATGGTTCGACGAAGAACCGCCCAAAGAAATTTACGAAGAATGTTTGATGCGGGTGATCGACAAGCGGGGGGATATCTTCGGTACCATGACGCCGTTAAAGGGGTTGACCTTTTTATACGAAGAAATTTATTTAAACCGCAAAAACAATCCCGAAATTTGGTACGAGTTTATGGAATGGGCGGATAACCCCTATCTTTCCCCCAAAGAGATCAAATTGATGGAAAGCACGTTAGACGAAAGCACCTTGCAATCGCGCAAGTTAGGCAGATTTTGCACGCGCGAGGGCTTGGTTTATCCCGAATTCGACGAACGCGTTCACGTGGTGCAACCTTTTCCCGTTCCGCCCGAATGGCAAGACAATATTTCCATCGATCCGGGGTTAAAGAATCCGCTTTCCGCCCATTGGTATGCGGTAGATTACGACGACAACGTTTACGTAATTGCCGAACACTACGCTGCGGGCAAGGATATCGACTATCACGCGCAGGCGATTCATGCGATGAGCGAATCGCTCGGTTGGAAGAGAGACGGCAAGGGGCGCGTTTCCGCTTTGATCGACAGCGCCGCGCAGCAGCGTACGCTCGCTTCGCAAAAGAGCGTTGCGGAACTCTTTTACGAGCGGGATATTTTGGCGAATCCCCGTGTGGAAAAAGATTTGTTCAGCGGAATTTCCCGCGTAAAAAGTTATTTAAACCGCGGGAACGGATTGCCCGATTTGTATATTTTTTCTTCCTGCCCCAATCTGATTCGCGAAATAAAAAGTTATTTTTGGGGGAGCGGCGACGCGCCCGTAAAGCGGGACGATCACGCGATGGACGAGCTGCGCTATTATTTGATGAGCCGCCCGAAGAACGCTCCGCCCGAGGCGGAAGAAAGCGCGGTAAAACGAGATAAAGAACGGCGTGCGCGCAAATTGATGCGATCAAAAAGATCGCGGGGCAATGCGTGAACAATCGGAGCAGAAGAAAACGCGGTAAAGCGAGATAAAGAACGGCGTGCGCGAAAATTGATGCGATCAAAAAGAACGCAGGGGAATGCGTAAAGAATTGGGTCGCAGGAAAGCGCGGGAATGCGGGATAGAAAAGGGCTGGCAACATAGATGGGAATAACGCGTGAATGCTCGCAGAATGAAAAGAAAGCGGGATAAAGAAGGGCACGCAAAAAATTGCGGGGTAACGCGTGAAGAAAGAAATAACGCGGTAGGGTGGCATAGAAAAGGGCGGGCAATATAGAACGTGGGGGTGAACGCGTGGAAGACGAACGGGTAAAAAAAGCGATTTTAAAGGTGGCGCTCGGATATTCACTGGAAGAGGTAACGGAAGAATACGGCGTAGAGGACGGGGAACTGAAACTCGTAAAACGGCGGGAAACGAAAAAGGACGTTCCGCCCGATTTAAAGGCGGTAAAGCTGTTGTTGGAAGAAAAGGATTATTCCGCTCTTTCCGACGAAGAACTGGAAGCGGAAAAGCGCAGATTGCTTGCGCAATTAAAGGAGGAAGCAAATGACTGAAAAGGAACAAGAGCGGGAAGAAAGGCGAAAAAAACTGCTCGCACAGGAAATCACGGCGGATTTTGCGGCTCGCCAGGCGGCGCGCAGAAAGTTAGAGCGGGGCTGGCAGCTGAATATGAATTTTGTAAGCGGCAATCAGTATTGCGACATTTCCCCCTCGGGCGAGTTGGAAGAGGAAGACCCTGCGTTTTACTGGCAGTCGCGCAAGGCGTTCAATCACATTGCGCCCACGGTGGATACGCGCATCGCGCGCCTTTCCAAAGTGCGTCCCGCCTTAAACGTGCGCGCCTTTTCCGATTCGGAAGAGGACATGAAAACGGCGCGGCTGTGCTCTAACATATTGCGGTCGGTAAAAAACAGGTTAGATTTAGACCGTATTATTTCTTCCGCCACCCTTTGGTCGGAAACGTGCGGCACGGCGTTTTATAAAGTGGTATGGAATTACGACGACGGCAACGTTTTGGGTACGGACGAAACGGGGCGCGCGCTGAAAGAGGGCGACGTTAACGTGGTTGCGCTTTCCCCCTTCGAAGTGTATCCCGATTCGCTTACGGCGGAAGACATGGCGGGCGTAAAAAGTTTGATCCATGCAAAGGCGGTGCCCGTTTCCGAAATTAAAGAAAAGTTCGGCACAGAACTTGCGGGGCGGGAAATTACCGATTTTGCGTTCGCTCCGTACGCTTCGGCGGGGGGCTGGAAACGCCCGTCGGACGGCGCCGACGCGCCTGCGCTGCAAGAGCATGAAATTTTAATCGAACGGTATACCCGCCCGAACGGGGAATTTCCCCAAGGGCGGTTGGAAATAGTTGCGGGGGGAGTTCTGCTGTACGAGGGCGTGTTGCCCTATGAAAACGGCGACAGGGGAGAGCGCGTGTTTCCCTTTATCCGTCAAACGTGTTTACAGCTTCCCGGGTGCTTTTTCGGCACCTCGGTGGTGGATAGAATGATCCCCTTGCAGCGCGCTTACAATGCGGTAAGAAACCGCAAGCACGAGTTTTTAAACCGACTTTCGACGGGCGTTATCGCGGTAGAAGACGGCTCGGTCGACGCGGAAGAATTGGCGGAAGAGGGTTTGTATCCGGGAAAAGTTCTCGTTTACCGCCAAGGCTCGTCCGCGCCCGACTTTCTCGACTGCGGAAAACTTCCCGCCGAATTTGCGGAGGAGGAAGAACGGATCTCGGGGGAATTCATTCTCGTTTCGGGCATGAGCGAAATTTCCCGCAATTCCGCCAATCCCACCCACGTAACGTCGGCGGTCGGCTTGCAGCTTTTGATCGATCAGGACACCAACCGCATGACCATGAGCGTAGAAAGCGTGGAACGGGCGGTAAAGGAAGCGGGCAAACAGATTCTGCACCTTTATAAGCAATTCGCCTCGGCAAAACGCGTGCTGCGCATGACGGGCACGGGCGGGGATACCGAACTTTTCTATTTCGACGCGAGCGATATTTCGGCGGACGACGTGCAATTCGGAACGGAATACGACCGTACGCCCGAACAGGTGAAAGAGGAAATTTTAAATCTCTTAAACCTCGGTTTGCTCAAAGACGAAAACGGAAACCTTTCGGACGACGCGCGCAACAAGGTGTTAGACGCGTTGGGGTACGGCTCGTTCGAAAACGCGCGGGATATTTCCCGCCTGCACTTAAAAAAGGCGGAGCGGGAAAACGTGCTTTTGGCGCGGCGCGATGTAAATGCGGAAGAATATGACGATCACGCGCTTCATATTTCCGAACACACGCGCGCCCTGCTTTCGGGCGGGGAAGAAAACGGGGCGGCAAAGGAGAGATTTTTGCGCCATCTCCAAAGCCATCGCCGCCTGCAAGGAGAAAGTTAAATGCAAGAGGAAAACGTTTCGGAACAAAAAGGGGAAAACGCGGGGGAAGGCGCGCCCTCTTTGGGTAAGTTTAAATCCGTAGACGCCCTCGTCCGCGCCTACGGCGAGTTGGAGTCGGAATTTACCCGCCGCAGTCAACGGCTTCGGCAGTTGGAGGAGGAAAACGAATCGCTTCGTACGCCCAAACAGGGGGAAGAAGCGGATCGGGCGGAAGCGCGCGCAAGCGACGAAGAGCTTTACCGCGCGGTGAACGAAAACGAGGGCGTGCGCGCCCGCGTGTTGGGCGATTATTTGCAGTCGCTCAAAGGAGTGCCGTTGATGGCGGGCGGCGGCGCGGGAGTCGCCGCGCCCTCCGTTAAGGCAAAATCGATTGCGGAAGCGGGCAAACTCGCCCTCGGCTATTTCCGCAGTCAAAAAAACGGTTAAAGGAGAACACATATGGTAACAACACAAACGGCAGATAACGCGTTAAAATCGTACTATCTCGATATCGTAAGCGATCAGCTGAATTTATCGGCAAATCCTTTGCTCGCGAAAATCGGGCGTACGACGGCGGACGTATGGGGCAAAGACGTGCGCAAGCTGGTGCGCTACGGGGTGAACGGCGGAATCGGCGCGGGCACGGAAGAGGGCGCGCTCCCTTCCGCGGGCGGAAACAGATACGCGCAGTTTACGGCTTCGCTCAAAAATTTGTACGGCACCGTAGAAATTTCCGATAAGGCGATCCGTGCGTCCGCCAATAACGAGGGGGCGTTCGTAAACCTTTTGAACGACGAAATGGAGGGGCTTGTAAAAAGTTCTTCGTTCAACTTCGGCAGAATGCTGTTCGGCGACGGAAGCGGAAAACTTGCAACCGTTACGCTCGTTTCGGGCACGGAATATACGGTCGATTCGGTGATCGCGCTTGCAGAGGGTATGATCGTCGATCTTTACGCTTCGGGCAGCGCGATCGCCACGGGCAGAACGGTGGTTGCGGTAGACAGAAGCGCGAAAAAAATCACCCTTTCGGGCGCAAGCGTAACGGGCGCGAAAGACGCGGTCGTCGTCCTTCAAAATTCGTACGGTTTGGAACTTACGGGTTTGGGCGCGATTTTTTCCGATTCGGCGACCCTGTACGGCGTGACCCGCGCGGGCAACCCTTGGATGAATCCGTATACGGAAACGGCGGTCGGCGCGATCACCGAAAACAAAATACAAAAAGCGATGGACAAGGTGGAAGAAAACGCGGGCAGCGCGGTAAACTTTATCGTCTGCTCTTGGGGGGTGCGCCGCGCGCTCATCAACGAATTAAGCAAATCCAGACATACCGAAACGTTAGAATTAGAAGGCGGGTTCCGCGCCCTTTCCTTTAACGGGATCCCCGTGGTTGCAGATCGGTTCTGCCCCGAAGGCACGATGTACCTGTTGAATACGGAAGATTTCTGCCTGCATCAGCTGTGCGATTGGCAGTGGCTGGAGGGGGAAGAAGGGAAAATTCTCCGTCAAAAAGCGGGTAAACCCGTTTATACCGCCACCCTTGTAAAGTATGCGGAACTCATTTGTTCCCGCCCCTGCGGTCAGGCGAAACTTTCGGGCATTACCGAAGGGTAATTTGGCGATCGGATGCAACCAAGCGGGGGAAACCCCGCTTCTTTTTTATGGGAGGTTTTATATGTTAGTAAAAGAGATCGCCGCGCTTGCCGCGGCAGTTATGGGCAGGGAAGATTTAGAAAAAGCGGCGCGCACCCTTGCGGGCGAACCGCACGGGGAACTTTCGTCGCTGCTGCGCTGTTATAACTTGGTGGAAAACGAACTTGCGCTCGACTACTTTCCTTTAAACAAAACGGAAACGTTTCTTCCGCACGAGGGAAAATTGTATTACGCGCTTTTTTCTTGTTTGCCTGCGGATATCTTGCGGGCGGAAAGCGACGGAAAAGAGGTCGCGTTTCGCATTTTTCCCGAATATCTGCTGCTCTCTTTCCCTGCGCAAAAAGAAGTAAGCGTTACGTATTCGTATTCCCCCAAAGAAAAAGGGTGGGAAGATGCGTGTGAGGTTGCGGGCAGGGTTTCGAAAAGGCTGCTCTCTTTCGGGGTTGCGTGCGAATTTTGCCTTTCCCGCGGGCAGTTCGAAGAAAGTTCCGCTTGGGAAAAGCGGTACCGCGACGCGCTTTGCGCGGCGCATGTAAACCGCAGAAGGCTGAAAATCGCTTCGAGGAGGTGGGTATGAAAAACCGCGCAAATAAATTTTGCGCTACGGCGCAAACCTGTTTCGGAAAAGCAGTGAAAATGATTGCGCAAAAGTTTCAAATTACGGCGCATGCGGAAATCGGTTCTGTTAATCGGCGGGAAGAAAACCGCGCAAATAAATTTTGCGCTACGGCGCAAACCCGTTTCGGAAAAGCAGTGAAAATGATTGCGGAAAAGTTCGGAATTACGGCGCGGGCGGGAATCGATTCGAAGAATCTACGGGCACATCGCGCAAATAAATATTGCGCGGCAAGACGAACGTCGGCGCAGCGATTAAGGCAGATGAAAAATCATATAAAAGGGGAACGGGCGCATGTTGTATAAAAAATTTATCAAATATCCCAAAACCTCTGCGCGGAAGCTGCGTTTTTCGGGCTGTTCCCTCTTTCGCGAGCGGAACGAAATGTTGATCGCGGAACATTCCCTGCATTTCCGCCCCACGGGCAACGTGCTCGTTTGCGGGGAGGGCGGGAAAGAGGTAATCTCTCCGCCCGCGGTGACCCGTTTGTATGCGGAAGGAAAAAATTTGCTGCTATACGGCGGGGGAACGCTTTATCGGCTTTCGGGTACCTTTGCGGCGGTCGGAAACGTTGCCGAACCGAATGGCGCGGCAGTTTATAATACGCAATCGGGCGAAGAAAAAACGTATCTCGTTACGGCGGACGGCGTTTATTGCGCGGAATACCGAGGGGTGCGAATGGTACGGGTTGGGGGCGCAAGCTGCTGCGCCGTTCATTACGAGCGGCTGTTTACGGCAAGCGGATTTCGCGTGCGCTGGTCGCGCGCGCTTGCCCCCGAAGACTGGACGGAATCTCCGCAGGGGGCGGGTTACGTCGATCTCCCCTCGGACGGGGGGAATATCGTCGCGTTGATTCCTTATAAAGAAAAATTGTACCTGTTCCGCGAACGCGGAATTTCGCAGTTGCGCGTGTTGGGCGACAATTTGAATTTTAAAGCGGTCGAAATGCCCTTCGCATGCGGAAACATTGCGCCTCTAAGCGTGGTAAACTGCGGGGAACGCATTTTATTCATCACCGAAAACGGGCTTTATGCGTTTAACGGCGGCGTGTGCGCGCGCTTAAAGGGGAGCGGTTCGCACTTGTGGGAATCGGTTTCGCAGGCGGCGTTCCGCGGTTCGCGCTATTACGCTTGCATTAAAACGAAAACGGACGGAATACGATTGTTTTCTTACGACTGCGAAGAGGAAACGGGGTATTTTATGCGGGCGCGGGCGCAGTCCGTCGCGTGCTGCCGCGAAACGTATTATGTGGAAGACGGAACTTTGTTCCGCGTAACGCCGTGCGGATTTTCTCCGCTCGACCGCTTCGAATGCACGTTGAAAACGGAACTTTCCTCTTTCGGGCTTTCGTACGGAATGAAGTATTTAGACGGGATCGCGCTGGGCGGAAAGGGATATTTTCGTATCCGTGCGGAAAACGAGCGGGGGGAAGGCTGCGCCGTTTACGGAAAAGCGGGGGAAGAATTGCGCTTTCCCTGCCCGGTGCGGGGAACGGCGTTTTGCTTAAAGATATACGCCTATACGGAAAGCGCGCGCCTCGGCGAAATTGCCGTCGCACTGCGCGAGGAGGGGTAACGTGGAAATCGACATTATCGACTTGAACGATCCGAACTATCAAAATTTATCACCCGTACAGCTTGCCATGGTACGGGCTGCGCAGACGAAAAAGAACAAAATTTTAGCGGAAGCGGAAGAGGAAAAGGGAGAATTATTCCGTTTGCTTCTTTCCAACCGCATGGCGCGCTCTTCCGCTTTGCGCGACAGAAACGCGGAAATCGACGAAGAGGCGGAAAAAGAGATCAAGGCGGTGCGCTCCGATTTGGCGTATCAGCTCGCCTACGAGGGGATCGGACAAGAGGGGGACGAAAACGGACCGTATCGCTATCCCGAAAATCCCAATTACAACCTCGCGTACGCGCAGCGGTTTTTGGTGGTGCGCAATTATTACATGCAGGCGACGGACGATCCTGCCGCGCGCTTGCAGGCGTATTCGATGGATTCGCTCGCGCGCAGTTATTTGGGGGAATACTACCAAACGCTGTACGAACTGTTTGCTTCTTATTGCTGATTTCGTTGAAAGAGGTATAAAACGCGTTTGAATTTCCCAAATTATAGGCATGAAAAAGATTCGGAACAACCCCCTCGGCAAAACGAGAGAGGAGCGGGAAACGTGCTTTCCCGTATGCGAACGGGAGGAAACGCGGCAATGACGGGAAAGAGCAAAGAAAACTACAACCGCAATTATATTGCATACGTCAATTCGTTCGATCCCCCTACAAAGCACTTTAAAACGTGCGGGCACGCCTTTTTGGTGGGCG
The DNA here is from genome assembly GCA_910578065.1 of uncultured Christensenella sp. Classification (GTDB taxonomy): domain Bacteria; phylum Bacillota; class Clostridia; order Christensenellales; family Borkfalkiaceae; genus Gallimonas. The sequence continues at coordinate 23,822 of CAJTPB010000006.1, read as the reverse complement.
GATTTATTTGCTGTATCGGTCAGTTTTTCCGATTCATGTTGGAATTTGCGGGGCTTACCGGCGACGAATTGGCGGGTACCGTTTCCGTCTTGTTGATTTTTTTGGGAACCCTTTTAACAGGATTCGGCGTATACGATAGGATCGGGCGCAACGCGGGCGCGGGAAGTATTGTGCCCATTACCGGGTTTGCGAACTCCGTTGCATCGCCTGCGATCGAGTTTAAAACGGAAGGATATGTTTACGGCATGGCTGCAAAAATGTTTGTGGTGGCGGGGCCGATTATCGTATTCGGCGTTTCCGCAGGCGCGGCGGTTGGGCTGATCTATTGGCTGATGAGTTTATAACAAAAAAGGCAAGCGGAAAAATTTTTCCGCTTGCCTTTTTTGTGTGGCCTTAATACCGCGCTTACCGCTGAAAGCGTTTTATTATGGATGCCCTACGATGATGCGTCTGTCGATCATAAAAAGATTTTAGATAAATATATTGCGGCGTTAACCGTGTGTTCGAATATCGGTGCGGCGAATGTTACTTTGGGAGAGCCGATTGCATGCATGCCGGGAATCAAACAAAATAATGTTGAGTTCGTATATTGGCGGCGGCAAATGTCGCCCGCCCGAATGGTTTATAAAATAAAAACTCAATAAAAAGCCGCCCTTCGTATTCGAAGAGCGGCTTTTTAAATTATTGTTGGAAAGCCCCCAAGAACGTAAACGTTCTTGGGGGAGATTGTATAAATGTACTTTTCTTACAAATGGATAAAAGCCGTTTGTTAGAATTTAAAAGGAGTCGTTTGGTAAACGAAGTTCAGCCAGTTGTTATAAAATAGGTTTGCGGTCGAAGACCAATTCATGTTGATTTGCGTGCACGCTTTATCGGTAAAATAGCTGAACGGCTTTTCGATGGGCAGACCTTTGTTTAAATCGCGCTCGTATTCTTTTTTCAGCGTATCGCGGTCGTATTCCATGTGCCCGAGTACGAAAATCTGGCTGTGATCGCCGTTGCAAAGCACGGGCGCGCCCGCGCGGTGGGAAGTAGCAAGAATTTTCAGTCTGCCGTCTTTTTTTACGTCCTTTTCGCGAACGGCGGAATGACGGGAATGGCACATATGAAACTCGTCCGAAATGCCCCGCATCAACGGGTCGGGCGTTTCGTAATGCGCTTTGCGGTGGGTGAACACGCCGAACAGTTTGCGCGGAAGGGGATATTTTTCGATTCCGTAAAAGTAGTGCAGCGCCGCCATCGCCCCCCAGCAGATAAACAAGGTAGAGGTAACGTTCGTTTTCGTAAAGTCGAAAATGCGTTTCAACTCGTCCCAATAGGCGACGGAAGAAAATTCCAAATCTTCTACGGGCGCGCCCGTTACGATCATACCGTCGAAATGTTTGTTGCGGATCTGTTCGAACGACTGATAAAACCGATCGAGGTATTCCGCTTCCGTATTTTTCGAGCGGTAACTTTCGGTGTGCACAAGGGTGATATTCACCTGCAAGGGGGAATTGGATAAAAGGCGCATAAACTGCGTTTCCGTTTCCACCTTGGTGGGCATCAAATTGAGAATTGCAATTTCGATGGGGCGGATATCCTGCGTGCCTGCGCGCTGCTTATCCATTACCACAATGCGCTCGCGGTTTAACACGGAATATGCGGGAATGTTGCTGTCTATGACGATGGGCATAGCCTTTTACCTCGGTAAATCAGATTGCGTCGAGCGCTTGGGAAAGGTCTGCGATAATATCTTCCGCCCGTTCGATCCCCACCGAAAGGCGCACAAGATTTTCGGGGATCCCCGCCGCTTTTAAATCCGCTTCGGAAAGTTGGCGGTGGGTGGTGGAAGCGGGGTGCAGCACGCAGCTTCTTACGTCGGCGACGTGCGTTTCCTGCGTGACGAGGGTAAGCGCTTCCATAAATTTTGCGCACTGCTTCGCGTTCCCCTTAATGCCGAAGCTCATCATGCCGCCCGTGCCCGCGGGCAGATATTTTTTTGCGCGCGCGTGGTTGGGGTCGTCGGGCAAAGAGGGGTGGCGCACCCATTCTACTTTTTTATGTTCGGAAAGGAATTTTGCAACGGCGGCGGCGTTTTTGCAGTGCCGTTCCATGCGCAGCGCGAGCGTATCGCTGCCCAAATAAGTCAAAAAGGCGTTTTGCGGGCTCATGATCGCGCCCGTATCGCGCATCATCTGCGCGCGGCATTTGGTGCCGAACGGCAGGGCGGTTTGCGCGTATATCAATCCGTGATAGCTTTCGTCCGGCGTGTTGAACGCGGGATACCGCGGGTTGTTTAAAAAGGGAAAGTTTGCGCCGTCTACGATCATGCCGCCCAAAGCCGCCGCGTGCCCGTCCATGTATTTGGTGGTGGAATGGATCGCGAGGTGCGCGCCCCATTCGAGGGGTCGGCACAAAACGGGGGTGGCGAGCGTGTTGTCTACCGCAAATAAAATGCCGTGCTTTTTGCTGAGGGCGGAAAGTTTATCGAAGTCCAGCACGGTGATGGCGGGGTTTGCGACCGTTTCGGCGTAGAGCATTTTTGTTTTTCCGTCGATCAGGCGTTCGATTTCCTCTGCGGAGGATTCGGCGGAAAAGAACCTGCATTCGATGCCGAATTTGGGCAGCGTGACCGCGAACAGGTTATACGAACCGCCGTAAATTTCGCTTGCGGCAACGATATTGTCGCCCGCTTCGCACAGCGTCATGGCGGTAAGCAGAATTGCAGACATGCCCGAAGCGCAGCCGATCCCGTAAGCGCCTCCTTCCAAGGCGGCAACCTTTTTTTCGAGCGCTTCCACAGTGGGGTTTGCAAGGCGGGAATAGAAAAAGCCTTCCGCTTTTAAATCGAACAAGTCCGCCATTTTTTGCGTATCGCCGTAAAAGAACGTGGTGCTTTGGCAAATTTGCGGAATGCGGCTTTCGCCCGTTTGCGGCTTATACCCCGCTTGAACGCACAGGGTATCTACGTGCAGATCTTTCATATGTTTCTCCGTTTAGTTAAAAATTTCTTTTACCGCGCGGTCGGTCGAACGCTTTACGTCCCGCTCCGCAAGCGCGCGTTTTTTGTCGTACGTGTGTTTGCCCTTGCAAAGGGCGATTTCCGCTTTGATCAGCGCTTCTTTAAAATACAGCTTTAACGGAACAAGGGTATAACCTTTTTCGTTTACCTTGCCCGCGATTTTTGCGATTTCCTGTTTGTGCAGCAACAGCTTTCTGTCTTTACGCGAATCGCGCGTGGAAAAAGCGCCGCTCTTATCGTAAAGGGCGATGTGCATGTTTTTCAGCAAAACTTCCCCGCGCGAAAGTTCGCAAAAACTTTCGCCGAGAGAGGCTTTCCCCGCCCGAAGGGATTTTACTTCGCTGCCTTCTAAAACAATTCCCGCTTCGAACTTTTCTTCGATAAAATATTCGAACGATGCCGATTTGTTTACTGCAATTACTTTCATACCTTAACTATTATATCACAAATTTTTACGAAAGAAAACGTTTCAAAGAAGTTTTCCCAAAAAAGCGAACTGCGTTCTGCGCGTTCCCCAATCTACGCCTGCAACTTTTACGCGCACGCCTTCGCCCAGGCGGAAGGAATTTTTTGTGCCGCGCAGCAAAAATTTTTCTTCTGCGTATTCGTAAAAATCTTCGGGAAGCGATTCGAGGGGGATCAACCCTTCTACGGTGTTGGCAAGTTCGACAAACACCCCGAACGAGGTCACGCCCGAAATAACGCCTTCGTATTCTTCGCCTATTTTATCTTGCATATAAGCCGCAATGTACAGCGCGTCTACTTCCCGTTCCGCTTCCGTCGCGTTCTTTTCGCATTCGGACGATCGGAAAGAAGCTTCTTTGACAAACGATTCGAACTGCGCTTTTACCGATTGCGCATTCACGAGCGTTTGCTTTAAAATGCGGTGCACGCACAAATCGGGATAGCGGCGTATGGGGGAAGTGAAATGGCAGTAACAGTCGGAAGCAAGCCCGAAATGCCCTACGTTTTCGGGCGAGTACTTCGCCTTCATCATCGAGCGCAGCATAACGCGGTTTACGATAGAATAGATGGGGGAGTCTTCAAGCGCCTGCAACAGCTTGCGGTAATCTTCGGGCGAAACGTTGTCGGCGTTGAATTTTACCGAAACGCCCGCTTCTTCCAAAAACGTAGCGAAGTTCTGCGCCTTTTCTGGGGAGGGGCGTTCGTGCACGCGGTACACAAAGGGCAGCTCTTTTTCCGCGATCATGCTTGCCACGCTTTCGTTGGCGAGCACCATAAACTGTTCGATCATCTCGTGCGAAAGGGTGCGCTCGTAATCGGGAATGGAAATTTCCCCGTCGCGGTATAAAATTTTCGCTTCTTTAATATCCATCGTAACGCCGCCCTTTTCGGCGCGCGCCGTTTGCAGAATTTTCGTTAAGGCGGCGGCGTCTTTTACAAAGGGCACAAGGTCGGGGTATTGTTCGACCGCCTGTTTTTCGCCGTTGTAAATTGCCGTTATCTCTTTATACGTCATGCGGTGAACGGATCTGATCACAGAGGGGGCAACGCGCTTGCGCAGCACTTTTCCGCGCTTGTCTACCGTCATAAAGCAGGAAAGGGTAAGCCTGTCTACGCCTTCGTTCAGCGAGCAGATCCCGTTGGAAAGCGCTTTGGGCAGCATGGGCAGTACGCGGTCGGGGAAGTATACGCTCGTACCCCGTTTATACGCTTCTTTATCGATCACGCCGCCGCGGGCGACATAATGGGAAACGTCCGCTATGTGCACGCCCAATTCGTAAACGCCGTTTTTGACGGAAACGGAGATCGCGTCGTCGATATCGCGCGTGTCTTCTCCGTCTACCGTAATAATCAGTTCACCGCGCAGATCCTCGCGGTGCGCAAGGTCTTTTTCCGTAATAGAAAGGGCTGCCTTTTTATCCGCTTCGGCAATCACTTCGTCGGGAAATTCTTCCCGCAGTTTGTGCGCGCGGATAAGCGAAAGTTCTTCCACAAAAAAATCGTCGCCGTCGCCGAGAATTTCGACGATCTCCCCGCCGGGGGAGCGCTTTGCGGGGTACGACGTGATTTTCGCGACCGCCTTCGCGCCGTTTTTACAGCCCTTTGCAAGGGAAAGGGGAATGTAAATTTCTTCCGCGAACTTGCGCTCGTCGGGGTGAAGGTATCCCGCTTTTTTGTTTTCGATGCGGAAGGTGCCCACGATCTCCGTATAGCCGCGCGAAAGGATCGCAAGCACTTCGCCTTCGTCGCCGTTTTTTCCGCCTACGTTTATCGCAAGCACGCTGTCGCCGTGCAGCGCACCGTTCAATGCGCGGCGGGGCAGGAATAAATCGCCCGAACCGTCTTGCGGCATAAAAAAGCCGAATCCCCGTTCGTTGCCGGAAATGGTTCCCGCTTTTGCGCCGAACTGTTCCGCCGTGCCGAAGCGCATGCGCGAATCGCACAAAAGCTCGCCCTCTTTTACAAGCGCGCGCAGTATATCGAAAAGGGCGTTTTGCTCTTTTTTTCCGAGGCGCAGTTTTTTTGCGATTTGTTCCGCCGTGAAAAGGGCAAACGCGCCGTCTTTTATTTTTGCGAGAATAGATTGTTTTGCGTTCAAAATAACTCCTTTATTGGGTAAAGATAGGGGCAGCCCGAATGCGAGCCGCCCCTGATTTTTCGAAAATTTTCCGTTTAAGACCAAATTTCGGTGGTCTGCAAAATGAAGAATATGATCGCGAGCACCGCCAAAACAACAAGGCAGGCGATCGTCCATTTTTTCAACGTAGCTTCGGTAGACTTCCCTTTGTTTTTTCCGAAAAAGGTTTCGCTCGAACCGCCGAGCGCGTCGATTCCTTCCGAATTGCCCGGTTGGATCAACACCAATATGATCGCCGCAACCGCCGCAACAAACATGGCGATAACGAAAACGATGCTAATGGTAAGGTAAGTGGTGTACGTCGCCGCGTCTTTTGCGGGGGCAAGAAGATTTAAAACTTTTATTACGCTATCCATAACTTGTCGTCCTTTTATTCTTTTCCGAAATACCAAAAAAGTATACCATATTTTAACGGGGTTGACAACTTTTTTTACGCCCTTTTCCGAAAAAAGCAAAAAAATCCCTTTCGCCGAACGGGCGAAAGGGGAAAATACTTATTTCGTGCTTTCGAAGATGGAATAAGCATTAGCCATATCAAAGCCGACATTTATAATAAGCACGCAGTTTCCGCTTACGATTTTCGATTGCTGTAAATCTTCCGCCGAATCTTTGAGTAAATTTTTCAACCCTTCGCGCTTGTCGATTTCCTCTTTTATCGCGTCGTTCGATTTAAATTCGAGAATAATAACTACGTTGGTTTTCCCAATATCCGCAAGTCCTTCGGGCGTTCTCGTCATAACGTGAACGGTGCAAACGTTTTCGTAATCTTCGCCCATAATCGCCTTTAACGCGTCTTTTTGCGCGTTGGGAACGGATTCTTGTTCTTCATAACCCGCTTTTTCGTATGCGGATTGAATTTTGCCGTATGCGCTGCACCCGCAAAGAAGCGTAAGCATTGCGACTGCAAGCAAGATAACGGTTAAAAATATGCCTTTCTTTTTCATACAAATCTCCTTGTAAAACGATTTCCGAACACGCCGTTTCGGTTAAAAATAGTATACTACTTTACAATTTGTTTGTCAAGCGCAAAATAATCTTTTGAAATAAGTTTTTAAAATGTGCGCCGTCCGTCCTTTGCGCCGTTGACTTTTTTTTCGTATTGCATTATAATATGCGGTATATGAACAACTTGGTTCTCATCGGCATGCCGTCGTCGGGCAAGAGTACGGCGGGCGTGCTGTTGGCGAAAAAAATCGGATATTCGTTTGTCGACTGCGATTTGCTGATTCAAGGCAGAGAAAACGCGCTTCTTTCGGAAATTATCGAACAAAAGGGCGCGGAAGGCTTTCTTGCTATCGAGGAAGAGGTAAACGCTTCGCTGCAAGCCGACCGCTGCGTGATTGCTACGGGCGGCAGTGTGATTTACTGCCCGCGCGCGATGGAACACTTGAAAAAAATAGGCAAAGTGGTGTATCTTCGTTTAAGCGAGGGGGAAGTGGAACGGCGCGTGGGGGATTTTCATAAACGCGGGGTAGTCATGCGCGGCGACGTCCGTTCGCTGAAAGAGTTGTATCGGGAACGCGCTCCGCTGTATCAGTTGTATGCAGACGAGTGTGTGGATTGCGACGGACAGACGATAGACGATACGGTGCATGAACTTATGAAAATCGCAAAAAAAGCGGAATAACAACATTTCTGATTTACGCTTTAATAAAGAGTAAGCGATAAAAGTTTTCCTTTACCGCGCTCGTTATAAGATAGTAAGCCTTTTTATAAAAAATTCGGCAGAGGTAATTATATGCTTGCCTTTGCGCGCGGCTGTTTATAACGCGCATGCGAAGGGATCTATCGGCTTGCCTTTGCGGTGATCGATTCGGCTGACGGACGGGGTATGGAACAAAACTGCGAAAAAAGCGAAAAAAGCGACAAAAAAATTTGCATATACGGCGCGGGGGCTATGGGCACTTCGTTGGGCGCGCTGTTTTCCCGCGCGGGGATCGCGTGCGATTTGGTTACGCGCAGCCGCGAACACGCCGCGGCGTTAAACGGCGCAGGCGCGCGCATTTACGGGGAAGCGGAATTTACCGTGCCCGTTACCGCGCTTTTGCCCGATGAGCTGACGGAACAATACGATTTGATTTTTCTTGCCGCAAAGCAAAAAGAAAACGCGCAAATCGCCTGCTTTTTAAACGACTATTTAAAAGAGGACGGTGCGCTGGTTTCGGTGCAAAACGGTCTGCCCGAAGAGGCGCTATGCGCCGTTCTCGGCAAAGACAGGGTATACGGTTGCGCGCTTTCTTGGGGCGCGGAGCGGACGGAAGCGGGAAGGGTGCGCATTACAAGCGCGAACGGATACCGTTTTTCCATCGGCGGGTGCGGAAAAGGGGAGCGGCTGTCGGAAATTGCGCGGTTATTGGAAAAACTCGGCGTTGTTACGGTGGGGAAAATCGAAGAGATCCGCTTTGCAAAACTCGCCGTGAACGCTTCGTTTTCTACCCTTTCCGCGATCACGGGGCTTTCGTTCGGGGAACTTTCCCGTAAATACAAAAAGCTGGTTTTATCTCTTATGCGCGAAACGTTCGCTGTCGCCCGCGCCTGCGGCTGCGAAAAACTGCCCTTAAACGGGCACGATTTATACAAGGTGTTCGGCGGAGCGTTGGCAAAACCGCTTTTGCCCGTCGCAATGAAGAAATACCGCGAAACCCGTTCGGGCATGTTAAAAGATTTGCAAGAGGGCAGACGGTGCGAAATCGACTATATCGCAGGGGCGGTCGTTCGCGCGGGAAGGGAATGCGCCGTATGTACGCCTTGTTTGGAACGCGCGGTGGCGCTGGTACACGAAATCGAAAACGGGTTTGCGGAAATCGCGCCCGAAAGCGCGCAATTATTACGGTAAGGAGAAATAAAGATGAGGTTGATTTTAATTCGTCACGGCGATCCCGATTATTCGATCGACAGTTTAACCGAAAAGGGCTGGCGGGAAGCGGCTCTGCTTGCAAAGCGGGCAAAGGATTGGCAGATAGACGACGCGTTCGTTTCCCCCTTGGGACGTGCGCGCGATACCGCGCGCGCTTGTTTGAAAGCGTGGGGCAAAGAGGAAAAAATTCTCGATTGGGCGCAGGAATTTTATTTTTCCATCGACGACGGAAAGCGCGGAAAGCGCATTCCGTGGGATTTTTATCCTTCCGAGTGGACGGGGGAAGATAAAAATTTTTGCGAAAACGAGTGGGTGAACGCGCCGAACATGTTGGGGCTGAAAAAGGAATACGAGCGCGTTTGCGCTTCGTTAGACGAATTTTTGCAGTCTTACGGTTATTTCCGCGAGGGCAGAAGATACCGCAAAGAGCCTGGCTCGCAAAAAACGGTCGTCATTTTTTGTCACTTCGGAATCGGCATGGTGTTTTTATCGCACCTGTTGAACATATCGACGCAAGCGCTGTTGCATGGGTTCTTTCTTGCGCCTACGTCCGTTACCGTGCTTTCGACGGAAGAACGGCATGGTGACGAAGCGTATTTCCGCTGCGAACGTCTGGGCGATACGCTGCATTTAAAAGAGGGGAACGAACGCGTTTCCGCAAGCGGTTATTTTACGGAAATTTTTCAGGAAATAAAGGAGTAACGTACATATGGATTATCGTAAATTGGCGGAAAAACTGCTTCCGGGGGAGTATCCTCCGCTTGCGTTTTACGAGGAAAAATATCCTCCGCGCGATCTGCCCAAAGGGGCGCAAGTAACAAGACTTGCCCCCTCGCCCACGGGATTTATCCATTTGGGTAATCTGTTCGTCGCGATTGCAAACGAGCGCGTCGCCCATTTAAGCGGCGGCATTATGTATCTGCGCATCGAAGATACCGATTTAAAGCGCAAGGTAGACGGGGCGGTCGAAGCGGTGAAAAACGCATTGAAGTATTTCGATATCCGCTTTGACGAAGGGGCGGAAATCGAAGGGGCGAAAAACGAATATGCGCCCTACTATCAGCGGGAGCGCGCCGAAATGTACCGCGCGTTCGCAAAAGATCTGATCGCGCGCGGACTTGCTTATCCCTGTTTCTGTACGGAAGAATCGCTTTCCGCCCTGCGCGAAAAGCAGACTGCGGAAAAGAAAATCACGGGCTATTACGGCGAATACGCCGCTTGCCGCAATCTTACCGAAGAGCAGATCGACGAAAAGCTGAAAGCGGGGCTTCCCTTTGTAATCCGCTTAAAGTCGCAAGGGAATCCCGAACGCAAAATCGCCTTCCGCGATCGGATCAAAGGGGATATTACGGTAACGGAAAACGATCAAGACGTCGTTATTTTAAAGTCGGACGGCATTCCCACTTATCATTTCGCGCACGCGATCGACGATCATTTTATGCGCACCACGCTGGTGATCCGCGGGGAAGAATGGCTTGCCTCCCTTCCCATTCATTTGGAACTGTTTCAAGCGCTCGGGTTTCCGCTTCCCGCTTACGGGCATAACTGCTCGCTGATGAAGCAAGACGGCGAAACCCGCCGCAAACTTTCCAAGCGCAAAGATCCCGAACTCTCTTTGGAATTTTACCGGCAGGAAGGTTATTATTCCCGCGCGGTAAAGGTGTATATGCTCACCCTGTTAAATTCCAACTTCGAAGAATGGTATTTGAAAAATCCCGAATCCCCGCTGCAATCGTTCAAATTTACGGTGGAAAAAATGGGGAAAAGCGGCGCGCTGTTCGATTTGGACAAGCTGAACGATATTTCCAAAAACGAACTTGCCAAACTTTCCGCAGAAGAAATGCTCGCCTTTTTAAAGGGCTGGGCGGAAGAATTCGGAACGGAAGAGCAAAAGGGATATTTGAAAGAGGAAGAATATCTGTTAAAAGTGCTGAACCTGTGCATGGGCACGGCGGGCAAAAAGCGCAGAAAAGATTTTACAACCGCAAAACAGGCGATGGAGCAGATCGCGTATTTCTTCCGCAAAGGGGCGCGGCAAGACAAATACCGCACGGAAAAACAAACGCGCAACGCGATTTTAAAGGCGTTTGCGGACTCGTACCGATATTCCGACGACGCGCAAACGTGGTTCGGTAAATTAAAAGAGATTGCGGCAAGTCTCGGCTTTGCCGCGGAAATGAAAGATTATAAGCAGAATCCCGAAGGATACAAGGGCAGCGTGTCGGACGTTGCGGAAGTGCTCCGCATTGCGGTTACGGGCAGGGCAAACACCCCCGATCTGTGGACGATTTTACAAATTTTAGGCGAAAAAGAAACGCGCGCGCGCATCGCGCAGGCGCAGGAGGAATCATGAGCAGAGCCGACGAGTTATTTATAAACAACTGTAACGAGATTATCCAAACGGGCGTTTGGGATACCGAACTTTCCGTGCGCCCCCGCTGGGAAGACGGCGCGCCCGCGCACACGGTAAAAAAATTCGGCATCGTAAACAGGTACGATTTGCAAAAAGAATTTCCCATCCTCACCATTCGGCGCACGGCGTTCAAATCGTGTATCGACGAACTGCTTTGGATCTGGCAGAAAAAGAGCAATAACGTGCGCGACTTGAACTCGCACATTTGGGATAGCTGGGCGGACGAAAGCGGATCGATCGGCAAAGCGTACGGCTATCAGCTTGCGCAGAAAGCCAAGTATAAAGAGGGGGAGTTCGATCAAGTAGACAGGGTGCTGTACGATTTAAAGCATAATCCCGCTTCGCGCAGGATTATGACGAATTTGTATAACTTTCAAGATCTGCACGAAATGCACCTATACCCCTGCGCGTATTCGATGACGTTTAACGTTTCGGGCGATACGTTAAACGGCATTTTGAATCAGCGTTCCAACGATATGCTTACGGCAAACAACTGGAATGTGGTGCAATACGCCGTGCTGCTTATCATGTTTGCGCAGGTCAGCGGGCTGAAAGCGGGCGAACTCGTGCACGTAATTGCAGACGCGCACTTGTACGACAGGCATTTACCCATTGTAAAAGAGGTCGTCGCAAACGATCCCAAACCCGCGCCCAAGCTGATCGTAGATCCTTCGGTAAAAAACTTTTACGATTTTACGGTGGAAAGTTTTAAGTTGGAAAATTACGAATACACGCCTTTAAATACAAAAATTCCGGTGGCGATCTGATGAAAGCGATTTTCCATGCAGATAAAAATTGGGGCATCGGCAAAGGGAACGACTTAATGTTTTCCCTTCCCCTCGATATGAAGTTTTTCCGCGAAACCACAAAAGGGAAAGTTGTGGTAATGGGGCGGAACACCCTGCTTTCTTTCCCCGAAGGCAAGCCTTTGAAAAACCGCGTGAATATCGTGCTTTCTCCCGACGACATGGGGGAAGGGGTGATCACCGTACACAGTTTGGAAGAACTGTTCGAAGAAGTAAAAAAATACCCGCCGGACGACGTGTTCGTCATCGGCGGAGCAAGCGTTTACCGCACGCTGATCCCTTATTGCACGCACGTGCTTGTCACTAAGGTAGAAGCGGACGGCGGGGCGGAAGTATTTGTGCCCGATTTGGATGCGGATCAAAACTTCCGTTTGACGGAAGAAAGCGAGCCGATTATCGATAACGGCTATACCATACGCTTTTGCCTGTACGAAAACATGAATTTATAATATAACAGCGCCCGTTTGCAAACGGGCGCTTTTTTGCCGCAAGTAATGCAAGCGGCAGACATTCATTGGTAAAGCAAAGCGGCGCTATATCATAATGGAGGAGGATATATAGGGCTTAAATCAAAAATAATACGGCACCCGCTTTGTATATTTCTTTGTACGGCAAGATTATAGCAAACGGCTTTACGCGTTACCAAATATTAAGCAGGGCGGTTAAAATAAACAGCACCCGCTTTGTATATTTCTTTGTACGGCAAGATTATAGCAAACGGCTTTATGCGATACCATATCATAAGCGGGGCGGTTAAAATAAACGGCACCCGCTTTGTATATTTCTTTGTACGGCAAGATTATAGCAAACGGCTTTACGCGATACCAAATAATAAGCAGGGCGGTTAAAATAAAAAACAAACGGCATTCAAAAAACGTTCAAACGCCGTTTGTATTGTTGGGAAGTATCGGCTGATTTTTTAATTTAACGCGCTGTAAAATTTTTAACGGAATTTTATCTCTTTCGGGGGAGTGTATTCCGTTTTGGCGCGTTTTTTCTGTTTGCGTTCCACAATAAAATATACCGGTTCGGGCTTTTGCTGCGGTTTAGGCGCAGGCTTTTCGGGCGGAAGTTTTTTTCTTAAAGTGCGGTAGCCGATTCTTGCGAGCTTGGTCGCATGCACGAGTATTACGCAGAGTAAAAACAAAACGATCAGCCAGACTGCGCCCTGACCTTGCACGGAAAGCAAATTCATAATTGCATTATACCATTATATATTTGTCATAATTTGTACGGATTTGGGATATTTTCCCGCGTTTCGGGGAAAAATTTCCGATATGGAAGAGGGAATGCAAAAAGGAATGAACGCGGCGGAAGCCGCGGAATATGCGGAATTTCGCAGATATCGCCGAGAAACGGAAATTTCCGTTACATTAAAGCGGCTTACGGTAGACGCATCGCGGCGGGAAACGGATAAAACGGCGTTAAAAAACGCCTGCGCTTGCGCCAGAAAGTTAAAGGCGGACGGCGTTTTGGTTTCTCCCGTAAACGTAGCTTCGGCAAGGCGGCTGCTTGCGGGCAGCGGAGTGCGCGTTTGCTGCCTTGTGGGCGGTACGGGGGAAAGTTTGATTTCCGTAAAAAAGACGGAAGCAAAAAAAGCCGCGCGGCAGGGGGCAAAGGAAATTCGTCTTGTATGCTGTTATTCCGCGCTTACGGGCGGAAACGTGCCCTATTTAAAGCGAGAGATCAAACGGGTGCGCAAGGCGGTAAAAAAGTGCGCGTTCGTGCTCTCGCTCGAAGACCATACGCTTGGCATCGAACAGATTGCCACGGGGGTGCGCGCCGCGCGGGAAGCGCGTGCGGACGGCGTTTGCGTGCGGGGCGAAACTGCTTACGTAATATGCGCGGCGGATGCGGGCGGCGAAAAAATCAAGGTGGACTGTTCGGGGGTAGAAAACGCGGAACAGCTTCGTTTGCTGTTAAAAACGGGAATCGCGCGCGCTTCTACGGGGTGCGCCGATCGCATTGCGGAAGAATTGTATCGCGATGCGGAACGCTCGTTAAATCCGCCTCAGCCCAAGCCGAAGCTGCTTCCTTCGGCAAACATAGAACAAACAAAAAACGCCGCGCTTTAAGCGCGGCATAACTTTTATTATTGATTGCTTCGCCGGGCATTGCGGCATTTGAAGCGGTAAAGATCTGTGTAGGCGTTGCTTTTAATAAAACGGCAGGAAGATTTCATCTATAATACCGTAAAAGTCGAATGCAGTGTGGCGTTGCGTTTTATAGCAAGGAGGAAAGATTTCACCCATGCGGGAATTTGATAAACGACGTTGAAAAAGCAATCGGTAAGCGCAAGGGCAGCTGTTTGATAAACGTCCGCCTTTTATCGCAAAACAGAAAACGCAGTTTCTTTTATAACAAGGCGGAAAAGATCTCTTCCGCAAGCGTAGCAAGGTCTTGTTTAAAACAGTGTAAATAAACGCCTATTCCCGCGGCGGCGCATAATACTTTGTCGGGGTCGGAAATCGTTTCTACCAGCATGCCGCCCGCATGCGCGCCTTCTTTGAAAAGGCGGAATTCCTTGCGTTCGCAGCAAAGGGCGCGCGCGGTTTTTTCGTAAACGTTCTCGGAATAAGCGGAAATTTCCTGCGGGGCAATATTCGGAAAATCGAGCAGCGTAACATAAAGTCCTCCGCCCGCAGGGGAATCGAACGCCCCGCCGTAACGCGCTTTGCCCGCAGTCTGCTCTTTTGCAAAAATCGCGGTGCGCCCTCTAACGCCCGACGCGTACAGCCTTTGCGCTTCGGCATTGGTAGAATCGGTTTTATCGCGCCATAAAAAATCCGTCTGCGGAAAGCGTTCGCGCAGCCGCGCAAAATCGGGCAGGGCGGAATAGAGCAAACGGTATCCGCGGTTTTTCCCGCTTTCGATTTTGCAGCCTTCCGCGATCAGCGCGTTGACCGCTTTGTTCACCGCCTGACGGGTCACGTTCAGCCGTTCGGCAAGCGTTTCGCCCGAAATGTAGTTTTGTTCCGCGCGTAAAACGGAAAGCGCGTTTTCTTTTAAATTCATGCGTTTATTATACGGCTGTACGCGAAAAATGTCAATCGTGCGCAAAGAAAAGTGCGCGGGCAAAGAAAAATTGCAAACGATCGGTGAAAAATGGGAAAAGGCAATTAAAAACGCTTTGAATTTTGCGGAAAATATTGTAAAATGATTTGGTGAATGATACTGCCCCGAAAAGGCGGAAACGGAGTATTCGATTATGGGACTGATTAGTTACTTAATGAGCGGCGACAGCAGAAGAAGCCTGAAAAAGCTTAACAAAATGGCGTTAAAGGTAGAAAGTTTGGAACCGCAATACGCGGCGATGAGCGACGCGGAATTAAAAAGCCAGACGGGGATTTTAAAAGAACGCCTCGCCAAAGGGGAAACGCTCGACGATATTTTATACGACGCGTTCGCGGCGCTTCGCGAAGCGAGCATGCGCGTGCTCGGCATGAAGCATTTCCACGTTCAAATCGTCGGCGGTATCTGTTTGCACCAAGGGCGTATCGCAGAAATGCGCACGGGCGAAGGAAAAACGCTCGTTTCCACGCTGCCCGCATACCTCAACGCGCTTGCGGGGAAAGGGGTGCATATCGTAACCGTAAACGATTATCTTGCAAAGCGCGATGCCGAGTGGATGGGCAAAGTGCATAAGTTCATGGGGCTTACCGTGGGCGTCGTCGTGCCCGGAATGGACGACAACGCAAAGAGAGAAGCGTATAACGCCGATATCACGTACGGTACGAATAACGAATTCGGCTTCGACTATCTGCGCGATAACTTGAAGTCGGACTTAAAGCTGATGGTGCAGCGCGATTTGAATTTTGCCATCGTCGACGAAGTGGACTCTATTTTGATCGACGAAGCGAGAACGCCGCTTATCATTTCGGGCAAAGGGGAAAAATCTTCCTCCCTTTACGAAGACGTAGACCGCTTTGTGCGCACGCTTACGGGCGGATTCGACGACGATCTGAAAGATGCGGAAAACGCAGAGCTTTTGGAAAAGAAGGCGGCGAAAAAGGGCAAAGCGGAAATGGGCGAACGCAAACTTGCGGCGGCGGAAGCGCGCAAGTGGGATTATATTATCGAGCGAAAAGATAAGCAGGTGCAGCTTACCGAATACGGCGCGGAAAAGGCGGAACGCTTTTTTAAGGTAGATAACATTGCCGATATTGCGCACGCTTCGTTAAACCACCATATCCAGCAGGCGTTAAAGGCGCACAAGCTGTTTCACCGCGACGAAGAGTATATCGTAAACGACGGCGAAATCGTCATCGTAGACGAATTTACGGGGCGCCTTATGATCGGGCGTCGGTATTCGGACGGATTGCATCAGGCGATCGAAGCGAAAGAAGGGGTAAAGATCCGCGAAGAAAATAAAACTTACGCGACCATCACCTTCCAAAACTATTTCCGTTTATATAAAAAAATGTCGGGCATGACGGGTACCGCCAAGACGGAAGAAGGGGAATTCCGCACCATTTACTCGCTCGACGTAATCGAGATCCCCACCAACAAACCGGTGCGCCGCGTAGACTTGCACGATAAGATCTATGCGACCGAAAACGGCAAAAAGACGGCGATCGTGCGCGATATCGCAGAGCGGCACGAAAAGGGGCAGCCCGTCCTCGTGGGTACCGTATCCGTCGAAAAGTCGGAAGAAATTTCCCGTTTGCTGCGCAGAAACGGCATTCAGCACAACATATTAAACGCAAAGAATCACGAACGCGAAGCGGAGATCGTCGCGCAGGCGGGCAGATTCGGCGCGGTGACCATTGCGACCAACATGGCGGGGCGCGGTACCGATATTTTGTTGGGCGGAAACCCCGAATATCTTGCCAAAAAGCGGTTGCGCGAAGAGGGCGTCGAGCACGAGATCATCGAACTTGCAACTTCGTATGCGGAAGTAGACGAAGAAATTATGAAGGTGCGCGAACGGTATCAAAAACTGTACGCTTCTTATAAAGAAAAGACGGACGAAGAAAAAGCAAAGGTGATCGAAGCGGGCGGGCTTTGCATTATCGGTACCGAGCGGCACGAATCCCGCCGTATCGATAACCAGCTGCGCGGTCGTTCGGGTCGTCAAGGCGACGTGGGCGCTTCGGTATTCTTTATTTCGTTGGAAGACGATTTGATGAAGCGGTTCGGTCCCGAACGCATGAAGCGCATTTACTCTGCTTCCCACCTTGCCGAAGACGAATGCCTCGAATCCAAGCTGTTATCCCGCGCGATCGAATACGCGCAAAAGCAGATCGAAGGCAGAAACTTCGGAATCCGTAAAAACGTGCTCCAATACGACGACGTTATGAATAAACAGCGTATGGTCATGTATGCGGAACGCATGAAAGTGTTAAAGGGCGAAAACGTACACGAACAAATTTTAAAATATATTCCCGATTATGCGGAAAGCGTCGTTCGCGGCGCGGTCAATGCCGACGACATGCCCGAAAAGTGGAACGAAGACGATTTGAACCGCGCCCTCGAAACGAAACTTCTGCCCGAAGGTTCGGAATTTATCACCCGCGAAAAGTTGGAAAAGTGGGATTACGAAGTCGCGATCAAAAAAATTGCGGCAAAAACGCAGAAATGCTACGAAGAAAAAATCGAAACGATCAAACGGGAAACGGGCGTCGACTATTCGGACGTAGAGCGTAAAATTTTGTTGATGAACGTAGACCGCAACTGGATCGATCATATCGACGCGATGGATCAGCTGCGCAAGGGTATAGGTTTGCGCGCGTACGGACAGTCTGACCCCATCATCTCTTACAAGCAAGAAGGGTTTGCAATGTTCGACGAAATGATCGAACGCATTCAAACAAACACCATCGCCATGCTGTTAAAGGTGAAACTTGAAATTCACCGCCCGCCCGTATCCCGCGTAATGCCTACAAACGGCGCGCCGGTGCAGCGTGCGGAATCGCCCGCACAGCAGGAAAAAGTGCAAGCTCCCGCGCCCGAATTGCCCGCTCCCGTCGACGTAGACAGTTTAAAAACGAGCGGTTCGGAAAAGTTTAATCCCGCAAGCATGCCCAAAAAGGTAAAAGTGGGGGCGAACGATCCGTGCCCGTGCGGATCCGGATTAAAATACAAAAAGTGCCACGGCAAGCCTTAAAAGCCGCTTCGGCAACCATTTTCAACGATATCTCCGAGCGCAACACTCGGAGATTTTAATGCGGAAAGGAGTAAAATATGTTTAAGGCAGACGATTACAGATTAAAAATAAAAGCGCTCGAAGATACGCTCGGCGAAGCGAAATACGCCCTCGATATCGACAACCGCGCCGAACAGTTAAAAACGTTGAAAGCGGAACAGGAAAATCCCGAAGTGTGGCAGGATTTAGATCGTTCCGCAAAAATCGCGCGGGAAATTTCTTCTATCGAAGGGAAGATCGCCGCATACGAAGCGGGGCGCAAATCGCTCGACGACGCAAACGAAATTATCGATCTGATCGAAGAAACGGAAGAGGAAGAACTGATCCCCGAATTGGATAAAATGATCGGCATTGCAGAAAAGGATATCGAAGACATGCGGATCCGCGCTTTGCTCCGCGGCAAGTACGATAATTCCAACGCGCTGCTTTCGCTGCACGCGGGCGCGGGCGGTACGGAAGCGTGCGACTGGTGTTCGATGCTGTACCGTATGTACTGCCGTTATGCGGAAAAGAGCGGCTTTAAAGTAACCGAACTCGACCGCTTGGCGGGCGACGGCGCGGGATTCAAATCGATCGATTTTAAGGTGGAAGGGGAAAACGCATACGGATATTTAAAGGCGGAAATCGGCGTGCACCGCCTTGTGCGCATTTCTCCGTTCGACGCGAACAAACGCCGCCAAACTTCGTTTGCCTCCCTCGAAGTCATGCCCGAGGTAGACGATGAAAGCGAGGTTGTGATCAAAGACGAAGATATCCGCGTAGACGTGTACCGTTCGTCGGGCGCAGGCGGGCAAAAGGTAAATAAAACGGAAACGGCAATCCGCATTACCCACTTTCCTACGGGGATCGTAGTTACCTGCCAAAACGAACGCTCGCAGTTGCAAAACAAAGAAATGGCGTTTAAATACCTGCGCTCTAAGCTGTTGGAAAAGCAGATCGAACAGCGCATGGCGGAAGAAGCCGCGTTAAAAGGGGAAACGAAAAAAATCGAATGGGGTTCGCAGATCCGTTCGTACGTGTTCTGCCCGTATACGATGGCGAAAGATCATCGCACGGGGTACGAAATGGGGGATATTCAGGCGGTAATGGACGGCGAAATTCAGGGCTTTATTATCGATTACTTGAAAAAGAGTTAAGCCTAAAATATGCTTTCCTGTCGGTGAAGTATTTTTAAAACACTTAGCAATATTTTCATACGGCATATATGCCCGAACATTTAGGCGATAAAAACAAAGGTTTGCGAAAGAGCAGCTTATCGTTTACAAAGTTAACGGTTTGCTTGCCGATATAGTTAAAGTTGCTTTTGCAAAGTAAAAATTTATACGGTAATTCTGCCGTGCGGGCAGGGTAAATTATGAAAACCATTCTTCCCAACACAATCAAAAACGAACCCGTGATCCTCGGGATCGAATCCTCGTGCGACGAAACGGCGGCGGCGGTGATCCGCGGCAGAACGCTTTTATCGGACGAAATTATTTCGTCCGCTTCCGTGCAGGCGCTGTACGGCGGCGTTGTGCCCGAAATCGCTTCCCGCGCGCATACCGACGCGGTCGATACGGTGGTAAAGCGCGCGCTTTCCAATGCGGGCGTTGCGCTTTCTCAGTTAGATGCGGTTGCGGTTACATACGGCGCGGGATTGTTGGGCGCGCTTTTGGTGGGGCTTTCGTTCGCAAAGGGGCTTTCGTACGGGTTGCAAATTCCGCTTTTGGGGGTTAATCATATCCGCGGGCATCTTGCGGCGTGCTATTTGGAAGACGAGGCGCTAAAACCGCCCTTTATTACCTTGCTTGCAAGCGGGGGGCATACGGCAATCATTTATACTAAAACGGAAACGCAGTTCGAAGTGCTCGGCTCTACGTTAGACGACGCCGCGGGCGAAGCGTTCGATAAGGTCGCCCGCGTGCTCTCGCTGCCCTATCCGGGCGGTCCGCACATAGAAGCGCTTGCCAAAGAGGGAAAAGCGGTCGTCCCCCTTCCTAAAATGCTGAAAGGGGAAGGCGGTTACAACTTTTCGTACAGCGGATTAAAGACGGCGGTCATCAATTACTGCCATACCAAACAGCAGCGCGGGGAAGAATGGAGCCGCGCGGACGTAGCGGCATCTTTCCAAAGCGCGGCGCTCGATATTCTCGTACAAAAAACGGTAGAGGGCGCAATGGAAAAGGGCGCCCGTACGGTTACGGCGGGCGGCGGCGTTTTGGCAAACGGCTACCTGCGCGAACGGCTGAGCGCGGCGTGCGCAAAAGCGGGATTAAAGTTGGTATTGCCCGCGAAAAAGCACTGTACGGATAACGCCGCCATGATTGCCGCCGAAGGTTTGATACAGTATCGGGCGGGCAATTTTGCGCCCCTTTCTTTAAACGCGCAGGCATCTATTCCCCTGCGCGCGGCAACGGAAAAAGACTGACGGGCACGACGAATTTCGGCATATTCCGACGGGATATGCCTTTTTTTATGCTTGCAAACCCTTTATAATACCTTGCACGGGGTGGCGGTATGCAGGTTTATTGGGAATACGCCTTTGCGGAAAATTGTTTGCTCGACGGGCTGTTGCTGTATCTTGCCGTACGCGCCGCGCGCGGGCGGGTGCGCCCGCTCAATTTGATCGTCGCTTCGGCGGCAGGGGGCGGGGAAGCGTTGCTGTTTCCGCTGTTCTCCCTTCCCGTTTGGGGGGCGTATCCCGTAAAGTTCGCGGGGGGGATCTTGCTCGTACTGCTTGCCGTAAGCAAAGCAAAACCCAAAACGTATGTTGCGGCAAGCGCGTTTTTTCTGTTGTTTACCTTTGCGCTGGGGGGATTGCTTACGGCGGCTTATTCCTTTTTCAATGTGGAATACGCCGAAGGAAACGGGTATTATATCGAAAGCGCGCCCGTCGCCCTCGTCCTCGCCCTTGCGGGTATTTTTACAGTGACAACCGCCAAGGGGATCTCGCTGTTGTACAAATCGGTAAAATTGCAGCGAGGCATCGCTTCTTGCACGTTGGAATGCGGGGGAAGACAGTTTCATTGGAAGGGACTGTGCGACAGCGGAAATTTACTTTCCTTTCGCGGAGATCCCGTTTGCGTCATTTCGCCCGCAGGCGCGTTCGCCTTGTTCGGAAGAAGCCCCTCCTTAGCGGGCAGAATCACTTTAAAAACCGTAAACGGCACGCGGGATGCGCCCGTGTTCGTGTGCGACAAACTGAAAATCGGGTCTGTTACCAAAGAGAACGTTTATCTTGCCGTGGGCGAGGTAAGCGGAAAGCACTATCAGATGATATTACATACCGCGTTGATGGAGGAGTGCGATGGGAGTTCTGGTATTGCTCAAACAACTGTTACAGAAGATAAAGGGTAGCGAAAACGTCATTCATTATCTTTGCGGCAGCGAAGCGCTTCCCCTGCCTTTTTCGGGGGAGGAAGAAGCGCAAATGCTGAAAAAGCTGGAAGAAGGGGAAGATGCCGAAGCGGTAAAGGCAAGTTTGATCGAACACAATTTACGCCTTGTCGTTTACATTTCCCGCAAGTTCGAAAATACGGGGGTGGATCCCGACGATTTGATATCCATCGGAACGATCGGGCTGATCAAGGCGATCAATTCGTTCCGTACGGATAAGAATATTAAACTCGCAACGTACGCTTCCCGCTGTATCGAAAACGAAATTTTAATGTATCTGCGCCGCACGGTAAAGCTGAAAAGCGAAATCTCTTTTGACGAGCCGCTTAACACCGATTTCGAGGGGAACGAATTGCTCCTTTCCGATATTCTCGGCACCGACTGCGATACCGTTTACGGGGGCGTGGAATCGAACGTAGAAAAAGAGTTGTTAAAAGAGGCGCTGCGCAAACTTCCCGAACGGGAACGCAAAATCATGTATATGCGGTTCGGCTTGGGCGGAAAGGAAGAAATGACGCAAAAGGACGTAGCCGATTCGCTGGGGATTTCGCAAAGCTACATTTCGCGCTTGGAAAAAAAGATTATCGAACGGCTGAAAAAAGAAATTTCGAGATTGGTATAAAAATCGAAGCAGTTGCAAAAACTCTTATCCCGCGGGGCATACATAAGGAGGATAAGAGTTATGATGCAAAAGGTTGTTATCTGCGGCGTAGATACTTCGGGCTTGCCCCGTCTTACGTCCAAAGAAAACGAAGAACTGATGTTAAGGTTAAAGGCGGGCGACGAAGCCGCGCGCGAAAAATTCATTGTGGGAAACATGCGCTTGGTGCTTTCGCTCGTAAAGCGGTTTTGGTCTAAAAACGCCAACGCGGACGACGTGTTTCAAGCGGGCTGCGTGGGGCTTATTAAGGCGATCGATAATTTTAATACCGATTTCAACGTAAAGTTTTCCACCTATGCCGTGCCCATGATCTTGGGCGAGATCAAGCGGTATTTGCGCGACGGAAACAGCTTGCGCGTTTCCCGCTCTATCCGCGATACGGCGTACCGCATTTTAAAGGTAAGGGAAGGGATCGAAGAGCGGGACGAAGAAGCGACGATCGAAAAAATCGCCGCCGTTATGCAAGTAAAAGAACGGGAAGTGGTGTATGCGCTCGACGCGATTTCCGACCCCGTTTCGCTGTACGACCCCGTGTATAATAAATCGGGCGATACCCTCGAATTGATGGATCAGCTGTTCGACGAATCGCAGAGCGAAAGCATCTGGACGGAGCGCGTCGCCCTGCGCGAAGCGATGGAAAAGCTGGACGAGCGGGAAAAGCGCATTCTCCTTTTGCGTTATTACGAGGGGAAAACGCAAACGGAAATTTCCGCGGAAGTAGGAATTTCGCAGGCGCAGGTTTCCCGCCTCGAAAAAAACGCCCTCGGCAGTATCAGAAAGGAAATTTCTTAAAACGAAAGAAAAAAAGAGCTTTCGGCAAAGCGCAATTCCCATAGGGATTAAAAAACAAAAATTTTATAAGAGTTGCACTTTCAAGCGATGAAAAAGAACAGGATTTCAAATCGAAGTCCTGTTTCTTTTTACATATTTATTGCAACTGACTGACTAACTTTGTTACTTCTTCTTGCTATTCTATACTTGTCAAGCGACAGAAATAAAAAATTCAAGGAGAAACAAAAAAATGAAAAAACTGACAAAAATTTTGATGAGTGCATTGTGCATAGCTGCAATCGGTAGCTCTATGGCTGCGCTCGGCGGTTGCGGTAGTAAAAAGGAAAGCATTACCGTTTCGGGTTCGTCTTCCGTTACACCCATAATGGAAAAACTTGCGGCGGAATACGAAAAGACGCACGACGTAAGAATTACGGTAAATATGTCTTCGTCCGGCGCGGGCATAAGCGATACGCAAAACGGCTTAAACGATTTCGGTATGTCTTCGCGTGAATTGAAATCGAGCGAAACGGGCGTTATCGGTACAACTCTTTGTATGGACGGAATCGCCCTTATCGTCAATAAAGATTGTTCTGTTACGGACGTTAGCAAAACTGACGTGAAAGCACTCTATGAAAGCGGTACGGCAATTCCCGACACTTCGATAACGGCGGCAATCGGCAGAGATGCGTCAAGCGGAACGCGCACGGCGTTCGACGAGCTTTTGAAAATCGAAAACGGTTACGCTACGAGCGTTGCCACGCTTGCCGAAACGGGTAACGTAATCGAAGCGATACAAGGCTCGACAAACAGCATAGGCTACATATCTTACGGCAGTCTGAAAAGTACGGTTAAAGCGGTAAGTTTAGACGGTGTTGCTTGCACGGTGGAAAACATTATGAATAACACTTATGCTCTGCAACGTCCGTTCGTTATCGTACTCAAAGAAAACGGAACGCTGTCGGCGGCGGCACAAGGCTTTTACGACTATATTATGAGTGCGGAAGCTCAAACGGTTATAACGGGCGCGGGTTATATTTCGGTAAAGTGATATGACTACGCTAACAAAGATTAAAACGGCAAAGTTTTTTTCAAAGGAAAATATCGCAAAGGCAATATTTATAGCCCTTGCGGCATTTTCCATTCTTGCCGTGTTTACGATTATCGGTTATTTGCTTTATGCAAGCA
>CAJTPB010000005.1 GCA_910578065.1 uncultured Christensenella sp. | reverse complement strand
TGTACCCTTTGATCGCGTCGATCAGCGCGATATCGGGTAAAGCGATATTTTTTGCGTTTCCGTCGTACGTGGTGCCCTTGTAGTTTGCGATTTTATGATCGCTTCCGCTCGGATTTTCGTTGGGGCTTTTTAAGTTCCCCAAGTCCGCTTCGCGCACTTCGTATTTAAATTCGCCGTTGTCGTCCGTGCCGACCGCAGAGCCGTCTGCACGCAGGAACTTCACTTTATAGTTCGCTTCGGTATTTTTTACCTTAATGGTATAAAAGGTGTTCGAGCCGCCGTTCGATGCGGAACGCACGTTTAAATACTTGTTGGTATCTTTTGCATCGTAATCTGTGCCCGATACCAACGTTGTACCGAACGTGTATTCCAAAAATTTTGCCGCGCCGCTCGAATCGAGCGTTACCGCTACAAACTTATCTTTCGCCTTTGCCGTAGAAGGATATCTGAATCCCCCTTTATACAGCGGCGTACCCGAAGAAGTACCGTCTGACGTTACTTCTTTGCCGAAGATATCTTTATAAACGGTGCTCGAGTTTTCTTTGGGCGAAACGATACCGTTCGTTACAAGCACGTTTGTATCGGCAGCAGTGTTGGTAACGTTATCGACTTTTAATACCGAATTCGCCGCATTCGCATCTGCCTTTGTGCCGTACGTTGCGTAATCGTCGTTTAAGATAACGGTTACTTCGCGCTGAATCACATTCAGTTTCGCACTTCCGTTTACCTTGATGTTATAGTTACTGTTTTTGTTGTTGGCAGAAGGAGCAGCCGGTGATGCCGTTACCAAATAGGTAAAGCCCGCATCGGTGCCTGCGCCTTTGATATAGTCTAATTCGATATCGCTTAGCGTATCGCCGGGAGCAAACGAACTGCCCGCGTCAAGCGTAAAGTAAGGGGTGCGGGGATCGGTTTCCGAAGCGCCCGGTTCGCCTTTTTTCAGATAATCTAAAAACTCTACATTGTTTAACCCAAAGGGAATGGTGATCGTTTGGTTTAAATTTACCGTAATATCCTTTTTTTCTACGGTGATATTTAACAGGTGATTGCAGACGTTCGTCGGTTCGGTATACAACCAAATACTGGTACCGAATAAATAGTTACCCGCATTTTTTGCGCCGCCCATCTGTTCGAACGGAGCGCCGCCGTATGCGTTGTCCGTACCCAACTGCCCGCCGAACGAATCTTCGTACCGATGGAAGCGATTTACAGAAGACGAACTAGTCGAATCGACGTGGTACGTTGCCCCGTGATAAGCATCGATATCTACTTTTACGCCCGTGATATACGTTGTGCCCGAATAGGGATAGCTGATTTCGTTAAAGTTACCGTTTACTTTACCGTTTAATAACGTTTCGACGGTCGCTTCGTCGTTGATAAGGTCGTACCAAGTTTTTGTCGTTCCGCCGTCCGTTGTAATTTGGACCTTCCAAGGAACGTTATACCAAGGCACGCCGTTTCTGTGCCTGATTGTAGGATTGCTATCGGAGTTACTGAATGCGTCTACGGCATACGGTCCTCTATCAGGGAAGAAGAAGTCGCCCGACCAAGTAGTATACGCTTGCCCGCTGAAACCCGTCGCTATTTTTACGGCAGCCGATCCCGTAGGCCAGGTAGTGATGGATACACCGATATGCGTTGATACGCCGTTTTTGATCAAATCGCCGCCGTTTGCCGTGGAAGCGATCGAAAATTGTCCGGAATTGACCAAATACAAATTACTTGCCATCGTTCCGCTTACATTTTCGTCGATGACCGTTGCGCCTTTTACCGTAAGGTGAGAGGGCGTGCCCAGCCATACGCCTCCGCCGCCATATACATTAGAGCCGATGAGTTCGCCGTTCGCACGCGTCGTCTTATTGTTCGTAATCGATACGTTGCCAAGGGTTGTAATATTTGAGATATAAATGCCGCCGCCCGCACCGTTTGCACTGTTTTGCGTAATCGTTCCCGCATTGATTTTCGAATTTGCCGAGGTAAAAATACCGCCGCCGCACGCACTATTATTCGTGGCGCCCATTGCGGTATTGTTAGCGACCGTACCGCCATCCATTACAAACGAGCCGCCTGTTATACAGATACCGCCGCCCATTGCTCCGGAAGTAAATATAACGGTAGCGGCTTTGTTGCGCCCCGCGTAATTTCCGCTGATCGAACCGCCCGTTATCGTCAATTTGCCGCCTTTTGCGATAGCAGCGGCAATACCGCCGCCGTTTCCGATCGTGTAATTGTTATCGAACGCACCGCCGTTTATAACGATTTCGCCGTTGCCTTGAAAAACAGCTCCGCCCATCGTTGTTGTGTCGTTTCCGGTAAATTCTCCGCCGTTGATCGTAATTTTCCCCGCGTCGGTTGAACCGTTGTTATTTGCGATCGCGCCGCCATAGCTTGCGGTGCAGTCTTTGATTGCACCGTTATTGATCACACCCGTACCGAGTATGCAAATGCCGCCGCCGTTTAAAGCGGAGCAATTTTGTATTTTACCGCCGTTCATTGTAAAATTACCGTTTACTTGAACGATAATCGCGCCGCCAGAACCTTGATCGGACTTACAGTTTTCGATCGTACCGCCGTTGATAATAAGCGTACCATAAGCCGCAACGTTGATCGCGCCGCCGCCGAAATCTTTATAGCCGTTTATCAGTTTTCCCGTGCCGACCGTATCGGTAATGGTAAGTTTCGCGTTCGAATTTACCGTAAAAATATTACCCGTAGACGAAGGCGAGCTCATTCCGCGGTCTAACGATTTTCCGTTTAAGTTAAAGGTAATATCGAAATTCGCGGGAATTTGCAGAGGATCGGTCAAATTCCAAGTGTCTACCAAAATAACGTACAGTTTTTTATGCGCGTTATCGGCATTTAAAACTTCCGCCCATTTCGTACTATGGCTGCCGTTTTCCAGTTTATACACTTTATCGAACGATTCCATATCGCCCGCAGCTTGAATGCGATCGTCGTTCGCCGCAAGCCGATTTTCTGCGCGCACAAAGAATACCGCGCCCAACGCCAAAAATACCGCGGCAAAAATCGCAACGATTCCGATTAAAATTTTACGGGTTGCCGACTTCATAACGCACCTCCTACCGTAGATTTACAGGGAAAGGATACGTTTCGGCACGCAAAAACAGCGCAGCAGTATTCTGCTACGCCTGTACGCGAAAAGGACAGCCTTACTTCGTAAGCCTGTTGATTACCTAATAATTGTACCCCCCCCCGAATTTTTTAAACTTTGTGGATAACTTGTTCATTTCAGCGCTCCATACCTTTTTCATGTGTATTTTATTCTATACTTATATACATTATCATTCTATCACATGATTTTGGTTTTTTCAACTGTTTTTCGCAAAATTTTTTTTCTTGCGCTTTTCCTCTTTCTTCCAACACTATATCTTGTGGTTTGTATGAAAACAGCCCCGTCGGAGAATAGACGGGGCGTTCATTTTTACATGCTGAATGCTTCTAATTCGCGGATTCGGTGCGATTCGATGGAATAAATCAAGTTTACAAGCTCGTCGTCGCCGAACGAACTGTTGCGCCCTTCTTCGTATTCCGCATCGATCCTCTCTTTCATTTTTACCACCAACGGATCGCCCTTTTGCACCTTGTGCTCTTCGGGCAATTTATAATAATCGTTAATCCAAAAGGCAATGCCCGCAAGTCCGCTTGTTTTGTTTACCGAAACGCGCGCGGGGCGGTTTAATATTTTTGCCGTATCGAAAATATTATAAATTTCTTCGTCTTTCAGCATGCCGTCGGCATGAATGCCCGCGCGGGTAGAATTGAACGCGCGCCCCACAAACGGAGTTTTAGGCGGAACCAGATAGTTGATCTCTTTTTCAAAATAATCGGCTATTTCGGTGATCGCCGTAAAATCCATTCCGTCCATCGTGCCGCGCAGCGAAGCGTATTCTACCGCCATTGCCTCTAACGGGCAGTTGCCCGTGCGCTCGCCGATTCCCAAAAGGGAACAGTTTACCGCCGACGAGCCGTAAAGCCATGCGGTGGAAGCGTTTGCGACCACTTTATAAAAATCGTTATGTCCGTGCCATTCGAGTTGGGCGCAAGGCACTTCGGCATAGTGGTGAAGCCCGTAAACGATCCCCTGTACGCTGCGCGGCATAGATGCGCCGGGGAAGGATACGCCGAAGCCCATTGTATCGCACATTCTTATTTTAATGGGAATGCCGCTTTCGTGCGACAGCTTCATCAACTCGCTTGCAAACGGCACGACGAATCCGTAAAAATCGGCGCGCGTGATATCTTCGAAATGGCAACGGGGGATGATTCCGTGCGAAAGCGCGCTTTTTACAATACCCAAATATTTATCGAGCGCCTTTTTGCGCGTTAAATTCATCTTTTTAAATATGTGATAATCGGAACAGCTTACCAAAATACCCGTTTCGGTTACGCCCGCGCTTTTTACAAGATCGAAATCTTTTTCGTTTGCGCGAATCCACGTGGTGATTTCGGGGAACTTTAACCCCGTTTCTTGGCAGGCGCGCAATGCGTCTTTATCCTTTTGCGAATAAATAAAAAACTCGGATTGCCGCACAAGCCCTTTGGGGCCGCCCAAACGGGACATCAGTTTATACAAATCGACGATCTGCTTTACGGTGAACGGCGAAGTGGATTGCTGCCCGTCGCGGAACGTCGTATCGGTGATCCAAATTTCTTCGGGCATATTCATAGGCACTTTGCGGTTGTTAAACGTTACTTTGGGGATACTTTCGTAATCGAACAAATCGCGGTAAAGCACAGGCTCTTCTACGTCCTGTAATTCGTAATGATAAATGCTGTCTTCTAATAAATTCGATTTCTTGTTAAAAAAGATCAATCCTGCCGCCTCCTGCGCGATTTTTTTAGGGGTGTACGGATAATTATAACGGAAAAGGTTACTTTTGTCAAGCTGAATGTTTATATATGCAGAATTTTTCCGTTTTTTCACAATTCATTCACTTTTTGTGAATATTTATGCAAAAAGAAAAAGAACGCGGCAATACGACGCGTTCTTTATTCTATGTTTTACAGAGGTGTGTTTGTGAACATTTTTGCCGAATCCCCTTTTTTATCGAAACGGCGCTTTTTTAAATATTATAAGGTTATTGGGAAATAGAATCGCTTGCGCTTATCTCTTTATAGTAAGGCGTTTTTTAAATTGGGTATAACCGAAACTCTTTCTGCGCTGCGCGCGCTCTTTTACTGCCTTACAAACACATTTTTATTTCTTTTCAGTCGATTCCGTTCCCGAATCCGTTTTCGGCTTACAGGAAGAACACCCTGCGCAATGCGCGCAATCGCATCCGCAACCGCCTTTCCCGCGCAGTCTGCGCACAAGCGAATATACCGCAACTCCCGCAACAAACGCCGCCGCCACAACGATAACCGTTATCTCTAACCAATTCATTTTTCTTCCTCCTCGCTCGCTCCCGCGGTTTGGGCTGTCGACTCTTTTTTCGCGTGATTATCCTTTAAAGGGTGTTTTTTATTCCAGAACACAATCGCTGCTGCCGCGCATGCCGCGATCCCTGCAAAGATGAACGCCGTCCACCACCAACTGCCCACAAGGTAAATGACCGTAGAAACAATGTATGACGTAACCAGCCAAAACAGAAGCGTCCACTTAAATTTTCCCGCGGGAAGTTCCGCTTTCGCCGCCGCGCACGCCGCAAAACAGGGAATCGTCGTCATATTAAACGCAATAAAGGCAATCAGTGCGGGGATCGTAATTCCCGTTTGCGCGATGATCGCGCTTGCTTCCAAAATACCGTCGCTTTCTTCGGGAATTAAAAATCCCGAAACAAGGCATGCCGCAAGCGTGCCGAACGTCGCAATTACGTTTTCTTTTGCGACTAAGCCCGTAATTGCCGAAACCGCAAACACCCAACCCGCCGTTCTGCCCAACTGCGATCCGAAACCGAGCGGCGTAAAAATAGGCTGTATCAGCATGCCGATTCCCGCAAGAATGCTTTCGTTCATATTCTCGTCGGGCAAAAACCGCCAATCCCAACTGAAATGGGAAAGAAACCAAATTAAAATGGTAGAAGCAAGTATTACGGTAAACGCCTTTTGGATAAAGTGCTTTGTTTTATCCCACAAGTGGATCATCAAACTTTTAAATAGCGGACGGTGATAAGCGGGCAACTCCATAATAAAGGGGGGCGTTTCCCCGCGCATTGTGGTAGAACGCATGCAAAGCACGGCGATAATTGCGGTAACGATGCCGATCACGTACATGCCGTAAGTAATCAAATCGGCATTGCCGATGCCGAACGCCTGCACGATCCCCCCTGCGATCGCCGTTAAAATGGGCACCTTTGCCCCGCACGAAAAGAACGGGATCACCCTTACCGTAGCCGTGCGTTCCTGTTCGTCGGCTAGCGTGCGCGTATTGATCATGGCGGGTATGGAACAGCCGAACCCCATGATCATGGGCATGAACGCCCTGCCCGAAAGCCCGAACTTGCGGAAAATACGGTCGAGAATAAACGCGACGCGCGCCATATAGCCCGAATCTTCCAAAATGGAGAAGAACAAAAACAGCGTTAATATTTGGGGCAGAAATCCGAGCACGGCAAACAAACCGCCGAGGATTCCGTCCACAAGAAAGCCGCTCACCCACGCGGGCGCAGCATTCAGCCAGCCCGCAACCAGCCCCGAAACCGAATCGAGAATCAAGTTCAAAACGTTCGTTAATATTACCCCCGGCGAGAATACCGCTCCGTCGTAAAAGCAACCGAGCAACAGCGTGCCCGCGTTTTCTTCCCAGCCGAGCCCCCCTTCCGCCGCGGACGCGAACAGCGAAGGCAGTCTTCCGCCCGATATTGCGCTCAGGTACAAAAAGTCTTCCGAAAAGGTCAAATGGAAAATGGAAAACAAAATCACCAAAAAAATGGGAATGCCCCAAATGCGATGGGTCAAAACCCGATCCGCTTTATCCGATTGGGTCAGTTCCGCTGCGTCTTGCTTTGTTTTGGTGACGACGGAAGAATAGTTTTGCGTAATGTATTGATAGCGCGCGTCCGCTACGATCGCTTCGAAATCGGTGCCGAACGTATCGTTGGAAAAGGTCGCCTTGAAGGCGTCTACCATAGCGACGAGTTCGGGGTGCATTTGCGCTTCGATCTCGTCCATTTCCGTCAACTTTACCGCGTGGAACAACGGCGCGTCTACCTTTTGCGCGGTGAGCGCAATGGAAACGTCGCGGATCAAGTGCGCGATAGGGGAATTTTTCAACACCGTTTCCCCTTTGCGCGCCGCTTTCGAAATTTTGATCGCACGATCCATCAGCTCTTTGATCCCGCCCCCTTTCAAAGCGGAAATTTCCACCACGGGCACGCCGATTTTTTGTTCCAATTCCTTTGCGTCGATGCTGTCGCCCGCTTTTTCGACCGCGTCCATCATGTTCAGCGCGATAATCAGCGGCACGTCGATTTCCATAAGCTGCGTCGTTAAGTATAAATTCCGCTCTAAGTTGGTTGCGTCTACCACGTTAATAACGCAATCGGGCTTTTCGTCTAAAATAAAGTTGCGGGAAACCACCTCTTCCGAAGTATACGGGGAAAGCGAATAAATCCCCGGAAGATCCACAACGGAAACGGGTTCTTCCCCCCGCTTATATGTACCCTCTCGCTTATCGACGGTAACGCCCGGCCAGTTGCCCACGTACGCGGTAGAGCCGGTAAGCAGGTTAAAGAGCGTGGTTTTCCCGCAATTGGGATTACCCGCCAAGGCAAACTTTTTCATGCTTCCACCTCCATGGTGACGCATGCCGCTTCCGTTTTCCGCAATGTGAGTTCGTACCCGCGCAGCCTTACTTCGAGCGGATCGCCCAGCGGCGCTTTTTTGCGCAGCAGCACCTCCGCCCCCGGCGTTACGCCCATATCGAACAGTCTGCGGCGAATTTTCCCCTCGCCCGAAACCGCCGTAATTTTTCCCTTTTCGCCGATTTTAAAATCGCTTAAAAGTTTTTTCATTGATGCAATCGCTCCTTATGTATTTAAGTTTATTTGTTTACGCGACGAAGATATGCGCCGCTATCCCGCGCTCGATCGCCAATTTTGCGCCGTTTGCCATACAGTACACGTTTTCCTCATCCGAATACAAAACGCTAAGCGAACAACCTTCCGCCAAACCCAGCGCGTTTAAGCGCGCCTGCGCGCGCTCGTCTACCGCCATTTTTACAATTTTCAGTTTTTGCCCTTCGGGCGCAAGTAATAACGGCATAATCTTCTCCTTTATCCGAGTTTGCATATGCGAACTCGAAGTTCTAAAATAAGAGCCGCACCCTCGCCGAATGCCCCGCATTCGGTTCGCCTATGCGAACTCATTTGCCTAAGAAAAAACGCTTTTCGCGTTTATCGCACAGATTATAGCACGAAAAAAAAGCGTTTGTCAACCGTTTGAAGCGTATTTTTTCATATATTTTCCAAAAAAGTTGCCTATTGCGAACCAAAAATAAAAACCAACGCCGCAAAAAATTTCTGCGGCGTTGGTTTAGTAGGTTTTATTTAATTGTTTTTTCCGCCGTTCATGGCAAGCGCGATTTGTTCCGCCTGCGCCTTGCGCGCTTCTTCCGCGTGCTTTTCGATTGCGTCGTTTACGCTGTCTTTAAACTTTTGCGCGTTGCTGAGCGCGCGAAATTCCCAACCTTCGGAACCGACGCTTTTAATTGCAAGCGTATAATAATGGAATATATTTCCCCACATGCCCGCGCGAAAAGAAACGTTGTCTACTTTATCGACGGGGATATCGAGCGTTTGTACCTTTAAAATGCCTTGTTTGCCGACAACGCGTTTGTTCGTAACCGTAAGATAAGTCGTTTTTATTACGACGAAGCGCATGATCAACGGAAGCACGCCGAACAATACCACTACGCCTGCCCAACCGAGCAGATTTAGTACCAATGCGATCGTCTCGCCCGCATCTCCCTCGACGCCGATCTTGGGAACCAACAAAAAACTGATTAAAGCCGCAATTACAACGCAAACGGCAAGCTGCACGATTTTGGGCATCAACCACCAAATACTGATTTTTGCGCGCACAACTTCTTGTTCGCCTTTCCGCAAGTTTTTCTCTACGTAATTCATAAAACTTCCTCCAAATTTACTCAATAAGAAATATATTTCTCTTATGGCTTCATTATAAGAGTAAATTTTTTCTTTGTCAAGCATATTTGAGTAATTTTTTTCTATAATAATAGAAATAACGGGAGTAAACTATGTTGCGCATTAAATCACTTAGAACGGAAAACAATTTCAGCCAACGGGCGCTTGCCGAAAGGATCGGATCCAGCCAAAAGGCGGTAGATTATTGGGAAAAAGAAAAGTCGGAACCGACTGCAAAATTTATTTGCGCGCTTGCCGACTGTTTCGGCTGTTCCGCCGATTATCTGTTGGGGCGCGAAGACGACTTCGGCAACGTAAACGTGAACAGCGATTTGACCGAACGGGAAAATTTACTGCTTTCCGTTTACCGCCGATTGAACGAAAACGGCAAAGATCACGCCGTACGCTTTTTGGAATATCTGCTTTCGCAGGAAGATTTCCGTTAAAACAGCCCTTCTCTTTAAAAGAGAAGGGCTTGTTTATTATTGTGCGAAATCGATTCTTATTTTGCCGTTGGTCGCATGTGCGGTAAGCAGGCGATCGCCCGTATCTTTATTGGTAAGGTTGCACGATCCGTTGCTTGCCGAAGCCTGTATACGGTAATCTTCCAAATTTCCTTTGATCGAACCGTAAATCGCGCCGTTGCTCGTTTTGAAGTTCGCGTTTTCCACAGCGAAACAATCTAACTGAATGGCGCCGTTTTGCGCGTTTAATTCCGCCGTGTTCGAAACCGTTTCTTCTACGTCGATCTTTCCGTTGCTCGTAAAAGCGTTCAGCGAAGCACATTCGGAATCTTCTACCGTAATATAGCCGTTAAACGTTTTTAAGCTGACTTGCTGCGATTTTAATCGATCTGCCGAAATCATGCCGTTGCTCGTTTCCGCCGTAAGCGTTGCGAATGTGCAACTTTCTATTTTAACGATCGCGTTATGCGTTTCGATCTTAACGTCGCCTAACGTCAACCCGGCAAGCACGACGGGGCCGTTATCTACAATTACTTCGAGCGAACCCCCATACGACTGCGGCACTTCGACCGTTGCGCTGTTGTACAAGTGCGCAAGCGAAGAAAACGCAAGCCCTCTGTTCCACGCGTTGCGGAAATAATTTTTTACCCCTTCCGCGCCGCGCACGCCGCCTTTTAAAACCAGCGCGCCCTCTTCTTCCGTAACCGTTTTTTGATCGTCTTCCGAATTGTAATAGGTTATTTTAAACAGATCGCTTTCCGAAGGTTTTACCGTAAGGCTTAAATCGGTGCAATCCACTTTTACCGCGCTTTTGTCTTCGGCGGAAAATTCAACGGCAGTCTGTACGTAATCGTCGTATACCGCAAGTTTTCTGTAATCGTAGTCGAGTCTGCCGAAGCCGATCGTTCCCAACACGCCGCCGCCGATAATCAAAGCAAATCCGCATGCGGCGGTTGCGATTTTGCCGCCCACCGAACTGCTGCGACGAACAAAGCGTTCTTTATCGGAACGGCGGAATCCGCGGAACAGCCACCCGACAAGCGCGCCGTACCCCTTGCAAACAAGCGGGATCAAAAAGCCGAGCGCAATGTTCAACCCGATCAACGCAAGCCCTGCGCCCACCTGCGCCATGGCGATAGAA
This sequence comes from uncultured Christensenella sp., assembly GCA_910578065.1. Taxonomy (GTDB): domain Bacteria; phylum Bacillota; class Clostridia; order Christensenellales; family Borkfalkiaceae; genus Gallimonas. The sequence goes on along the minus strand of CAJTPB010000005.1, from coordinate 86,133 downwards.
GCGTTTACCGTAAACATATGGAAGGACATTCCGATCGCGTAAAGTCCGCCTACGCCGCAAGCGACGACCACCGCGATAACGGCAAGCACCAACCCGAGCCCCGCCAGCAATACGGCAAGCCCGAGCGCGAAGCCCAATATCGTAAGAATTAAGCGAACGGGCGCCGCGATCAACCAATAGAACACGCCGCGGCTGCGCTTTTGTTTGCGGGGCGCGCGCGGCTCGTCGAAATCGGAAACCGACTGTTCGCGCATTCTTTTCCGCTCTGCCTGTTCCAAGCGCGCAAGGCGCTCTTCCTGCTTTAAGCGTTCTAAACGCTCTAACCGCTGCAAACGCTCGTCGATATCGTCCCGTTCGGAATAACGCGCCGAATAACGTTCTTCTTTATACGCGTTTTCCCGCTTGTAGTTGTTTGCAACCGCCTGCGGATCTTCCAATTCGCGGAAAATCTCGCGCGAGGTCTTGCCCCGTTCGTACGCATCGTCGATCAGCTCCGAATAGTACTCGATCAAACTTTCTTTTTCCCTTACGGGGATCCCCGTAAGCGATTTTCTTAAACGCCGCAAGTAAGTTTGCTTTCTCATTTTCTCTTTTTCACTCCTTGAATGAAATCGTTGATTCGCTCCATTTCCCGCCAATCGCGGGAAAAATCTTCTACCCGATCTATGCCCGTTCGGGTAATACGGTAATATCGCCGAAGCCTTCCGTTGTGCTCTACGCTGTACGTTACAAGCGCGCCCGCCTGCTCCAACCGCTTTAAAATGGGATACAAGGTCGATTCCGATACTTCGATCACTTCCGAAAGATCGGTAATCAGTTGGTAGCCGTACGAATCCCCCCGCTTTAACAGCGCGAGTACGCATACGTCTAATAATCCTTTTTTCATCTGGATATCCATACCGCTTTGCTCCCGTTTCGATCACAACATGCTTTATGTATAATATCATATATTGCATAGTATTGTTTGTCAAGTGTTTTTCACAAGATTTTTTCGAAAATTTTTTTGCGATTTAAACGTCTGCCGTCATACGATTAAGCCCGCCCGCTTGTTTTTTGCCGCGCGAAGCATTTTATCGGTTTTTAACGCTATGCAATTACCGATAGTTTATACGCCATGTTTTTGTCCGTTCGGGATTCATTATATGTCTTATATCCGCCCACTCGCCCCCTGCAAAATACCCTTTGCATGTTCTAATATCGGCTTTACGTGATCCGTATACCGTACGCGCATTCCCGCTGTCGGTAACTTTTTATGTCGGCTTGCGGACAACCGCTAAATATCTTTTCCGTAAATGCCGCGCCGTCTGCTTTTTTGCCGACGACCTTTTTCCGCAAACGAGCCAACATAAAAAGCGGAAGAACATTTAAGCCCTTCCGCTTTTTACGGTATGAATCTTAATTTGTATCAGGCGCGGCTGCAAACGCCGCAAACAAAAATAATTACAATTTGTTTTGCGCCTCTCTTCTTAAAACTATTTCAATCTATTCTGTACACAACGGCATTTCGCCTCCGCAAACGCACGCAATAATATACAGTTAACGCCGCGTTCAGTTTTTGCGGTAAATTGCCGCCGTAAACGGGGGCAGATAAATATCGTTTAAATTGCGCACCTGCCCCGTTAAAAGGTCTACGCCCTCCGCTTCTTCCACGCGAACCGTGCAATCGCCTTCCGAAATGTTGATCGCAACGATTATCTTTTCCCCTTCCCATTCGCGCACGAACGAAAAGTTTTTATTTTGCAGAGTTGCCTTTTCGTAACTTCCGTAACAGAGCGCCTTGCTCCCCCGTTTGATTTCGGAAAGTTTGCGAATATGCGCAACGAGTTCGCCGTGCGCGGTTTTATCCACCTCGTCGATGCAGGGGCGCAGTTTATAATCTAAATCGGATTTATCCCCTTCCGCGCCGAATTCCGAACCGTAATATACGCAAGGAATGCCCGGCATTGTAAAAAGCAGCGTATACAAATTTAACAGATTGCGCTTTTCCTTTAACGCGGTGTATGCGCGGATGACGTCGTGATTGTCTACAAAGTTCAGCATGCGCTTACCCGTATACAGCGCCCAAGATTGGGAAGAAAACAAACGGGTCAACGAATGTTCGATTTCAAACAGATTATCGCTGTTGAACGCGGAAATCATTCCCTTAAAACATTCGTAGTCGGTTATCGAATTTAACCGTTCGGGGCAGATATTCGCTTGAAAATTGCCGCAATGGATCACTTCGCCCACCAAAAAGAAATCGGGTTTGCACGCGTTTACCGTACGCCGCAACAGTTCCATAAACCAAGGCGGAAGCAGATAACATACGTCTAACCGCAGTCCGTCGATCTGAAATTCGGAAATCCAAAACCGCACCGCGTCCATCAAATAATTTTGCACGTCTTGATTTTCCAGCCGCAGTTTTACGAGTTCGGGATGCCCTTCCCAATTTTCGTAATCCAACCCGTCGTTATAGCGCGAATTGCCGTAAAAGTTGATATTGAACCAAAAACGGTAATCGGTGCCCTCTCGCTTTTCGAGCACCTCTTTAAACGGCATAAACGCCCGCCCCGTATGGTTGAACACGCCGTCTAACACCACGCGGATACCTGCTTCGTGAAACTTTTTCACCAGCTCTTTAAATTCTTCGTTGGTGCCCAAACGGCGGTCGATTTTATAAAAGTCCACCGTGTCATAGCCGTGCCGCTCGCTTTCGAACAGCGGATTAAACAGCACCGCCGTAATGCCCAGTTCTTTTAAACGGGGAATTTCCGCCTCGATCTTGCCCAAACGACGGCGCACTTCCCCAAAGTCGTTTTCCCGTTCCGCCCCGCAAAATCCGAGCGGATAAATTTGATAAAATACGCTTTCGTCAAACCACATAATTTTCTCCTATTTGTTTGCGCCGAACCGCATATAGTCCGCCGCTTGCGCGATCGAAAAGCAAAGCGCATAAATTCCCATCGCCGACAAAAATATCAATCCCGCCGCATGCGGCGTGCAATGGGTCAGTAAATAAGCCAACGTGAACGCATGCCCCATTCCATTGACCTCGATCCAAACGAGGAACCAAGGCGGAAACACCGTAAGTATCACGGCAAAGACAAACGGCAGCCCCGCCCTGTTGATAAACGGGATATGCGAAAAGGTATTGCAAAACGCCAATCCCGCTCCCCCCACGAAGAACAGTCCCAAAAAAGGCGGAATTTCGCGGATCCATAAATAGTGCGCTGCGGTCACCAAAATGCCCGCCGTTAAAACCACGCAACTCATAACCGTGCCCGCGACCACGCTGCCGAGCGTATATCCGCCGTATAACCGCTGCCCCTTATCGTTATAACCGATCTCCGCCTGAGTGTTTGCGCGCACCGTTTTTACTTTGCCGCGAAACGCCTTGTTCAGCAGAAAGAATTCATCTGCGGGAATGGTTGCGGGAAATTCCGTTTTTACGCCGTCGATATAAAACGCCGGAAAAAGCTGCCCTTGATCCCGCGAAACTTCCAACAAAACGGCTGATTTTTGAAACACGTATTTGTTGCCGTAAAGGATAAAACAGACATGATCTTTGTATACGGTGATCGCGTTTTCGTACCGTTTGCTCGCGTCGGCGCGGGCGAAGTCCGCTTTCATTGCCTCAATCCGCGAGCGGTCGCCCCTTCCGTGCAGCCCGCGCGATAGGGCAAATCGCGTAAAGTTCCCCCAAACGCCGAGCACGGATATGACCAAAATGGCGGCGCACGCCCCCACGACAAGCAACGAAGGCAACATAGAAAGCGCAACCGAACCTTTATTCGCCTCCGTACTCATTCTGTAAATAAAGCTGAAAACGAGCCATACGATCAAAAGCCCCGCAAGACTGAAAAGTAAAATTCCGTGCGCGGATTTTGCGATCGCCCTTTTCTTTTGTTTGGAAAAATCCAGCCAAGTGCGACTGTCGCTGAATTCGTACAGAATTTTACCCGAAGCCGCCCCGAACCCCGCCGCGCCCGAAGCGCCGCGCAAGTAATCGTACCCTCTTGCAAACTCTTCGTAACGGCGCGTATATTCGTGCAATTCCCGTTCCGCTTCTTCGCTCGCTTCCCGTGCGGCTCTGTTTTCCGCCATGCGCGCCTTGCGGTTTTTCTTCTTTTTTCCGCTCATTCCAATTCCCATTCCGCCGTAACGGAAACGGTAAGACCGACGTCTTCGGGCGCAACGGAAACGGAACGCGCCGAAAGCGCCGCGGGCACGACCGCCGTAGCCGAGTACGGAACGCCTTCCGCACCGCCGCTGTTAATGGTAAGCAGTTTCCCCAATTTTTTCCCGCTTGCGCGCGCAAGCGTATTTGCCTGCGACAGCGCGTCGGCATACGCCTTTTCCAGCGCTTCGCTTTTTAACGCTTCGCTCTGTTCCACAGTAAAGGCGATAGAAACTTGCTCTTCCGCGCCCTCGCCGCAGAGTACGGAAACTGCCGCCGAAAGCGCTTGCGCCGTAAAGGGAAAACATAACTTCAAGCCCTCTCTGCAAGAAAAGCCGATAAATTTGCGGATATATTCCCCGTCTTTACGCTCGTTTTCGTATTCGGCGGAAACGCCGAAATCCGTCGTTTTCAGCGCGTCTTTTCCGAATCCCTTTTCCTCGATCAAGCGGAACAGTTCGCAAACGCGCCCGTCCGTTTTTTCCACCGCTTCGGCGCACGTCTTAGCCGTGCGCTTTACCGTTACCGTAATTTCCGTGTAATTTGCGGGGCGCGAAGCCTTTCCCGTGCCCGTTATTTTAATTGCAGCCATAATTCGATACCTCCCGTTTCCCTTATAAATTCATTTTCTATTATAGCACAGCCCTCTTTTCTTTGTCAAGGATACTTGATTTTTCCCGCGCGATGCGATATAATTTGCTTATTCCATAATAAGGACAAAAGCATGAACGGATTATTCGAATTTTTAAAAACTTCTTACACCGCATATCAGGCGGTGCAAAATGCCCAAACGTATTTAACGCAGCGCGGATTTTGCCGCCTTTTCGAAGGGGAGCCTTGGAATATCGCGGAAGGAGGAAAATATTTTGTAATAAGGGGCGGAAGCAGTTTGATCGCCTTTACCGTAAATAAAGGAAATTCCTTTAAAATCGTAGCGAGCCATACCGATTCGCCCTGCTTAAAATTGAAAGAAAACCCCGTGATCGCCGCCGAGGGCGTTTATAAACTAAACGCGGAACCGTACGGAGGCGGGATCTACTATTCTTTTTTCGACCGCCCGTTAAAAATTGCAGGAAGAACGGTTACCGAAAAAAATGGCGCGCTTACCGCGGCAAGTTACGTTAGCGATTTTCAGGTGACGATCCCCTCCCTTGCCGTGCACATGAACCGCGAAACGAACGAAAAGTTTGCGCCTAATCCGCAAATCGATCTGCTTCCCCTGCTTGCCGCAAGCGAAATCAATTTTGCCGAACTGCTCGGCGATCCTCTTTCGTACGATTTATTCCTTGCATGCGCGGAAGAGCCGTTTACGAGCGGCGCAAACGGAGAATTTCTTACCGCGCCCCGCGTAGACAATTTAACGAGCGTTTACGCTTCCCTTACCGCATTGGGGAAAGAAGGCGCGGGCGTATGCGTGGCGGCGTGCCTCGACCATGAAGAGGTAGGAAGCCAAACCGCGCAGGGCGCGGGCGGCGACTTTTTAAGCGTTACCCTTACCCGCATCGCTTCGGCGCGCGGGCTTTCTCAGGAAGAATATTTCCGCGCGCTTTCCTCTTCCTTCCTCGTTTCCCTCGATAACGCGCACGCGCTGCACCCCAACCGCCCCGAAAAGTGCGATCCTACCAACCGCGCCAAAATGGGCGGAGGAATCGTAATAAAAAGCCATGCGAACAAGGCGTACACGACGGAAGCGATGAGTTCCGCCCTTGTTAAAACGATATTCGAAAAAGCAAACGTGTCCTATCAAACCTTTTATAACCGCTCGGATATGCGCAGCGGAAGCACGTTGGGCGCAATCAGTCAAGGGCAAGTTTCTATGCTTTCCGTCGATTTGGGGATAGCCCAGCTTGCCATGCACGCCATGATGGAAACGTTCTGTAAACAAGATTACGCCGCATTGATCGAAGGACTTACGGCGATCTATCGAAGCGAAATTTGCATACAGGGCGAAACGTTAACGGTAAAATAAAACAGCGCGGAAACGCACGGCACACCAACAAAAGTAATAAAGAAAGGGCGCGGAAATCAAACTTCCGCGCCCTGTTTGCTTTTTAAATACCGTACGTACCCATGCCGAAACGCATTGCCGCATGCCTGTAATATTCCGAGAATCCCCACCGCGGTAAGCATTACGACCGCGCAATTAAGCGGCGTAAACGGAAATCCCGCAAATAAATCGGAAAGCGATTGCGATTCATGCGCAGCAAGTTCGGCCGCAAACCCCAACGGCGTTACCGCAAACACCGCGCCCATAAACAGCGGCATAACGCAATTTTTTACAAGCGGAAACAGCGAAAAAGGAATACACACCATTCCGCAGCCGCTTAAAAGAAAGAACACGCCCAAGATCACGGGAATATTCCAACCGTTCAGCGAAAGCGCAAGCACGGCGATTCCCGCCCAAACGGGAAGCGATAAAAATGCCGTAAACCAAATTTTCCCGCGATCGACTTTGCGTTCGCGCGGCTGTTCCGCAAGTTTCTCCCTTTTTAAATATGCGCCGAATATACGGGAAAGAGGAATCAACGCTACAACGGGAAGCAAATCGGGAAACAATTCTTCCCCGCCGTTCGATAGCGTAAAGCTCAGAAGAAAGCCGCGGCGCGATTCGTGCAGCGCAACGCTTACAATTTCCGCACGGAAAAACGTATCTTTCTTCCCCTTTCGAATCATAACGACGGTCGATTCCCCCACCCGAAGCACGTTTTCGCCCTCCGTTTTTTTCTTACCGTCATGCAACGCGGGCCAAATGAAAAGAAAGCAGCAAACGAACAGCGCCGCCAAAGAGGGAAGATTTCCCCAAAGCGCACCGCTAAACCCGACCGAGCGGACAGCCATAACAAAACTGCGAAGAAACCATATAATAAAAAATGCGGAAAACAGCATGCCGAAACACCCCGCAGGCGATAACAGCGCTTGCTTCGCGGATAATTTACGCGCTCCGTATTTGAATTTCCATTTTTCTTCCATAACGGTATTATACCGCGAAACTATTTTTTTGTAAACAAAAGGACGAAGATTTCCTTGCCCCGTTTTTTTATGATTCGAGTTCAAACCCGCCCTTCATATTCGGAAACTGCAACTGCTGCACTCCTACACTTGCACTTTTATTGTAATAGGCAAACAACAGGGCAGGAATTTCCCCGCCCTGTTGTTATGATTCGAGTTCGAATGCGCCCTTCATATACGGGAACAGCAATTGCCGCACTCTTACACTTGCACTTTTTTGTAATAAGTAACAAAAGGGCAGGGATTCCCCCCGCCCCGTTTTTGTTATTCGAGTTCGAACGCACCTGTATACAACTGATAGTATTTTCCCTTTTGGGCGATCAACTGTTCGTGCGTGCCCCGTTCAATAATTCTTCCCTGTTCCAACACCATGATCGCATTGGAATTTTTTACGGTAGAAAGCCTGTGCGCGATAACGAACACCGTTCTGCCTTCCATCAGCTTATCCATGCCCCGCTGTACGATTTCTTCCGTGCGCGTATCGATAGAACTTGTCGCTTCGTCTAAAATCATTACGGGGGGATCGGCAACCGCCGCCCGCGCAATGGAAAGAAGCTGCCGCTGCCCCTGCGAAAGATTGGCGCCGTTGTGGGTGATCATCGTACGGTAGCCTTCGGGCAGGCGGGTAATAAAGTCGTCCGCACCCGTCAGCTTTGCCGACGCCACGCACTCTTCGTCCGTCGCGTCTAATTTGCCGTAGCGGATATTATCCATTACCGTGCCCGTAAACAGGTTGGTATCTTGCAACACCATGCCGAGCGATTTTCTCAGTTCCGACTTTTTGATTTTGTTGATGTTGATCCCGTCGTAACGGATCTTTCCGTCCGCAATGTCGTAAAAGCGATTGAGTAAATTGGTAATCGTCGTTTTTCCCGCGCCCGTCGCCCCTACAAACGCCACTTTCTGACCGGGGCGGGCGTATAAACTTACGTCGTGCAAAACGATTTTTTCTTCGGTATAACCGAAATCCACCTCTTCCATTACAACGTCCCCCGTAAGGCGGGTATACGTTACGCTGCCGTCCGATTGGTGCGGGTGACGCCACGCCCAAATTCCCGTGCGTTCTTGGCATTCGACCAATTCGCCGTTTACCTCTTTCGCGTTGACCAGCGTTACGTATCCTTCGTCCGCTTCGGCGGGTTCGTCGATCAAATCGATTATGCGCTTTGCGCCCGCAAGCCCCATAATAACGGAGTTTACCTGTTGGGATACCTGCCCTACGTTATTGGAAAATTGCCGCGTCATCTGCAAGAAGGAAATGACGATTGCAACCGTAAACGCTTCGCCGCAAAGGCTTACGTTGCCGAATCCTCTTAAATGGAAGAACGCGCCGAGAAGGGCAACTATCACGTACATAATGTTGCCGATGTTCATGATCAAGGGCATTAACGTGTTTGCAAAGCGGTTTGCCCGATCCGATTGATCGAATAAATAATCGTTTACCTTATCGAAATCCGCTTTCGATTCCCTTTCGTGGCAGAACACTTTGACGACCTTTTGCCCGTTCATCATCTCTTCAATAAAGCCCTCGGTGCGCCCCATTGCACGTTGCTGACCGATAAAGTATTTCCCTGCGCCGCCGCCGACCACTTTGGTGACCAAGAACATCAGCATCACCCCGCCTACGACGATCAAAGTAAGCCATACGCTGTAATACAGCATCATAAAGAACAACGTAAGCACCATGACCGAAGAGCGCAAAATTTGCGGCAAACTTGCCGAAATCATTTGACGGAGAGAGTCTACGTCGTTGGTGTAATAACTCATAATATCGCCGTGATTGTGCGTATCGAAATAGCGCACGGGAAGATCTTGCATGCCGTTGAACATCTGCTCGCGGATCTTTCTTAAAAATCCCTGCGTGATGATTGCAAGCAGCTGCGCGTGGATCGCGCCGAAGCTCAGCGAAACGACGTACATGCCGATCAGCACAAGCATATACTTTGTAACAACGCCGCCGACTTCCGCCCAGCCGAGCGCCGCGCCCCCGTGCAATGCGGGGTTCAACGCCTCTTCCAGTACGGAAAAGATATTCTGCATAAAAATGGCGGGAATGGAACTGATTACCGCGTTTACGATCAAACAGAAAATCGTAACCGTAGTCATTACGGGATAATAGCGGAACAGCGCCTTCATCACGCGCTTAAACACGCCTTTTTGTTTGGGAATTGCGTTACGCTTCATCTTTCTTCCCTCCCTTGTTTTGCGAATGGTACACTTCCGCATAAATCTCGCTCGACTTTAACAGTTCGTCGTGCGTGCCGATTGCGGAAATTTTACCGCTTTCCATTACCAAAATGCGGTCTGCGTCCTCTACCGAAGAAATGCGCTGGGCGATAATGATCTTCGTCGTCTGCGGAAGATATTCGCGGAACGCCTTGCGGATCAGCGCGTCGGTATGCGTATCGACCGCGCTCGTCGAATCGTCCAAAATCAAAATTTTCGGTTTTTTCAAAAGGGCGCGCGCAATGCAAAGCCGCTGCTTCTGCCCGCCCGAAACGTTGCTTCCTCCCTGTTCGATATGCGTATCGTACCCGTTCGGAAACTGGCTGATAAATTCGTCCGCCTGCGCAAGTTTACACGCTTCGATCAATTCTTCGTCCGTCGCTTCGGCGTTGCCCCAGCGCAAATTTTCTTTTATGGTGCCCGAAAAGAGCACGTTTTTCTGCAATACCACGGCAACTTGGTTGCGCAGCGTATCCAAATCGTACGCGCGCACGTCTTTTCCGCCCACTTTTACGCTGCCTTCCGTTACGTCGTAAAGGCGCGAAATCAAGTTTACAAGGGAAGTTTTGGAAGAACCCGTTCCCCCGATAATGCCGATCGTTTCACCCGAGGCGATTTTTAAATCTATGTCGCTTAAAACGTATTTTTCCGCGTCGGCAGAATATTTAAAATTCACATTTTCGAACTCGATCGAGCCGTCCGCAACTTGGGTAAGCGCGTTTTCGGGACTTTTTAAGGTGCTTTCTTCCGTTAAAATTTCCACGATACGGCGCGCCGATTCGCGCGATAAAACGATCATTACGAACACCATGGAAAACATCATCAGCGAAGATAAAATTTGCATACCGTACACGATCAACTGCGAAACGCCCGAAACGTTATACTGCACGCCCGCCGTTTTTAAAACGAGGTACGAGCCGATAAACAATATAGCGGAAATCACCCCGTAAAACGCAAACTGCATAATGGGATCGTTCCAAGCGATAATGCGCTCTGCACGCGTAAAATCGCGCGCAAGCGACTGCGACGCCTTGCCGAATTTTTCCTTTTCGTAATCTTCGCGCACGTACGCCTTAACCACGCGGATGCCCTTTACGTTTTCCTGTACCGATTCGTTTAAGTTATCGTACCTGCGGAACAGCCGTTCGAACAGCGGGAACACCGCCCGCATCAGCATAAACAGCGCAAACGCGAGCACGGGCACAACCGCCATAAAGATCCAAGCAAGGCTGCCGCCCAATACAAACGCCATAGCGAAGGCGAAAACGATCATCACGGGGCAGCGAATCGCAAGCCGTACGATCATCATGTACGCCATTTGCACGTTGGTGACGTCCGTCGTCATGCGGGTGACGAGGGAGGGCGTCGAAAACTTATCGATATTTTCGAACGAAAAATCCTGTATTTTATAGTACATATCTTTGCGCAGATTTTTCGCGAACCCCGCCGAAGCGCGCGCGCAGAATATGCCGGCGAGCGCGCCGAGCAAAAGGGATAAAATAGACATTGCGACGAGCACGATAGCGTATTTGCCGATCACCCACATATCTAACGCGCCGCTTTCGATCACACCCAAAAGCCCCGCGATAACAAAGGGGATCAGGCATTCGAGAACCACTTCCAAGGTCACGAACAACGGAGAAAGAAGCGACGCCGCTTTATACTCCCTTATGCTTTTTGCAAGCACTTTTATCATAAAATCCGTTACCTCCTTTTTTCCTTTTATGAAAAATCGCGCAAAAGCCTTTGTACGGCGTTTACGCAACTTGCGAATAGTATTATACTATCACGGTAAAAAAATAATGTCAAGTGCAATACGAACAAATTTTGCAAAGGAGTCAAGCGTTTTTAGCATATTTTTAGAAATTTTTTATAAATTTTTTTGAAAACCTTTATAAACGCTATTTTTGCCCCGATTTGCTCCATTTGTGCCTTTCCTTTCGCGTGTCGCCGTTTTATATTACCACTTTTCGGCTCGGCAGTCAACCGATTATATGTTTTCGGGCGTGGTAAAATGCACCCCGTCGGGGGTGCTGCTTCGGTGGTCGATTCCTTACGCGGTCCGGGCGGTATTTTTTACGAACCGAACCCTCGCGTCTGTCGTCCCCTCTTTTAGTATCTCCAATAGCTCGGCTCGCTTCTCGAGTGGGCTTTGCCATGCATACTTCCCGTATCGGTTGCGAAGTGCTGTGTGTGGCTTCTTGTTGTACCGAATAAGCCACGCTTGCATCTTCTCTTGCAATTCCTCAAAGGTTACGTATTGCAAATAGTTGTAAAACCTTTCTTGGTCGGTGCGGTGCGATCGTTCAACTTTGCCGTTGTGCCGTGGTGTATACGGTCTAATAAGTTGGTGCTTTATGCCGAGCCGTTGCATTACCCGGTCGGCAATATGAACCTTACCGTCGCCCGTCCCTTTGGGGTTCGTGAACTCCGTTCCGTTGTCGGTTTGAATTGTGATCGGCGCGTACCCGAAGTACAGCACCGCCCTTTGTATGAAGTCGGCGGTCGAATAACCGCTGTGTTCCTTGTATGCGTAAATAAAACGCTCGCGGGTGGCTTCGTCAATCATTGTGTACTGAAACGCCCGCTCGAACGGGTCTTTGCCCGCGTAGCAAACTCGGGGTACAAACTTTACGTCCATTTGCCACTTCTGCCCGAACATTTCGGGCGTGTCGTACGGTTGCGCCACGTAGCGGTCGTATATCTCGGCGGGGCGCAAGCGTAGGCTGCGGACGTACTTGTACATTGTTTTGTAGTGCCGGGAATATGCGTACTTTGCCCGAAGCTCGCCGTATAGTTCCGTATAACCCATTGTCGGATTGTCTTGTACGACTTCCAAAATCTCCCGCTTTTCTTCTTCTGTCTGGCTGTTCGGGTGCGGGGTGTGCGGTCTGCTCGATTTGTTCTCCAAACTCTCAAGCGTTCCGTCGTATTGCTTTTTCCAACGCCAAAGGCTGACCCGCGTGCATTTCTCGTGCTTGCAAATATACAGCCAATGCTTACGCTGTACGAGCCACATATCAAGTATGCGCTTTTTCTCTCGCGCCGTGAATTTAACGCCTTTCATATGGTTACCGCCTTTTCAGCTCGTCGACCGCCCACCGTATGAAATCGGCGCGGGTCATTCCGTGTTGCTGTAAAAGCTCGTCGTATTCGGCGGCTTCCTTGGTCTTGAGTCTTGTCCCCCACTTCACGCTTTCGTGTTTGTGCGCTTCCCTGTACTTCTGGTCGGCTGCCTTTTGTGCCTCGCTTCTCATTCGTGAACACCTCCGTTTTTCTGTCATTATATCACGGGGGCGCGATATTGTCAATACGCAAAATAAAAAAGCGGTCGATTATTCGACCGCTTCTGCTGTATTGTTCGTTGTCTGTGTTCCCCGCTCTGCTTTTTCTTTCTCGAGAAACTTTTGTATAAAATCAAGGCGTAGCTTCATTTTTGTTAGTAGCGTACCGCGCACGAACGCCTGACCGTCGCTTGCGCCAAGCGACACGCTCATAGCCGTGCGGAATAGCTTTGAAAAGGTGTTAATCAAAATAGCCACGGCGAAAGCGTTTTGCTCGAAGAATAGCGTACTCAACGCAATTGAAAACGCGATAACCATAAATAGCTTTTTGAATATAAGCTCGCTTATGTGGGCTTGCTCGTTCGTTTCCATGTTCTCGTCGTCGGTTCTAGCGCGCTCGACTCTGCTGAAAATGGTTGCTATCTGCACCCGGTTAAATCGTATACGGTGTGCGGGTGACAGCTTGACCGTGTTTCCTTTGGTCGGTATGCACTCAATGTCCGCGTCGGCTTTGTCGAGTAAGGCTTGCCACTTCGCCCGGCGTTTCGCTTTCTTGATTTTGGTTAGTTTGAATTGAATATACGCCTTGTACGCTTTGAGCTTCCGCTCGGCGTTTATGGTGTCTATGTAGTTGCCGAACTTCGTTGTCAAGTCGTGGCGTATCAATTCCGCGTGGGCGTTGTCGATCTGCTTCTGCACCTCTATGACCTCGGCGTTCTCCCGCAGCTCTTTCTCTCGGAAGAAGTCCCGGACCGATAGCGTTACCAATACGACCGATAGGCAGGTCAGCCCGAGCATAATCCAATACGACGGGTCGTTGAATATAAACGGGTCGAAGCCTGCGTGTACGTAGTCAATTAAAATGTCGGCTGCGGTTGCGAATAGCAACACGGCAATCATAAAAAATTGCCGGTAGTTAAATCTTCGCTTTGCCGCGTCGAGCCTTTCTGTGAATTCCTTATTTGCCATTGTTGTCGCCTCCGTTCTTCGCGTGTATCTCCCGCGAATATAGCACGTTAAATATGAACCCCACGGCGTAGCTGATGCCGATATAACCGAGCGTAGCCGATAGCGTTACAAGCTGCGCTTCAAGGGCTTTGAACGCGATTATAGCCGCCACTATGAATAGTAGCGGTATTATCGAACCGAATACCGCTTCAAGGGTCTTTATGTGTTTTAGCTCCCTTTCAAGCGCGGAAAGCTCGGCGGGGTCTTGCTTGGTTTTTAGGTTGGCAAGCATAATATTCCCTTGCGCTTTTAGGTCGATCAGCTTCCTATCTATGAACAGCTTTTTTATTACCCAGAATACGAATATCAAAAGCAATACGCCCGTTATAGATATTTTGAAGCCGACCGCCGCTTTCGTGTTGGCAATCGTGCTATATCGTACAATTACAAGCGCGATCGGCACGACTGCCGAAAAAAGCAAATGCAACAGAAAAAACACAAGCCGTTTCTTCGTCATTTTCATTTTGTGTCAAGCCCTCCGAAATTTACGCCGCTATCGTGGGCGGCGGGCTTTTCTTCTTCCTCGTCCGCGTCGTCCTCGGGTAAGGTTATCGGGGCGAGCTTTACGGTCATAATCTCGTTGTCAGTGGGCGGTTTGTAGTTCGCTTCAAGCAGCGCGATCGCGCTTGCAAGTTCCGCCTTTTCGTCGTCCGTCAAAGCCTTTAACTTGATAATTCCTTTCGCTATGGCGACGAGAATAGCTTTCAGCGCGTTTGTCGCTTCCTCTACTTTTTCGACCCTCGCGTCCAGCTTCTCGGCAACCTTTTTCAATGCCTTTTCGGTTACGGCGGTTACGTCAATATTGAGCGTTTTGCCCGCCAACTTCTCGGCGGTCTTTTGGGCGACCTTTTCCGTGTTGTACGCCTGCTCGAGCTTTTCGCTGTTCTTTGTGAACAGCTTTTTTACTACTGCGCGCAGAATAACTGCGGTGATTCCGCTGCCGCTTAAAAATGCGATTACAGCCAAAACGTACGGCTGTATTATTTCCCATACATAGTCCATTTTTTATTCCTCCGAATTTTACTTGATAATTGTGGGGTCGTAGTTCTTTTCGAGGGCTGCCACCCTCCCCGTCAGGTCGTTGACGACCTTTATTGCTTCGTTGTAACTTTTCGCAAGCGTTTCGTTTGTCGTTTTAACGCTTGCAAGTGCCTTTGTAAGCCCGTTTACGCTCTCGGCGTATTCTTGGGCGGTCTTGGCGAACTCGTCCGCACGGCGCGAATTCTCGGCTTTCAGCTCGTTGAATTCTGCCTGCGTCTGGGCGTGCTGTTTTTCTATCTCGGCAAGCCGGGCGTACAGTTCTCTGTCGTCCATTCCCACCGTGATTTGCCATTGGGTCTTGCGTAGCTCAAGAAACGACCCGACCTTGAGCGGGTAGCACTCCCACGACTGCGTTATCTCGTCCCCGTCTACCTTGCAAACGGTCAGCCCGACCCTTTGGTTCTTCGTGAGTATTTGCCTCGGCACTTTGGCGACGCTGTCCTTTATGGTGGCGCGGTATTCAACCCCGCCCTCGTCCCGAAAAAGCGCAACGTATACGCCCTCGCCGGGCAAAACAAAAGACACGCCGAACGTGTCTTTTATGTCGCGCAATATGGGGGTCGGGTCGGTTATTACACCGACGCCCGCTCCGTCTATAAGTTCGTACTGCATATCAGCCCTCCAACGCTTGACGTACTTCGTCGCGCCATTTCTCGGGGACTTGCTCGAGCGTCATTTGCCTGGCTCTTATCAAGTCGACGTAAATCTTAACCATTCGCCTTTCCTCCCGCTAATAGTTCGGCAAGCTCCGCAATGGCGAGCTTGTTCTTCATGCTGTCTTGCTTGTACCACTCGGCGTAGGTGTGCTGCGTTTCGTCGTACTCCCAACCGTGAAAGCCGGAGCTTTCTTTGGTCGCTTCCTCGTCTACTCTGCGTATGTTCGTACGCTCATATACGGTCGTTTTGCCGAACTCAAGCTCAAGCGGCTTTTGTTCCTGACTTCCTCTTACTTTTGCCATATTTGCCTCCGATAAATTGATTTATAGTTTTTTCTTTAAGCCGTGTACTGTCGCACCATTCCAAAATTCCGTTATATGAACCGACCGTGCTTCGGTTCGGTAGGGTCAACGCTTTTCCGCGCTCAACCTTTCGCCGTAACCGTTTCGCGGCTTTCTTCAATCTTCTTTTGGTGCTTGTTCGCAGAAGTGTGAAATCGCCGAAATATCTATAACCGACGAAATCTATACCGCGCACCGTTGTTGGGAATACTTGCCAATTTTCCTTTACCTTAAGGGCGAGGTTGCTTGCCAAGTAGTCCGCTATCTCCGCGCGGAGGCGGTGCAGGTATTCTTTGCTATCGCTCAAAATAACGATATCGTCCATATAACGCAAAAGGTATTTTATGTGCTTTTCCTCTTTCGCCCAATGGTCGAAATACGATAAATAGAAATTGCCGAAGTATTGGCTCGTATAACTCCCGATCGGTATTCCTTTCGGGTTGCCATTGTCGTAGCTGTCGACTATGTCGTCCAAAAGCCACAGCAAGTCCTTGTCTTTGAACTTGCGCCGAAGTAGCGATTTTAGAATTGCTTTGTCGATATTCGGGAAGAACTTTTTGATGTCGAGCTTCAAGCAATACTTTGTCCCGCTCGGGTCGTTCTCTACATATTGCCGTAGCTTCAAAAGCGCGGCGTGCGGACCTCTCGAGCTTATATGCTTTTTGAGTTTCTTGTTCCACTTCTTTTCGCCCGGTAACGCTGCGTAGGTTGTCGGGATAAAGTGTTTCAAAAATACTTTTTCTATTACCTGCATTACAGCCCATTGAATTATTCGGTCGGGGAAATACGGAAGCTCCGCAATTTCGCGGTGCTTTCCGTTGTCCTCAATCTCGAATATATGATATTCCGAAGTTGTGTACGCTTTCTCGATTAGCATTTGCCGTATCTTTACGCAATGCCCCAAAATGTCGCGGTCTACTCTCCGGACTTCCTTGTCTTTGGTCTTGCCCTTGCGCGCGTTTAGGTGGGCGCGGACAATGTTGTTAATGTCCACTATTCTCTCGAATAGGTTGCCATATCTTTTCATAGTGGCTTTTGTGTCCTTTCCGGGCTTTCGATTTCTCTACTAACTCGGGTATTGGTTTTTATATTTTGCCATGAGGCTCCGGCGATTTTTACCAAATAAAAAAATCTTACAAAAGAAAGGTGTGTGCCGATATTCGAATTCGCATTCGACGTCGAATTGTTGCAATTGAAATAGAACGTCCCTGCATTCGTGTCATTCGAGCGATTGCCCCCGAAATTCGGAAGATAAACGGTTAGTCCTCGCCGTAATAATAGTTTGTTTTTGTGCCGTTCCTTATGGGGCTATATTACCCACAAAAGCACAGGCGTGCGCCGATATCCGAATACGCAAGCGACGCCGAATTGCTGCAATAGAAATAGAACGCCCCCGCACCCGCGCCATCCGAGCGAAAGCCCCCGAAATACGGAAGAAAAACGGAGTTCATCATGTAGCCGTAGTCGCTGAAATAGGTAGTTTCGCTCCCGCCGCCCGTCTTGGGTGTAAACGCGGTAATGTTTCCCGCCTCCACGTCTTTTATGTATTGCGGGTAATTGAATTGCTGTCCGCTCCTTGCGTGGCTCTCATAACCACTGCCGGTGTCGTTGAAGTTTCCGTCGCCGATTAAAACTACGCCGTTGCCAGAAACGTACCCGTCAATCCATTGATAAAGGTTTCCCCAGAAGTCCTCTATGCCTAAAAACTTAACCGTGTCGTTTGCGGTCGAGTTCCCGGTCGTGCCGTAGGTCATTCCCTTTGTGTTAGTTGCGCCCGTGTCGCGGAATGCGCTTGCGCTCACATAGCCTTGCCCGAGCGCGGCTTGGCTGTTAAGGTTTTTGAACATTACGATATACAAAACCTGCAAGGCGGTTAATTTGTTGAACGATAACTGCTCGTAGCCCGCGCCGTTCGCTTGCGCTGCGGTTCGGAACGCGCCGATCGTCTTATTGCCCGCAACTACCTTGCCGGAAAGCGAGCGCAGCTTGCTTCCGTCCATATAGCCGAGGTATACACCGATATAGAACTTGTCTTTCGATTCGCCCTTGTATTTGAACGCATAGTCCGTAAAGCCCGCCATTAAAGCGTTTGCAATCTTGACGTCGATATAATTGCCGTTGCGCTCTATTTTGTAGTAGAACTTCGGTATCTCAATCATAACGTCGCCCGCGTTGCCGCTCGTAATGTCTGCCGAGCTTCCGTCCTCGAACTGCGCAAAGTTATTCGGTTTCAAATACCCGACCACCGCGCCGTTCTTCAAAAGGCATGGCTTTATCGCGTTGAACGGGTATCTGTTCGCCCAATCGCCCGCGTTGAAGTTTCCGTTGTTACCTTTCGCCGGGAGCATTCCGACCGCGTTGTCGGTATAGCTGCAAGCGGTTTCGGGGTTGCTGTCGGTCGTGTCTATGCGTACGCCGTAAACCTCGACTGCGCTTACACCGGGCGCACCTTGTTCTCCTCTCTCGCCACGGTCGCCCTTATCTCCCTTGTCCCCCTTATCGCCTTTATCGCCTTTCGGACCGATAACGCTGCCGAGGTCAAATTCTTTGTCTGCCATTTTTTTATTCCTCCAAGTTTTATATTGTTAAAATTAAATGCCCGTAAGTGGGGCTTTCGGGGTCGCGGTCAATGCGCATCGAGCTTTCCTCTATGTTGGGGGACACAAGCCATAAATGCCCGTCGTCCCGTACTTCCATACGGAAGAACCCGCTATCAAGGGGCAACATATAGCCGGGGTCGCCTTTGTCCCCTTTGTCGCCCTTGTCGCCTTTTATACCTTGCGCGCCCGAGAGGTCGGTCAAAAACTCGTACCCGTCGGGGGTCTTGATATACAGCTTCGCGTTGTCCTCGTTCTCGGTGTTGCCCGTGTCGATTATGACGAAGCCGTACATACGCACCCCGTCCGTTGCGTAGCCCTCGTTCATTGCCTCAATGCTCGGGTATGTTTTGTCCGCTTTGAAGCCCACGCCCTCGGGAATATAGAAGTCAAGCACGGGGTCGTTCTCCGTGCCAACATTTACGACCTGCGCCTTGCTTTCGGGCGGTAGCGTAACCACCTTGCCGATTTGTACGAATGCGGGCTTGCCTTGCGGTATCTCGAAATCAAGCACCGCGTCGGTTGTCGTTCCACTGTTCTCGATTTTCAGCGGTTCGTCGTAGTTGACCGACTTTACCCTGCCGACCGTGATTTCGCCCGTTTCGCCCTTGTCGCCTTTTAGCTCGCTGAACTTCAAGCGTCCGTCCTCGGTCAGCTCGACGCTCGGCGTTCCGACCTTTCCCGCGTCCGTATTGTCTGGCGGTTGAAGTAATGCGTCGACGCTGTCCTCCAACTGCTCAACCTTGACCGTCATATCGTTAAGGCGCGCCAATTCGCCGCCCGTGGGGTCTACGGTGTCACCCGTTGATACGTCGCTGTCTGCCACGGTTGTCTTGTAAATACCGCTTGCAAGCCGTGTAGCGGCTTTGTTTTCGGTGTTTACTTCCGAATATGTGAATACGAGTTCAAGGTCGCCCACGGTGTCCGTAAACGCTTTCGGCAGCGGCGTTTCAAAAACCATATATTTGGCGTTTTCGATTTCCGCGTCGTCTACGTACAGCAAACTGTATTTGTCGTTGTTGAACTGCTTGCGGTTGCCGAACTTGTCGAGCGTCGTGCGGAATACCGTACAGAGCGGGCTTGTCGTTGGCGAGCGGTTCTGTGTGTACGGAACGTACGCCTGCAATACGACGAACCCGTACCCGCCTTTGTAAAGCCGCGTTTCGGCAATCGGTATCGCTGTACCGCTCACACCGAGCTTGACCGCAATTCTGCGTAGCTGCTGAATTTCTTTCATAGAATACCTCCGAATTGATTTGACAAATTTTTATAAAATCTTTATAATAAAACCACCTTTTGTTGAGGTGGTTTATGCAAAATGAAAAATCTGTTAAAAGTTACCCCCCCCCCGAAAAATTTAGTTATCCACATTTAATTCGGGTTTTGGCGTTCGTCCTGCTTTTTGTCTTTGTTTTTGCGTTTACAGGCTGTACGGATTCCACAGAGCCAGACGCAAACCCCGGCGGCGATAGTAAACCACCCGTTTATTCTTTGTCCGATATTCAAGCGGCAATAGCCGAGGGCGATTACTCGTCACCCGATTATGAAACTGCGGACTACCCGTCAATTTCCTTTGCGTCGTCATTTGCAAAACTTTCGGTATACACCGACACATTTTGGCAACTCTACGATATTTCCGGGAATAAGGCGGGGTCGCTTTACTCCTCAACCCTTACCGACAAATATGACGCAATCAAAATCGAACACCGCCACTTCTCGCAATACGGGACTTCGGTTTATAGGTGGGTCAAGGTTACGCTGTACAAACAAAACGAATATATCGTTAGCGAATACGAAACCGCTGACTATCTTGAGGCGCAGTATTATTTTATCTGCAGCGTTAGCTCTCTTTCGGTGTCCGCTGCCTAATCGCTAAATACGGGAACTAACCACCAACTTTTGAGCCTTTGCTCGGTTGGTGTTTTTTCTACGTTTTTAATGATATACGCATACCGCGCGCCGCCCTCGCTTTCCTCGTATAGTGCTATCGCCTTTACTTTTTCCAAGTCCACGCCCGTGGGCTTGGTTATTTTTATTTCAATCGCGTTTAGCGTGGCGTTGTCTATGAGTGCATATTGTACGTTGTCCGCAAGGACGCTATGCAACGAAGCGTTTATGTCTTGGTTGAACATGCTTTGCGTATTGCTCAAAAGGCACATTTTTAATTCACTGTCCTTTTCGCCGAATAGGTTTGCAAGCGTAATAAAATCTTCGCGGTCTTGCTCGGTCGGGCGGTGCAATAAGTTTATTTGAAAATTGAACGATATTGCTTCGCGGTTGTCCTTGTCAAGTCCTATCGTATACGGCGATGGGAGGTAAATGTCGCTTTCGCTCTCGGTTGGTACATACGGGGCTTTGGGAAGCTGTCGCGCTTGCGCAAGCGTCCAATTCGTTTTGTTAAATAACCGGAACGTGAAAAGGTCGGCGCGCCCCATAACGTCGACGTATCGATGCGACTGCTGTGCGAGGTACGCTTCCCCGTTCTCTTTTACGCCGGAAACGCTCGCGTTCACGAAGTCGCCCGCTTTGAAGTTGTCCTCCATGTCCCATTCAAAAATTATTCCGTTTCTTGTCGGGTAGTGAAGAAGCGAAACCACGCACTCGGCGTGGTCGCTCGGGTCAAGCGGTTTAATGCTGTTTACTCCGTCGCGTATTGTTTCCCCGGACGGAAATAATGAATTTGCGGGTATCAACTGCCCGTAACCGCCCGTATGCTCTCGGCGGTGGTCTGCAACGAACTTTGTATATGCAAAATTCGGGAGCGTGTATTTTTGCATGTTGAATATCAACCCTTTTATAAGGGCTTTCCATTTGGTATTACTCAAAAAGCGCGGGCGGTTTGCTTGCGTCGGCTTCGTTGTCGTCAGCTCCACAAACTCCATAATGCGCACTTCTCGGCGTACTTTCGACCGTTCGCTTACCTCGTAAAAGCGGGGTTCGCTTGGTATGGTAACGATTTTCGATAGTTGGTTGAAATTCTTTGAATATGTAACCTTTTGTTTGATTGCGTCGGGGTAATATTCGTTCTCGGTTGCGATTACATAGTAAGCGTCGCCGTTTATGTCCACAAGGTCGCCGCTCTCTTTTTCGTTCTCGCTCTCGGCGTATTCTTGCTGTTGGTATTCCGTGTTGCCCACTCGTATCAACTGCCCGAATAGGTTTTCTGTAAACCTTTCGCTGTCGATTATTTTATCTTGCTGCCCGTAGTATTGCTCATGGTGCGGGTATTTCTCAAGCGACGAATTCCGCATAAAGTTCTGTATGTCGGGGCGCACCTGCGAAATGCGCAGCTCGTCCTGCGTTCTGTACTTTACGTGAATAATCAAATCGTTAAATTTTAATTCTTCGGGCTTGCCGATCGCACTGCCAAAAAGTCGCCGACAAATCTCTTGCAATGCGTAATAGTACGTTCCGCTATTCGCTGCCGGGGGGACGTAGTTTAAGCCGAGAATTTTGTTGTCGCCTAACTTGTAGTAAATCGCGTTGCCTTTTGCGGGCTGTATTCTTTTCGGGTTGTCGCTTGTTAAAATTTGGTAGACGCTTTCCTCAAAGATATTTTCGAGCGCGTTCCTCTTTTCGTTCCCGTACTGAATGTCGAACTCCAAAATTTCTATTAAGGGGCGCGACGCGCTAATTTCTGCGGTGTCGTTAGACGCAAGGTATGAACCGTCGTTCGATTTTACTACGAGCCATTCGTCGACTACGTTTTGCGGGGAGAATAGGTTTGTTACGTAGCTATCGTACTGCGTGAAATACTCCGACAAATTTTGGCTGTTAAAAACCGTAATCTTTCGGCTTGTGTTTGCTTTCTTTTTGGTGTCGCCAAGCTGACGGAAACTCAATAAAAAGCGGTCTGTCCCGTCGTCTGCAAATTCGAGGTACGGTATCGCGTGCAAGTAGTAGCCTATCTGCAGTAAAATCTCCCACAAATTCTTTTGCTCGAGTATGGTTTCTTGCATTATAGCCGCTTGCAAGCGCGCCACCCATTCCGCGCTAATTGTTATCGGGTAATGCTCCCCTAACTCGTCAATGCCGATTTGGGTGTTGTTTATTATTTGGGTATCTACTGTAAGCAACGCCTTTTTTAATAGCTCGTAGCAGGAATATTTTTTTCCTTTCATTAGGAACTTCCCACCGTTTACGTCTATCATTTCAACGGTCGCGGTTATGCTTGTTTTAACGTATACGCTCGATTCCCCGTCGGGGAGTGACGATATTGAAATATAATCTAACCGCGTCTTGTTGAAGTACCAATAATCGTCATTCAAGCTGCTTGTATCAAGTCCACGCCAATAGCCCGTACATGAATAATATTGTCGCGCCGGTATTCTTGTACCGCCGCTCGCATAGAACGCTTCACGGGTCTGCAATTCGTACTCGTACCAACTGATATAAACGTTTCCGTCGTCGCCCGTTGAAATTGCTTCTTCGTCTGCCATTGCAAACGTCGTAAAGGTTGCTTTTGTGTAATGTTGGTTTGCGGTCGCATAGCTTATCGGCATATAGGTCGTATTGTCCGACCCCGTTGCTTCCGTGTCGCCGATCCATTTTGAATTTAATATTCTAAAACCCGACTTTGTGTCGTTCCTGCTCCACACCGCTCCAATGTACGGCGTTTCGCAAATATACAGAATATTGTTTTCGACTTTCGTCCTCAACGGCAACGAAACAAACCCGCTGCTGCTCGTAGGGAAACTTGTTTTATCAAAAAGTGTGCCGCTGTCTATTTCCTCGGGTTCAAATTGCGTATCTGCAATATAACGCCCGTCGCTGTCTTGCCTTGCGCGTTGTTTATATTTTTTCCATGTAACGGTTGTTTTTGTTGGTATCTCGCCAATTGCCCGCCACGAGCCGCCCGTTCCGGCGTATGCGGTTAGTATGGGAATATCGAACTCAAATTCGCGGGCGGTGCTTGCGTTTATTTTTGCAATTAACTCGTTTAGACTTTTGGTGTCGCTCCACTCAAACTTGAAGTTCGTTTCAAAATATGTAACGCTCGGTCTGTCTTGCGTTGCGTGTGAGTAGTCGACTCCGTTCCAATCAAGCAGCCAATTGTTGAAGCTGTCCGAATGTCCACCGTCCGTAAAACTGTTATACGGCGAACCGCCGGGGTAAACACTCGCAACCGTAACCCCCTCGTCTGGGAGCGTGGTTCTGTAATTCAAATCTACGTCTTGCAGTTCGTATGTTAACGCTATGTTGTCGACGTGCATTCCCTGCGCTATGACCGACGCTTCAATCAAGTTCACGCGGTGCGTGCAAATCTCGGGGCAGCCCTCGTACTCCTCGACGTCGTCGTGTTCGACAACTAAATCCCACTTGCGGGGCGTGTCGGTGTAGTCCTCGGTTGTGTAGCGTTCAAGACGGAACTTCGTTTTTGGCGGGAAAGCGTTGCGTGTTGCGATCGGCATTGCTTTCAATACGACCTCGCCGCTGTCAAGCGTTTCGTCGAGCTTATCTTCAATAAAAATAGGCGCGACGACGTGCTTCGTGTATTCAGTTGATTTGTGTCCGTTCTCCCATAAAAAAACGCGCCAATAGTACATAATCAGCGTACCCTCCCTGTGTATGCGGAATAGTTCGCCCTTGCAAGTTGGTAGGCTTGCGAGGTGTTCTCTTTGAACATTGTGTGTTGGTATTCCCTTTCCCGCTCGGCGTACTTAAAGCCGAGGCTTATGCCGGACGAAATCGCACCGACCGCCGCGCCGACAGCTGCACCCACCGGTCCCGCCATAGCTCCCGCCGCCGCGCCGCTTAATGCGCCTTGTCCTATGCTCAATACGTCGGTTGCTTTTTCAATTTTGCGGTTCACGATTGCTTGGTAGTTACTGTCGCCATTGGCGCGTCCGATATCGCTGACGAAGTAGTTTATCGCCTCGCGCCCGGTCTGCACCGCAAGACTCACGCCCTGCTGTACGGCGAAGAACGTTGTCGGGCTTGTCGACTGCTTTACCTTGTTTCGTATGGTTGAATTGTAGTTCAAAACCTTATACAAAAGCGACTTCTTGTTGTCGCCAGTGCCGCTCTCGCCCTTGTCGTTGCTCGAACCGCTGAATATACCGTCGCCCGCCTTTCCTCCGTCGTAGACGATTATTTTCAAATTGTGTAGTGCCATATTAAAGCCCCCGCTTTGTAAGCGACAGCGTGTGCGTTTCGTTTCCCGTGTCCGCGTTGACTGTCGTTTGGTGGTCTTTTACAATAACCGCGTGCGTGTAGGTCTTGCCCGCTCGGGTAACGCGCATTGTGTATTGCTCGTTGTTGTCGACCTTACCGCTTGCAAGCTGCTTGTCGGTTATGTAGTTTATAAACGGGTTGTTGTAGCCCTCGAATACCAAAACGAACGAAACGGCGCGGGAAAGGTTTATATTTCCCACTTGCTCTTTCGCTTGTATTCCGGGGAGCGCGTCTTGCGTCATAGTTTCTGCAACCGAAAAACTCGACAGCGGAATGTCCGCGCTCTTTGCCTCTCCGTTTTCCGTGAACTCAATATTCACGGTGTAGTCGCTGTAACTTACGACGTCGGGGTATAGCAAAATAGCAATATCGACGTCGACGTTTGCCATTTCCCCGAACGGGGCGGCGGTCTGTATATCGCTTACAAGCGGGCGGTCGAAAAAGACCACCGCTTTGCGCGTTTCTGTGCCGAACTGTACGGGAATACGCAACCCGCTTGTCGCAATGTTGCTGTCCTCGATTAAATACTCGAGCAGCTTTATTTTTTCGGTTTGTATGTAGTATTGAAGTTTCGCCCCCAGAACTACCATGTCGACGTCCTTTGAAAATAGACGCTCGATCGTTTCTACCGTCAAAAGCCCGTACGCGCAATTTAACGCTTCGAGTTCGTTTGTCTGCCCTTTCTCTGCAAGTATCGCCTTTATAGCTTCTTGCGTCGATTTCGGGCGGTGTTTATATGTGTAATACTCAACGTTGAGTATCTCCGAAACAGTCTTGCCGTTCCAACCCTCGGGGGCTTCGGGGTCGTCAATTACAATGTTGACGTCCTCGTCCTCGAAAATTCCGCGAATTATGGCAAGTACCGCGTCGGCGGTTATTCGTACTTTGTTCATACCTTTTTCAGCCTCCTGCTGTAACCGACTTTCTTCTCCCACGCTTTCTTGTTGCGGTCGAATTGCTCGGGGTTCTCTTTCTTCACGCTGTTAAGCGCGCCGAGGTCTGGGTTGTATTGGAAGTTGTCCATTACTGCCCGCATAGCCTTTATTTTGCCCGCGGTCGTCTTGGTGTCCTCGAGCTGCTTCAGCGTGGCGTACGGTAGGTACAGCGGCGCGTTCTTTCGCAACGCTTGTACTACTTTCGGCATATCGTTAATAAAGCCCTCGATTACGGCTTGCAAGGCGCGCACACGGCTCAAAACGGCTTGCTGTTGCCCTTTTACTGCGATTGCGCCCTCGGCTGTTATAGTGCCGTTTAACGCGGCGACGAGGTAGTCCTGCACCCGCTTTTCGGTTTGTGCGAATGAGTATACGTTCTGCAACCGCTCGCCCGGTGCAAACTGCGGGAATACGCCCGCAAGTTTCGGGTTCATAAAAAGGTCGCGCATTCGCAGGCTGTGGTTGTATTGTTGCATATTAGCTCAACCCCACGCTCGAAAGCGGTATAAATTGGAACGCTTGTACGGGCTTCGGCGTGTAAACGATTTGCGTTTCCTTTCCGTCCGTTACGATCCAATAGCCCGCAAACGGCGTATCTTTCGGAAGCTCTACCACGTCCCCGTCGTCAAAGGTTTTAAGTGAATTCGTTTTTATGGTCATATACGAATTGGGAATTATAAGCCCGTCGAGCGGTTGCTCGTCCGTGTCCTGCTTCGTTGTACTCTCGATCCACTTAAACTTCCCGACGCAGACGTAGCGGTTGTTTTGAACGGTTATCGTTTCGCCGTTCTTAAGCTCAACCGGCATATCGTTCGTAAGCCGTTTGAATAGCTTTGCTTTCGGGTGCGGCGTGAACATTTGGTATTCTACGGTTTGCGCCATTTGTCCCCTCCTAATATTCCGATAGCTGCATTCGCCATTCGCCGATTGCGTTCGGGTCTGTAAGGTAATTCGTGCGTAGCCAAATTAAAACCTCGTCGTTGAGCCAATAGCCCGTTGACATATCGACGTCGTTATCGCGCACGCGCCCGCTCTCGGGGTTGACGACCATTTTCGGGGTGCGCTTCGCGTCGCCGAAATCGTTTATAAACTCGGCTTGCTTGACAAGCATTCGCTCTACTTCAAGCCGCCCCTCTTTGGCGGTCTTTACTCTACCGAATAGGCTTTTCGCTATGCGGTAGCACATAAGGTTGTATTTGGTCTGCGCCATTACTGCGATATAGCTGTAAATATGGTCGGTCGCCGTGCGTATCAGCCTTTTGATTTCGCCCTGCTCGCAGTCGATTCCGTAGTATTCAATGGCTGCGTCTGTCAAGTAATAGCGGTGGTCGCTCTTATCGTAGCGCAGGCGCGCCGTGTCGCACGGGTATTTCGCGTCGCCCGGTATTTCGTCGTAGAACGGAATTATAAGCGCGCTGTTGTCGTTTTGCTGTTGCATGGTTAACTCCTCGATATAAGTCGGCTGTTCGTCGACCACTTCTCGTTGCTCTCTCGGGTCTTATAGCCCGGAAGCGTACGAACTGTAACGTCGCGTTGGCTCGTAACGTCAAGCCCTTGAGCTTGGGCGATTTCGAGCCTTTCGCTGACGTTTTTCGGTTTAATGTTTTTCTTCGGGTCGGTTAAGTTGTCGGCTTTCTGCTCCCACTTCGCCGTTCCCTCGTCGGTCGTAAGCTGTACGACAGCAAGTGTGTTGTACAGCTTGTGGCTGACCGCGTGTTCTACGGGTACGACTACGACGTCGCCGGTGCGATAGTTTTTGTCGGTTTCGTAATCGTACAGCTTGCCGCTCGGTGACCCGTGTCCGTAGCTGACCGATATAATTCTACTCGGCATAGCTTCGCACCTCCCGTTTTATTCTCCGTCCGTTTTCTTGACGGGCTTTTTTTCTTTCTCGGTCGGGTCGTCGTTCTCGGTTTTGTCGCCGTTGCACAAACCGTCGAAGTGTTCGCTCCAATGGTTCGCCGCCGCCCAACACTCGGCTAATGCCTTTTTGCTCTTTTCCTTGACTTCCGCAACGCAAGCCTTTATGTCCTCGCGCTCGGGGTTCTCGTCGGCTGCCATTTGCATTTCGTCAAGGGCGTAGTTCAATTCGTCGATCGCGTGCTGTGCGCCGCTCATAACTCTGTCGTTGAGGCGGCTCATGTAACCGTCGATATGGTTCATTTCGTGTCCCTCCGTTTTTGGTGTAACGAAATCAAAGGGAGCAGGTCGCCCCGCTCCCGTTGTTCCGTTTTACTCTTACGCCGCGTACTTCTTGGCGAGTGCCTTTTTCGCGTTGCGAATGCGTCCACCGCAAACGGTCAAAATCGAAATAAGGCTGCTGTTATGCTCGATTGCGCTGTAATCGATAATACCGATATAGCGCGCAACGTTGATAATGCAAAGCGTTTTGTGGTCGTACAAAATGTACTCGATTTTGCTCCAATCCCACAACGCCTTTTCCTTTTCCCACGCTGCCTTTTCGGTTTCGTCGGTGGGTGCGGTTGCGGAAATACCGACAAGCGTCGAGTTGTCCTGTCCGACCGCGTTCGACGTGAACACGCGAACCTTGCCGCTGAAAAGCGTACCGGCGAATACCTGACCGAACACGGCGGTTTCGCTCGGGCTTGCAACGCTGAAATAGTTGCGTGCGCCGATATACTTCAAAAATACAGCGTCGGTATCTTCGGAAATAATCAGCGTGTCGGGGTCTGCGCCCGCCTTGCGGAGCGTCGCTCTGTCGTCGATAATGTTATCGAGGACGGTGTCTTTCGTGCTTCTCGTCGTGTTAGCCGACGCAGGTGCGCCCACGTCCGTTGCGTCGGGCGAGCCGCCGCCGTTGATAAGGTACGAAAGGTAGCGCAGCTCTTTGATTTCGTCGTAACTTTCCGAAGCGAGGGCGACCCTCTCGGCGGTTCTGCCGCTGACTCTTGCCTCGTCGATCGGCTCGTTTACGACTTCCGCAACCTTTAATACGTCGTTGCACTTGACTTCGATAAAATCTCCGTCGGACTGCGTGGGTACGACGCGGAACGCTCCGTCCGCGGTTGCTTTCGTAAGCGTAACCTTTACCTTGTCGAGCTTACGAATGAATGCGACTGCGAACCTGTTATCTACCATAAGCGACTCGACGTCGGTTGCGAACGTTACGCCGGGAAGCATAACCTTGTTGCGGAAGATATTGGGTTCGAGCATTGCGATAACGCCACCGTCGACCTTTGCGCCGCCGGTTGCAAGTTTGGTATCGGGATTCCAATTCTGGAATGCATCACCTAAAGTAATTGCCATTTTTGTTTCTCCTTGTTATTGAAAAAATTTAATCGGGCAACCCTGCTTTTTTCCGTGCCGCCGCGACCGCTTTTTCAAAGTCGTTAAGCACGGGCTGACCGCCGGGGGTTGCAACTGTTTTGTCAGCGAGGGGCGGTGCTTTTGTGAACACCACTTGCGCCCCCTCTTGCGCTTTCCACTCGGGGTATTTTGCGACGAACTCGTTTACTTTTGCGAAGTCCGCGCCCTCGGCGATAAATAACTTTTTCGCCGCGTCGATTCGCTCGGTTGTTATACCGGCTTTAAGCAAGGCGTTCTCGGCTTTGAGGTTCAATACCTCGTCGGCGGGGTTCGTCTGTGCTTTGGGGGTTTCCGTACTCGGTTGCGCGGTCGGTTCTTCCTTTTTCGTCAGCCTTGTCACTACGCTTGCCGCAAGCTCTTTCACGCTCGGCGTTTCGCCCTGCATAACTTTCTGCTTTACAAGCGTTTTGACTTCGGTATCTTCAAAAGCATTGTACCGTTCGGGCAGGCTTGCCTTTGCCGTTTTAGAAACGCGCCGCAGCGTTTCGTTGTACAGCTCGAACTGCTCTGCGGTCATTTCGCGTGCCGGTTCTTCTTTCCCTTTCGGGTCGTCGTTCTTCGGCTCGGCTTTGGGTTCTTCTTTGCCCTGCGCTTCTCCGTCCGTCTTGTTCTCCGTGGCGGGATTCTCCACGGTCTTGGGCTGTTCGGTGGGCTGTGCTTCCACTTGGGGCTGCGTTTCCACTTTTACTTCGCCCGGGTTCTTAACTTCTCCCTCGTTGGGTTGCTGAACTTGTCCGTCCATCTTGTTTGCTCCTCCATTTAACGTCTGGGTGACTAATTTTTTATGTTTAACCGTGAAAGGTTAATACCGTTATTATTTCGGCGATTTCTCGCCCTTTTGCTTGTCGTCGGCTTGTTCCCCGTCCTCGTTGTCGTCCGTGGCTTGCAAGCCTTTTTCTGCGCCCTCTGCGGGGTTTTCCTTGCCCTTTTGCTCGGGTGTTATAACCGTGCTATTCTCGGGCGGTTTTGTGGGGTCTACGACTTGTATAGCTGCGCCCGCTTTTTCGGCGTAGATAAGGTTCGTTTCCTTGTAGACCGCCTCGTCGTCCCATTCGGGGTGCAGTTCTCTTACTGCCGCGAATATGCTCATAATATTGGCGCGTACTTTCTCGGCGAGTACCTTGCCGACTTCCTCGGGGGTGTCAACTATGTACTTGCGGAAGATCGCTTTTATTCCGTGGTATTCCTCGGCGACCACCGCCGTTTGTCCGGTCTTTTTGTCGGTCGCTATCGTGTTGCCGTTTATGTAATCTTCGTACTGAAGCAATACGGCGAATAGCTTTTCAAGGTATCGCTGATAATCTTTGGCGAATGAATTGCGGGTGCGTATGCTGTTTCGCTCTTTGGCGTTCTGCGTCGCTTCCGACTCTACGTGTCCGGAAAGCTGCAAGCCAAGCGTCGCCGCGTTTATGCCGACTTTGTTCAAGGCGATATTTATTTGAAATTTCACGCTCTCGACGAACTCGGTTGTGTTGAGCTTCGCTTGTATCTGCTGTAACAGCTTTTCGGCTTCCTTTGCGTTCTTCGGTAAAAGGAACGAGTGGCGGCGGGTGCTGAACGCGCTTTTATCTTTATCGCCCGTAATGTCCGACGGTATCATTTGTTCGTCGATTAGCAAATACGGGAACGACTTGCGTACGGTGTCGACGCAGTTCGATAAAATTTCGTCAATAGCCCCCGACACGCTGTCAAGCCCGAAAACTACGCCGTACGGTCTTGCGCCCGTGCATCTGGTCGCCCCTTGCGCGTTTTTAAGGTTATTCGGCAAGTATACGATCGGGAAATCTACGAGGGGCAGAACTGTCTTTTCCTGCACTCCGTACGCCGAAAAAACTTGCTTCTTCAGCTCGGTGTTGTTGTCTTGGAAGTTTGACCCGTCGAATATGCGGTGTCGCTGTAAAATTCCGTCGTCCTCGTATCGGGTCGCCCCGTTGACTTCGACTTTCTTCTTTCGGCGGGTGTATATCGTGTGTAGCTCGTAGGGCTGCGCCTCGTCGTTCAGCACGATCTGTTGCTTGACCGTGTATTCAACCACGCGGTTGCCTTTCTTCTTCAAGGCAAGCCGTTCGGGTGGTACAAGCTCTATAATCGGCAGGCTCGATATTTCGTTATCGAAGTACACGTGCCACGCCGCGTCGCCAAGTCCGAGCGTTTCGATCATACTCGAATTTAAGACCTCGGTGTCGAACTCGTTTTCGTCGAGTATCGGCTGTAAGCGATTCTTTATCTCGGGCGGCACGCTGTCGTCGAAATCGTAACCGCTTCCGCATACGAGTTTTGCTATACTCTCACATATCATTGGAATTATGCCGAAGAACTCCTCGGCGTTTTCCACGAATTCGTCGCCGTAGTAAAACGAGCGTTGTAGCTCGGTTATTTTGTAGACGTCCGGGAAAAACTTGCCCGCTTCGTGCCTGTACCAATATTTGATAACGGTCGGGTCGTTGGAAAGCAACGCCCGGTATTTCGCCGTATTGAACGCCCAGAACGCGCCTTGATTGTATAGCTTCGTTTCGTTGGCTTTAATCAAGCTCATTTGGTACGGGTTTTTGATTTCGTCCATGTGTGTTGCCCTCTCGCTTTATTTGAGCGCGGTCAGCTTCATTTCCTTTGAAGCGTCCACGGGTTGCCTGACCGTGCGCTCTTTCGTCCAATCGTCCTTGACGACCGTCCACCCGTTTTTCTTGTAACCCAAGCGTTCGTAATCTTCCTCGAATATCACGGTTTTGATAGTCCCGCTTTTGTCCTGTATGCAGATTCGGCTATCGCTTCGTACTTCGCTCATTTCTTTGCCGCCTCCGTCTTAATCAGCCCGTCGTCAACCACTTCTCTCTCGCTCTCGGCGTTCTTGGAAGCGTCGACCGCGTCGTTGACCTTTTTGTCTGGCGCGCTGTTCTTGCCCTTGCTGCTCTTACCTTTGCCGCCGCCCTTGCCGTTGGTCTTGGGCGCGTTCTCGCTCTCGTTTGCTTCGCCGATCGCCTTGTCAATGCGTTTGTCCGCGTCGTCTTTGGGCTTCTCGGGGTTGGGTGCTTCTTTCCAACCGTTCGCCAAATACTGCGGAATTCTGCGGTCGTCGTCGTCCACGGTCGTGGTTAATGTGCCTTTGGTAAATGTTTTCATTTTTTGGTTTCCTCCGCGTTTGTTTTATTTCCGGTAAGCTGCTCGAGTGCCGCTTCCTTTTGCTTGCTTAATGCTTCGGCGAGCGTCCTTATCGTTGCCGAAATCGCCGTAATCGGTTGCCCGAGTACTTTGTCAATGTACAACAGCTCGAAGTCCTCTTGCGTCAAGGACGGGTCGCTGTCGTGCGTGTGCATCTTGCATACGTTGACTATGCCCTCGCGTATCGCCGCAAGGTTCTTGTTCAAGTGTGCCGTTGCTTTGGGGGAAAGTTTGAACGCGGGCGCGTTCTTCTGCTTTCTTTTTGCCATTGGGTTGCCTCCTAATAGAATTGAATATTTGTATGCTCGCGGGGTGTTTTGTCCGCAAGTATTTTTACTATGCGCCACAGAATTAGGTACGAGAAGCAGTCGGCGTAGTCCTGCCACACGTTGGCTTGGTCGAGTTCCGACCCGTCCTTGTCTTGCAGAATTTGTCGGTGTGCTTTTAGCATATCGGGATCGCACCATACAATTCGGCTTTTCGGGTATTGCTTGCTGTGCATCATAAGTTGGCACTTGACCGCCGCTCTTGCGGGTAGGTCGGGGCAGTAGTCCTTTACCGTCTTTATGCACCCGAGAACGCTTACCTTGCCGCGCCACCGGCTGTGGTTCTGCCACGTGCTGACGAGCTTGTAATCGGCTTTGTCGATTAGTATCGCTTTGAACTTGCCGTATAGCTTCAGCCAATACTTGTACAGCCACTCCTCGGCTTCGTCTATAATGTCGCGGTGTTCTATGCTCTCGATCTTCTTCGAGGCTATCGCAACGACGCGGTGGTATTGTCGGGTATAACCGCCGATAGCGACTATCGTGTGCGACTTGCTGTCGTCGTCGCCGTTTACGCTTGCGCCAACGTCTACCGTTGCGACTACTTCCTCAAACGCTGCAAGGTTCAAGTCCTCAAACGGTATAACCTCCGCGTCCCCGAGAAGCTGTGCGTACAGCGCGCCCTCGGCGTAGCCCCTGCAACCGAGTATCTTGGAATAGTGGTAAAAGCTCCCGACCGGGTAGCTGTTGCAAAGCCTTTCGGTTTGCTCGGCTGTCTTATGCGGGCAGTCGTCGTGTAAGTTGAAATGGTAGTAATGCTCGTCGGGTCTGTCCTCGACCATTTCGTCAAGCTCTATCTTCGGCACGGTATCTCGGAATTTAACCGTTGCGTGGTTTACAAGCTCGCCGTAAAACTCTTGCGCCGGGTTGCCGCCGTTGGTTGTGGTTATCAGCCACCCTGCGTATGCTAAACGCTGAACTCGTCCGTATGCTTCACGCCACACGTCCGGGTGTAGCACCGATAGCTCGTCGAGAAGTATGCCGCCCAAGTCGAGCGATAGAATGTTCGTGAAGCTCGTTTTGTTATCTGCACCCGCTATGTAGACGATTTTCTTTCCGTACTTGCCGTAGATGCAGAAGTGCGAACCCGCCGCGTCCTTGTCCCCGTCGCTGAACGGTGTACAAAGCCCGCGATGTATGTTGTATAGGCTGTCAGCCTTGTCTACGAAGTTACGCTTTACGAGTACGGACGAAACGCCTATAATCGCAAATTGGTTGACGTTGGCGGGTGCGTTCATTACCCGGTCAAAAAACAAAAGCCCGGCGACAAGGGTTTTACTTGTACCCATTGCCCCGCATAAGTGAATGACCGGTGCGTCGTCTGCGAATATCGCCCGCATTTTGTCCGTCCATATCACTTGGTCGAATGTCATTTCTTCTTCGCCCCTTTGATGGCCGCCGCCGCTCGGTCGTATGCGTCCCGCGCTTCGGTATTGACTTCAAGGTTCACGGTCGACGCCGCCGCCTCCCCTCTTATCTCGAGCAGTAGCTTGTTCGCCTGCGCGTCCCCTTGCTCGGCTTTCTTTTGTAGCTGAAGCAGTCGGAGCGTTTGCCGCGTCCGCATATCTTCGGGAATGCCGAGCGTTTCCATAATCGCGTTGTTGTTCTCCGTAACCGGTAAACTGTCGAGCAGCTCGACTATTTCTCGGGACGTCTTTGCTTTGGCTCTCGCCTCGCCACTTGCTTTCCCGCCCGTCTTGCCTTGCTTCACGGCTTCTTCGTGGGTTAAGGGCGGTTTGTCCTTTCCGAACTTTTTAAGGTTTTGTTCGTTTGCCATGTGTGTCCTCCCTGTTAGAAAAGCCCCCACTCTGCAAACTTTTCAAAACCGCCGATATCGTTTATATAGCGTCTTGCAATCTCTACGATTCCGGCGTAGGGCTTTCCGTCAATAGTTGTGTCGCCTATCGCGCACGACAGCTCTACGGGTTGCCCCGTTTCCTGTGCTTTAAGGAATGCGTATATATTCACGCTCACGTCTGCCTTGCTTAAGTCTTTACCGTGTAGACCGCCGCCCGTTACCGAATGCCCCATATCGCTTCCGAGCTTTCGGTTGGTTGCTCCCGTGTCTACGTTCAAACCGCCGAGCCAATCGCCGAGCGGGTTTACAATAACGCGGTTGCCTTTCTGCGTCAGCTTCTCCCGCAATTCGTTCGTGGTTGCGTGGCTCTGGCAGACGACTACTTTGTCCCCGTCGATTATGTATTTACCGTCCGCGCCGTATTCGTCGTATAAGGCTCTTGCAAGCCACGACGCCCGCTTTTCTTCGTCGGTTAGCGGAATTCCTTTGAATATTCCGTTATCGCCACAGCGTGGCTCACAGCGTTGATTTTCGGCAAGGTGCGCGTCTTGGTTGTGTCTTACGTAGTCGACCGCAACCGTCCCCGCTATTCTGCGGACTGCCTTGTATATATCGTCCGGGCGCAACGCCACGGAGCTTTCGGTTATTATGTGGGCTTTGCCGTGTCCGATTAGAACCTCGACCGCAATCTTGGGGTCTTTGGCTGCCATGTAAGCCATATCGACAAGCGCGCCCGCTATGCGGTCGGCTATCTTGTCGGGGTGGCTCGGGTTTACTTTCTCGATCATATCTTTACCGCCTTTTGTCCCGTTAGCTTTTCCCAACGGTCAATTATTACGTCGCAATACTTCGGGTCGAACTCCATTGTGTAGCAAATTCGCCCGAGCTGTTCACAAGCGATTAGTGTTGAACCGCTCCCGCCGAACGGGTCGAGTACTGTTTCTCCCGGGCGGGTGCTGTTGCGTATTAGCCTTGCAAGCAGCTTGACGGGCTTCATTGTGGGGTGTTCCGCGCTTCGTGCGGGTTTATCCTCGTTGATGACCGTCGTGCTTTGCTTGTCGCTGAATATGTCTTGCAAGAGCTTTATGGCTTCGTCCTTTTTCAGCTTCTTAAGGTCAATGCCTTTATCTTCGTAAACGGTCGCTTGCGTTCTGTCGTCGACGAAGTAATGCGCGTCGCCCTCTTTCCAACCGTAAAGGCACGGCTCGTGCTTCCATTGGTAGTCTTGGCGACCGAGGACTATGGTGTTTTTGTTCCATACAAGGCATTGTCTTACCTTTCCCAACTTCTCGCGGGCTGCCCTGCGGAAGTTCTCGCCCTCGCTGTCTGCGTGGAATATATACCAAACGCCGCCCGGCTTCAATGCTTCGGCGGCGTTCTCGAATGCGTCACTCAAAAACTCAAAAAAGGACGCGTCGTCCTTTTTGTCGTTTTCGATTTTCAGTTTGTCCTTTGTCTTTCCCTCGTAATCTACGTTGTACGGCGGGTCGGTCAATATGAGGTCAAGTAGACCCCCCCCCGTCAGTCTTGCGTAGCTCGCCGCGCTTGTAGCGTCGCCGCATAAGAGGTAATGGTTGCCGAGCTTGAATAGTTCGCCCGACTTGGTTTTTGGATCGGTGGGCGGCTCCGGCTCGTAGTTGTCCTCGTACGGCTCGCCGGGTTCGGGCGTGGTATCAAACCCGAAGTCCGACATATCGAGCTTTATCTCGTCAAGCTCCAACTGTAAAAGCTCGAAGTCCCACTCGGCAAGCTCGGCGGTTTTGTTGTCCGCAAGTCGGAACGCCTTTATCTGGTCGGGCGTTAGGTCGTCCGCTATGATGCACGGCACTTCTGCAAGCCCGAGCTTCTGCGCGGCTTTCAGTCTGGTATGCCCTGCGATAATCTCTCCGTCAGTATCAATTACGATCGGAATTTTGAACCCGAATTCTTTTATGCTTGCCGCGACCGCGTCGACCGCCCCGTCGTTGTTGCGGGGGTTGCGCTTGTACGGTTTCAGCTCGTCTATTGTCTTGTATACAATCTGCACTCTGTACTCCCTCAAAAACAAAACCCCGCCGCTTTTCTCGGGGCGAGGTTGTTGTTGGTAAAATTCTCAACGATAATATTATATCACATAAAATCGGCTTTTTACACGCAGGCTTTGTGTGTAACGAATATTTTTTTACAAAAGCCCGAACTTCTTTGCCCATTTGTATGCGTATTCGAGCCAATGGTCGCGCCACCGGTAAAAGGTCGTTTCCCATAGTCCGTCGCAGAGCAGCTCTTTTAGCTTGCGCCCTTTTATGTACAATTCGCACATGACCTTGTACTCTGGCTCGAACCGAAAGGCTATAAAGGTATTGCGAACTACGGTCGCCCACGACTGCTCCGCGTCAAGCTCGTATAGCTTAATCGCTTTTGCTTCGGTCGGGCTGCTTATGCTGTTACCGCCGCCCCCGACCCCGCCGTAATTCGGCGTAAGCCCCGATTCCAATATGTCCCGCACTTTCTCGTTGTATAACGCTATATCGGCGTTGTAGTTTTTGAAGTGCCACTCAATTTGTCCGCGTAATCGTTTTGTTAGCATTTTTATTCTCCTATGAAAAGTAAAGCTCTTTTATTGTCTTTCCGTCTTTTCTCGGCTTGTAGTCCATAAACTCGCAGGTTCGGAATATTCGCCGGTTGTTACACCACCGCTGCAAGTCTTTTAGAACCTGCGGGGCTGTCGGTTTTCGGTATATTCTCACGTCGGGCAAATACCCGAGGGCGCGTACTAAATTTACGCGGTATAGGTCGTCGGCGATCGTCGTGTCGTAGTTGGTTAGTATGTAGACAATGGCTTTGTCGTCCGAAAGGTTGCTGACCCGCTTGTAGATTTCAAGCCCTCGCTTTATTGCCTTTTCGTTCTTCATAAAGTCAAACGCGAAATGCACCCGCTTTGTCTTTACTGTCGTTAGAAGCTCGGCGACTTCCTGTGTTATAAATCGAGCGTCAAGCCCTTGGCTGAAATTTACCCACGCCCGACTTGCCGAAAGCTGCCCTATTAGCTCGGCGCGGTCTTTGCAAGCGAGCAGGTTTGCGTCGAGCAGTTCAATGTTTTTCTGTCCTTTCCAAAACTCTGAAAGGTCGGCAACCTTTGTACTGCATAGCCCCTCTTTCTTGCTTACTATGCAAAACCCGCAATTGTTACAGCAACCCCGCGTAAGGAAGCCGTAAGCCGTATCTTTTGTAAGCTCGGGGTACAGCCCGTAGTCTGGGTATATATGCTCAATCTCCGGCGGGAGGTTCGGGTCGCGGTCTTTGTGGTATACTTCTTTTCCGTTCTCGATCGTGATTGCAAAGCCCGTCCCTCCGTAGACGATTTCGTCCGCGCGGAAGCATATATTTGGCAACGGGGAGTATTCCTTGCCGAATACTTTGCTAACATACACGCGGTCGTATGGCTTAATAGGAATTGCAAACTCTGCCGTGTCGCCCTGTGCTTTGTGCCACGCCGATATCTTCATAAGTGGAAGATTTGGGTATTTCGTTTTGTCTGCGTCGTATAGCCCGATTCGCATTCCCTGCCCCCTATCTCGCCACCGATAAAAACAAAATCGGTATAATCGAAACCGCAACTATCAATAAAATTTTACGCTTCATTGTTTCGTCCTCGCTCTTATGTACTCAGCGTATAGTCCCCGGTCTTTTACAAACTGCAATTTGAACGGGTCAATAAAACCGTGCGGCGAATTGCGCTCGTCCTCGATTAGCTTCTGTATAAGCTCGTCGTCTGTCATGCGCTCGATTTCTTCCTCAAAAGCGGCGGGCATTACTGCCTTTCCGCACGGGGTGTCGACGTATTTCATTTTTCTTTCAATTCCTCCGTTAGCTCTGTTATTTTTGCTTTGTAGTCGACCTCGAGCAATAGCCCGAATATTGCCATAAGGCACGCGGTCACTATACTGTCGCCCGCCAAATGGTAAAGGCTCGACATTGATTGGCTCTTGGCTATCTTCTCGAAATCCTCACCTTTTACACCCATTAAACGGAAGCACTCCCGCTCGGTCAGCTTTCGTATGCGGTAATCGCTCGTAACCGGTAATATTGCCGTTTTTAGCCCCTCCGGGCGCGTTGTGATCGTCGGGCTGCACCCGTCTTTGTTTACTCGCTTATTGAATGCGTCTATCGTGTCGCCCGCTTCGCAGTCGTTCTCTTGTAAGGTTTCGACCGCTTGTCGGTAAAACCTATAATCGCCCGGCTCAACGATTCGGTTGTTGTGTTTGGGGCTGTTCCCGTCGGTCGTTAGCGTCCCGACTGTTCCATCTTTGCGTAAGTAACCGTTTTGCTCGTCGTACGCGGTAGGCTCTGCAATTTTCAGTTCTTGCTGTCCCCCGCCCGCCGTGTGTACCGTCGGCGATATTCCGTCTACGCCGTAGACTCTGCGGCTTATGTCGTGTAGTTTGTCCCACTTCCCGCCGCTTAACATTCCCACCTGTTCGCACTTTGCTTCGACGACTGCGTTCATAGTGTCAAAACCCGTCCCGAAGCCTTTATAATCTCTTGCACATAATGTCTTTGCGACCTCTGTGTCGATTTTGTCAATGCGATTGCGTGTGGCATAAACGGTCGTGCTTTCCGTGATCGTTATTTGTTCTTTTAATTTTTCCGTCGCTTCGTCCGATATGTAATACTTTTCGTTAACTCTCCGCTCGAGAAAATCTTTCAAGCGGTATTGAAGCGGTAGCTCGGGCGGGAATATGTAATCGTAGTCGCCGAGAATACTTACCATAAAGCAGCGGTTTCGGTTCTGCGGTATCGCGTAGCATTTGGCGTTCATAAGCTGCGTGTAGTTCTTGTAGCCCAAGCCCTCGAGAAATTCTCGCCATTGTACGAAGTCGGCTATCGCGCCGCCGCCTATAACTTGGGGTACGTTCTCCATCAGCAATATTTGAGGCAGCTCGTACCCCCCCCCGCGGGCGGTTTCGCTCAAAAGCCTTTCTACTTCCCACAGTAGCCCGCTCCGCGTCCCGCTTCCTTTGCTCATTCCGGCACCGTTACCCGCCGCGCTCAAATCTTGGCAAGGGAACGAATACGTCATTATGTAAAGGAATTTGTCGGTATTTACGATCGTCAAGTCTTGGGCGGTCGCTTGCGTTATGCTTCCGATATTCCGCGTTGCTCGCATATTGTTGTATAGCGTGCGGACGGTCTTTTCGCTGAACCGCCCGATTTGCTCGGCGGTTGCGGGTGTGCTGTAATCGGTCGATATTTTGCCTGTAAGCCACGCTTTTATCTCGGCGGGTGTTAACCCTTGCGAGTAGTCTGTGCGGTCGTCTGTGGCGTGCAAGTCCTTGTACGCTTGAATTGACTTTGTTGCCCACTCGCTTATGCGGTAATGCTCGAACTGAACGCTGAGGTATTTCAGCGCGAGTGCTTGGCTTCCGTACCCGGCGAATAGTTCAATAAGGCGTATTGGCTTATCGTTGCGGAACTTCTGCGTCCCGTCAAAAAAACTCATTTGCTTCATATATACTTTGTAAAATCGAAGTCGTCGTAATCGACTTGTATATTGTTCGCCCGCGCCCATTCGCAGAACGCCCGGACGCAGGGTCTGCCGTAGCTGTTATCGGTGCAATAGTCGCAAAAGTCCATATACCCGCATTTACCGCTCGCCGTTGTACCGTCTTGCGACATTTTATCGCTGTACGCTTGAAACGCTTTTTTCCACTTCTCTTTCTTGCACCGATCGGCTTTCTTTTTCTCGTCTGGTATCGGCTCTAACTCCGGGCAAAGCGGGAGCTGCTTCGTTTTGCTCATTTCTTGCTGCCCCTCAAAAGCTCGGGGTTGTCGAATATGTTGCCGATAACCTCTACGCTGTCAATGTCGCCGCAGTAGTCGTAAAAATCGTAGGAAGCCGAGCGGGGGTTATACTGCACCACGCACGTTCGCGTATATGGCGAGTAGCCGTTGTTTGACCTTGTTACTTTTACAATGTCGCCCTCGAATATTCTTTTCCCGTTCTTGTCTTGCAAGCCCGTATATTGCCCGACGGTTTCTGGTATAACCTCG
This sequence comes from uncultured Christensenella sp., assembly GCA_910578065.1. Classification (GTDB taxonomy): domain Bacteria; phylum Bacillota; class Clostridia; order Christensenellales; family Borkfalkiaceae; genus Gallimonas. The sequence continues at coordinate 46,065 of CAJTPB010000005.1, read as the reverse complement.
GCTTGTAAGTGTCGGTTCGGTAACCCCCAATCGGTCATACGTGAAAAGACGATCGTGTGGTGCGTGTTCTCGGGGTGGCGGTCGTAATCCTCTTTGAAGCAGTATGTCGTGTCGTCGTATGCCCTGTACGCGCCCTCGTACCACTTTCCGTCGTCCTTGTCTTTACCGCGGAATAAGAACCGTTCGCGCCTTTTCTTTTCTTCTTCGGCAATAATGGCGTTGGCGTGTTCTTCAAGCTCCCGGTCGTTCTGCTCTTTCGGGCAGTACCCGTCTTTGATGCGCTTATGTGTTCCGTATGCGATTTTGTCGCAAACCTCGCCCGTGTCGCCGTTCCAGAAACAATACCCGTTGCAATAGTAACCGCATTTCATTTTGCGCCCTCCCGTTTATAGTTTTTTGCCGCCGTGTTTGAACGGGCGCGTCTTGTTGAATGTGTGCTTTTCCGCGATTACTTTTTCGAGGTCTATTCCGTAGTATTCCGCTAAATCCATTATGCGAATTACCACGTCCGCAAGCTCGCTTGGTACACCCTCCATTTTGCCTTTTTCGGAGTAGTAAGTTTCGGTCATTGCGTGGTTGTTTCTTACTTCCTCGAACGCCTCCGAAACTTCCGAAACGACAAGCATTAGCAATTCACCCGGCGTTCTTGGGTTGTCCCACCACCCGTGGTTGATCGCGTTTTGGTGTATTTCCTTTTGCCATTGGCATATTGACTTTTGCTTGTCGATTTTTATTGCGTCCCACCTCAAAAACTCTTTAACCGCTTTCTGGGCGAAGCTGTCCGCAACCTTTTCGTTTTCCTCCAAATCTTCGGGGTTTGGAAGTTTTCCGTACTTCTGCAAAAAATGACCGTATTCGTGCGCTAATTTGATAAGCGTGTAATTGTCCTCGTAGAACTTCGGGGCGGGGTTTCCCGCGCTGTCAAATATACCGTTTGCCGGTTTTTCGGTCGTTAGCATTACGAGGTCAGCTTCCGGTATAAAAAGGCTTTGTTCTTCTTTCCCGTCCTCACTCACACAGACGCTGTCTTGGCAGTTGAAAACCGAAACTATACACTCGGCTTCCGTGCCGTAGTTTTGGTTTAAGAAGTCGATAAATCTCTTTATTTGGTCGTCGATAATTCGTATCATTTGTTCCAACCCTCCGGAATTCTTACGGGCAGTATAAGCTGCGTGTTCTCGAAGTTGTCGTTTCTGGCTTTGAATAATACGGGTTGAACCGGGTTTGCTTTTCCCTCTATGGTCGCTATGTGGTTGCGTCCCGCGTCTACTTTCGCTAACGCCTGCATAGCTTGAGCGAGGTATTTCGCGTTGATTCCCGTTTCCCGATCGTGCGCTTCCGCGCCCTCGAATATCGCTTGAATGTTTACGAACTCGCCGCCTTTGGTATTGAAGCGGTAAACGATTTCGCCGTACTCCGTTTCGTACTGCACCGAAGTCGTCGACTTCTCGTCGTGTGTAATAAGCACTTGCCTTGTGCCACTTTTGGTTTCTTTGAAAGGCACGGGCTTTATGTAGCAGACGAACTCGTCGTGGTTCTCGGTCTTGCGGTTGATTACGAACCGCGACGCTCTGTATCCGTCGAGCGTGTATGCCGTGATTTTGTTCTTCTCTACTTCAATGCGTATGTATTGAAGCATGGGGCGGCAGTCGTCTATCGCTGCCGAATGTTTTACTCCGTCGAGCAGGCTTTTGAACTCGCCCTCGCTCAATGTGATTTGCTTCATTTTTTCGTTCCTCCGTTAATGAAATCGTAAAATTTTTGCAACGCCTTTTCTTGCGTTTTGTTGGATTTATTTGCCTTTATAGCTGCGACAAGGTGCAAGTCGAATAAATGCTTGACTTCCTTTCTCGCGTTCTCGTAGCCTTGTTGCAAGCCGTCGTAGTAGCCTTTTGCGGGGCGGTTGTCGTCAATGCCGAACTTCCCGCTATCTTGCCCGCCTGCGGTCTTGTTGCGTAGTTGGTAGCCTTTGTTTGCGTATGCTGCTATCAACTGCCGCTCGGTATCGTCGAGCGCATCTTCGGGGTAGTTCGCGCATACGACTTGCCACCCTGTCGGGTTTTCCTCGCTGTATAGCCCGTGCCGTTTAATCGAAAGGTCAATATGTTGATAGCCGTTCAAATGTTGGGCGAGCCGCGTCAGCAGGTGCTTTGCTTGTCCTATGTATGCATATTTGAATTCGCCCTCGTATCGCAAAAATACGTATATTCCACTTTCGTTGTTCGCGCTCGGGCAAATCTCAAGTATGCGCTTTTTGTTCTTTGTTTCAATGGCTTTAAGCTGTTTCCAATTCGTCGCCATTGTTACTCCTTACCGCAAAAGCACAAGCGCGCGCCGATATTCGAATACGCACACGACGCCGAATAGTAGCAATAGAAATAGAACGCCCCCGCATACGCGCCAATCGAGCGATCGCCCCCGAAATACGGAAGAGAAACGGTATCGTCCGTCCATGTCGAGCCGTAGTTGCAATAGTAGCCCTCGCCCGCGCACATATCGTCGTCGGTGGTTTTCGGCGTAAAGCCGAGCTTGTTGTTGCCGTGTACGTCGGTTATAACCCCGCCGTATACCGTTTCGGGCAAGTCTGCGACCGCTTCGTAACCGTCGCCCTTGTCGTTGAAGTTTCCGTCTGCAATTGCGATTTTGTTGTTGGAAACGAACCCGTCTACCCATTCGAGCAGATTTCCGTAGAAGTCCTCTATGCCGTGGCATTTAATCTGCTTTGTTCCGTCTTGACTGCCGCTGTATAACCCGTCCGTATCTGCGCCGCCCGTCGCCTTGTACTCGTTCGACTCCGTTACGCCCTTACCGAGCGCGGCTCTACTGTCAAGGCTCTTGTAGCGTATCAAATACAAAACTTGCAGAAGCGTCAACTTATTGAACGGTAGTATCTCGTACCCGGTCCCGTTGGCTTGCGCCGCTTTGCGGAACTCTCCGATCGTCTTGTTGCCGGTGGGAAGCTCGCCGAATACCGAGCGGAGCTTCTCGTCCTTAATTACGCCCTTATATGCGCCGATATAGAACTTGTCGCGCACTTTGCCTTTGTAGCTGTATGCGTAGTCCGTGAAACCGTACGCAAGCGACGCGGGGTCGTCCGTAACCTCGGCGTAGGTGTAGCGGCTGTCTTGCGTTATGCGGTAATACAATTTGCCGAACTCGACCATTGTGTCGAAGAAGTCGCGCAGCTCGTCGACCGACGACCCGCCCTCCGTGTAGCAGTAATCGTTCGGGTTCAAATACACCGCAACCTTTCCCTCTTTCAAAAGGCAAGGCTTTATTTTGTTGAACACGGGGTGGTTGTCCCAACTGCCGGGGTTTGCCCCTCTCGCGGGTTCGTAGCCCTGCGCGTCGCCTATGTATTCAACCGCTTTCTCGGGGTCTTTGACCGTGCGGTCTATTCTTACGCCCCACGCCTTATATTTCGGCGTTTCCTTTGCTTCTGCTTTCGGGGCTTCCTTAAACTCAACCGTTGCGGTGTACTTAACCCCCGATATTTCGATTTCAATTTTTCCGCTGATAGCGTTCTTTTTTGCCATGTCTTGGCTCTCCTTTTAGATTCCTAATTTTTTTGCAAGCTCGCTTTTGCTTTGCCTTGCTGTCGACCGGAAGTCGTCCCCCTCAAGTTTAAGGGTTCGGGTTGCCATTTCGTTTACCCGTTCGACGATCGCTTTGTCGAGGTTTAGTACGCTTGCAAGCTCGCTGATTTCGTAGTTCGACGAGAATATCGTCGGTTTTTGTGCGTTGTATCTGGCGTTGATTACCTCGAACAGCTTTTCCTCTGCCCACTTGGAAGAACTTGCGTTATACTCTCGCCCGAGAAACTCTTTGCCGAAATCGTCTATAAATGCGAAGTCGTACGCTTGCAAGCGGTCGAGCAGTTCGCACTCGCCCATTCCGTTCTTGTCGTAGCTTCCGCGTATCTCGTTCAAAATCGTTGCAAGGTTTGTATATACGCATCTAAAGCCCTGCCATAGTAGCTCGTTGCAAATACACGCCGTAAGGTAGGTTTTGCCGCTGCTGTTGTCGCCGTATATGTAAAGCCCGATATTGTTCTCCCGCATTGCCTTTGCGTTCGTAACGTAGTTGTGACACTTTTCGTAGACCGCTCGGTTGCTCTCGGTAATTATCGCATCTTTAATGCGAATGCCTCTGTACCGGTCGCCAAGCATTGAAAGGCTGCTGCGGCTGTTAAACTCGGCGATTAGCTTCTGGCGCGCTTCTTCTTTCTTTCTGCGTTCCTCGGCTTCCTCTTCGCATTGGCAATAGCACCGGGCGACGAATTGCTTATCGGGCGAATACCACATTCGGGTGGTCTTACAGTTCTTGCAATAAGGCAAGCCGTTTTCTCCGATATACTCGTCGTCGCGGATTTGAAGCTCGCCGCTTGCAATTTTCTTGACTACGGTGTCGAGGTTCATTTGTTAGTCCTCCCGCTTGTACTTGTCGCCGTTAGCTCTGCCCGCCGTGGGCTTTCCCGAGCCGTTTGGCTTTTCTCTGCGCTCCCAAGTACGGACGCAGGCTTTCCAATCTTTCATTGGCTGATTACCGACCCGCCACCCTTTACTCTCGTAAAAATCGAAGAATGCTTGCGGGTCGACGTTGTTTTTGCGTTCGGCGCAATAAGCGGCGATTTCTTCAATGGTTGGTTTCTTAAATCGGGTATTTGAAGCGGCGACGCTTTGCGGCGCATCTTCTTCTAATCTTCCCTTATCTGCACTAACTTCTTCTTCGCTAAATTCCCCTAACCTAACCTGCGGTAACGCTTCGTTTCCACTTTGTATACATTTTGTTTCCAACCGCTCAACGTATGCGTTTTTGCGGTCGAGCGTAAGCGTTGCTTTTTCTTCAAGGTATGTCGTTTCTTTGAACCTGTCCTTTTGGATAAGGTTGTGAATTTTCCAATGCTTGATTACGATAATTCCGCTGTCAAAGGTTAGTATGAACCGCTTTACGATTAGCAGTTTGAAGTCGTCCTCGCTCGCCTTTGTTTCTCGCAGTATTCTTTTCGGACTACTGACGAACCCCTCGTCGTCTGCGTGCATTGCAAGGTGGAAGTACAACGCCTGCGTTGATAACGGCATTTCAAGGAATGCGTCCGTATCGGTAATTACCTTTGAGAACATTCTGCGCTCTGCCATTTTATTCCTCCAAATCTACGCCGAGATTTTTCGCTATCTGCCGCCCCTTTTTATCAAGCGAACGCAAGCGGTAGAGCTTTTGTTGCTTGGCTTTGTTGGCGGTATCGCGTGCAAGTTTTACATACGGCGATTTTGAAAGTCTTTCGATTTCCGCGTCGATTTCTTCGGCGGTCAATTGCTCTTTTTCCATTCTGCGCCTCCGTTAAAACGGGCAGTCGAAGTCGTCGCCGAGCGGTTGCAGGTTCGGCTTTCTGCCGCCTTGTCCGTTGCCCTTGCTCTGCTGCTCGCCCTCGCTTACGAGCGATAAAAACTCGATTTCGTCTGCCATAATCTCGGTAACGAATTTCTTGCCGTTCTCGGTTTCATAGCTGCGGTTTTGTATGCTTCCGCACACCGCTATCTTCTTGCCCTTGCTTAAAAACTTACCGCAATTATCGGCAAGCCCGCGCCATGCAACTACGTTGAAGAAGTCTGTATCTCTCTCGCCGTTCGCGTTCGTAAAATTGCGGTTTACGGCGATCGACATTTTGCATACCGACACCCCGTTCGGCGTTTGCGTCAATTCGGGGTCGCGTGTTAAGTTTCCGATTAAAAATGTTTTATTCATTTTTGCTCCTATTTTTTATAAATTCGTTGTTCGTCGGGAAAGTCGCCGTACCATAATTCGAGGTGTTCTTTTACCCTCAAAAGCAGGGCTTTTCTTTCCGTGGTGTTGTCTAACTTGTCGTGGCACGGGCGGCATAGCGTTACAATGTTTTGCTCTATGCCAAGCCCGCCCTTGCTTCTGGGTATGTAGTGCGCCTCGGGAAGTCCGACCGCGCCGCATAGTATGCACCGCCCCCGGTCCCGTTTGTAGACCGTTTCCTTGACTTCCTTGCTGATCGCAAGGGCTTTTGTTCTTGCGTTCACGCCTTGCCGCCCTCCCAATTCTCAATAAGGCTTGCGAGTTCGTCGGGGGTTCGGGTTTCGATTCCTAACTCCTGTGCCTCGTAGACGACCCCGTCTATAAGGTGCGCCATTTCTGCCTTGTCGAGCGTGTGGGTGTGCTTGTAGAAAATGTACTGACTGTACTCTTTCCCGTTCTTCGCCGTGAAATCGGAAATCCACCGGGCGTATGTGTAGTAGTCCGCAACGTTCGCGGTCTTGGGTAATGCAACGACTACGGGGTCGCCGCACTCGGTAGCAACCGCACCGTAGTCAAGTACCATTTTGACCTTTACTTCGTCCGCGCCGAGGTTCATTGCTTCGGCTATCTTTCCGACTAAAAGGTGGAAGTATGCGTTCGCGTTAAGGCTTCGGGTTTCTCTGTACCAACCGAACGCCGCTGTAAGGCGTTCTTTGCCGCTTGCGAGCCCCGTACGAATGGCGGCGACTGTTTGCTTGGCGGTAAAGGTTTCGCCCTTTGGTACGCGCAACGAAAGTACAAGCGACCCGTCCGCGTCCGTTAGGCAGCTTTCAAGCCCGCAGTTGAATTTTCCGATTTCCTTTGCCACTCTTACGCCTCCCGAAGCGTGATTTTTACATACCCGCTGACGGTCGAGGTCGTGCTGTATTTCTCCGCAATCTCGGGCATTTCCTTTTTGAGCTTCTTACCGTCAATACCTGTTTTCGTGGTCGGTGCGACGCAGGTTATAAGCATTGACTTGTCCGCGGTTTCCCAACTCGAAATATTCTGCTTTCGCATTGCTTCATATAACTGCTGTCTGTACTGCTTGGCGGTTTCCTCGGCGGCTTTCTTTTCTTCTTCGATCGCTTTCAGTTCGGCTTCGGCTTGCTGTGCGCGTGCCAATAACTCCGCGCCGATTACAAGTCCCGGCTCTTGGTAGATCGTGCCGTTCTTCTCGCATTCAAGCAGTCGGTCGATTTCCGTTTCGGGTATGCGCTCGACCGGTATCGCTTTCGACTTCTTTCCCAAGTGGAAGATATACATTTTCGCAAACTTTACGCCCGCCAACCTTTCGTACAGCGAAAGCTGCCAAGCGTACGCTCTCATATCGACCTTTTGCGTCGTCTTGATATCTGCCAAAACGTACCCGTCGGGGGTCTTGCCGATAAGGTCTGCCGTTCCTGCGAAGAAGTATTCGCCCGCCTTGTCCTCGGGTATCTCGCCCGCCGGAAGTATAACCTCGCTGTCGTCTGCCGTGAACTGCAACTGCTCGGTTATGTCGATATAGTCGATAAGCTCGGAAGTGAACCCGACGTCGCCGTTCTTGATATAGTTCTCGATTTCCTTATGCACCGCCGTTCCCTTGTTGGCGGCTTTCTCCAAAACCTCCGCGTCTACGTTCGCATAGTTCGTAGACAGCCCGTGCTTTTTCAAAAGCTGTGTAACGCTGATAAGGGTCTTTTCTCCGAGCGTGTAGGTATGCTCGGCTTCGTTGAATACTACTCTCATGCGTTGCCTCCCTGCGCCGCCGCTTTCTTCTTCAAAGCCGTTTGCTTCATTTTGATAGCTTCGGCGAGAACGTCCTTGCTGATTTCTTCAACCTTGCACTTTGCGTATGCGGCTAACCCGTCTAAATTGATGCCGAGTTCTTCTGCCTGCGCCAATTGCTCGGCGGTGGGTTTCTCGAACTTCTTTTTACCCAAGTTACCGCTCGCGCCTGCGTCGGGGTCGTCGCCCGTTTGAATTTTGTACGCTTTCAAAAGCGCGTACTTGTCGGCGTAGGTCATAGCCTTGCCCGGTGCCTTGTCCTGCGTGTCTACTCCGTCGCCGTAGGTGGTAATGTCGATATAGTCGTCGGGGTTGTCAATGTTGACGAAGCGGTATACGGTTGCAAGTCGCATAAAGAACGTTGTTTTCTCGCTCTTGCGTCCGTCGTATTCGCTCGTTGTGGTGTAGGCTTCGTCCTTGATTACGGTGCGCGAAACGGGGTACGAATAAATACCGTACTTTTCCTCGATCGGCTTTACTGCTTCCAGAACGTCGGACTCTGCGACTGCCTTGTAGGACTGACTTTTGCTTATATCGACTTTAAGGTTCTTTGCAACGCGGTTGATTTCGCTTGTCGCCGCGAGCATACGCTGAAAAATGTTAAGGCTCGCCGTTTGGGGCGTGGTCTGCTTCGGTGCGGTTGCTTTCGGTTCAGCCGCTTTCTTTTCGGTTTCCGCTGCCATTAGTCCTTGCCCTCCTTTTCTTCTGCGTACTGCTTCTCGGCGTATTTGATAGCGGTTTCCGCTTCTTCCAAAACTGCGCCGTAGAGTGCCAACTCGTCGGCTTTAATCTGCCCGTTTGCGAGCCTTGCCGTGATAGCTTCGGTCAGTAACGCCTGCGCCGTGGTCTTGATTGCGACCTGCTGTTCCTTGTAGCCCTTTTCGTAGCTGTCATAGATTTTCATTTTTTGGTTTGCCTCCTATTTGACAAAAGTTTTAGATTTTGGTAAAATTGCGTCGGTTGGGGTATTTGCGGTTTGCCTCGCCCCGACTGCTCCGCGTGCCTTGTTGCGTAAGGTTTCGCGGGGCTTTTTTTCTGCGTTGACTATTGCGTCGTACTGCTTTTTCAGCCGTAGTACGCAAGCTGCAACCCATTCGTTGATGCTCTTATAGCCGCACTTTTGCAGAACCTCTCGCGTCAGCACCTGTCGGCTATCGTTGCCGAGTCGTACGGTCATTTTGTATTCCGTCGGATCGGCTGTTGCTCTCGCCCCGCCCGTCGCTTCCACTCTGTTTGCGTTCGGCAGAAGCCGTACCTCGTCGGGGCTGTATACTTCGTTCGGCGTGCAATTCAACGCTTCGATTATTCTCTCGAAATCTTCGGGTATCGGTAACGCCCGATAGTTCTCGAACCGTGAATACATTGTTACGTCAATGCCCGCCCGTTCTGCGACTTGCTTTGCTTGCAAGTCCCTTTCTTCGCGTAGCTCTTTGAACTTTGGCATTGTTCACCTCCTCTTTTCTCGTTCGCTGTCTACGCTTCGCGCTTGGTTAAATCGTCCTTAATGAGCTTGCGAACGTACGCGCTCACGCTCGTATCTTCGGACTTTGCTTGCTCTGCCAACTTGTCGAACATAGCTTGCGAAATACAAAGCGTCAGCCTCTTTTCCTTGCTCAAGCTCTCGCCGTTCTTTCCCATTCTGCACCTCCTTTTTGTAGTGGGTTTTCCCCAGACGCGCCGCCTCCTCTCGGCGCGTTTCGTCTTAATTTTCAAAGACTCGTCAGCGGGGTTTTAGTAACCGCAATTCCGATAGTGGTTTACGTTCGCATTAAATCTGTATTCTTCGGCAAGCTCGCCCGCGAGGTCTTTGCCGTGTTCTTCAATCTCTTTGTCGGTGTAGTCGCTTGCGATCGTAACGGCTTCCTTTCGTCCGCAAAATCTCGAAACACTTTCTATGAATTCACGCCTTGACATAATCGCCCTCCCTTAAATTCAAATATTTTTACGTCGTCGGGCTGCACCGAGAATGTGCAACCTTTGTATTTGCGCGGGTGTTGCGCTTGCGTTAACTTGGCGCAGTTTAGTGCGTCCTGTTTGGCGGTCGCTTCGTCTGGTGCTTTTATTATGTAGCCAACCTTAAGCGTGGGACGTTTCGTTCTGTGCTTGAACCCCTCGGGGTAATGTACTGTAACTAAAATGTCGTAGTGGTTCATTTCTGTTCCTCCTCTTTGGTCTGTACCCATACGCCGTTTGCGCGGTAGTGCTTTGCGAGCGCGCCTGCAAGTCTGCCGTTCACGCCGCTTGCAACGGTTTCGTATTTGCCGCTTTCTCCGATAATCATTACGGTATATTTTTTCATAGCTTCCTCCAAAAATAAAAAATCGGCTCGTAACTGTTGTTACGAACCGTAAAAAAAATAGGTCGTAATCATGTTACGAACCTATCTTACCATTACAAATACGAACAAATTTTCCGTTTTTCACCTTTCTTTCATTTTTCGCGCTTGCCGCCGCGCAACAGGCAAAAAATGCCTTCCGAACATTTTCGGAAGGCGCATGTTTTACGAATGACGTTCTTTTAATTCGGAACAGATTTCCGCAAGCGAAACGCCCTTTTCCGCGCACAGCGTTAAAAGATGATACAACAGATCTGCGCATTCGCCGGCGAATTCTTTCTTGTTTTCGTTTTTAGAGGCGATTACCGTTTCCGTTGCCTCTTCGCCTACTTTTTTTGCGATTTTATCCACACCCTTTTCGAACAGATAAGAAGTATACGAACCTTCTACGGGATTATTCTTTCTGTCTATGATCACCCGTTCCAACTCGGCAAGGAAGCGCACGCCCGCACCCGTTTCTTCCCGCTCCGTTTGAAAGAAGCAGGAACGGCTGCCCGTATGGCACGCCGCGCCCATCTGTTCGATTTGTAACAATACGCAATCCCTATCGCAGTCAAACGTAACCGCGCGCACCTTTTGCACGTGCCCGCTTGTTTCCCCTTTTTTCCACAGCGCATTCCGCGAACGGCTGTAATAATGCGCATATCCCGTATTTAAGGTAAGGTTTAACGCTTGCTCGTTCATATATGCTTGCATCAACACGTCGCCGCTTGCCGCATCTTGCGCAATCGCGCAAATCAGCCCGCGCTCGTCAAATTTTATTTTTTCCATACTACACCTCCGCGCGGAAACACCCGCCAGATATTTTTCAGTTACGCATTCCCGCCCGCATTCTTTGCATGATTCTTATATTCAGATCATCTTTATTGTAAATCGCGTCCGCCCTCTGCACTTTCTTATAAAACACCGACGGACAACTATTTCGCGGAAAATTTTTTTGCACGGATCAAAATAAGCCGCGCGCCTACCTGCGCTTATACATTATTATATAATATCGTTCCGCCTGTGCTTATTATTTTTCCGCTTCCGTACGGACGGCGATTCCGCGTTCTTTAAGATATTGTTTTAAATCGCGCATGTTTATTTCGCCGAAGTGAAACAGCGAAGCCGCAAGCGCGGCGTCTGCCTTGCCTTCCGTTAAAACGTCGTAAAAATCGCCCATGCTTCCCGCCCCGCCTGAGGCGATAACGGGAATGTTCACCGCTTCGGATACCGCGCGGGTAAGCGCAATGTCGTACCCCGTTTTTGTTCCGTCGCGATCCATACTTGTAAGCAAAATTTCGCCTGCCCCCAACTTTTCCGCCCGAACGATCCATTCGAGCGCGTCTAAATCGGTTTTTACTCTGCCGCCGTTGGCGTATACGTCGTACCCGCCCGAAGCGTTCCGCTTTGCGTCTACCGCAAGAACGACGCACTGCCTGCCGAACTTTAACGCCGCTTCCGTCAATAAATTCGGGTTTGCGATCGCCGCGGAATTTACGGCTACCTTATCCGCCCCGCAGGAAAGCACGGCGCGGAAATCTTCCGTCGAGCGGATCCCGCCGCCCACGGTTAGGGGAAGAAACACCTGCTCGCTTGCGCGGGAAATTACCTCGTACATGGTATTTTCGCCGCGGTAACTTGCCGTGATATCCAAAAAAACGATTTCGTCCGCGCCGCACGCATTGTACAGCTTCGCCGTTTCCACGGGATCGCCCGCATCCGTTAAGCGGACAAAATTCACCCCTTTTACCACACGCCCGTCTTGTAAGTCTAAACAGGGAATGATACGCTTACTCAACATGGCTGTATTCCTCGATCGCCTTTTTTAAATCGATCGTGCCTTCGTAAATAGAGCGCCCCAAAATCGCGCCGTAAACGCCCTTATCCCGCAAACAGCGCAAATCGAAATCGTCGTGGATCCCGCCCGAAGCGATAACGGAAAGCCCCGTGTCTGCCATGCGCGCCGTTTCTTCCGCATTCACGCCCGAAAGCGCGCCGTCCCGCCCGATATCGGTAAACACCGCGTAGCGAACGCCCAAATCGTGCATACGCGCACCGAATGCAAGCGCGTCGATATCCGAATGCTCCGTCCAGCCGTTTAGGGCGAGTTTGCCCTTTTTCGCATCGATCCCCGCAACGATCTTATCCCCGTACTTTTGCACGGCGGCATGAAACAGCGCAGGATCGCGCGCGCACGCGGTGCCCAGTACGACGCGCGCCGCCCCCGCCGAAATGCGGGAATCGATTTCTTGCATCGTGCGCAAGCCGCCGCCCGACTGCACGCGAACGCCTAATTTTGCGATTTGTTCCACCGTTTTATCGATTGTGCTTTTTCCGCCGAACGCGCCGTTTAAATCGACCACGTGCAAAAATTGCGCGCCCGCGTCCGCCCACAGTTTGGCGCGCTCTAACGGAACGCCGTAATCGGTAACGGCATCGCGTTCGCCGTGCAGCAGGCGCACGGCGCGCCCTTCTAAAATATCGATGGCGGGAAATAAAATCATACTATATCCTCATAAAATTGCGCAGCAGGCGCAAGCCCGTATCCCCGCTTTTTTCGGGGTGGAACTGCACGCCGTACGCGTTGCCCGCTTTTACCGCGGAAGAAAAGGAGCGGAAATATTCGGTACGCGCGATCGTATTTGCCGATACGTCGGCAAAGTAACTGTGCACGAAGTAAAATTGCGCGCCTTCCTCGATCCCATAAAACAGCGGGGAAGAAAGCCCGTACACGCCGTTCCAGCCGACGTGCGGCACTTTGCCCTGCATAAAGCGCGAAACTTTGCCCGCCGCAAGCCCCAGCCCCGTAAACGAGCCCTCCTCTTCGCTTTCGGCAAGCAGAAACTGCATGCCGAGGCAAATGCCCAAAAGGGGGGTATCTTTTACGCGTGTCAGCAGATATGCGTCTAACCCGCGCGCCCGAAGCGCCGCGATCCCCGCGCCGAAACTGCCCACCCCGGGCAAGATCAAGCGGGAACAGCCGTCTAATTGCCGCGTTTCCGCACTGACGATCGTCTTTTCGCCCAAATAGCAAACGGCTTTTTTGACCGATTGCAGATTTCCCGCGCCGTAATCGACGATGCCGATCACACGATCACCCCTTTGGAAGAGGGAATGCGGTCGGATACGATTTTTACGCCGTCTTGCATGCACTTCGCAAACGCTTTAAATACCGCTTCCGCTTCATGATGCTTGTTACCGCCGCGCAGTAAACGGATATAGACGTTCGCGCCCGCATGGTAACAAAAGGCGCGGAAAAATTCTTCGATCAGTTCCAGATCGAACGCGCCCGCGCTGCCCGAAAGATCGCCGTCGACGGAAAGGTACGCCCTTCCGCCCAAGTCGATCGCAACCTGCGCCGCGCATTCGTCCATGGGAATCAGCCTGTCGGCAAACCGCGCGATCCCCTTTCTGTCGCCCAAAGCGGAACGGAACGCTTCGCCCAACACAATGCCGATATCTTCCACCGAGTGATGAAAATCCACCTGCGTATCCCCTTTACACGAAACGGATAAATCCATCCCCGCGTGTACGGCAAACAGTTCCAGCATGTGGTCGAAAAAGCCTACGCCGCTGTCGATTTCCGCTTTGCCCGCGCCGTCGATATTCAAAGACAACGCAATTTCCGTTTCTTTCGTCTTTCTTTCTAATTGAGCCGTTCTCATTTTGCTTCCTCCGATGTAAGCCGCGCCGCAACCGCCTGCGCATGCGCATGCAACCGTTCGCTTTCCGCAAGGCGGACGATGTGCGCGCCGTCTTTTTTTAAAGCGCCTTCCGTATACGAAATCACGCTCATTTTACGGGTGAAAATGTCCTCGTTTAAAACTTGAAAGAACTTTGCGCTCCCCCCCGTGGGCAATACGTGATTAGGGCCCGCGAAGTAGTCGCCCACCGGTTCGGGCGTAAATCCGCCGAGGAACACCGCGCCCGCGTTATGGATAAGGGGCAGCAGTTCCCGCGCGTCTTTTACGTACAGTTCCAAGTGTTCGGGCGCGACTTCGTCGGCAAGCGCGCAAGCTTCTTGCAACGAATCGACAAGAATAATCCCCCCGTTTTTTTCCAACGATTCGCGCGCGATCTGCGCGCGCGGCAATTCTTTTAAACGCGCTTCCACTCGTGCGGAAATTTGTTCCGCCAACGCTGCGTCCGTCGTAATGACGATAGCACGGGAAAGTTTATCGTGTTCCGCCTGAGAGAGCACGTCCGCCGCCACATGGTCGGGGTCGGCAAACGAGTCGGCAACGATCAGAATTTCGCTGGGACCTGCGAGCATATCGATTCCCACCTGTCCGTACACCTCTTTTTTTGCAAGCGTAACGAAAATATTTCCCGGACCTGCGATCACGTCTACCTTGTTTATGCTTTCCGTGCCGTACGCGAGCGCGGCGATCGCCTGCGCGCCGCCCGCTTTGTACACTTCGTCCGCCCCGCATTCCTTCGCCGCTACAAGCACAAGCGGATGCACGCTACCGCTTTTGGCGGGCGTCGTCACCACAACCCGCCCAACCCCCGCCGCCTTTGCGGGAAGAACCCCCATCAGCACGGAAGAAGCGAGAGGCGCGGTTCCCCCGGGAACGTAAATGCCCGCCGATCGCACGGGGCGCACAACGTAGCCCGTCGTTCTGCCTTCGGAATCCGTTTGCACGCAATCTTTTCTGCCCGCCCTTGCGTGGTATGCGTAAACGTTTTCTACCGCGCGGCGCAGGCTTGCAAGCAGTTCGGGGGAGATTTCTTCATACGCGCGTGCAAATTCTTCGTCGCTCACGCGCAAGGTTTGCTGCGTTAAACGGGTATCGTCGAACATCTCTTCGTAATCGAATAACGCTTTGTCGCCGCGGGCGCGCACGTCCGCAATGATCTCCGTTACCCGCTTGCGTTCTTCTTCCCGATCCTCAAACGCGCGGTTCAACAATCTTACGCAAGTTTCTTTATTGTATCTGTTCATATTACGATCTCCTTCATGCGGGTATCATTTATCGCCGCGGGCAAGCACGTCCGCAATGATCTCCGTTACCCGCTTGCGCTCCTCTTCCCGATCCTCGAACGCGCGGTTCAACAGCTCCACGCAAGTTTCTTTACTATATCTGTTCATATTACCATCTCTTTCATACGGGCGATCAAAGGCAGAATTTCTTCCGATTTCGTCTTTAAACTCACTTTGTTGGCAACTAGCCGCGCCGTGATCCCCGCATAAACTTCTTCCAACACGACAAGCCCGTTTGCCTTTAAGGTAGACCCCGTTTGCACTACGTCGAAAATTACGTCGGCAAGCCCCGTTACGGGCGCAAGCTCGATAGAGCCGTGCAAGGGAATAATTTCCGCCTCTTCCCCCCGCTCTGCGAACATGCGCTTTGCAATGCGCACGTACTTGGTCGCCACGCGCAGCAGGGGATTTGTTAGCACGTCTTTGCGGTCGGGAAAGCCCGCCAAACACAAGCTGCATTCCCCTAAACGGAGATCGAGCATTTCGTACAGATCCTTTTCCTCTTCCATTAAAGTATCTTTGCCTACGATTCCCAAATCCGCCACACCCGCCTCTACATACGTGGGTACGTCGGAAGGCTTTACAAGGAAAAAGCCGTACTTTTTATCACCGCTTTCCAAAACGAGTTTGCGCGTTTTTTCGCGCAGAACGCGCACGTCCGCCCCGCAACGTTCCAGCAAATCGGCGCTCGCATCCCCCAATCTTCCCTTAGCCAAAGCGAAATAGATCATAACTTTTTTAATCCTTTTTTCGTCGCCAAATAGCGCGCGGCACAGCCTTCTTGCGCCTGCGCGCCGTATTCCGAACAAAAGCGCACGCGCTTTCCTTCGCCAGTCATCTGCATAAATGCGGAATACCCTATCTCTTCCGCCCCTTCCTCGCAAAAAATCACGCCGTCTAACAACGGTTCTTCAGGCAGACTGCCCTGCCGTTCGAGCGCGATAAGCACCCGTTTTAACCCGATCGCAAATCCGACGGCGGGAATGTGCTTGCCGAAGTCGTCTGCAAGACGATCGTATCTGCCTCCGCTGAACACGGGCGCGCCTAACTCTTTTACCAAACCGCTGAAAACGACGCCCGAATAATAAGACAGCCGTTTTACCGTGCCTAAATCGTAAGAAATTTCCTTTTCATACCCCATGCGTACGAGAATGTCGTTTACCCGCTTTAAGTGCGCTACCGCCTGCCGCGCGCACGCGTTTTCGGTAAGCGACTGCGCTTTATCGAGCACTTCCGCCCCGCCGAACAGCGCGGGAAGCGCCAACACCGCGTTCACCGTCTTTTCGCCCGCGCCCGCTTTGCGCAAGGCGCGTTCGGCGTTCCAGCCGTCTTTGGCGTTGATACAGCGGCGCACCCGTTCCGCTTCCTCTTCCGAAAGCCCGCACTCTTCCAACAAACCTTTAAAATAACCCACATGCCCGATATCTACGATAAACCCGCGGATCCCCGTTTCGCGCACGCATTCGACGGCAAAGGCGATCGCCTGCGCGTCGGACAAAGCGCCCTCTTCCCCCAAGCATTCTACGCCCGCCTGATAAATTTCGCGGGAGGATATCCCGCCTCCGTTTTCCGCATCGTATTTATCGGCAAAATAGCAAAGCCGCGCGCGGGGCGACTGCAATTTGGTCGCCGCGATACGTGAAATGGCAAGCGTCGCATCGGGGCGCAAAACCAAAAGTTTCCCGTCCGAATCGGTCAGTTTGAACATACGCTCCTGCGCGATCGGGTTGGAAATTTGCGAAAAGGTATCGTAATATTCCAACGCGCCGCTTAAAACTTGCTGAAACCCGCACAAGTCGAACTTTTTCGCAAGCCGTTCTTTTACAACCGCCAACATGCGGCATTCCCGCGGCAGAAGATCTTGCACCCCCGCCGGTAAATTGCGATACGCCATTTTCTCGATCTCCGAACTTAAAATATACTTTATTATATCATTCTCCCCTAAAAGAAGTCAAACGCTTGCATGCAAAAAAAGAGCAAAAATATACTTTTTGCCCCGCTTTTTTGCATAATTATTCATTTTTAGCTTAATTCCCGCTTAAAATCTTGCATAATTTTGTTTTCGATACGGGAGATCTGCACCTGACTTACCCCGATCCTGCGCGCAACTTCGCTTTGCGTCATATCGCGGAAATAGCGCAGAAATACAATTTTCCGTTCCCGTTCGGGTAGCTTTTCGATCGCCGTTTTCAACAGCATGCGCTCGATCATTTCGTCTTGATCGTCGCGAGCGGGCAGCTTATCGCAAAGGGATGAGGATTTTTCGTCTTTGTAGTCGGACTGTTCGTATATGGAAATAGGCATTTTCGAAGAGCCGAGCGTAAAAACCACTTCCCCTTCGTCCATCGAAAAAGCCGCTGCGATCTCCTTTACGCTGGGCTGTTCGCCGTGTTCGGAAGAATACTGCTCGATAAAGCGATTCATTTCCCGCGCCGACTGTTTGAGCGCGCGCGAAACTTTTACGCTTCCGTCGTCGCGCAAAAACCGCTTGATTTCCCCAGCGATCATCGGCACGGCGTAAGTGGAAAAACGCACGCCGAAACTTTCGTCGAACCCCGCGATCGCTTTTAAAAAGCCGATGCACGAAAGCTGATACAAATCGTCGTATTCCACGCCCTTATTCAAGTACCGCTTTAATATGCTTTTCAACAGCGAGGTATTATGTTCGAGCAGCGTTTCTTTTGCGCCGTTGTCCCCCTGCTTCGCTAAGCGAAGGTAATATAACGTATCCTGTTCATTGAGCATTTGCTTCCGCCCTTGCGCCGAAGTCTTTGCTCATGATCACCGTCGTCCCCACGCCCTCTTCCGACTGCACGGAAAAATCGGTCATAAACGTTTGCATGATCGTAAATCCCATCCCCGAACGCTCTTCGTCTTCCAACGTCGTGTAAAAGGGGGTCAGCGCGCGCTCTACGTCGCCGATTCCCTTTCCGCTGTCGGATATCCGAATATGTAATTGCGTTCCGTCTACCGTGCATTCCAACGTGATCCAGCCCTCTTCTCTGCCGTTGTACCCGTGCACGATGCAATTTGTTACCGCTTCGGAAACGGCGGTCTTTACGTCCGAAAGTTCGGAAAGAGTAGGATTTAAAGAAAGCGCAAACGCCGCAACCGCGTTGCGCGCAAAATTTTCGTTCTCAGAACGGGATAAAAATTTCAGTATCATCTGATTCATAGTTCACCTAAATTTTGGGCATAAGCGTGTAAACCCCGCTTAATTCGAGAATTTTATCCGCGCCCGCATTGGGATTTTCAAGATACATTCCCATACCGTATTTTTGCAGCTTTTTGTACCGACCGATCAAAAACCCGATCCCCGTCGAGTCCATAAAGCGCACGCCCGCCAAATTAAAGATGGCGCGCGAGGCCCCCGCGTGCTCGTCTATCAGGCGATCCGCTCCCGATCGGACGTCCGACACGGAATGCTCGTCAAGTTCGCCGTCGAGGTAAATGTAAAGGCTTTCCCCCTGACGGCAGCTCTGCATCTTCATAACAGACCTCCGCATGAAATTAAACGTATTTTAACAGAATCGAAAGCGGGAATCCTGTCTGAATGTCAAAAAAGAGGAAAAAACACGTCGAAAACGCATTTTTATCCGAAAAATGCAATCACGGAAACGCAATAGAATTTACGGAAAAATTATGGAAAAAACCCATAAAAAACACTTGACATTTTTTTTGATTTATAATATTATTATCAAGCGTTGCGAATGGAAGCATTGTCCGCATCTTAGGGCCTTTAGCTCAGTTGGTTAGAGCGGTCGGCTCATAACCGATTGGTCCGCGGTTCAAGTCCGTGAAGGCCCACCAATATAACGGGGCAGTTCACTCAAAGCCTTGATCGGCGCGCCGAAAGGCTGAAACGCCCTTTCAATCTCCTTATTTCATAAAAAAGCAATTTTTTATGGCATTAGGGCAAAGCAAACGCTCGCAAAGCATACATGGCCCAATAGCTCAGTTGGTTAGAGCGCCAGCCTGTCACGCTGGAGGTCGACGGTTCGAGCCCGTTTTGGGTCGCCATTTTTAAAGCCTCATTCCGAGGAATGGGGCTTATGCCTTAAATAGGCTTTTGCCTTGGTAGCTCAGTTGGTAGAGCAAGGGACTGAAAATCCCTCTGTCGGTGGTTCGATTCCGCCCCAAGGCACCACCTTGCCGGTGTAGCTCAATCGGCAGAGCAGCTGATTTGTAATCAGCAGGTTGTTGGTTCGATTCCGATCACCGGCTCCAATTCTATTCAAAACAATTTTATACGGGAAGATTCCAGAGCGGCCAAATGGATCAGACTGTAAATCTGACGTCTACGACTTCGGTGGTTCGAATCCACCTCTTCCCACCAATAGCGTTAAAGCACGAACCGCTACGGTTTGTGCTTTTTCTGTATTTATAAGCACCGCCACAGCGCCAAAGTCCTTTCTTGCGCTGTCATATGATTGAAAAAATTTGTTTTTGTGGTATAATAAAATTATGAGTTGTCCGTATTTCGAGATACAAAAAAGTGAAGATTTTGACAACGCTGCTGAAATAATTCAAGCAGATAAAGAAGTCAAGCATTTTGTCAGGCAAAGAAGATACGCGCCTTTTGACGTAAGCGATAACAGCATAAAGTCGGCGTTTGATAAAAATATCCGCCATTCTCAAAGCGTATATTTTAAAGCTTTATGTTTGTTTTCCGTTGTTTTTTCTATCATGATTGCCATAAGTATTTACATTATGATTGCGGCTTTGCCCGAGGAGCGAGTAAGGCTTATCGCAATTCCGCTTACCGCCTTGGGGATAGGTATTCTATTCGGAATATTTTTATTTTGCCACTTAAAAGAATTTACTTTCATAAATACGTGCGACAATTTATTTATAGCTTATGATAGCGAAGGAAATTTTTACTCGGTTGAAATAAGTAAAAAACGTATTCGGGTTTTGCATAAAGCGGTTTTAGATTTGGGAAAATATTTAGACAGTTCAGATAAATATATGAAACCGGTACTGGTTCCTCAAATAAAATATTCATCGGACGGTAACTGTACTTTATCGATTGGAGAGCGCGGACCTTCACAAAGACGCGGAAAACACAGTAAAACGCATGTACGTCCGTTATTGCAGCATTTACATTTCTGCAAATATTTATTCACCGTAAATAACGAATTGAAACTAATTTCCGTGTACTCGGCGGCAAGAGAAAACGCCGTGATAAATTTTGATGCTTTAACCTTTGCAACCGTCGCTGAAAGCGGAAACTCGGCAATCGAATCATTAAGAGAAATTGCGCATACGAATAGTCGTCTCGAAAAAACATTAAAGCAAATCGATAATTCGTTTTAGGTTACTGCTGATCTATCAAAGTGCAACCTTTCGAATTTTTTGTAAATACAGAAGATTGTTGATTGGTTCTTTCTTTATAAAAATCCCCGTGGCAAAATACGAAACCGTATCTTGTCGCGGGGATTTTTTTATTTCCATCGAAATTTTTCCTTTCGTCTGAGTTAATTGTTGCACAAAACCACATGAAGCGCGCAAAAACTGCTTAAAAAACAGCAACGATTATGAACCGAAAGAAGAAAACAATACTCTTCAAAACAGATTTAGTACTTATATCATTTTCGCTTACAAAACAAAATTCGTTTTTAATAAATCGCCGTCATCCGAACTTCCGCCCGCCATAATTTCAAATTCACCCGTTTCGGTAACGCGTTCTTCCTGTGCGTTCACAAGCGAAAAATCCTTTCGGGTAAATTCAAATTCCAACGTTTTGCTTTCTCCTGCCGAAAGTGCAATTTTGCGGAAAGCGATCAACCGCTTTACGGGAGTCATAACCGAACTTACAAGATCTCTGAAATAAATTTGGACGACTTCCTTTCCGTCGCGTACGCCCGTATTGGTTACCGTAACTTTCAGCTTTAACGTTTGCACGTCAAATCGGCAGTCCGAATACGCAAACGAAGCGTAGGAAAGTCCCTTCCCGAACGGATACAGCGGCTTGTTCGGCATATCTACATAAGAGGAAGCATGCCAGCCGGGCAGTTGATTGTAATACGCGGGCTGTTGCCCGACGTGACGCGGAAAACTAATCGGCAGCTTGCCGCTCGGATTAAGTTCGCCGAACAAAACTTTGGCGAGCGCCCTTCCCCCGAACATACCCCCGTTGAAATTCGTTATAACGGCGTTGCTCGACCGATCGATTTCGGGAATGCAGAGCGGCTTTGTTGCAACCAATATGCTTACGATCGGCTTGTTGGTTTGACACAATGCCGCAAATAATTGATTTTGCGCTTTCGTCAACGTAACGTCTGCGCGATCGCGCCCCTCCGCCGCAAGATGAATATTATCTCCGCAAGCGAAAACAATTAAATCACATTTCTCTGCCGCTTTTACCGCGACCTCAATCCCGCTTTCGTCGTTCGATTCGATCTCGCAGCCCTTTTCGTAAACGACGTTGCAGCCCAATCGTTCTGCCGATTCCCGCACGCCTTCCAGCAGCGTGCAATAAGGGCGGTGCGGCGGTTGTTCATAATCGGGCAGCGGGTGAGAAAAATACGTCCAATCGCCGTACTGACAGCGGATATCGTCGGCGCTCTGTCCGACGACGAGAATATTTTTATACTTCCTTTCGATCGGCAAAATTCCGTCGTTCTTTAACAGCACAGCGCTTTCTTCCGCGATTTCTTCGGCAAGGCGCAGGTGTTCTTCGCATGCGAGATAGTCCTCGTTCGCCTGTTTATAAGGATCATCTAATAAGCCGAAATGTTCTTTCACCGACAAAATGCGCATTACGGCTTCGTCGACAAGCGATTCCTGCACCCCTCCGCTTTTCACGAGAGAGATCATGCTCTCATAAAATTCGGGAGCGTTCATCATCAAATCGTTGCCAGCTTCGAGCGAGATGAGGGAAGCGTCTTTTTCGTTCTTTGCAAGGTGCTGATCGCGAATCAAATGACCGACGTTCTGCCAATCGGTTACGACAAACCCGTCGAACTTTAACCCGTCTTTCAAAATTTCGCACAGCAGCTTTTTATCCGCCGTGCAGGGCGTTCCGTCGATGCTTCCGTATGCCGTCATCACGCTTGCGCACCCCGCCTCGATCGCGCGCGCGAAGGGCGGAAGAAAGACCTCTTTTATTTTACGGTAGGTAACGGACGTATCGTAACTGTCGCGCCCGCCCGTTGCTTCGCCGTAACCGATATAATGCTTCGCGCAGGCGATGATCGAAGCGTCGCCGCCCTGATAGCCCTCGATGATCGCCGCGCCCAATTCCCCCGCGAGAAAGGGATCTTCCCCGAACGTTTCGCCCACGCGCCCCCATCGAATATCGCGCGCCAAACACAAGACGGGCGAAAACGTCCAATGGAGACCGTCGGCGGAAACCTCCCGTGCCGTTGCCCTTCCCATCTTTTTGATCAATTCAGGGTCGAACGAACATGCCATAGAAAGCTGTGTAGGGAAAACGGTCGCGCGTTTGTTCAAACAATGCCCGTGAATGGCGTCGATGCCGAACAAAAGCGGGATCTTCGCGCCGCTTTGCGTTGCGATTTTTTGCAAGTGCCGCGCTTCATCGCCCAAAACGTGCAAAAACGACCCGACGCCTCTTCTTGCCCATTCCTCCGCTTCCTCTTTGGAAATATGCGCGTAGGTTATCTGTACGAGCTGTGCAACTTTTTGCTCCAACGTCATCGACTGCAATAATTTTTTTAAATCTTTCATGCGCTCACCTAAAAAATTTTATTTCTTGATTCAAATATACGTCCGTCGTTTATTGTAGCATAAAAGCATGCGAACTGTAAACAGCATTCTTATTGCGCAACGGAAATTATTTTACCGTTTGGCGAAGATATTCCCTTAACTCTGTAAGCCAATCTGTTTGGATCACGTCTGCGCCGCGGGCACAAAGCCACCCCCAACCGTGATCGAAGCCGCGCTCCCACGCCGAATCGTCGGTATGCCCCGCAGAAATCACGTCCGCTTCGTTATAGACGATCGAATTTACCCACACAAGCAATTCGCGCTTATGAAGTTCGTCGATATAGCTTTTTTGGATCAGCGGACTGTTTTCCGTTTCAAAGAGTATTTCGTTGCCGATATGGTTTATATTGCTTTCTCTTAAACGTTCGGAAACGCGATCCTCTCCCCGTACAAAGGGCATAAACATAAAATCGGGCGCACATTTTTCGATAGCGGCAAGATATTCTTCGTCGAACGGCGTTTTTACAATAACCTGTTTTTCTACGCCCGCCTTGCGGATCTCCTCCGTAATACCTTCGATATCCGTCCAATATTTATCGACGTTGATATACGCTTTCCCTTTTAGCAGAGCGAAAACTTCTTGCAGCGTGGAAATTCTGTAATGCGTGGGAACGTTATCGCAGTTCAAAAGCGGCAGTGTTTTGATCTCTTCCGCATTTAATTCCCAAAGATGCTTTCCGCAATCCAAATACACAGGCTCCATGCCCGGATGAAAGACGAAAAACTTTCCGTCTCGGCTCTTGCTTACGTCGATTTCCACAATGTCCGCGCCCTGCGCAAGCGCGATTTGATAGGATAAAAGTGTGTTGCACGGAATATTTGCCTTGTTCACACCCCTGTGCGCCGCCAAAAAAGGCGCTTTTTGTAACTTGCGGTTTTCCCAAATCTTACGTCGAAAATCCATTTTTACCCTTTCTCCTTTAAACCGCCTTCCCCGTTCAACAGGGAAAACGCAAGATAATTCTTTTCAAACTTTCCGTCTTCGCACAGTTCCAAAACCAAATCGTACTTTCCGCAGGTCAGCGCATGGGGCGTGATTTCAAACGTAAACGAATTATCGTTATACCCCCCGTGCCAATGTTCTAGCCCTACGCGCCGTTCGGCGCCGCCCGCCACTTCCCAGTCGGCAGGAACGCCCAACAAGCGCACGCTTACAAATTGCGGAACAAAACGCTGATTAAGCAACGTAATGCGAATACGTTTTGTCTCGTTTTCGGTAAGGTACGCCAAATCTTCGTCGAACCCGACCAACAGCGTGTAAGGACGGAAATGCTTGCGCACCGTATTATGCCCGCAGGCGAACACCAAAGAAAAATCTTCTTGGATATGTTCCGGAAAGAGCATTTCCTTCTTGCAGAGCGTTTCCACGGGGAAAATTTCGTAAGTACCGCTTTCCGTTATTTTGCATCGATCTTGCAAAAACACAGGCGTTTGCCTTACGATACGCTTACAGAGCGCGTCTACCGATTTGGGCGCGTTTAAAAGCGCGTCCGTGCGAAGCGTCCAGGTTACGATTTTATCGGAACAGCCGTTTACCCATTTTGGGGGCAGCGCTTTAGCGCCGTTCACGATTCCGAGGATCGCGCCCAGCGTGCCCGCCGTGCAATCGGTATCTTCGCCGCAATTCGTTGCAAGACATATGGATTTTCCGAAATCGCCCTCGCCGTACAGCCAGCCTAAAATGATCGCGCCGATGCTCCAAGGGGCGTCGTATCCGTGTACGGCAGGTGGAATTTCGGGGTCGGCATTCTGCGCAGGGCATTGCGCACAAGCGGGCACTTCTTCCGTGCCCTTCCATAACCCGTTCATCTCGCCGAAACTCGACGGCACCGCTTGAAATAATTTGATGCGCGCCGTTTTCCAATCGTCGCCCTTTGCGTAACAATCGCGCATTAAATTGACCGCCGTGCGCACGCCGCATACTTCGGGCAGATAAGAAAGACCGATTTCGAGCAGAGCGTTTACATTCTTTTCGAAAAACGCCGCGCTTTCGACCGCTGCCGTAAAGACTGCCGAATATACCCCCTCGCCGCTGTGGTCGACGCAGGCATCGTAATAGGCATATGTCGCCGCCAAGGCGGGATTCCCCGCGCACAGGCACGCCCAAATTTCCGTGCGAATCCATGCGCCGTTGCTGTCGCGGTTGACGTTGCGCATATGCCCCGAAAGCGGAGGCAATATCCCCGCGTTAAAATTATTCTTTCCCGTTCCGTATTCGGAAATAACGGCGCTGACGTATGTATTCCAATAATCGGCAAGAACAAGCGAGTCGATCGCCCGCCCCTCTCGCTCGGCTGCGGCAAGCCATACAAGCTGCAAATCTACGTCGTCGTTAGGGATCGGGCAGGAAACGTCTTGCATGAACCCTTCGATATTGTATACGCCCCGATAACATTCGAAAGGCGCGCCGAGCGTTCCGCCGATATTTTTTCCCAAATAACAGCCCTTTACTCTGTCGAAATACTCTTCAAATTTCATATGCTATTTCCTTTTCGTAAAACAGGCGCACGGCGAATGATCGCTGTACGCCCGTTTCTCCGTTAAAATTCAGTTATTTCCGTTCGAACGAACCATACTTGACGGTCACGTTGTTATCCGAGCGAAGCGAAACCGTTACCGCCCCCGCAAACTCGTCCGCGGTAATCGCACCCGACGTGAAACAATCGGCATCGTACTTCATCGTGTACAACGTTGCCCCGTTTACGGTCAGTTCGATGCTGCAATCCTCCGCAGTCGTCACGCGCTTGATCTTAAACGTACAGCCTGCTCCCTTCACCGCATTATGGAAACCGTTCTCTTCGCTGTCGGTCGAACTTGCAAGCCCCTTCCAGCCGTTGCTGATTCCGCCGTTTGCCTGTAAATCCGATTTTGTAGTCGAATTGTAAGCGTTGGTCAAATCGATATTGATCGATTTTCCGCCGAAGTTCAGGGCGAATCCGCCGCGGTAATTGCCTATGTTATTCGATTTTACGGTGATCTGCGCTTCGAAGTCGCCCGTAACGTTTTCGGCAATGACGCCCGACTTTGTATTGAATTGCGTTCCTTCTTTAAATCCTTCGAAGTTACCTACTTTATATGCAAATTCCGTCAGTCTGATATCCCAATTCCAACCGCGGTACAGCTGTAACTTCGCAGGCGTTTTCGTAATCGTATCCGTACGATATACGATACCGTCAAATACCCAGTAATAAACGTTCCCCTCTCTGACGAGTTGCAGGTACGCGCCTCTTTGCAGAATCGACCCTGCGGAAACGCCCAAATCGATTTCGCCTGCCCATGCCGCAACTGCGGGATTATCGCTGTCCGTAACTTGCAGTTTATATGTGTTCTTTAACAGCCCCAAACTCATGATCAACGTCGTACCGTCGGAAAATCCGATCCCGAAACGAAGGAATCTTCTGTCGTTCGAAGAAGAGGTGTAATTATCTTCCGCCTTTACGTACACGCCGAGCGAGAAATTTCCCGCCAAATCCGTTTCGCCGTAATTTGCAAACGACATCAACTTATGTTCGTCGTTCAAAGCCAAAGAACCGTCAAAGCGCATCGTTTCCCCGTTCACCGTTTTGTCAACGAACGTATTTTGCGCGATCACTTGATCGTAGCCGTAAGTGTTCGTCAAATCGAATACTCTGCAAGCCGCGTTCAATTTTACGCCCGTCTGCTCTTTATTCAACTCGATTTCCGCCGTTTCAAACACATATTCGCCGCGGTCTTTCAACGTTACGAGATAAGAATCGGAATAAAGAACTGCGCTGAATGCGCCGCCTGCGCCTACGGGCACTTCCGTTGCCGTTCCCTCGCTGTTGGTAAACACAAGCGTGAACCCGTCGAAATCGTGCCATTCGTTCTCTTTAAAGAACCGCGCCGTACCCGAATACGTGAATTTTTGCGCTTCTTCGAACGTCGCTTCGATTTGAAGGGTATCCAGCAAATACATTTGGCTAAGCGCCAACGTGCCCTTAATAAAGTCTTGCAGCCGCTCTGCGCCGTTCACCTTAACGGAAGTGCATGTGTAGCGCTTGGAAGGATCGGACGTATCCGTACGGATGCTAAGCGTGACCGCTCCGCCGACCTTAGAACCGTTTACGGTAATTGCGCCGTGATTCTGCGCGATAGCGCTTTCGGGCGCATGATTGTTTACGGAAATTTCGGCGTCGCTCGCAAAGCCGAACGCTTCTTGCACCGTTGCGCCGTATCTTGCTTCGGAGAAAGTAACGTCGAACGCGCCCTTTTCCCTCTTTAAGCCGAAGCGCACGATATTCTTTCCTGCGTGCATTGCATCGGGGGAACCGACTTTGATCAGACGATCGACCCCCGTACCCATATACACGTCGACCGCGCCGTTCGCCTTTGTGCGGTGAACCGCAAAGTAGAAATCTTTGCCGTCCGCCACCCACGATTCGAAATCACCGTGCAGCGTTCCCTCTTTCCAATCGGACAAAATTTGGAATTTCCAGCTGCCGCTTTGTTTTAAAATGGTATAATCGCGGCCTGCCGCACCTTCGTAGTCGATTTTAAATCCAAATCTGATTTCCCCGTCGATATCGGTCAAATTGCTGATTTTGGTAACAAACCAGCCGTCTTCGATGGATAAGCCGCCTACGGAAACTTCTTGCGGGGCTTTTGTATTTTGCGCGGTCGTCCAATTTCCGCTTGTATAGACCGCCGCGTTTTCGATACGGACCGTCGCATCCGTTCCGCTGCCGTTTACCGTTAAAACTTTGTCGGTATCGCTCCATATGCCGAACGCTTTCACTTGAATGACATAACGCCCGACCGTGACCTGCGTAAATTCCGCCTTTCCGTTTGCCACCGTCTTTTCGCTGTTTTCGATCGGCGCGCCGTCCTTCATCAAGCGCACTTGAAGCCCTTCCGCATCGGGGAAATACACTGTTTTGCGCTCTACTTTTGTCGCCGCGTCTACAAAAATCGGCTTAACGTTAAGCGTTTTTGCGTCTACCGGAATCGTCAGCGTGTTGTCTTCGGTAATTTCGGATGCGTAACTGTAACCGTTCACCAAAATATCGACCAACATGTAACCGTTGTCGGGCGTCGCCGTAATAACCGCGGTATCGTTTGCGGTATAACTTGTTTTATCGAACGAAACGGTGCCGTTCGTAATGTTTCCGTCTATTTGAACCGTAACGGTATCCCATTCCGCGGCATCGTATTCGGTCGAATATTCAAAGCCGAAATCGACCGCGTAAGCGTTTCCGAAATATAACAATCCCGGGGTCGCCTTTACGTTTTCCGCTCCTTCGAACTCTCTTGTATCCGCTTTGATCCCGTTCACGTACAAGTAAAACGTTTTTCCTTGACGAACGAGCTGCACCTGTAAACCGCCGTTTAACAAAGCGTCCTTTTGCAGCGCAGTAAGCTTATACGGTTCAGGCCAATTAGTTACGACGCACCGCCCGCCGTGATTGGGAATTTGAATGACCCATTCTTCCGAACCCGCTTTCCGCAGCAAATCGTATGCGAAATATTTGCCCGCCAAATTTCCTTCGGATGCTTGAAAACTCGCGCGGATCCCGTAACGCAGATCTATGTTGCTTTTCAATTCTTCTTCGGAAGGTTTTACCGTATAACCGAATACGAAATCATCCTGCGTGTTTTCCATTTGCAGCACGGCGCCGTTTCCGTATTTCAACGTTACCACGCCGTCGTTTTCCTCCGTTACGTCCCAATTTGCATTTTCTGCAAACAGCGAAGGCGCTTCTAACAACAGCTTGATATTGCGGTTTCGATTTACGTCGATATTCCGCACAAGCGTTTTACAGCCTTCTTTCGAAACCGTGAACGTGTAAAGCCCCTGCGGCAGATCGCTCAGCGAGAACGCTCCGTTGCCGTCTACCGAAACGGGAACGTTTGCGCCCGATGCATTCTTTAAAGCCACTTGCGCATCGCTTACCGGAATAATTTCTCCGTTCTGATGCAGATATATCTTACCGCTCAGCGTTTTATTGCCCGCCGCGATCTTTTCCGTCGTTACCGAAAGCTCGATATCTTCGCGAACGCTTTTTACCCGATAGCCGACGACGCCGTCTGCTTCCGTAAACCGATCGGGATCTGCGGGAACGCCGTTTACGGAAAGACCGGTGATCGCATAGCCTTCTTCCGCCTCTAACCGCGCCTGATAGCTGAAATTCGCCACCGCCATAGGATGACTTGTAAGCGTAACGTGAGCGCTCGATTGACTTAACCCGACCGATTTTCCGCCCATGTAGCCGTTTGTATCGAACTTAAACCAGCTAACGGGATCCAACCACGCACCGCCGTATTCTTTTAACGCAAACGGATACCATTCGCGGTCGGTCGAGGTTTCGTTCACCGTCGAAATAACGGCGATATCGCTGTAAAACATGTCGCGCTTTTCTTCGCCGAACATGCGGTTGGGGAAAAACGCTTCGATCACGTAACCCTTGCATTCGCTCGTGTTGTATTCGCCGCCCTTCATGGAAACGCCGAACTCGAAGCGCTCAGCCCAGACGATCTTCCCCTTGGCCGTGTTCAAAGTAATTCTGCTTCTTCCGTCCGGAACCAAATCTATTTCATAAGCATTGTTGACCGAATTCGTGCTTGCGGAAATGTACAATTCGATCCCGCTGTTGTTATAGGTCGCGCGGTCGGGATTCACGTAAACGCTGGGATCGTCTACGTCGAACAGCATGTAAAGCCCTTTTTCTCCGATATACGACGTCGTACGGAGAGAAACCTGTTCGTCCGTCGCCTTGTTCAGCATCAGCCAATTCCGATCTTCGCTCTTCCAAAACGCTTCGTCCGCTTTTCCGTCGAGAACAACTCCCTCATCCTTTTCCAACGGCTCGCCCGAAAAATCGGGATTGCGATAGGTATAATCCGGATAGGTATAATCGACTGCACTGCACGCGCCCATAACCGCGCAACCGACCGACAACACCGCAAGCGGCACGA
The DNA here is from genome assembly GCA_910578065.1 of uncultured Christensenella sp. Taxonomy (GTDB): domain Bacteria; phylum Bacillota; class Clostridia; order Christensenellales; family Borkfalkiaceae; genus Gallimonas. The sequence goes on along the minus strand of CAJTPB010000005.1, from coordinate 16,528 downwards.
TAAATTTAATTCTTTTTTTCATAACGATCCTCCCTATCACCTAAACTTTTCCGATGATTTTAACTTCGCTCAGCGCGACTTCCTGTTGGTAAATATATTTTCCTTCATCGTCTTGATCGACTACCCGATTCTTAGGCACCGATACGGTCACTTCGATTCTGTTGATCATCGACGGATGGAACAAAGCGACCGCCGCCGCGCCGGGGCGCATTGCCAGCCATACGGTAGAACTGTTCGTTTCCATATCGAAGGGGATATTGTTCAATTCCCCTACGTATTCTTCTTCGCCGTCCTTAAAATAGATTTTTATTTTAGAAATCTCGTCGAACGCAGTCGCATATTCCTTACTGTTGTAAATCATTATGCCCGTGATTTCGCGGTAGTCGCTGAACGCAAACGTTAAAGTTACTTCCTTTTTCGTTTTAAACTCTTTTACGTAATCGATATAAGAGTACAACGAAACAAGTCCGTCGTTCAAAACCGCGGCGTCCTGCTTATCGGAAGAAGTTACCGCTGCTTCGGGCGCGATATTTTTATATCCGCTCACGAACGAAGGCAAAAGCTGTACCGAAGAGCGGGTAGGACCGTTCGCATACATTACTTCCTGCCCCTTTCCGTTTTTGGTGAATTTGATCTCGTCTATCGAAACCGCACGGTTTGCACCCGCCGCCACAAGGTCCATATGCTGATGATACAGAATATAAACCTCTCCGTTTTCTTCTACGAAGCTGTGATGTCCGGGTCCGGAAATATGATCCCATAAAGAGTTATCCGTTCCGATCAGCGTGCCGCCGTCTGCCTGTTGCAGTTTTGTAAACGGCCCTACGGGCGAATCGCCGATCGCTTGAATGACGGAATACGTTTTGCTGTCCCATCCGTTTGCGGAAATCGTTAAATAGTATTTATAGCTGTTATCCGCCTGCTTTTTCGCATATACGAACGGTCCTTCGTTCGTTGTGTTTCCTTCGATTTCGCAATCGCTGCGCTGCGTTCCGTCTACCGTCGTGTACAGGGTTTTCGTTAACTGCCAAACTGCGTCCGCTTGGTAAATCGGCGTTTCCCAATCTTGCATTTTAATTACGAAAACTACCGTTCCCATCGTTCCCGTTCCCAAATAGCAATTCTCGGACACCCAGTAAAGGTATTTGTCGCCCGTAGCGGGATCGACGTACGGGTGCGGGTCGAGAGCGCCCACATAACTGTACGATTGGCCGAACCGCTCGGGATACTTTTCCCTTAAAATAGGCGCCAATTTCTTCATATCGAAGAAATAATTTTCGTTCCCTTTCAACAGTTTTTCTTCATACGTTGCGGGCGCGTTCCAATCGGGCGCCTGCGCTTGGGGTTCCTTTATGTTTACAAACGGACCGTAAGGGTTTTCCGATTTCAAACACATCAGCGTTTCGTCGCATTTATTGGGATCCCCTTGACGCGGTTCCATAGAAACGTACATATAATACATTCCGTTTTCCCCCGCTTCGGCGTCGTAGATCACTTCGGGCGCCCAATATGCCCCCGTTAAACCGTTCCCGAAATCGTCTTTTTCGGGCAAATACGCCTTATGACCGACGATGTTAGACATATCTTCCCAATGATTCATATCTTTACTACGATAAACGGTTAAATCGTTGGTCGCGTACAGATAGTAATATCCCGCCTCTTCGCCCTCCGTAATTTTCAATACCTGGCTGTCGGGCGCGTAAACTTCGCAATCGTTACGGTAAAATATATTTTCGTTATACGTTCCGTCCTCGTTGATCTGGCTGTCGAAAGGAACGGAAACGGTCGCCTCTCCGCATGCCGTCAATCCGAGTCCGCTTAATCCGACCATGCCCGCAAGAACAATGCCAAAAACTCTTTTTTTCATTCTTTCCTCCTTAATCGGCTTTTGCCGTTTGATTTTATTTAAGCCCCGTTACGGCAACGCCCTGTATGAAAAACTTTTGACATACAAGAAAAATTGTAATCGGCGGCAATAACCCGATCAATGCAAACGCACAGATGACCGGCGACCCCATACCGCTGAATTGCTTTTGCAGATTGGACATTGCAAGCTGCATGGGATACAGTTCTTCGATCCCGTTCAAATACAAGAGCGGCGACGCATAATTGTTGTAACCGTTCACGAACGAAAAAATGAACTGAGCCAAAAATGCGGGAACGGTAAGGGGCAGCATAATTTGAATGTACATTCTGAAATGCCCCATTCCGTCGAGTTTGCCCGCTTCGAACAGTTCTTTGGGAACGCCCGTGTAGAACTGACGCAAAAAGAACATCGTTCCGGCGCTTCCGAACAATCCGGGAATAATAAGCGGCAAAGCGGTTCCCGTCCAGCCGATCTTATCGTACATCAGATATCCGACGACGCCCAAGCACGCGCCCGGGATCAGCATGGTGGCGATCGTAACGTAAAACAAAATATTTTTGCCCCAGAAGTTCATTCTGCTGAACGCATACGCAGAAAGTCCGGAAACCAAAAGTCCGACGACCGCCGTAGGAATTACCTGCCAAAGGGTATTGCCGAATCCCAGCAAGATCTTTAAAGAATGGCTTTGCAGCGTATATGCAAGCGGATTGGTAAACACCTCTTTATAGGCAATGCCCGTAAGCGTTTCCGGCCACCAAATGAATTTCATGTTGCTCATGATTTCCGCATACGGCGTTAAAGAGGTAATGATAATCACGTAAAATGGAACCGCCAACGCAAGCAAAAACAACGAGATCCATACCGCTGAAATCACGGTAAACGCAACCGACTTATCTTTTAACTTTCCGCTGCCGTTCCGCTTGCGTACAGAAAGGACAGCGGGTTGCCCTGCATCGCTCTTTTTCATATTATCAGTCATAACTCACCCACTTATCCTGTAATTTAAAATTGACGATCGAAACGATCAGCATAACGGCAAACAGACCGTAACTCATCACTGCCGCAATCGGCATTCCGCGCGTAGGGTCGTAAGTCGCGATCCCCGTTTGGTAAATATAAATCGAAGTCGTCAACCCGATATTTCCCGGTCCGAATTCACTCGTCCAACTTTCTCCCCGCCCGCCGAGGATATACGGAATATCGAACGATTGCATGCCCGCATTAATACCCGAAATCACAAGGAAAAACGTGGTAGGCGAAATGGCGGGAAGCGTAATGTGCGTCAACTGTTGGAAACGGTTTGCGCCGTCCAGACGCGCCGCTTCGTATAAACTTTCGTTTACATTGGTAAACGCGGCTTTATACATTAGAATTCCGTAACCGGGCCCCTGCCAAACGGTAATAAAGAACATGACCGCCAAATATGCGCCGCCGTCGTTCAGCCAATTCACTTTCGCATCCGCGCCGAATAAGTTTACAAGAATGGAATTGATGATCCCGTAATCGTAATCGAACATATTTTGCCACATCAGCGTGATCGCCACCGAAGAGCATATCTGCGGGATAAAGAATATCACCGTAAAAATCCTCCCCGCCTTCGGAAGTTGCGCCAAGATCGCCGCCGTGATCAAGGCGATAACGAGCGAAGCAAATTGCGAAGCCACGAAGAACAGATCCGTTCCGAACGACTGCCAGAACAGCGGATCGGAAAGAACGGTTCCGAACGATGCGAAATTGTTCCATGCCATCGTGGTAAAATCGAAGCCGTCCATCGTAGTAAACTGCGCCGAAAACGCAATCAGTGCGGGAATGAGCGTAAAGAAACAGAATCCGACGAGCGGAATACAGGCAAAACAAAGCCCCTGAATGTTTTCCAGTTGATTCAGCCGTTTCTTCGCTTTTTCCGGTTTGATAGGCTTTTGAGCCGTTTCTTCAATCGGAACGCGCTCCTCGTCTAATGCTGCAATCGTATTCTCTCGCATAAATTTGCCTCCGTTATCTTCCCGTGTACTTTTCTTTTGCTTTGTATCCTTTTAACGTAGTATTCGTTTCCAATACTTTTGCATCTTCGAAAAACTGCGAAAGCGTCATAGCGCCGTCGCGCACGTTGGTATTGAGAACCGCAGACCAACCTGCGATCCAGTTTCCGTTTTCCACATAGCTCCAATCGCCCGGCGTGCTGTATGCCATTGCCCGCAAAATAACGTCTTTATTCGGAATACTTGCTTGAATTTCCTTTTTCCCCGCATTGATCGTGATTGGTTCCAAATTATTGAAAACGTCCGATAACGTGGTATAAATGGGCACGCAGTTTGTTGCGCTTACATATTCCGCACGCGCCGTTTTTCCTTCGAAATACTTAATAAATTCAACCGCCAGCTGCTTTCTCTTTTCGCTCTTCACTCTGCGGGGAACGGCAAGGCAATTCGTAAGGCTGTGCCCCGCCTCTTTCCCGACGACGGGCGTTCCGTTTTTTTCTAAAACGTCACCGTTTTCATCGTAAGCTCTCCACTGATACAAAGGCGCAACGCCCCATTCAACTTCGTTCACATTCAGCGTAGCGAAAAACGTACTTCTCATCGAGTTGTATTCGTCTACCAGCATCGCAACGTTTTGCGCGGTAAAATATTTTGTTTTGCCGAGCTGCGAAAGGGTTGTAGGGCTGGGCGAAATGCCGTAACCGACGGCATCCCCGTCCACCGTCTTTCCCTTCCCCTGCGAAAGCTGACAAAATTCGGTAAACGCGTCGCGCGTGGAAGGCAGTTCGTACAGTCTTTCGTTTGCGAGATAGCCCGCTACGTCGGCATCGGTTTTATGCGCTTTTACGTATTGTTTTCCTTCGTAGTCGAGCACGTCGCCCTCGGCATAAACGCGGTCACCGAGCGTTACGCCCTCCGCCCCCGTTACAAGATAACCGGGATCGTCGTTTCCGAGCGCAAAGAAGAACTGTCCTTTGCCGTCGTTCATTTCGCCGCTCCATTCCAAACAGTCGCCGCCTACGCTCCAACCGTGGGAGAACCACCATTCGTTCATAAAGCCGTATTTCTGAACGTCGCCCTCTTTCTTGGTGAAAATTTCGGAAAGCGTTCTAAGCTCTTCCCAGTTCATGGGAACGCGATCGTTAAATACGTGATACTTCCCGTCCCGTTGAAGCGTAACGTCTGCGGTAGGCGCGGTGTCGTACACATAGTAACCGTGCGGTTTTAAATTCCCCGTGCAGTTTTCCTCGTCCACGGAAATAACGTTGATACTTTCACGCTTGAACCAACTTTTATTATAATAAAGATGCGTGGTTGCCACGCTGTCGGGAATCCCCATAATGGGTTTTCCGATCCCGCCCGCACCCGTCGTAACGTCAAGCCGATAACGGTTTACCATGCTCGGATACATGTCGGCAAGCGAAAAATCGCCGTGACCCGTTATGTCTTCCTCCGAAAGGTACGGCGTAAGATCGGTCAGCATATTTTGAAACGCATAACCTTTAAAATATTTTTCCCCGATCTGCAAAATGTCTGGAACGCGGCTCCCCTGCAAGGTAGACGAAAGATTATTGCTGTATCCGGCGCCCTGCCCGACGTAGTTCACTTTCACCGTTCCTTTATGCGCTTCGTTAAAATCGTTTACGATTTTTTGATTGACGGCGCTGTTTACGGTATCCGCCGTCGTCCAAAAAACAAGTTCGATTTGCCCCTGTTCGTCTCCGCCGCCGCACGCCGCCGCGGGAAGCAGCATTGCCGCACACAGACCCAATGCCAGTAAGCCTTTTGTTCTCTTCATAGATATCCTCCTTAAATATAACAACCGTTCGGGTTGCAAACTTCCTCTTCAAATAATTGTTTTTCTATTTTCTTATTGGAATATAGAGACAACGAGCTGCCCGTTGTGAATTTTTTTCAGTTTTTGTTTCTTTTATTCTATCATATAATTTGCACGTTTTCTATATAATTATTGACTTTTTTTATACCTCTATTGACTTTATTTATTATAAACGGCAAAAAAAATAATACGGACCCCGAAAAGTTCGTATTATTTCCGTTTACGTGTTTGCAATATTTTTACATCGGCTTAACTAAAATCACAAAAATGCCTTGCTCTTTGAGCGATTCTTCCCCGCATATCGGTCATTCCGCCGTCATCGAGAATATGCAGTCGCATGTTGACCGCATTGGGGCACGCCTTTTCAATGGAATTTCTGCGCATCGCCAAAATTGTTATTTCTTTAACCTTATACGTTTATTTGCTTTTTGTTTTGCATATACGGCAATCATTCAACTTCGTTTATCTGCCCGATTGCGCCAATTTCCCCTTTCTGTTTCTTCTTTCGCCGATTCTTCCGTTCCGATTTATATTGCTTTGTAAATCCGCTTGATTGCCCTCCGCGCAAGTATCGCACGGTTTCATGGATTTTCGATCGAAATATGCTTGCTTGACGATCATGCCGAGCGCATTTTCGTTATCGTAAATATTTCCGATCAGTTCCATTGTATTTTGAAATTCAAAACGGTTGGGAAAAGGCAATCTGTATTTATCCCCCAAAAGCATAAAACCTGCTATTTCGTTTTCCCATACGATAACGAAATTACTGCGTTCTTTTCTTCCGTTTTTCATAACTTCGCACTTTACAATGTCGCCTTCGTATAATTCCGTTTTTCCGTTATCTTTTCTGCCCGTAAATTGCCCGATCGTTTCGGTTAAGCAATATTCTATCCCCTGCCACAAATCAAAAAGCGTATCGGTTTCATCCATAAAAGCAGGCAACAAAATAGTTTCGTCATCGTGCCGAATCGGAATCCCTGTCACCCATTCCCCCGTTCTGCGATTCTTGCCCCGATACTTCAAAATTTCGCACATCTGAACACCTCTCTACCTTGTTTGTGCCCAAATATCGAATTTTCATTCACTTCTTTCTTATTTCATCTGCCCGTCTTTCCGATTTATCTTAAAAACCTTCTTGACACGCAACCCGTTAAACTTTATAATAGAAACGATTTTTATACCGCGAGCGGTACGTTCGGCGTGAAACAAAAGGAGGAAACATGAAAAAGTACATAAAATACGCAATCGTATTTCTATCGTTAGGGTTGGCTTGCGGCGTGTTCTACCGCGAATTTTCCAAAGCCTACGGCGTTGTGAACGTTTACACCACATTGGGGTTAGCGCATACGCATTTTCTTGTTTTAGGGGTAGCGTTCATTTTGCTGATCGGGCTTGTAACGGACAAACTCGATAAACACAACAACAAGCTGTTTACACGTGCATTTACGGCTTATTGCGTCGGCGTAACGGGCGCAGGATTGACGATGGTAACGCGCGGAATATTCGACGTGCTTGTAAAATCGGATAAAATGTTGTATACCGTACCGAGCGGTTTGAACGGCGCGATTTCCGGAATTGCAGGGATTTTCCATGCCGTGCTCGGAGTCGGATTGGTGTTAATATTTGTTTCTTGGCTTCTGTCCGAAAAAAAGCCCTCTACCAAGCAGCAATCAAACGACTAATGCTTACCATATTAAAAAGGCGGCTTTTCAGCCGTCTTTTTTGTCTATTACGAATCGCGTTTTTGAAAGTAAGAAGCGTCCACACTGCAAATCGGGCATTCATAATCTTGCGGTAAACGATCGCCGTAATATACGTATCCGCAAACGGTGCATACCCAAGCGGTTTTCCCCTCTGTCGTTTCCCGCTTTAATAACTCGTTTTTATGTTCTTGATAATACGCGTAACTCATCGGTTCGGAATCGTTTAATATATCCCCCTCGATCACCCGCCCGATAAACAGAGTGTGCGTTTCGTTTTCGATACTGTCGACCTTTTCGCAAACCATATAACCGAGGGAATTTTCAATTATCTTTACCCCCGAAACGTTTAACGTATTTACGTTTTTAAATTTATCGACGTCGCGCATAGACTGAAAACCGAACGTCTTAATCAGTTGAGGATCTCCGTTTTTCCCGAATACCGAAAGCGCAAACGTGCGATTGCGCTTTATCAATTCGTTTGTAAAATTCTTTTTCATAACGGCAACCGCAATCAACGGTTGCTCTCCGCCGCTCACTTGCGAAACCGCATCTACAATGCAGCCGCCGCCTTCGGTCGTTAAAATATACATCCCTTGCGTGATTTTCCATGTTATTTTAGAATTCTTCATAATACTTATTTGTTTTTAACAATTTTTTCTTTTTCCATACCCGCAGGTAAAAATTGTTTTTTCGGGCAAATTTTTTACCTTGCCCTTTTACTAAATGCAAGTTTTTAAAAAACAATGCCAAAAAGATTTTGCACATCGAGGAAAAACGGTAATTTTTCGCTTGCGCAATGCGCAAAGTCAGCCTTTGCGCGAACGCAAACTTTTGTTGCGCATCGATTATTGGTTTTTTATTGTAATTTTTGTCGAATTATGCTATAATCCACTAAGTCAAAAGAGAGAAAATCGCATGAACAATCGCAACGGAGAAGTCTTACAAATTTTAAGAGAAAATATTGGGCTTTCCCAATTAGAAGTAGCGAAACGGCTTCATGTACGCCGCCAAACAATTTCGAATTGGGAACTATGCAAAACGATGGTAAATGTCGACGATTTAAAATTATTGTCGTCCATTTACGATTTTGATTTCACCCAATTACTTCATTGTTATACGGCGGTGAAAAACTTACCATCGCGCGAAGAAATAATCCGCATGCAAGAAGATTACCGCAAGTCGTTAATGAACAAAGAAAAAGCAAACGACAAAGATGCGAGCCAATCGGATGAGCAACCTGCGGACAAGCCAGCGGAAACAGTTGAAACAACAGATTCCCTTGACGAAATTGCTTTGGCAAAAGATGATACGGCCGACAATGCAGACAGTCAAACGGAAACGGTTGAAGCAACAGATTCCCTTGATGAAATTGCTTTGGCAAATGATGATACGGCCGACAATGCAGACAGTCAAACGAAAACGGTTGAAGCAACAGATTCCCTTGATGAAATTGCTTTGACGGAAGACGATATAACCGAAAACGTGACCGAATCGGAAGCCAAAGAAAAACATAAACGCAAATTACACCCGCTTATAAAAACAGCTTTACTTTCGGCAGGAATTTCCACCGCCGTTTGCGTTTGTATTATATTAGGTCTTATAATATACTTACGAATAACTGAATTAATAAATGACAAACTTGGAAATTTTACCAATAAAAACTTTTATGCCGTAAATTATGCACAACTCATTTTACTAATTTTTCTCATTATTTTTGTTTCAACTATATTGGGAACAATCGGACATTTCATAATTCATTTGATAAAAAAGAAAAGGAGAAAATAAAATGAAACACATTGTTATCCCTGCTCTTGCATTATGCTTGAGCACCGCCGCTTTGGCGCCTATTAGCGCCGTAAGCGCAGCTGCCGCTGAAATTCCGGAAACACTCAATCAAGAATATTCTGTAAATGCAGAAAATAATATTCAGCCTCGGTTACTTACACGTATGACAATCAATATGCGCCCTTCGGAAACACCCGGCTTCATTGAAGGTGTTGCAAAAAATACTTTTACGCTTTTTTCTTCCACCGTATATGTTCGTCTATATTTGTATACTTCTTATACTCCCGAAACGGACAGATCCAAAATGCAAATCGAAAAAATGGTGATGACACCGGACTTAGATCAAGGACAAACACTTATTGTACAAGCAAGCACCAACGGCGAAAAGAAGTATTGGCGCACATTTATGCAATTTAGCGTAAATGGCGGAGAGATGAAATCTGCTGAAACAGAAACTGCATATTATGATGCCGACGGTACTCTTATTTACATTATTCCGGAAGAATAATGATACATTTAACTTAAAGGAGATAAAATTATGAACGGTTTCGGATTCAGCGAAAAAGAATCGGAATATTTAGAAAGCGTGAACCGCGAATACGACAAACGCTTATCGCCGTACGCGTGCAAAAACAATGCCGCGATTTATTGCAAAGCGGCAAAAGAAAATTCGCCGTTCCGTACGCCGTTCAATCGCGATGCCGACGTAATCTTTTACAGCGCCGTATTCCGCAGATACGGAATTCAAGAGAATCCGCTTGTGTTTTCCCGCAGGTACGATCTGTTAAGGCGGTCTTTTCACGCCAGCCTTGTCAGTAAAATGTCCCGCGAGATCGGAAGAGTTTTAAAACTGAATTGTGACTTGATCGAAGCGATCGTGCTGGGTCTTGACTTGGGGCACACGCCGTTCGGTGCTAAGGGCGAAAGCTATTTAAGCGATTGTTACTTTGCACACACGGGAAAATACTTCCGTAGTAATGTGCAAAGCGCCCGAATTTTTCGTTCGGTATTAAACTGCAATGTTTCGTTACAAGTTTTAAGCGGAATTTTGTGCCATAAAGGAGAACTTACCTGCCATTCATATGCGCCCGCGCCGTTAAACGGATTTGATCTATTCGACCATCAAATAAGCGAATGCTATCGCAATTCCGAATTTTATAAAACGCTGCGTCCGAATACGCTGGAAGGCTGCTTGGTAAGAGTATGCGATGCGATCGCTTACATTGCGGAAGGTCCTACGGAAATTTACCGTTCGCAAACCGTTCCCGACCGCGCGTATACGCAAGACGCGATTCCCACTTACAAAAACAAAGACTTCATCAACCACTTAATGATCAATCTTGTAAAAAACAGCATCGAAAGTCCTTCGCTGAATATGGACGAAACCGTGTTCCGCAATATGCAAACGTTGATATGGGAAAGAAACGTTGCATTTGAAATGAACGAAGAACTGAACGCGCCTTACGAAACGGTTATAAAACCGCTTATGAACGCTTTGTACGAACGTCTTTTGCACGATATTGCGGAGATGAACAAAACCTCTCCCATATTCGATTATATGAAAGATAAAATTCAAGGCAGAGGCTATTTCGACTGCGACCCGATCATAAAAACCGCAGCCGATCCCAACGATATCGTAACCGATTTTATCGCAAGCATGACGGACGATTCTTTTATCGAAACATGTAAACGCCTTCATATCTGCGACGAATTGACCGAACGGAATTTTTAACGCGTACAAACTTTTAAAGCTGATTTTGAACGGATAATGAACATATGTAAAGGAAGAGAAAACTCTTCCTTTACAGTGTTTGTTTTTTTTAAACTTTTACGAAAGCGGATACCGCGTCTCGATATTATAATTCAATCCCCTTTCTTCCGCGAATTCCCAACGTTGAATCATTTCCAAGCATTCGACGTAAGCAGTTTTCTCTCCTTCGATAAAATGATTGCGTTTATAATCTTTTAATGAATACAACTCGTCCAAAGACGAAATCAACACATCGATCAACGATAACAGTACCTCTTCCCCTTTTAACTTTTGCATATCTCTACCTCTGAAATAAATAAATTATTTACAATTATATCACTTTTATTTTAATACAACTGGCAAATTAAGACAGTTAATTTGCGTATGGTTTTGATAAGATAAAATCATGGAAAAGATAGGAAAAACAGAAGTAAAAATTGTAACACTTATGGACAATAATCCCGTTTTGATGCGGGCTTACGAAAAAATGCTTGACTTCTTCTCGGTATACGATATACTTGAACAAACTTCTCATTGCAAAAACATTCAATCGATATATCAAAACGCGAAAACGCAGCAAAAAGGGATCGTCGCTCTTTCGCTCAGTTTACATATCAACGAGCGCACGCTGATCCGCTACCGCAAAAAATATTTAAACTGCCTCGGCATTTTTTACATGGCAGAACTGAACGGAAAAGAAATCGCTGCCGCAGATATTTCTAAAATATTATTTTAAAAATATTAAATCGTTTTATTGCAGCATTTACGGAACGACTTTTTAAAAAATATAAACGTATCATAACTACGCGTACAACGCGTAGTATGCACAAGCCCTATAAGGACATAGTACTGGCAACGCTATTCGCGCGGTGAAGAACTGTCAATAGCAATTCTTTTCAGACTGCTGCCAAGCAGCCTTACTTTTTGCCATCTTCACCAAATGGATCTACATACTCTTTTATCGTCAGTTGCTCTGCCGCCTGATTTTCTTGCAACTGTTTTTATAATACTCCGCTATCTTCTTTTCATTTCGTCCTACCGTACTTACATAGTATCCCTTGCACCAGAAATATCGATTCCCATATTTATATTTTAAGTTCGCAAATTTAACGAAAATCATTTAGTTACTTTTACCTTTTAGATGTCCCATCACTTGCGCTATACTATACTTCGGCGGTATTATGAGTAACATATGGATATGATCCGAACACGCATTTGCTTCCAAAATTTCTATCCCTTTGTACTCACACAGCTTTCGTAATATCTTGCCTGTTTCACTCTTGATTTTTCCGTAAATTATTTGCCTGCGAAATTTTGGAGCAAATACTACGTGAACTTGCATTCATACTTACAATGTGTTAAACTTAATTCACTCTTCTTTGATTCCTCCTTTGATTTTTTTGTTCGCGGTTAGCAGCCACTTGCATTTTATTATTGGAGGTTTTTCTTTGCAACGGTTCCGCGTCTTTATCCCCACGCATAGCGTGGGGTTTCCTTTTAACAAGAAAAAGAAACCGCAAATGCGATTTCTCTTTCATCGGGGTGTGCGTATACCCCCGTAATGGTGGGGACAACAGGGCTCGAACCTGTGACCTCATGCATGTGAAGCATGCGCTCTAACCAACTGAGCTATGCCCCCGTTCATCTACAAATATTGTACTCGTTTTCTTTTTATCTGTCAATCATTTTGCGACCGCCCGCAGTGATTTTTGTTAAATCACTGCGGGATCATTAGAATTTCTTTTTATTTTAAAAAACTTCTTGATCCAACGATCTTTCTTTGCTGAATAAGGGCGATAGCGCAAAGGTAAATCCGGGAAAGTTTTTTTATCGACAATGCTTTTTTCATGCGTGAAACAATCGAAGCCCGCTTTTCCGTGGTAAGAACCCATTCCGCTTGCACCGATCCCGCCGAATCCCATTTCGGACGTAGCCAAGTGAATTACGGTATCGTTGATACAACCTCCTCCGAACGAGCAACGCGATAAAAAGAACTTTGCTCTTTCTTTTTTTGCAGTAAACATATAAAATGCAAGCGGAGTTTCTTTTTTATTTAAAAGCAAAATCAATTCGTCTGCAGTGCGATATGTAAGAACAGGCAACACGGGACCGAAAATTTCTTCGCGCATCACGGCATCATCCCAAGTTACTCCGCATAAAACGGTGGGTTCGATACGCAGCGTAGATTTGTCCGAGTTCCCCCCGCAAAAAATCTTACTTTTATCGATCAAATTACAAATTCGGTCAAAGTGTTTTTCATTGACGATTTTTCCGTAATCGGATTGGCTCAACGGCTCTTTGCCATATTGTAAACCGATTTGCTTTTTCAGCTCATTTAAAAGCTGATCGGAAACCGATTCATGCACATAAATAAAATCGGGCGCAACGCAAGTTTGTCCGCAATTTAAAAATTTTCCAAATACGATCCTCTTCGCCGCAAGCGGAATATTTGCCGTTTCATCGACAATGCAAGGGCTTTTCCCGCCCAATTCAAGCGTTACGGGAATCAGCCGTTCCGCAGCCTTGCGCAAAACTTCTTTTCCGACAGCGCTGCTGCCCGTAAAAAATAACTTATCGAGAGGTAAATCGAGCAGTGATTTGTTCTCTTCCCGTCCTCCCGTAACGGTATAAACATATTCGGGCGGGAAAATTTCCGCCATCATGCGAGAGATCAAATCGCTTGTTGCGGGAGAATAGGCGGAAGGTTTTACTATCACGCAATTTCCCGCCGCAATAGCGTCTACAAGCGGCTCTATCGTCAACATAAAAGGATAATTCCAAGGGCTCATGATCAATACGCAGCCGTAAGGAGATTTGATTTTATAACTTTTAGCGCGGAACTGCGCGAGCGGAGTGTGCACGCGTTCTTCTTTCGCATACTTTTTTACATGGCGGATCATATGCGTAATTTCGGAAAGAGTCAATCCGATTTCGCAAAAATACCCTTCGCTTGCGCATTTTCCCAAATCCGCATAAAGCGCGGCGGAAATTTCTTTTTCATACTTTAAAATCGCGCGATAAAGTTTTTTTAACGCTTGAATACGATATTGTACGGAAAGTGTGCTTCCCGTACGAAAATATGCTTTTTGCTTTTCTAAAAGTTGTATCATGATTCCTCTAATATAATAATTTTAATTATTATATTAGATTTTAGAAAATGTGTCAATCCTTTCTAAAAGAACGGCGACAAGCGCATAAAAATTTTAAAAGTCTATGAAAAACGCTTGCAATTTTTTATAAATATGGTATAATCATAACATAATTTATATGGGGATATGGCTCAGTTGGTAGAGCGGTACGTTCGCAACGTACAGGCCACGAGTTCGAATCTCGTTATCTCCACCAATGTCGTTAAAGTTTGAACACCTAAAAACGGAATACATTTTCGTGAATGGTGTCGCGGGCTTTATCGCATACAACTAAATGAAAAAGCACAGGGCAACAGCCTTGTGTTTTTTCTATCTAACCCAACAAACCAAAGTTTTACTATATTCACAACGGTTTATATATAATTAAATCAATATTGAGGTAAAGAAAATTGAGCAAAAAAACAACTGAAAAGCAAAACAAAAGTGAAATTGAAACTTTCAAGAAAAGGTATCTATATAAAAATCTTAATTCTTTTGCTATATCAAATAATCACCCTAATTCATTTGATAATATTTTAAATGCTTTAAAACAATGTAAGAATTTTGAAAGACCTGACGGTTATTTTTTTGATGAAGAAACTGCGACACTTTATATATTTGAACACTTTGAATTTGATTGTTCCGAAACTAATAGAAACGGTTCGAAATTAAGGAAAAACATTAGTAAAGTAAACAATGAAATAGAAAGTGAAATTAAGAATTCAGCACAAAGCTACAACAGCACAAAAGCCATTGTACAAGGCTATGGAGTTAAAGACGGGAATTCAACTATTTTTTATATGGGAAAAGACGGGGACAAATTTAGAAATAATTATATCAAAAATTTTAAAAGGCAATTTGAAAGGCATTCATCAAAAATACAAGATTATATTGACCATTGTAAACAAGAGATAAATGCAACCCCAATTAAAATTTTAACTATATTTGTAATTGAAGATATAACAATGGGTGGTACATATTATAAACATCTTAATGGTATGGGTGAACCTGTAATTTTACCTACAACAAAACAATTTGTTGAAATTTTTAAAAACTCAAAAATAGATTATGTTTTCTTTGGAATGTTACAATATAGCGACTTAATAATTTGTGATAGGTCTATTACAAATGACAATTTAGACAAATATATAGATTTATACAGTAAAGAATTTTTTGTTTTTCCGATGATGCCCCAAATTACTGTCGCAAAGAAATTAACATAAACATTGCTTTATCGCCTACAAATAAGGAAAAAGCACAGGGCAAACTGCCTTGTGCCTTTTCTATTGCCCCACCCAAGAGGAAGCCCACCCATTAAGCCGTTAAAACGGCAAGTCGCTGTCGTTGTCGATAGGTATGAGCGAAAGCGGCTTTTTTATTTCGCCCGTATGCTTGTTTACGGGCGTTTCCTTGCTTATGTCAAAATTATATACCGCCGTTATTCGCCGTAAGAACGCCGCCCACGTTTTAGGCTCGTTGTCTTGTATGTTCTTGTATTGCTCCATAAGCGGTATATTAGAAACGATATACACAGTATCGTAGCAAGCAACGCGGTTATAATTTCGCCCTCTTATTCTGATAGGTTGCCCGTCCAAGTAGTCCAGTATTTCCGAGATTTTGAACGAACTGCGAAACTCGTCTAAAAACAAAACCTTTTCGCCGTTGTAATCGTCAACCCAACCGAACTCGTAATTTGTTGTTCTGTAAACGTCGTCATAGCCGTGTTTATTGAAAACGTAACTTGTCTTGCCGCACCCAGCCGAGCCGTAAATATAATAAACTTTCATATCGCGGAATACTCTTTTATACTTGTTTTCCAAATGCGATTGCCTAAATTCCCGCGCCCAATTTATAACCTTAATAAAACGGTTGCCGTGTTTTTTAGATAGGTCGTAAAAGCACATACCGCTTTCAATATCTTTCATTATGTCGGTTAAGTCGGAGCGTTCTCCGATTTCCGCATATTCGCCCCATTCGTAATATTGCGGGCTAATGCGTGTTTCCTCGTCCATACAGTATAAACGCGCTTGTGAGCGTTTTCCGCGCCGTTGTTCTATATGAGCGGCAACGCCGATAGTTTCTTTTGAAAGGTACTTTTTAATTGTTGTAAACCATTTAGGTTGCGTGAACTCGAAATACCCTTGATAATGTTCCGTTCCCGTTTCGGGTGCTTTTTCTCTTTGAAAAACCACATAACGCAATTCGGGTAAAGATTGTAGATAGGACATAAATTCTTGTTCACTTTGTACGGGGTTGTTTACGGTAAAGCACCAATCGCGGGCTTGTGTATTTTTCTTTGTTTCGGGTTGTTCTTCCGTTATAGATAGGTCAATTTTGATTTTATCGTCCATAATACCCCCAAAAGTGTTACAGTGTTACATAGTGGCGTAAAGGTAATACTATATCCACCCGCACACGGGCGGCGTTCGCCGCCCGTGTGTTGCGGTGTCGGTTATGAGTGAATGAGCGCGGCGGGCGC